>CAKQDJ010000004.1:0-147079 GCA_934229205.1 uncultured Streptococcus sp.
CCCACCAAAGAATTACTAACTCCTTAAAAAGCCTATTATATAGCGATTCTCAAGGAGTCTGCAACCGTTGAGTGGGAATAGGCCAATCGCACTTAAAAAGAACTCTGAATCAGATTCAGAGTTCTTTTTTATATGCAGGGAAAGCATTTCTGCTTTCCTTTTTTTATTTGCGTTTCTTCTTCGCTTTTTTCATTTTGTTGGCCATGCGTTTCATAGACTGTTTCATGGCGAATTCGCCAATTCTACCTTTAAGTCCGCCACCAAACATCTGGGTCATATCTGGCATGCCTGCTCCTCCGAGACCTGACATATCCGGCATTCCACCTTGTCCCATCATGCCTTCAAGGGCAGACATATCCATCCCTCCCATATTTGGCATATTTTTAGGAAGGTTATTTGGATTGATTCCCATCTGCTTCATCATCTTGTTCATATCCCCAGACATGACACCTTGCATAAGCTGTTTAGCCTGGTTAAAGTCTTTGATGAATTTATTGACTTCGACAAAGGTATTTCCAGAACCTGCAGCGATACGACGGCGACGACTTGGATTTAACAAATCAGGGTTTTCACGTTCTTCAGGTGTCATGGAAGATACGATGGCACGTTTGCGCGCAATCTGGCGCTCATCCACCTTCATATTTTGAAGGGCAGGGTTGTTAGCCATACCTGGAATCATCTTGAGCAAGTCTTCCATTGGCCCCATGTTTTGCACCTGATCCAATTGATCAATGAAATCATTGAAATCAAAGGTGTTTTCACGCATCTTTTCAGCCATTTCAAGGGCTTTCTGCTCATCGTATTCCTGAGAAGCTTTCTCAATCAAGGTCAGCATATCCCCCATGCCAAGGATACGGCTTGACATACGGTCTGGGTGGAAGGTTTCGATATCTGTAATCTTTTCACCCGTACCAGTGAACTTGATAGGTTTACCAGTGATGTGGCGAACAGACAAAGCCGCACCACCACGAGTATCCCCATCAATCTTGGTAAGGATAACACCAGTCACTTCTAACTGAGCATTAAACTCACGGGCAACATTAGCCGCTTCCTGACCAATCATGGCGTCCACTACGAGTAGAATTTCGTTTGGTTGGGCCAATGCTTTTACGTCACGAAGCTCATTCATGAGAAGTTCATCAATCTGTAAACGACCTGCCGTATCGATTAAGACATAGTCGTTATGATTGGCTTGTGCTTGCTCCAAACCTTGTCGAACAATCTCAACAGCTGGTACTTCTGTTCCAAGAGCGAAAACAGGAACATCAATCTGCTGTCCAAGTGTTTTCAGCTGATCGATGGCTGCTGGACGATAAATATCCGCCGCAATCATCAAAGGACGAGCATTTTCTTCCTTCTTGAGTTTATTAGCCAGCTTACCAGCAAAGGTCGTTTTACCAGCCCCTTGCAAACCGACCATCATAATAATCGTAGGAATCTTAGGTGACTTGATAATTTCAGCCGTATCAGATCCTAAAATGGCTGTCAATTCCTCATCAACGATTTTGATAATCTGTTGTGCTGGATTAAGGGTATCAATGACGTCGTGCCCTACTGCACGCTCACGAACCTTCTTGATAAAATCCTTTACAACAGGCAAGGCAACGTCAGCTTCCAGCAAGGCCAAACGAATCTCTTTGGTTGCTTCTTGGACATCAGCCTCAGAAATTTTTCCCTTTTTACGTAGATTTTTAAAGACGTTCTGTAAACGTTCTGTTAAACTTTCAAATGCCATTTTTTTCTCCTATGTTTCATTAATTCGGTGGAAAACGTCCAAAATCTTGTAAACAAACAAGTTCTTCTGGAGTGACTTCTTTCATTATCTCATTTGGATATCCCCAACAGCTAAATCCCTCTTGAAAAGCTCGGGAGATAGAATCAGGTGAGAAGATTTGTAGTCTTATGGGAAAAGGGTCCTCAGCAGCTAATAGTGTACAGGGTATACCTTTGTAGATGACTATACTTCCCACACTTATTCTCTATTATCAATGCTTGTTAAAACTTCTATCTGCTCCTGCAGAAAGTCATCCTTGGGATAACGCTCCAAGATCTGGTCAAAAATCTGACTGCGGACAATGTAGTCCGAATACATGTGCAGTTTCATCTCATAATCTTCTAGAATCTTTTCCGTCCGCTTGATATTATCATAAACAGCTTGACGACTGACACCGAACTCTTCAGCAATCTCAGCAAGACTGTAGTCATCAGCATAGTAGAGTTCAATATAATTCATCTGCTTATCTGTCAAAAGCGCAGCATAAAATTCAAAAAGCGCATTCATACGATTGGTTTTTTCGATTTCCATAACCTTTATTATACCAAAAAAACGATTATACTGCTAGAGTAGGAGCACTTTAAATAGATCAAGAACAAAAAAAGAACCTTGCAAGGCAAGATTCTTTTAGTGTCTGACTTAAATAATTGTTCTTCTGGGAACTTAATCGAATTAAGCTTCGATTTCTGTAACCATACCTGAACCAACAGTACGTCCACCCTCACGGATAGAGAATGTAGTACCTTGTTCTACGGCGATTGGGTGGATCAACTCAACGTCGATAGTCACGTTATCACCAGGCATTACCATTTCAGTACCTGCTGGAAGTTCGATTGAACCTGTAACGTCAGTAGTACGGAAGTAGAATTGTGGGCGGTAGTTGTTGAAGAATGGAGTGTGACGTCCACCTTCTTCTTTAGTAAGGATGTAGACTTCACCTTTGAATTTAGTGTGTGGATTGATTGAACCTGGTTTAGCGATAACTTGTCCACGTTCGATTTCGTCACGTTGAATACCACGAAGAAGTACACCTACGTTATCTCCGGCAAGACCTTCATCAAGTTGTTTACGGAACATTTCAACACCAGTAACAACTGCTTTTTTAGTTTCGTCTTTGATACCAACGATTTCGATTTCGTCGTTGACACGAACAGTACCGCGGTCGATACGTCCTGAAGCAACAGTACCACGTCCAGTGATTGAGAATACGTCTTCGACTGGGAGAAGCAATGGTTTATCTGTATCACGTTCTGGTTCTGGGATGTACTCATCAACAGTATCCATCAATTCCATGATGATGTCTTCATATTTAGTATCACCTTCAAGTGCTTTAAGAGCTGAACCTTGGATAACTGGAAGATCGTCGCCTGGGAAGTCGTATTCTGACAAGAGGTCACGGATTTCCATTTCAACCAATTCAAGCAATTCTTCGTCGTCTACCAAGTCAATTTTGTTCATGAAGACGATAAGGTGTTTAACACCAACTTGACGTGAAAGAAGGATGTGTTCACGAGTTTGTGGCATTGGTCCGTCAGTTGAAGCTACTACAAGGATAGCTCCGTCCATTTGAGCGGCACCAGTGATCATGTTTTTAACGTAGTCCGCGTGTCCTGGAGCGTCGATGTGAGCATAGTGACGTTTTGCAGTTTCATACTCAACGTGCGCAGTGTTGATAGTGATACCGCGTTCGCGTTCTTCTGGAGCAGCATCGATAGACGCATAGTCTTTAGGTTGGTTAACTGCTGAAGGCAAGCGACGTGCCAAAACAGTTGTGATAGCTGCAGTCAAAGTAGTTTTACCGTGGTCAACGTGTCCGATAGTACCAATGTTAACGTGTGGTTTACTACGATCGTATTTTTCTTTTGCCATTTGAGTAAAAGCCTCCAATAAAATATATTTTATAGATAGACAGTAGGCAATACAGTCTAACTTTCCTTACTATTTTATCAAATTTCTGCTAAATTGCAAGTGTTTTACCCATATTTTATGAATTAATCTGAATCTTACAAAGTGCTGTTCTTCTGCTTCTTTATACAATTCAAGCTTATTTCATTCTAGCGGTATTATGCTCACAAAAAAATCAGGTTCCCCTGATTCTAAATAGATTCTGATTTTTCCAGTTCTTTAGCTTCCTTATGATTTTCATATAATTTCGCCAAGAACTTAGTGATTTCTTTGAGAATAGAATAGGTTGGCACTGCTACAATCATCCCTATGACGCCGTAGATATTACTTGACAGTAAGAGGAGTACCAAAATCGTAATCGGGTGTACTTTCATAACCCCTCCAACGATACGTGGATAGAGAACATTTCCATCAATCTGTTGAATAATAAGCATATAAGCAACCGCAATCAACATACGATGAGGATCCGTGAACACATTGGCAATCACCATTGGAATCAAGCCGATACTTGGACCGACATAAGGAATCAAATTTGCGATTCCAGAGAAAATAGCAAAAACAAGGGCGTACTTTAATCCGATAACGCTATAGCCGATATAGGCTAAACATCCGATAATAACGGCATCAATTGCAATTCCACTGATGTAGCGCGCTATGGTTGCATTGAGATTAGTTAAGAGGCTAGAGAGATTTAATTTATCATGTTTTAAAACAGTTCGTTCCAACATAGGTAGCAACTTATGACCATCCAACAAGAAATAAACCAAAAATACAGGGGTCATAATGAGAATCAGAACCGTGCTAAACAAGGCTGAAAGAACGCTTCCTAAACTGTTGCTGACGCTGTTAAGAATATTCTGTAGGATATCCACATAGGAGAGATTTAACTGTTGAATTGTTTGTTGAATATCGATATTCTGGAAAATAGGGTTCATCGACAAATCAATGATTAAATCTTGTAGTCTACTATAGATGTTTTGACTAGAAATAATCAAGCTGGTCAACTGATTAATCAGAATCGGTAAGAGATAAACAACGCCTACAACGATAGCACCAATTAAAGCACAGAGAGTGACCAAGACACCAATTAGACGATTAATCTTACATCTCTTTTCCAAAAAGGTAACGATTGGATTGGTAATGTAGTAAAAAAATCCACCTAACAAAAATGGAATCATGATGGTATTCACAACCGTCACGAAAGGAGTAATAATCGCTCCCATTTCTCTCCAAAGATAGAAAATGAGTGTTAATAATAAAATTTCAGCTGTCCAAAAAAATAATTTGTTTCTACGGAACATAGGTATCCTCCTTCTCTCTATTTTATCATATTTCTGAAAAAGATAAGATGGCTTTGGTAAAAAAGCGAGAATATTTTTTTTCTTTATGATAAAATAAAGCTAATATGAAAAAAATAATTTTATCTTTTATAACACTTTTTGTTTTTGGAACAGCTTCTACTGTTTCTGCTCAGGAGTTTGACGTTGCTGCTAAACATGCCATTGCTGTCGAGGCTACAACTGGAAAAATCCTCTACGAGAAAGATGCAAATCAGCCTGTAGAAATTGCTTCTATTACCAAACTGGTTACAGTCTATTTGGTCTATGAGGCCTTGGAACAAGGGACTATCAGTCTATCTACACCTGTCGATATTTCGGACTATCCTTACAAACTTACAACTAATTCTGAGGCCAGTAACGTCCCTATGGAAGCTCGAAATTATACTGTTGAACAACTATTAGAGGCTACAATGGTATCCAGTGCAAACAGCGCTGCGATTGCGCTAGCAGAAAAGATTGCTGGTTCTGAGAAAGACTTTGTAGACAAGATGAGGGCTAAACTTCTTGAATGGGGAATCCAAGATGCAACTATTGTAAACACTACTGGTTTAAATAATGAGACCCTTGGCGATAATATCTATCCTGGTTCTAAAAAAGACGATGAAAACAAGTTGAGTGCATACGACGTTGCAATCGTCGCTCGTAATCTCATCCGAGATTATCCTCAAGTTTTGGAAATCACTAAAAAGCCAACTTCTACTTTTGCTGGACTTGAAATTCACTCAACCAACTATATGTTGGAAGGAATGCCAGCCTATCGTGGTGGTGTCGACGGTTTGAAAACAGGTACTACCGACAAAGCCGGTGCCTCTTTCGTTGGAACAACCGTTGAAAAAGGAATGCGTATCATTACGGTTGTTTTAAATGCGGACCAACAAGATAGCAACCCTTATGCACGTTTTACTGTAACTTCTTCACTTTTAGATTATGTTTCTGCGAACTTTGCTTTAAAAACTGTCGTTCAGAAAGGCGAAACCTATAAAGATAGTAAAGTGACAGTACTTGACGGGAAAGAAGATAAGGTAGCTGCAATTGCTAAGTCAGATATTGCAATCGTCCAACGAGTTGGAAGTGAAGCAACATCAACTCTTCAATTCACACCAAAATCAGAAATAGCCCCACTGGAAGAAGGCAAGGTTGTCGGTACTCTAACCTATGACGATCAGGATTTGGTCGGTCAAGGTTATCTCACTTCTGAAAAACCTTCTTTTGAAATGGTCGCTGAAAAGAAAGTAGAAAAAGCCTTCTTTTTAAAGGTTTGGTGGAATCGTTTTATCCGCTTTATCAATGAGAAGCTATAAAAAAATCGCGAACAATCGCGATTTTTTCTTTATTTCATTTCTTTAAAAGCTGCTTCTGCATCAGCATTGCTAATAGCACCAAATTGGATTTTTCCGATTTTACCCTGACTGTCAATCAAGTATTCTGTTGGAATACTACGAACTTGGTAGGCTTGGAAGGTAGTTGCTTGCGTATCATATAGAACTGGAATATCCTTGTAGCCTTGTTCTTGGTACCATTTTGGAAAGTCTTGAACCGTTTTTTCACCTTGTAGACCAGGTGCAATGACACTCAAAATTTCAAAGTCTCGATCTTGTTTTGCAGCTAATTCCATCAACTCTGGCATACTCTTTCGACAAGGACCACACCAAGAAGCCCAGAATTTCAAATAGACCTTTTTCCCTTTATAGTCTGATAACTTCACTTCTTTGCCATCCATAGACTGCAAGGTGAAGTCTGGCGCATCCTTACCGACTGCGATTTGTTGTACAGCGGGTTGTTTTGGACTGCTTGTCTGTTTGGTTTCTTTTTCACCACAGGCAATCAACAAGAATAGAGACATGAGGCTCAATCCAGCAAAAATAACTTTTTTCATTTTTTCTCCTTTTATCCAAGAATTCCTGACAAGGCATTTAACTGCCCTAGCATTAATAATAATCCCATCAAAATAATCAAAGCTCCCCCGATTTTCTTTAGTAGAATCATATGGGGTTTTAATTTACTAAAATAGGGCATAATCCAGCCCGAAGCCAAGGCCAAAACAATGAAAGGAAGGGCCATTCCCAATGTGTATACTAATGTTAACACGGCTCCTTGCCAAGCACCATTGCCACCTGAAGCTGCTAGGGCCAAGACTGAACTTAAGACTGGTCCGATACAAGGGGTCCAACCAAAACTAAAGGTTATCCCAAGTAAAAAGGCTGACAGATAGTGATTCGACTTGGATTGTTTGAAGGTGACTGTCTTTTGAACTTCCAGTTTATTGAAATGCAAGATTTCCATCTGGTGAAGCCCTAAAAGAATAATGACTATTCCCATAAGATAACGAAACCAGTCAGCATAGAGCATGTGCCCTAGGAATCCAGCTCCAAATCCTAAAATAAAGAAAATGAGGGAGATTCCTGCAACAAAGCACAAGGTTCGAATTAAACCTGACCATGCAACGTTTCTTCCAAAAAAGCGAAAGCTTTTCGAATTTCCCTGATCATCCAGTAAAATACCAGCATAGACAGGTAGCAAAGGAAAGATGCAGGGTGAAAAGAAGGACAGAATACCTGCTAAAAAAACGGATACTAGAAATATAATCGACTCCAACGAATTACCTACTTTCTCAAAATTCTAATCTTATTTTACTATAAAAGAAAAAAATTGTAAGAAGTTTGCTACGCTTGTTTATTTTATCTACATTTGACACAAAAAAGGAGCTAAGCTCCCTTTTATCGTTCTAATAAGTTCCTTCTTCACCTTGACTGGTCAAGATAACAGGTCCATCTTTGGTAATCACGAACTGGTGTTCATATTGGCAAGATAGGCCACCATCAATAGTCTTATGAGCCCAGCCAGTCTTCATATCTGTATCAATTTCCCAATCTCCAGTATTGATCATGGGTTCAATGGTCAGTACCATTCCTTCACGGAGACGAAGACCACGACCTGCAACACCGTAGTTAGGGACCATTGGCTCCTCGTGCATAGTTGGACCAACTCCGTGACCAACCAAATCACGCACGACACCATAACCACGACTTTCAGCGTATTCTTGAATCGCTACACCGATATCTCCGATACGATTTCCAACAACTGCTTGCTCAATCCCTCTGTACATAGCTTCCTTGGTCACGTCCATCAAGTTTTTCACTTCTTCAGAGGGTGTACCAACCGCATAAGCCCAGCACGAATCTGCTAAACCACCAGTATAACTTTGCGTGTATTTTTTCATTTGCTCAACATTATTGAAGTTGAGTTTTGACACATTGAGGTCGGATTTGGCAATCGGACCACCCAGTACCATGTCAACCTTGAGCAAATCGCCATCTTTTAAAATGTAATGACGTGGAAAAGCGTGAGCTACTTCGTCGTTGAGAGAGCAGCAAGTGGCATAGGGGTAATCCATGACTGCACCATCTACCCCAATCTGTAGAGGAAGGAAATTCTCCTCTTTGCATCGGCGACGAACATACTCTTCTACTTCCCACATATCCACGCCTGGCTTAATCAAATCACGTAAGCCGATATGGATACTTGCTAGGAAATCACCAGCTTTGTCCATGGCTTCGATTTCACGTGCTGATTTTAAAGTTATCATTTTTTCTCCTAGATTCTAATTGATTTTCACTGTAACATTTGCTTTTGATACAATCTGATGACCATGATAAATATCGTAATCAATAATAGCTGAGCGTCTTGTATGATGAATAATGCGAGCCTGAATCCGCAAAGTATCATCTATCTGTACAGCCTGCAAGAAATAAATCAACATCTGTTCAATGATGAGATTGCGTCCGCTATTCACAACGAGGTCTTGTGTCATATGGTTGAGGATTTCAGCCAAGACTCCATTAGCAAGGACACCATTTTTCTCCAACATGAAGGGCTCAACAGTAATGACAACTTCGTCATGATGATAAGAGAGCTTCTGCCCAATTTGCTCTGAAAAAGTTGGCAAAGCTGAAACTTGTGAACGGCTCATCTTTTCCATGACATCTCGTCGTGTTACGACACCGAGTAGGGTTTGGTTGCTTCTGACAACGGGAACCATCTCAAAATCTTCTGCAATCATTCGTTGACTGACATTGGCAATATTGGTCGCCAATCCTGTTACGAAGATACTGCGCGTCATCACCTTGTCAATCGTCGTGCTGGGGGATTTGTCTCCTGCGTCACGCATAGTAACAACCCCAACAACCACTTGGTGTTGGTTAACGACTGGAAAACGGCTACTTCTGTTCTTACGAACTAAGTCTAGATAGTCTTTGACTGTATCTGTTTCTCTCAAAAAACCATACTCATGACTGGGACGATAGAGCTTTTCAACTGTCAGAATATCAGTTTTGATTTGAACATTTGAAAGGGCCTTGTTAATCATGGTTGCTACTGTAAAAGTATCATGTTTACTTCTCAGGACTGGAATATTTTTTTTATTGGCCAACTCAAGAACATCATCCTGAACATGAAAACCACCTGTAACGAGGACCGCATTTTCATTTTCCAAGGCTAGAAGTTGAATACGAGTACGGTCACCTACGATCACAAGACCACCATCATGGAGATAGGACAGTATATTCTGCTCTGTCATGGCCCCAATGGAAAATTTGCTAAACTCTCTCTCTAGCCCTTCCTGGCCGGCTAAAACTTCAGAGGAGGTGACTTCAGCAATTTCAGCATAGGTTAGCCGTTCAATAGCCACTTTTTTTGGCTTAACTCGTATGGTTCCACTACGTGGTCGAGTTTCAACGATGCCACGATTTTCAGCTTCTTTGATAGCTCGGTAGGCGGTTCCATCACTAACACCTAGATGATTAGAGATACTGCGAACACTAACTCTTTTCCCAATTGGCAACTCTTCCAGATAGGACAAGATTTCCTGGTGTTTACTCATTGAATTCTCCTTTTATATATCGAAATTCAAGATAGTCTCTCATTTTTCGTGTATAGCGGTCGCTCCCCTTAAACTGTCGGACGAGACTAAATCCCGATTTTAAGGCTACTTTTTGACTAGCCTGATTCTCCAGATGAGTGATGATGGATAATTGTTTTAAACCAAATTCTTCAAAGGAAAGCTGACAAAGTTTGGTAACTACTTCTGTCATATAACCTTGTGACCAAGAATCTTTTTTTAAGAAATAACCAATTTCTGCTTCTTTTTTGATTTCATCAATCTTTTCAAATTTAATAGAGCCAATCATTTCCTGATTTCCTTGGAGACAAATTGCCCAAACACCTAGAGGAGCCTTCATAAAATAGTTGGCAAGTGCGTATTGACTTTCTTCTAAACTTGATTGACTGGGAAAAATAAACTGCAAATTTTCTGGATTGGAAGCAATCTCGTAAAATGCTTGACTGTCACTAAAAAAGAAAGGACGCAAATACAAGCGCTCCGTTTCAAAAAAAGAAAACATTGCTAATTTGGTCCAAATATTCATAATCACCTCAACGGTTTAGTCTTCAATGAGTGTAATATCCGCTCCGAGACTACGTAATTTCTCAATAATATCTGAGTAGCCTCGCAGGATAAACTCAATATTTGTAATTTCAGTTTTACCTTCAGCCATCAAGCCAGCGATGACAAGTGCAGCACCAGCTCGCAAGTCTGTAGCCTTTACACTAGCCCCGTGTAACTTACGACCACCGTTGTAGATAATGTGATCATTTGTAGTCGTAATATCCGCATCCATTTTTGCTAATTCAAAAACATGGTTAACACGTTTTTCGTAAATCGTATCAATAATGGTTCCACGACCTTGCGCAGTTAGTAAAAGTGGCGTGATGGGCTGTTGCAAATCGGTTGCGAACCCTGGATAGGGAGCTGTTTTAATATTGATAGCCTTCAAATCGGACTGTTCTTCAACGAAGATACTGTCTTCTGAGACCGTCATACGAACCCCCATTTCCTCTAGTTTAGCGATAAAGCCTTCTAAGTGTTCATAGAGAACGTTGTTAATGCGAATTCCTTTTCCTACCGCTGCAGCAAGTGAAATATAGGTTCCAGCTTCGATACGGTCTGGAATGACTTGGTGACGCGTTCCATGAAGTTTCTCAACACCATCAATAATGATAATATCAGTCCCTGCACCACGAATGTGAGCGCCCATATTGTTCAAAAGGGTAGCAACATCGATAATTTCCGGTTCACGAGCCGCATTTTCAATGACAGTACGCCCCTTAGCTTTGACCGCAGCAATCATGGTGTTAATCGTTGCACCAACGCTGACGGTATCCATGTAAATACTTGCGCCATGAAGTCCCTTACCTTGGGCAGATAAATTCATATTATCTCCCTCATAGCTAACTTTAGCACCCATGGCCTCAAAGGCTTTTAAGTGAAGATCAATCGGACGAGGCCCCAGATCACATCCACCAGGAAGTCCAACTGTAGCTTCACCAAAGCGACCTAAGAGACTTCCGTAGAAATAATAAGAAGCACGCAAGCTATTAATCTTGCCATAAGGCATAGGAATGTTTTGAACGCCTCTTGGATCAATCTCCAAGACATCGTCATAACGCTTAACAGTTACCCCCATAATCTCCATGATTTCGACAAGACTAGCAACGTCTGAAATATCTGGAACACAATCTAAAGTGACAATATCATCTGATAAGATAATAGCTGGAATAAGTGCTACAACACTATTTTTAGCACCACTAATGGTGATCTCACCTTGCAATGGACGTCCACCATTGATGACAATTTTTCTCATGTTTTACTCTTTCAAAATTTACTAAAAAGGTCTTTTCGTTCTATTATACCATAATCTTCATTTTTTTCCCATTCTTATTGATTAAACATTCCATTTCGATAAAAAAAGGCCTATCACACAAGCGATAAAGCTTGATATGACAGGCTTTGTAATGTTAGATTAACGTACTGTACGGATACGCATTGTGTTTGTACGGATAGCTTCGCCAAGTGGTACACCTGCAACGATAACAATATCATCACCAGATTCTACCAAACCTTGCTCAACTGCAATTCTTTCAGCGAGATCAAACATATCATCAGTGTTTGATGGGCGATCAGTTGTTACTGGAATAACTCCCCAGTTAAGCATCAAACCACGCTGAGTCAATTCATCGAAAGTGATTGCCAAGATATCAGCATCTGGACGGTATTTAGAAATCAAACGAGCAGTGTGACCTGTCTTAGTAAGAGTAACCACCAACTTGATATTCATAGAATTTGTCGCATCCTTAACAGCTGAAGCCATAACCTCAGTCTTAGAATTACGTGGCAAGTTAACAGATGACAAGCGACCGTATTCTTTTAAAAGAGTTTGAGCATTTTTGTCAATAGTTGCCATCGTAGTAACTGACTCAAGTGGATATTTACCATTTGCAGACTCACCTGAAAGCATTGTAGCATCGGTTCCATCGATAACAGCGTTAAACACGTCTGATACTTCTGAACGCGTTGCACGTGGTTTTTCAGTCATGGTTTCAAGCATGTTTGTTGCTGTGATAGAGACTTTACCAGCTGCATTTACTTTTGTGATGATCATTTTTTGGTAAACTGGAACCATTTCGAATGGTACTTCGATACCCATGTCACCACGAGCAATCATGATACCGTCAGCAGCTTCAATGATTTCATCCAAGTTGTCGATACCTTGTTGGTTTTCGATTTTAGCGAACAATTGAACGTGACCATTACCAGTTTCTTCACAGATTGCACGAACTTCGTTTACGTCTTTTGCAGTACGGACGAATGAAATCGCGATGAAGTTAATACCTTGTTCAAGACCAAAGCGGATGTCAGCGTTGTCACGCTCAGCAAGTGCTGGGAAAGGAATCTTAGTATTCGGGATGTTTACACCTTTTTGCTTAGCAATGATGCCGTCATTTTCAACTTCTACTTCAAATTCACGAGTTGAGTCATCCTTACCAATTACGCGAAGTCCAAGTTTTCCGTCATCAACAAGCACTTGTTTTCCAATCTCAACGTCATCATAGATGTCAAGAGCACCAGCAACGTTTAAAGCAATCACATCGCGAGTTGATTTGATTCCTTGTTTAGTTGCAACACGGATTTTTTCACCAGTTTTGTATGAGTACTCTTTAGCTTCACCTTCGAACAATTCAGTACGGATTTCTGGTCCTTTAGTATCAAGAAGGAAACCAACTTTTTTACCTGCAAGTTTTTCTGCAAGTTTAACAGTTGCCATACGTTCACCTTGTTCTTGGTGGTCACCGTGTGAGAAGTTGAAACGGAAAGTGTTAGCTCCCGCTTCAATCAATTTAGCAATGTTTTTTGCTGAAGCTTCAACGTCAAGTTTTTCACCCCAGTATCCGTCATCACCGAATTTCTTTCCACCACGGATTTCAACCGCAGGACCCAAAGTTGCAACGATTTTTACACGTTTATTCATGATTTGTGACTCCTTTATATAATTTGACCTTTTATGGTCATTTTACCAGATTAGTTAAAGTTGATTATGACAAGCTCTTGTTCAAGCTAGCAAGTTCAAGGTCAGCTTTGTGAGGGTTGTTAACAACGATTTTGCCATCAGCAGTTAGGCTGAACAAGGCTCCTTCTTCTGCTGTTCCAAGAATCGGGTTTTCAACCATTTTTTCGTTACGGATACCAACAGCGACACCACCGATTCCTTGTTTGAGAAGTTTAACAGCGTGTGCTCCCATACGTGACGCTAATACACGGTCACGAGCGGTTGGTGAACCACCACGTTGGATATGTCCAAGCTCAGTCACACGAAGGTCACTAGTATCTCCTGCTTCCTTGAGTTTCTTACCGAATTCATCGGCAGACATAACCCCCTCAGCCAAAACGATGATGTTGTGTTTCTTACCACATTCATACCCAGCTTTGATGCTTGCAACGATATCTTCCATCTTGAAGCCTTCTTCAGGGATAATGATTTCATCAGCACCAGTTGCAATACCTGCCCAAAGTGCGATATCACCAGCATTACGTCCCATTACTTCAACAACGAAAGTACGACGGTGACTTGATGATGTATCACGAATCTTATCGATTGCATCCATTGCAGTAGTAACTGCAGTATCAAATCCGATTGTGAAGTCAGTACCTACGATATCGTTATCAATTGTACCTGGAAGTCCGATAGCAGGGAATCCATGCTCAGTCAAGCGCATAGCTCCGTGATAAGAACCATCACCACCGATAACAACGACACCTTCGATACCGTGTTTTTTCAACTGCTCAATCCCTTTAAGTTGGCCTTCAAGTTGTGCAAACTCAGGGTAACGAGCAGAGTGAAGGAAAGTACCACCACGGGAAATGATGTCTCCTACTGAAGCAGCATCAAGTGGATAAATTTCGCCGGCAACCATACCTGCATACCCATCATAGATACCAAAAACTTCCATTCCTTCTGAGATTGCTTGGCGAACTACTGCACGGATGGCAGCATTCATACCAGGGGCATCTCCACCACTGGTCAAAACAGCAATACGTTTCATTTGGTTTTTGCTCCTTTTCCTTTTAACATTCTTACTGATTATACCACATTTAAATCGAAAATTCTTCTATTTTTTGTATTTTTAGCGATAAATCGTTTTCATGGTGATTTCCTTTAATTTCTCCTGTAAGGCAAGCTCTTTTTTTACAAAATGCCGTGTAGAAACAACTGTTTTTTGCTCCTCTTCATACCTGATAATCACAGGAATTGGGCCTTTGTATTGTTCTAGGATATTTGAAATCTCTTTATCGTATTCATGATTTTTAACTTGGATCCAGAATCGTTCCGCTACTGCTTCTTTCAAATCTTGTGCAATCATTTGCAGACGGCCATCTCGAGATTGAACTTTGCCATTGATGTAGTAAAATTTCCCTTCAGATAGGATAGAGGCGAATTTTCGATACTGATCCGAAAATACAGTCACATCCATCCGAGACTTACTATCATGAACCTGTAGAAAGGCCATATTCTCGCCCTTCTTGGTTCGAATCACCTTTAGTTTTTGCACTTCAACTAGAAGAGTGGCTTGAGCCCCCTCGGTTAGATTAGCAATCGGGGTCGTCGGATATAGGGCTTGTTTGGCAAGAGTTTGGAGAGGATGGGCACTGATACCTACCCCAATCAATTCCTGCTCCTTATAAAATTTCTCCGCCTCTGTAAAATCATCAGCCTCAGTCCAACTATAGGTTGTATCCGCAAAGAGACCTCCCAACTCCTCAACAAAGACAAATAAGTTTGGTAGGTTTACTAAGATTTTCTGGCGATTCTTGTCAAATTCATCAAAAAGCCCTAGTTCAACCAAAGGTGTCAAAAGCGAAAGTTTCTTGTAATTCTTGGGGAGACGCGTGACGAAATCTTCCACACTTGAAAAAGGACGATTTTCGATGATCCAGTAAGAAAAATCTCTTGGCATGCCCTTAATGGCTTTTAGACCAAGATATATTTTCTTCTGAGCAATTTTATCGTGATAGGGAATGCTATTGATTGCTAACGGGGCTACTTCAAAGCCCATCTGCAATGCATCCACAATGTAATCACTGCTTGAATAATTCAACATGACTTGAAAGAAAATAGCAGGATAGTGCGTCTTGAAATAAGCTAGCTGGAAAGCCAGGGCTGAGTAGGCATAGGCGTGGGATCTGTTAAATCCGTAGCCCGCAAACTTTTCCATCACTGCAAAAACTTGGTTGGCTTTTTCTTCTGTATGCCCAAGTTTCATAGCTCCTGTGATAAAATCTTCCTTCATTAAATGCATCTCTTTAGCATTTTTCTTACCCATGGCTCGTCTGAGGATGTCAGCTTTACCAAGACTGAATCCTCCAAAGCGCTGAGCTACCTGCATGACTTGCTCTTGATAGAGCATGATACCGTAGGTTGATGATAGGATGTCCTCCAATGCGGGATCCAGCACCGTCACCTTTTCTTTACCATGCTTGCGAGCCACAAAATTATCAATATAATCACTAGCCCCTGGTCTGTTGAGAGATGTCGTTGCTACCACTTCTTCGAAGACTTGTGGTTTGACTCGTTTCAAGAGTCGAATGGCGCCAGATTGTTCAAATTGGAAAACCCCCTTGGTATTTCCAGAAGCAAAAAGGGCCAGAGTTTCTTTGTCTTCCAAATCAATCTCTTCGATTTTCAAATGAATACCTTCTAACTCGGCTAGTAATTCCTGCATTTTTTGGACAAAAGTTAGGTTACGCAGACCTAGGAAATCCATTTTTAGAAGTCCATTGGCTTCAACACCATGAGCATCATACTGGGTGATGAGCATATCCTCACCATATTTTAGAGGAATGTAGTCCGTCAAGTCTTGGTCACTCATAACGACTCCTGCCGCATGAATAGAGGTCTGACGAGGATATCCTTCAATCTTTCGAGCAATCTCAAAAGCTTTTTGGTATTCAATCTTGCTATTGATGACCTGTCTAAATTGCAAATTCTTTTCATAGGCCGTCGTTAGCGTATCTCGGAAACTGATTTTTTTCGTAATATTTGTTAATTCGTACTCTGGAACGCCATAGCGTTTGAAAACATCACGAATCGCTTGTTTTGCTCCAAAGGTCGAATAAGTGACAATCTGTGCCACGTGTTGACTGCCATAGCGATCACGAACATAACGAATGAACTCTGGCCTATAAAGGTCAGGGATATCGATATCGATATCGGGCATGGTATAGCGCTCACGATTTAAAAAGCGCTCGAAAATCAGGTTCTTTTCAACCGGATCAATCCCTGTGATATCAAGTGAGTAAGCCACCAGACTACCAACAGCAGACCCACGCCCCATTCCCATATAGTAGCCTTGGGAACGTCCAAAACGGAGCAAATCCCAAACTACAAGAAAATAGTCGTCAAATCCCATATCATGAATCACAGCTAATTCCTCATCCAGTCGCTCATGATAGATAGCTGAGGTTAGCCTCTTGTCACTCAAGCCTTGCTCAGCTCTCTCTCTAAGTTCTTCGACCGCTGGTCTTTTAGGATTAAAGCGAGGAAGTTTTAAACTTGGGTCGATTTGATAACTTACATTCTCTATCAAACCCTGGAGATTGGCAAGCGCCAGAGGGAAGCGATTTTTAAATCTAGCTTCTAAATCTGAGGCAGGTAGAAAGATTCCTTGTTGTGAATGCAGATCCACTTCTCTTAGGCTGATATTGTCCTTGACTGCTGACAAGATTTGCAAAACTTGTATATCTTCTTTTTCAAAAGAGTTGACTTGATAGAGGGGAAGAATCGGTCTGGTAAAGACTTCTTGAGGAGTATCTGGACTGACACCGATAAAATAATCATGCCCCAAATCCAGTTGTTCAACCCCATTAAAATAGGGAACAATAATGGCCACATCTTCGAGGTGGGAGGTGAAGTCAGAGCAATTTTTCCGTCCAGTCATTTTTAAAGTGGATAACTTCATCAACTCTTGATAGCCTTTAGTGGATAGGGCTAGAAAACGAAGAGAAATATTCTCCTCATCTTTGATCAAGGTCATTTCAAGACCAATTAAAGGTTGGATGCCATACTTACGAGTCACTTCTAGAAAATGATAGGCTCCATAGAGATTATCCACATCCATAATAGCAAGGTGAGAATAGCCATACTCTTTAGCTGTTTGTACATATTTTTCAATCGAAACCACACTTTCCATAAAACTGTAAACAGTCTTGGTGTCGAGCTGCGCAATCATTTCTTCTCCTCCTTGCTTTCGTTTTACTACTATTATACCATTTTAAGTTGGATATTGAAGCAACTCGGATGCTTTCTTTTCAACATCAGCATTTACAACCTCTCCGTCTTTCTTCCCTTTAATTTTTAATATTATAAGATGGATTTGAATATCATTTTAGACATTTTTATACTAAGTAAAGTATAATAAAGTCAGACTCTATATGCAATTTCACATATAAAAAATTCTAAGAAAGGGCTTTTTATTATAGTATTTATTCATCATTTTATAATAACTTACTAAATAGGTATTCCGCTTCACGAAATTTCTTGCATTAAAGTTTATTTATTCCATTTTTCCTTATTTTTTGATATAATAAATTCAGTCTGTTTTCAAAGGAGAGAACCATGCGTTTTAATCAATTTAGCTATCTTCCGACCACTAGTTCTCAACAATTAGATGAACTAGTAAGTCTTGGTCTGGAATTGTCACCTCAACTGCCCTTAAAAAAGCAATTTGAAGACTTCATCCGTTGGAGTTTTTTCACTTATTCTAACACTGATTATGCCTTATCCACTTTGGCCGCGGATAACGAAACAGATCTATTAACTTTTTTCCAATCAGAGCGTGATTTAACTGCTGATGTTTTCTACACGGTAGTTTTTCAACTTTTAGGGTTTAACTATCTTGTTGACTTTGAGGATGCCGAACAATTCCGTAAAGAAACTGGATTTCCTATTGTTTATGGAGATCTCATCGAAAATCTTTATCAATTGCTCAATACACGAACTAAAAAAGGAAATACGCTCATCGACCAACTTGTTAGTGACAGACTCATTTTAGAAGACAATCACTACCACTACTTTAACGGTAAGAGCTTGGCAACCTTCTCTACTCATGATGTCATTCGTGAAGTCGTCTATGTCGAAAGTCGTGTGGATACTGATAAAGACGGTCTCTCTGACTTAGTCAAGGTCAGCATTATTCGCCCGCGTTATGATGGACAGATTCCTTCAGTTATGACTGCCAGCCCTTATCACCAAGGGACCAATGTCAAAGCTAGCGATAAAGCTCTCTACAAAATGGAAGGAGAACTTGAGGTCAAACCTGCCCACACCATTGAGCTTGAGGAGCCTAAGCTGAATTTAGTCGAGCCTCTCGGCCAAGCTGAACTCGTCTCTGAAGCTGAAGAAAAGTTAGCTCATATCAATAGCTCATACACCCTCAATGACTACTTCCTCCCACGAGGATTTGCCAATCTCTATGTATCGGGTGTTGGTACCAGGGATTCCCAAGGTCTCATGACTAATGGAGACTACCATCAAATTGAAGCATATAAAAACGTGATTGACTGGCTTAATGGTCGTTGCCGTGCTTTCACGGATCACACACGCAAACGTCAAGTCAAGGCTGACTGGTCAAACGGCAAAGTCGCAACGACAGGAATTTCCTATCTAGGGACCATGTCCAATGGACTTGCGACCACTGGTGTTGATGGCTTAGAAGTGATCATCGCAGAAGCAGGTATTTCCTCATGGTACAACTACTATCGGGAAAATGGTTTGGTGACTAGCCCAGGTGGTTATCCAGGTGAGGATTTTGACTCACTTGCTGAATTGACCTACTCCCGTAATCTCCTAGCTGGTGATTATATTCGTGGTAATGGAGCTCATCAGGCAGACTTAGAGAAGGTAAAAGAGAAACTCGATCGCAAGACTGGTGACTACAATCAGTTTTGGCATAACCGCAACTATCTGCTCAATGCTCATAAGGTTCAAGCTGAGGTCGTCTTTACGCATGGTTCTCAGGATTGGAACGTCAAACCTCTTCATGTTTACCAGATGTTTCATGCTCTTCCAACTCATATCAATAAGCACCTCTTTTTCCATCATGGTGCCCATGTCTATGTGAACAACTGGCAGTCCATTGACTTCCGCGAATCCATGAATGCCTTGTTAAGTAAGAAATTGTTAGGACTTGACTCAAGCTATCAACTCCCTACTATCATCTGGCAGGACAATACTGCACCGCAAACATGGCAGAGCCTTGACGACTTTGGCAAACAGAATAAACTGCATACTTTCCCACTTGGAACTGAAGAAAAGGTGATTCAAAACCAGTATGATCAAAAAGATTTTGAGCGTTATGGCAAGACTTACCAAACCTTCAACACAGAACTTTACCAAGGAAAAGCCAATCAAATCACCATTGACCTTCCAGTAAGTCAAGACATTCACTTAAATGGGCGAGTGGAGCTGAAACTTCGTGTCAAATCAAGTACAAACAAGGGCTTATTATCTGCTCAACTCCTCCAACTAGGACAACAGAAGTACCTTCAACCCTATCCAGCAGTTCAATCAGTCCGAACAATTGACAATGGTCGTTACCACATGTTAGAAAATCTCTGTGAACTGCCATTCAATCCAAGTGCTCAACGTGTCATCACTAAAGGCTACCTCAATCTTCAAAACCGAGATGATCTCTTGACAATCGAAGAAATCCAACCAAATGAATGGATGGACTTCAAGCTAGAGCTTCAACCAACTATTTACAAACTTAAAGAAGGAGACATTCTCCGCTTAGTGCTCTACACAACAGACTTTGAGATTACAATTCGAGATAATACAGACTATCACTTGACTGTTGACTTAGCACAGTCTACTATCACTATTCCCTCATAAAAGGAGCTATTAATACTTATGAACAAATCTGAACACAGACACCAACTTATCCGCGCCCTCGTTTCAAAAAATAAAATCCATACCCAAGCGGAATTGCAAGCCTTGTTAGCCGAAAACGATATCCAAGTTACACAGGCTACCTTATCACGCGATATCAAAACCATGAACCTTTCAAAAGTACGAGAAGAAGATCATTCTTACTACGTGTTAAATACAGGCTCTATCTCCAAGTGGGAAAAACGTCTTGAAAATTATATGGAAGATGCTCTTGTTATGTTGCGTCCTGTCCAACACCAAGTTATTTTGAAAACCTTACCCGGTTTAGCTCAATCATTTGGATCTGTAATTGATTCCTTGGACTTTCCAGATGTCATTGCAACGCTTTGTGGAGATGATGTCTGCATGATTATCTGTGAGGATGCTACAAAAGCGCAAGCTTGTTTTGAAAGTCTTAAAAAATATGCACCACCATTTTTCTTTGGTGAATAACACAAATCCCGTGATCAAAAAATCACGGGAATTTTTTATTTCTTGGACTGTGTTTCTTCTTTCTTTGTACGTGCCAATCGAAGAGCACGTTTAGGGTTGAGACGATTAAACAATTCTTCTAGTTTCTTTTCATTCCATACATCTGCTGCAGAAACAAAATTTCCATCTGCATCTCGGAATGATATCGGTTTATCTCCCATATCAATCTCCTAGTCTACAAATTCAAACTCAAATTTACCGATGCGAACCAAATCACCATCTTTGGCTCCACGCGCACGAAGGGCTTCATCAACCCCCATACCACGAAGCTGGCGGGCAAATTTCATAACTGATTCGTCACGGTCAAAGTTGGTCATGTTAAAGAGTTTCATGAGTTTTTCACCAGAAAGTACCCATGTCGCATCATCATCACGACTAATCTCAAAGGCTTTTTCTTCCTCGTGAAAACCGTAGTACGCCTCTTCTTCCATATCAGACTCATCATAGATTGGAAATTCTGGAGTCTTGTCTAACAATTCAGCTGTCGCATCCAAAAGAGTTGACAAACCTTGCTTGGTCAATCCAGAAATAGGGAAGATGGCTGGAAGTTCCTCAAACTCGTCGTAGTTTGCTGCTAACTTTTCCTTGAAAGTTTTAAGATTTTCCTGACTTTCAGGCATATCCATCTTATTGGCTACGATGATCTGCGGACGTTCCATGAGACGAAGGTTGTAGGATTCCAATTCTTTATTGATAGCAAGGTAATCCTCGTAAGGATCACGTCCTTCGCTAGCTGACATATCGATGACATGGAGGATAACTCGTGTACGTTCGATATGACGGAGAAACTGGGTTCCAAGACCAACACCTTGACTAGCCCCTTCAATCAAACCTGGAAGGTCAGCTACTGCAAAAGATTCACCTGACTGTGTACGAACCATACCCAAATTAGGGACAATCGTCGTAAAGTGGTAAGCACCGATTTTGGGTTTAGCTGAAGTAATGACACTGAGCAAAGTTGACTTGCCGACAGATGGGAAACCGACTAGACCAACATCTGCTAAGATTTTCAATTCCAGTTGCAACTCACGTTCTTGACCTGGCTCTCCATTCTCAGAGATTTCAGGCGCAGGATTTTTTGGTGTTGCAAAACGGATATTCCCACGACCACCTCGACCGCCATGAGCCACGATAAATTCTTGACCATGTGCAATCAAGTCTGTAATGACTTTACCTGTTTCTGCGTCACGTACAGTAGTTCCCTGTGGCACACGAACACGAAGGTCTTCTGCACCACGTCCATGCATCCCTTTGGTCATTCCTTTTTCACCAGAATCAGCCTTGAAATGACGGTTATAGCGGAAATCCATCAAGGTACGCAAGCCTTCGTCTACTACGAAAACAACGTTACCTCCACGTCCACCATCACCACCCCAAGGACCGCCATTCGGGACATATTTTTCACGGCGAAAGGCAACCATGCCATCGCCACCATTACCAGCCTTGACCTTGATCTTGGCTGTATCTAAAAACATACTCATATTTTCTTCTCACTTTAAAAAGGCTGGGGAGAACCCAGTCATTAGTTATTGTTTCTATCCTCGCAGCTTGCTTAGAATCTGCTAAATGCTCCAAGCGCTGTCGCAAAGATACCAGCAAGGGTTACAAACAACATGATGAGCACGACAACAAGCGTCACTTTCTCAAACAATGTTTTTTTACGTTTCCCATTATCTCCAAAAGCCATAACTTCTCCTTTTCACTTTATAATTCTAGTTTAATAGTCTGTCGAAACTGGTGCAACCACCCATAAAATGATGTAAGCAAGGATTCCTGCTCCATAACAAAATGCAAGAACACCCCAAACAACACGAACAATTGTTGGGTCAATATCAAAATAATGGGCAACTCCTGCACAGACTCCACCAATTATTTGATTTTTTCCACTTCGCATTAATTTTTTCATAATATTTTCCTCTTATTCTATTATTTGAATTCATCTTTCCAATAATCTCTGATGCTGGATAATTGCTTCCGAGAAGCCCGCAAAATACGCTTAGACTCTTTTACTGGACTTGTAACAGCCTGTTGGGGTAGATATAAAATCGTTTTCAAGAAGCGCTGACTGACAGGTTTTCCATCATGTAATTCATGTTCAAAGTTATTTGAGATAATGGCATCAAGATAAAACTCATGTACTCGTTTTCCAAAGTTTTCAGCCGAAATTTCGTACAACTTATCCGCCAACTTTTGTTCAGATATATCCGGAGTAGCGATTAAGGCTTCAAGGATGGCCCCTGCTAACTCCTGTTCTCCATAGTAGAGGGTTCCAAACATTTTGTCACTGATCAGGTTATCAAGATAAGGATTGCCATGAGCAATGACGGGTGTTCCACTGGCTAAACTCTCTAGATAAGTTAATCCTTGGGTTTCACTAGTAGAGGCAGAGATGAAGAAATCTGCAGCCTTATAGTATAAAGCTGTCTCACTTGGAGCAATCATCCCTGTAAAAATCACATGTTTTTGCAGGTTTAATTTCACTGCTTGCTCTTTCAGACTGTCCAGATAAGGACCATCTCCAGCAACGACCAGCTTTACTTTATCTTCTTCTTTCAATACTTCAGCAAAAGCATCTAGAACTGCTTGGATATTCTTCTCGTAAGAAATACGCGAAAGGCTTAGTAGCATTTTCTCGTCTTCCTGAATACCTAACTTCGAACGAAGTTCTTGCAAGTTTTCCTCTTTAATCTCAGGTCGTTCAAACTTAGCTAGCTCAATTCCGGTTGGAATGACACGTTTTTCAACCTTCACTTTGTATTTAGATAAAAGGTCCCGGACAATCTCGCTAGGACAGATTACTCCATCTACATCACGAAGGAAACCACGTACCAGATATTTTACCATACTTGGACGAATCAACATCCCCTTAGCAATATAATGCACATAGTCTTCGTACTGGGTATGGTAAGTATGGATAACAGGAATTCTCAATTCTCGTGCAATCCAAATCCCTAATAATCCAAGTGAAAATTCTGTCTGGGTGTGAATGATATCGAGTTGATACTGCTTGGCGATTTCAAGTGCCTTTGTAAAACCTCGATAGGCAAATCGTCGATCTTTAAATGCAAAGAAAGGGACACTCGGAATTCGAATAATTTGCCAATCCTCGTAGCGATTCACATCTTTATCTGTTGTTGTAAAGATAAAAACTGCATGGCCTTGCTTCTCAAGCTCTGTCTTCAAGGTTCGAATACTGGTCGCAACCCCGGAAACCTGAGGAAAATAGGTGTCTGTAAATAAACCAATTCGCATAGATTACCTCACTTTTTACCTAGAGCAGCCTGTTCCCGATAAAATTTTAACCAAATTCCCAGTAAACGCTCTTCTGAATACTGCTTGGATATCCTTTTCGCTTTTTCTTTCAATTCTTTCAACGCTTCAGGATTTTCTTTATATTCTAGGATTGCTTCTCTCATCTCAGAGACATCACTTGTAGCACGATAATCTCCCTCAAGAATGACCTTATACAGGTCCAAATCCCTTAACATAATAGGAGCCTCGCAACTAGCTGCCTCTAAGATAGTCATAGGGAATAGTTCATTATAGCTAGGTAGTAAGAACAAATCAGCTAGAGCATACAGTTCCCGCATCCTCTCCGGTGACACAATACCTGGGAAAATTAGATTTTTAGGTGGATTGTCCATAATCTTCTTATAGCGTTCATAACCATCTGTTATTCCACCAAATGAAAAACCACCAGCCCAGATAAAGGTAATTTCTGGCAATTCTTCAGCAAGACGAATAAAGTCATCAATTCCTTTACGTTTCTGAACCTGACCTGCGCCGACTACGACGAACTGATTTTCAGCTAAATCCATTTCCTGACGAAGTTTCGATACTTGTTCAGCTGGCAGTGGATGCCATTTTTCCTTATTGACAAAGTTTGGAATATAAGTCACTTTTTCACGTGGAATACCAGCTGCCACCAAATCCTCGATAAACATGGGATTAACCACCACCAAGTGTTCCATCCGGTTGTAAAAGGAAAAAACATAGCGTTTGATAATTCCCTTTAAGAAAAATGGAATTTTCAAACTCCCCTCAAGCGTATCAGGCAAAAAATGCACATAGCCAATTTTTCTCCCAGATCGCTTCTTTTGGAATGTAGATAAATAATAAGGGAAATCAATGGTATGAAAGTGAGTTACATCTGCCTCAACAGGAAGATTCTCCGTAACAATTAACTGATCTTGGGCATCACGATGTAGGAGACGTACCAACTCACGGTAGGCTCCTGACACTCCTTGACCAGCTACTTTTTCACTTGAACTTAGCATATTAATACGCAATTTTTTGTTTTCCATACTACTCATTATACCATTTTATTTCAAGAAAATCAGTAAAAGAAAGAAGAGACCAGAGGAAAATAGAGGAGCCCCTCTCTTTTCCAATCGTCTCTCGCAATTTTCCAATCGATTACTTAATTCCTAGGGCGATACGCGCATAGCGACTCATTTTTTCAACCGTCCATGCTGGATACCAGACCAATTTGACTTCGATATTGGTTACCTCAGGAACCTCTGTCATCGCATCGTGTATCTGATCTGTTAAGAGGTCAGCCAGCGGGCACCCCATAGTTGTCAAGGTCATATCAATTTCCGTGTGACCTGTTTCACCATCAAAACGAATCTCATAAATCAAACCTAAGTTGACAATATCAATTCCCAACTCAGGGTCGATGACCTCTTCCAAGGCAGTCAAAATACGAGTTTTAATCGTTTCAATTTGCTCTTCTGTATAAGCCATATTATTCCTCACTCTTAGTCTTCAATAAAATCACGAAGGGGTTTGCTGCGACTTGGTTGGCGCAATTTTCTCAAAGCCTTGGCCTCAATCTGACGGATACGTTCACGAGTCACGTTAAAGACTTTACCAACATCTTCAAGAGTACGCATTTTTCCATCGTCCAAACCGAAACGCAAGCGCAAGACGTTTTCTTCACGGTCTGTGAGAGTATCCAAGACTTCATCCAACTGCTCGCGCAAGACGATTCGAGTTGTGTAGTCTACTGGATTTTCAATCACTTCATCTTCGATAAAGTCCCCAAGATGGCTATCGTCCTCTTCACCAATCGGTGTTTCAAGTGATACTGGTTCTTGAGCGATTTTTAGGATTTCACGGACCTTGTCAGGTGTCATATCCATACGCTCAGCGATTTGTTCAGGAGTCGGATCTTGCCCCAATTCTTGAAGGAGATTCCGCTGTTCACGGACAAGCTTGTTAATCGTTTCAACCATGTGAACAGGAATACGAATGGTACGAGCCTGATCAGCAATGGCACGAGTAATCGCCTGACGAATCCACCAAGTTGCATAAGTTGAAAACTTGAATCCTTTTGAATAGTCAAACTTATCCACGGCCTTCATCAAGCCCATGTTTCCTTCTTGAATCAAATCAAGAAACTGCATGCCACGACCTACGTAGCGCTTAGCGATCGAAACCACCAAACGAAGGTTGGCTTCTGCAAGACGTTGTTTGGCTTCGATATCACCAGCTTCAACTGCTAGAGCTAATTCTTTTTCCTCTTCGTTAGTCAAGAGAGGAACGACCCCGATTTCCTTCAAATACATACGGACTGGGTCATTAACCTTGGCAGAGGTTGAGCCAATCAAGTCCTCATCACTGAGTTCTGGTTCTTCTTCTGCACTAAGCACACGCGCACTTGGATTTCCTTCGTTATCTGTGATAGAAATTCCAGCATCCTGAATCCGTTGCAAAAGGTCTTCAATGCCGTCTGCATCCAGGGTAAAAGGAATAACCAGACTTGAATTGATTTCGTCGTCTGTTGCTGTTCCTGTCTTTTTGTGGTTACGGATAAAGTCTGCTACTTGCACATCAAATGTCGTTACTTCTTTTTGTTTTGTTGCCATTATTACTCCATTCTTCTCTTTTGGGAAATCAATCGTTGCAATTCTTCCAAGGCTGTGTCTGTATCTCCTACATGACTAGCTTCCTGCACTTTCTTTTTAATTCGTAAGTTGTCCTTGCTGAGGAGGGCACGGTTTCGAGTTTCTTCGACTTCCGCGAGCTCCTGAGGCGACATCTCAGCTGGCAAATCCAGGCTAAGCACGTGGTACCAGGCATTTTCAACTTCAGGTGTCTGATGAGAAAGCTCCTCTGAGCCGATTTCTCCCTGCTCACTTAATAATTCGTAAAGAATCTGAAATTCTGGGGTATCAAAGAAAAAATCTTCTCTTAATCGATAGTCATTTAAAACAAGTGGATTCTCAGCCATCCTATAAAGGAGATGAGCCTCTGCTCTCATGACTGCTGTCAGTTGCCGCGTTACAGGTAAACTAATCGCTGCCGGAGGTTGCTCCTCTTTGACTCTTTCCTGCCTTTGAACAATCCGACTTTCATTTACAATCTGTTCTACTTGCTGGTAATCAAAGGAAGGTAGATTATCCGCCAGAATGTGGATATAAGAATTTTGGGCAGTGATAGACTTTTCCTTGGCGATTAGGGGCGCAATCTTTTCAATGAACTCAATTTGCGCCTGCAAGTTATCACTATTTTCCGGCTTGAGCTGGTGAATATAGAACTCTATAGGACTGATACGAGTCTTGGTTAAAAGGTAAGCCAGGTCTTCAGCAGAATTCTTTTGCAAATACTCATCTGGGTCCATGGCATCAGGTACTCGAACAACCTCCACTGAGAAGTCTTTTAATTCCTCTAGAGCCTTGGCTGTTGCTGCCTGCCCTGCCTTGTCACCATCATAGCTGAGAACAATTTTTTTGGTAAAGCGTTTGAGGTGATCAACATGCTCCTTGCTTAAGGCTGTTCCCATGGAAGCTACAGCATTTTCTATACCAGCACGGTAGGCTGAGATCACATCCATGAAGCCTTCCATCAGATAGAGCTCTGTGATCTTCCCTGTTCCCTTTTTTGCCTTGTCCAAATGATACAATTCATAACTCTTGTTAAAAATTGCAGTCGAACGACTATTTTTGTACTTGGCAGTCTGACTATCAGTTTCGTCCCAGATACGACCTGAAAAAGCAATAACCTGCCCCTTGTCATTGGTCAAAGGAAAGATGATCCGTCCGAAAAAAGTATCATAAAACTGATTGCCATCTGACAAGTAAAACAAGCCCGAATCCAATAAATCCTTTTCCTCAAACTTGTCAGATAAACGTTGGTAGAGATAGGTTCTCTCTGCTGGAGCCAGTCCAATTTGAAAGTGCTTCAGAACATCATCCGTCAATCCACGTTTGTAGAGATAAGCCCTTGCTTCTTCTCCCATCTTAGTCGTCATGAGAATTGCATGGTAAAAACGGGCAGCTTCTTCATGCATATCATATAAAGCTTGATGAGGCGAAGCCTGTTGAGGACGAGACTGGACAGGCATGGCTAATTGAATACCGACGCGCTCCCCTAAGAGCTGAACAGCTTCCATAAAGGACATACCTTGGTACTCTTCGATGAACTTAAAAACATCTCCTGAACGACCACATCCGAAACAGTGATAAAACTGCTTGTCTTCCACAACGTTGAAAGAAGGGGTCTTCTCACCATGAAAAGGACAGAGCCCTAAATAGTTCCGTCCAGCCTTTTGTAAAGAAATCACGTCGCCTATGACTTCCACAATGTTGGTATTGTTTTTGATTTCTTCAATAACTTGCTTGTCAACCATACACAATACCTCCATCTTATCATAGTTTTACGTTAACTAGTATAGCTTATTTCTGAAAAAAAGTAAACCATTTCATACGCTTTCCGGAATTCTCTTTGCCATATTTTTCCATATTAAAATGGAAGATAAAAAACTCAGAAACACTTCCATGTTTCTAAGTTTTTCTTCTCTATTTTTTGACGAACAATTTTCTACTTTACTCAAATAATTGATAGTAGTCTGAAATCTTCATTTTTGCTTTTTCTTCTTTGTTCAAATCTTGAATGATACGACCTTCTTTCATGACAATCAGACGATTGCCATACTTGAGGGCGTCTTCCATATGGTGTGTAATCATGAGGGCTGTCAGATGGTCTTTGCTGACAAATTCATCTGTTAACTCCATCAATGCAACACTGGTCTTTGGGTCGAGAGCTGCTGTGTGTTCATCCAACAAGAGCAACTCTGGTCGCTTTAAGGTTGCCATCAAGAGACTCAAGGCCTGACGTTGACCGCCTGAAAGAAATTCAATCGGAGTGTCAAGATGTTTTTCAAGGCCATTTCCCACTTTTTCAATGGTAGCCTGAAACTCATCCCTATGACTTGATAGTCTTCTAGGCAGGAGGCCTCTCTTCTCACCTCGAAACTTGGCAATCAAAAGGTTTTCTGCAACGGTCATACGAGGGGCTGTTCCCATCTTGGGATCCTGAAAGACACGGGACAAGTACTTAGCCCTCTTTTCAGGTGAAAAATACGTCGCGTCCTCGCCCATGATACGGATACTTCCGCTTGTTAAAGGTAAGGTACCTGAAATAGTATTAAACAGAGTTGACTTCCCAGCTCCATTTCCACCTAGGATGGTAATAAAATCATGTTCAAAAATTTCAAGAGAAACA
The DNA here is from genome assembly GCA_934229205.1 of uncultured Streptococcus sp. Classification (GTDB taxonomy): domain Bacteria; phylum Bacillota; class Bacilli; order Lactobacillales; family Streptococcaceae; genus Streptococcus. The sequence continues at coordinate 29,334 of CAKQDJ010000004.1, forward strand.
TCATTTAGAATGATTTTTTCCTCGTCAAAGCCATTCGTGATGACTTTGGTAGCATTTTTTAATTCTACAATTGCTGTCATTTGCTAAACTTGACTCCTTTCAGGTATTTGCTTTTGAAGGTTGGAATCATAAGGCAAACTGCCAAAATCAAGGCGCTATACAAACGCAGATAACTTGTATTAAATCCAAGAGCAATCACTCCCCAAACGAGGAACTGATAAGCGATAGAGCCTACAACGATGGTCATGAGTCGCTCTGCCAAGGTCAAGCTCTTGAACAAAACCTCACCAATAATCAAGCTAGCAAGACCTACGACAATCACTCCAATTCCTCGAGAAACATCTGCGTATCCTTCTTGTTGAGCAATTAATGCTCCTGCAAGCGCGATAATCCCATTTGAAAGAACCAAACCCATGAGTTCCATACGACCAGTATGAATTCCAAAACTACGAGCCATATCAGGGTTATCACCCGTAGCTATGTAGGCCTGACCTAGTTTGGTATCTAGGAAAAAGAGCATAAGGCCAATAACAAGGGCAACAAAGATAAAGCCAGTCAAGAGTTGATTAAGGTCCGAATCAAAAGGCAAGACATCCTGAATTTGCTTGGTTCCAAGAAGCCCCAGATTGGCACGTCCCATAATCATGAGCATGATGGAATGGCAGGAAGTCATGACCAAAATCCCTGATAAGAGAGTTGGAATTTTTCCTTTGGTATATAAGAGACCTGTCGCCATTCCAGCTAGACAGCCTGCTCCTACTGCAGCCAAGGTCGCTAAAAACGGATTGACTCCTTGTGTTATCAAGGTTACAGCTACTGCTCCCCCTAGTGGGAAAGAGCCTTCAGTCGTCATATCTGGAAAATTCAAAATTCGAAAAGTCATAAAGATTCCCAGACCTAAGATTGCCCAGACCATGCCCTGAGAAATAATGGATACTATCATAATCTTTCACTCATTTCTTTCTTTAGTAAAAACGGGAGGAGATGTCCCCAACTCCTCCTTTATCCTTATTCAATCACTTGCCCTGCTTCTTTTAGAACAGACTCAGGAATGGTGATACCAAGTTCTTGCGCTAGTTTTTTGTTGATAACCGACTTACCAGTTGAAAAGACATTAACTGGAGTATCAGCTGGTTTTTCACCTTTCAAAACTTTAGCAATCATCTTACCAGTAGCCACTCCAAGATCGTGTTGGTCAACTACTACAGATGCTAATCCACCTGCTTCTACCATGGCAGTAGCACTTGGGTAGATTGGCTTTTTAGCTGTTTGGTTGCTTGAAACAACTGTTGAGAATGCGGATGCGATGGTGTTGTCAATTGGAACCCAAATCGCATCGACCTTGCTTGTCATGACATTAACTGTTGAAGCAATTTCATTTGTTGATGGAACAGCAAATGTTTCGACTGTCAAACCTGCTTTTTCAGCATAAGCCTTGAATTCTTCTACCTGTGTTTTTGAGTTATCTTCGCTACTTGAGTAAAGAGCTCCGATCGTTTTGACATTTGGTGTGAGGGTTTTAATCAACTCTACTTGCTGTTCAGCTGGGTTGTGGTCTGACACCCCTGTGATGTTGCCACCTGGTTTTTTCAAATCTTTGACCAAGTTAGCACCGATTGGATCTGTTACAGCCGCCATGATAACGGGAAGGTCTTTAGTAGCACTTGCAAGTCCTTGAGCAGCTGGTGTTGCAATCCCAACGACAAGATCATTTCCGTTTGCCACCAATTGTTTACTCATGGTTGCAACCTTGCTCTGATCGCCTTCAGAGTTCATAAAGTCGATTTTTACTTGGTTGTCCTTATATCCTTCTTCAGCAAGTCCATCTTGAATTCCTTGGTAAATCAAGTCTAAAGAAGGATGGCTGACAAATTGAAGAACACCAACCTTAGCAGTCTTACTTGCTGTCTCTGTTGTTGTCTTTGTTTCTTGTTTATTTAAACTTGAGTAAATCAAGCTCCCGCTAACTGCAAGTACTAGTGCTGCGATAATTCCAATCAATCGTTTATTTTTCATATTCTTTCTCCTTTTTAATCACTTGTATAATGCTCTTTTCAACAAAACAAGCGACACCATCGTTTAAATTCCATAATTATCCTCCTAAAAGAAAAAGTCCTCACACAAAAACTTGTGTGAGGACGTCGATGCGCGGTGCCACCTCAATTATAGGGAATATCCCTATCGCTCTTTCTCGCATTCACGAGTTGCACTGTAAGGTGTGCTCACCGAATTTTTATGATTTCAAATTCTTTATAACATTCAGCCCAATTTTCATCACTTCCATTTATCTGTTTCCACCAACCACAGACTCTCTAAAAAACTTCAATGATTACTTTCTGAATGTTTAAATTATATCATTTTTCAATTACTTGTCAAGGCTATTTTTAGAATTTTTCAAACAATTCAAAAACTTCCCCTTGAAAAAAGAGGAAGTTTGTAGAATATTAGCCTGAATTACGCAAACCGGTTGCAATTCCGTTGATAGTTGTATGGATTAGTTTTTCTTCGTCTACCGACAATTCACCACGACGTTGACGTTTAATCAACTCCAACTGGATATAGTTAAGGATATTAAAGTAAGGCATACGATAGTTTAGACTGTCTTTTAGGTAGGAATTTTCTGCCAAGAGTTCGTCATAACCTTCGATAGCTAGAATAACGTTCTTGGTCAATTGCCATTCATCTAAAATAGTGTAGTAGATAGCCTGCACTTCTTCATCTTCACAGAGCTTGGCATATTCAAAAGCAATGTTCATATTAGACTTAGATAAGACCATGTCTACATTGGAAAGAAGAGATTGGAAGAAAGGCCAGTTTTGGTACATGTCACGAAGAAACTCAATATTCTTTGGATCTTGATCAATAAACTCTTTAAAGCTTGATCCTACTCCGTACCATCCAGGGAACATGACACGACTTTGTGACCATGAAAAGACCCAAGGGATAGCACGTAAACCGCCGATTTCAGTGATGGTCTTACGAGCTGCTGGACGCGAACCGATATTAAAGCTTGAAATAGCCTTGATTGGGCTTGACTCGAAGAAATAGTCATAGAAATGTTCATTTCCAAAGACCAAATCACGGTAGATATCGTAGCTACGGTCTACCACTTGATCCATAACAGCTTCATAACGATTTGACGTGTTGGTATCGCTCTTCTTCTTGGTAATCATACGGTTAATGGCTGCAGAAACCAACATTTCAAGGTTATAATAGGCAGCGTCTTTGTTTCCGTATTTGTTTCCAATCACTTCTCCTTGCTCAGTCAGACGGATACGGTCCTTGATAGACTTGAGCGGTTGAGATGTGATGGCCTCATAAGTTGGACCACCACCACGACCTACAGTACCACCACGACCATGGAAGAAAGTAACTTTAACGCCAAATTCATCCCCGATAGCAGACAGTTGTTGTTGAGCCTTGTAGAGTGTCCAACATGATGATAGATAACCACCATCCTTGTTACTATCAGAGTAACCAAGCATGATTTCTTGGTAGTTGTCTTTTGAAGCAATCCATTTTTTAGCCAATGGAAGAGAGAAATATCTTCTCATGGTTTCTTCCGAGTGATCCAAGTCCTCAATCGTTTCAAAGAGCGGAACAATCTGAACGCGCGCTTTTTGAGCATCAACCAAGCCCACTTCCTTGAGCATGATGGCTAATTCTAGCATATCAGATACACTTGTCGCGTGAGAGATGATGGTTTGGCGAATGACATTTTCACCCAGTTTATCCTTCAACTTGCGAGCAGTTTTAAAGATAGACAATTCTTTCTCAAGCAGTTCTGACTTTTCAGCATGAGTAGCTGAGAGGATACGAGGATCTTCTTCTAACTCTTTTAATAGGAGGGCGCATTTTTCGTCTTCAGAGAGATCACTATAGTGGTCGTTGATGCCAGCAGATGCTAACAATTCAGCCACACAGGTTTCATGGACGCTAGAGTCTTGGCGCATGTCAATAGAAGCAAGGTAGAAGCCAAAGATTTCAACGGCTTGCATTAACTCGACAAATTCTCCTGAGATCAGGTATTCCCCCTTGTTCTCAAGGAGAGAATCGCGAATGGCCAACAAATCTTGATAGAATTCATCTGCAGTAGCATATCTAGGCTGAAGATCCTTGCCTTCAATCAAATAAGCCTTAGTTGCCTGCATCTTAGCTTGGATATCAAAAAGGGCACGACGATAGAGTTCTTTTTCGCGATAAATGGAGTTATCTTGTGACTTAAGCGCCATCTCGCGGACCTTATCACTGACATCCACGATACTGGTTGAAAGCGAAAATTCACGATAAAGATTATAAATTTTTTCATCGTAGTAGTTCATGATGACTTCGCACTGAGTCAAGGCTGATTTGTTGAGGGTTTCTGCTGTTACGAAAGGATTTCCATCGCGGTCTCCTCCAATCCACATCCCCATGGTAATCGGTTTTGGATGTTGGAGCTCAATTCCTTGTTCTTTAGCTAGTTTCTTATATTCAGCCGTCAAACGCGGAACAGCATTCAGGAATGAACTTTGATAGTACTCCATCACGTTGGTGATTTCGTTGGTTACCTTCAATTTCTTCTCACGAATCATGTCTGTTTGCATGATAATTTCAATGTAACGACGGAGATCTATGTTCCATTTTTCTTTATTAATCAAACCTAGTTTGACATCACGATACTTGCGCAAAAGAGCATGGATATGGTTGGTCAAGTCCAGCATACTCTTGCGTTGTACTTGCGTTGGATGGGCGGTCAAGACAGGAACGACATTTAACTTTTCTAAAATTTCAGCTGCATTTTCTTTTTCAGCTACCATCTTTATAGTTGTAGACAATTTTCCTAGATAGTCTTGGTCCACATTGTTCTGGTGGTTAATTTTATAGGCTAAGTCCACATCCTCAGAGATATTAATCAAGAGTGGAAGGATAGAGAAATAACGAGAAATGTAAATCATTTCTTCATTGGAAAGGCTAGTCACCAGTTCATTGAGCCCTTGATAGTTTTCATTTGTTGATAATTCCTTCAACTGCATGATTTTCTCAAAGGTATCTGGCGCTAGCATATTTTTTGTGATATCTTCTAGCAGCTCAGTCAAAATCAAGACTTCTTCTTGGATGACGGCTTTATTACTATAGTTTTCTAATTTCTGAAGAGACATATATTTTTCCTTTCCATACAATCCTTACAGACCTTCAACAGTTTGAGATTCGTATTCTCTAATGAGTTTAGCACGTTTCTCGCTGGCATCGATATTTAATACAAGAGCTATAGCTACGGATAATACCAGGAGACTGTTCCCACCTTGTGAAAGGAAGGGGAAGGTTACCCCTGTAGAAGGAATCAAACCGGAAATCCCACCGATATTGACAAAGACCTGCACAAGGATCATACCTCCGACACCGATAGCAACCATGGAGTTAAAAGGATCCTTGGCTCGAATACCAACCAAGATGATTCGCAAAATTAAGAAGAAGAGTAAAGCCAAAATCATACTCGCTCCTACGAATCCAAACTCCTCCATAACAATCGAAAACACGAAATCCGTATGGGCTTCTGGCAGATAGCCACGCTTCTCGATAGAATTTCCCAAGCCCATTCCGAACCAGCCTCCATTTACCATGGCATAGTAGGAATTTGCAAGCTGATGTCCTGCACCTGCTAGGTCGTTAAAGGGATTAAAGAAAGCACTGAAACGTTTAGCAACGTAACCAAATAGCGGAATTTTTGAAAAATTTTCAACCCCAACAAGACGAATAACAGACAAGGCTAATATCGAACTTCCTGCTAAGAGAGCCAGTATAGTCGAGAACCAACGATAAGCAATTCCACTAACCGTATACATGATAAGCGCCACTAAAACCAAGATGGTTGCATTCCCCAAGTCTGGGAAAATTCCCAAGCTACCAATCAGAACTAGCAGAACAAAGCGCCAGTCATTAAAAGCACGAGGCAACCACTGGTTTTGGGTCAAAACCTGGAAGTCATAAACCGCAATCTCATCTTGCTGTTTTGAAAAACGATGCGCCAAGTACCAGATGATGATAATCTTAAGGTATTCAGCCGGCTGAATCGTTACGGGTCCTACAGAAATCCATCCGTAAGCTCCATTGACAGGGGTACCAATCAAACGCGCCAGAGCTAAGAGAACCATCTCAACCCCCATAACAATGAAGATCAGACGTCCATTTCTCAGGAAACCTAATTTTAATTTGTAGATTAAGGCAATCAGAATCAAACTAGCTATCCAAAAGATCCCCTGGTTACGTACCAATTGAAAAGCGCTTTTTCCTTCTTCAATTAGGGTTGCACTCGTTGTCGAGTAAACTACAATCAATCCCAAAATCGACAGAAGAAAATAAGGAATCAAAATGGAATAGTTCAGTAGGTGCCTTTTACTAATTTTCATATTTCACCACTCTAATAGGAACAGAGGTGGTTGTCCCTAATTCCGTTTTATTTTCTAGTTTTGATTGTTATTATACCACTTTTTCAGAAAGAAAAAAACTATCATCCTTTAATCCTTCGAATTTTACTTATTTTTTGTCTTCAAGCATAAAAAATACAAACCTCAAATGAGATTTGTATTTTCATTGCTTAGTTAGATGAAGAGCTACTGCTTGAGCTTGAGTCACCACCACCGATGTATTGGGTGAAGATGTTTTGGAAGGCTTGGTCTTTGACTTTGATATTAGCAGCTTGTAATTCTTTACCAATTACTCCTTGAACAAAGGCTGAATCATTTTGTTTTTGAGCCAAAATGATGGTCTTCAATTTTTCTTTGTAATCCTCTAAGTTAGAAGATTTTTCTGTCTTCTTCGTTACTTTAACGATGTAGAATTGATTGCTGTAGGCTTGTGTTCCAGTAGCCGTAATCACATCAGAAATACCGTTCACATCCAAGGCAAAGGCTGCCTTTTTGACTTGTTCTGGAAGTTCTGTTGAAGCAGAGTCAAAAGTGATTTCTCCACCATTTTCTTTTGTTTTGTCGTCGTTAGAGTTGTCTTTCGCCAACTGAGCAAAATCTGCACCTTCTGCTTTGGCTTTCTCAAGCACTTCTTTTGCCTTGTCTTCATTATCCATACGGATGATTTGAGCTGTCACATCTGGTGTGTACGCTTCAAAAGCCTTTTGGTAGGCTTCGTCTGTCAATTCGCTCTCAGCGGCCTTCTTAACCGCCAATTCAACCAATTTGCTAGTACGGATTTGAGCTTTACGAGTCTCAGGTGTCATACCTGCCCGTTGAAGTACGCTGTTGTAGCTATCACCGTATTTCTTTTGTTCTTCAGCAACGGCGTCATCCACATCTTTATCCGTTACCTCTGATCCATATTGTTGTTCGAATACTTTTTGGATGGTCATATTTAGCAAGACTTGTTGCGCAGTTGGATTATTCTTTACTTCTTCAAAGAATTGATGTTCTGTAATCACATCACCCTTCATGCTGATCAAATCTTTTCCTTCAGAACTGTTTGAACAAGCTGCAAGTGTTGCTACTGATAAAAGTGTGATGGCTCCTGCCATAAGTTTTTTCTTCATGTTTACTCCTTTTACGGTAAGTGTTACTTTATCTATTTTACTATAATTTCTTAAATTTTTCTGAAAATCATTTTTCATCAGGTAGCTGTACATCTGCTACATTTTTTCGTAGCATGAGAATGCCATCACCAAGAGGAACTAGAGTTGCTGTTAGACCTAGATTGTCCAAAGTTGCGTCGAAAAGTCTTTGCAAACCACGATAAATAGTTCGTTGACCACGGCGGACTTCCATGATGTCCTTGGCAACATCTCCTCCTTGAAAAATATCATCCAAGACAACCACTCCACCAACTTCAAGTCGTTTGAGGATTTCAGGTAGAAAGACGATGTACTTGGACTTAGCCGAATCCATAAAGACAAAGTCATAAGTTTCTGTCAGGCTAGACAAAACATCTACGGCATCTCCCTCTAAGAGGGTGATTTGCTTACGACTGTCAAACTGGGCAAAGTTTTCCTTGGCAAAGCCTACCATCTCAGGATTGCGGTCAATGGTTGTAATCTTAGCATCTGGCGCATGCTCCGCCATCAAAAGAGCTGAAAAACCGATAGCTGTCCCAATTTCCAAAATATTCTTAGGCTGCAGACTTTCCATGAGAAATCGAAAGTAAGCAACTGTTTCATGAGGAATGATTGGGATATTTTCCTTGCGAGCGAAGGCTTCCAATTCTTTCAAAGAACCAGTCACCTGCTTTTGACGCTGGCGCATGAGTTCTACGATTTCTTCCTTGACGACAGGCCGGCGCATATTGTGATTGGCATTTTTACTGTAAGACTCTACCATCTTAAGCCAATCCCAATTTTTCAACAAGGGCTTCAAACTCGTTCAAGCGACGTTCAAAGACTGCAAAGGCATCGTTGAGATAGTCTTCCTTCTCCATATCCACTCCCGCTTTTCTCATGACATTGAGCGGATAGTCTGACTTACCTGCCTTGAGGTAGTCGATATAGCGGTCACGGTCTTCTTGGCTACCATGGACAATCTTCTCAGCCAAGGCTGAAGCAGCTGCAAAACCAGTTGAATATTGATAAACATAGTAGTTATAGTAGAAATGTGGAATGCGTGCCCACTCGTATTGGATCTGAGGATTGTCTTCCTTGCTGAGTCCGTAGTACTCTTGGTTCAAGTCAGCGTAGAGTTTATTGAGGAAATCACTTGTCAAGACTTCTCCATTTTGGTCTGCTTGATGGATGGCATGTTCAAACTCAGCGAATTGAGTTTGACGGAAGACTGTTCCACGGAAACCGTCTAGGAAGTTATTGAGAATAGCAAAGCGAGTTGCATCGTCTTCCACTTCTTCCAATAATTTCTCTGTCAAGATATTTTCGTTAGTCGTTGAGGCAATCTCAGCCAAGAAGATAGAATAATCTCCGTAAACATAAGGCTGAGTTTCACGAGTATAGCTAGAGTGCATACTGTGACCTGTTTCGTGTACAAGGGTAAAGAGATTGTCTAGATTGTCCTGCCAGTTTAAAAGCATGAAGGCATTGGTATCATAAGAACCACCAGAGTAGGCACCAGAACGCTTGCCTTGGTTTTCATAGACATCAATCCAACGCTCACTGAAGGCACGTTTGACACGGCTCAAGTAATCCTCCCCCAAGACTGCCAAAGCTTCCTCTGCCTTTTTCAAGGCTTCTTGGTAGGTAAAGCTATAATCTACAGAAGAAAGTGGTGTGTAGACATCGTACATCTTGAGGTCGGAAATTCCCAAGATTTTAGAACGAAGGTTAAGGTATCGATGCAAGAGTGGCAAATGCTTGCGAACTGCTGCTACTAGATTGTCATAGACACTTTCTGGAACAAAGTTTGCTGCGAGGGCTGCATGGCGAGCACTCTTATAGTTGCGAACTTTTGCGCGGTAGTTTTGCACTTTAACATTTGTCTGCAAAGTCTTAGCATAAGTGTGTTGGAATTGCTCGTATGTCGCATAAAGGGCTTCATAGGCACCACGACGCACTTCACGGTTTTTAGACTCCATCAAACGGATGTAAGTACCGTGTGAGAGTTGTACTTCATTGCCTTCGTCATCAAGAACGTATGGGAAGCTAATATCCGCATTATCCAAAATAGCAAAGGTTTCACTAGCAGCGCCAAAGATTTCTCCTGCTCCAGCAAGCAATTCTTCTTCACGTTGCGAAAGAACATGGTCTTTCTTTTGCAAGAGCTTGTCAAAAAAGTGTTTGTAAACTTGGAGTTTTGGTTGAGCTTCTAGGAAGGCCGCATACTGCTCCTCACTAATCTCCATAAACTCAGGTTCATAGAATGAAAAGGCTTGTTCTAACTGACTGTATAGGGTCATTGCCTTAGCATAGTATTCTTGATACTTGGCTTCACGCGTGTCCTGATCATTTTTCATATGTGCATAGACATAAAGCTTTTCAACTTGGCGTTCCAAGTCAAGTGAGAATTCAGTAATCTCAAGCAAACTGTCTGCGCTATCCAAGAGATGCCCCTCATACTGGGCAGCTGTTTGTACTTTTTCAGTTAAATCTTTCAAGGCTTCTTCCCAAGCCTGGTCTGTTGGGTAGATCGTTGAAAGATCCCATGTATCTTTTTCATTTATTTCATGTCGTTGTAATACCATAAGATTCCTCCATCCTTTCTATTTTACCACATTTTTTGAGAAATATAAGTGATAAAAGGCTGGTGGATAGAGCTTTTGACGATTATTTTTCGGATTTTTTTGATAGTAAGCCTGAAAACTTCTATAATAGCTAGTCAAATCCGTTTCAATCTGCAAAAAATCACCTGATTCTATCGGCTTGACTTGAGGATACCAGTCGTCTAGTTGACGGTTTAATAGATTGTCTCCTTGATTATAGGCCTCTTCTTGCTTCTTCATCCAGTAAGGCGTTTGGTAGTACAACTGCTGACGAATGTAGTGACAGATAGATGAATCTTGCTTAACTACAAAACGAGGCAGTTTTTGTTTTTGATAAGGAAATCGTAGAATTTCCAAGAGATTTCCTTGACCAAAGGGAAATTCCTTGACCTGAAAATGAAGCTTGCCACGTAGGTCCTGATGCAGAAGATATTTGAGTCTCAAAACTTGCTTTTTGAGATCTAGTTCCCAAACATAGAATCCCATATTCTGACTAAAATAGAGGAATCCCCTTTGCAGTTGTGTTAATCGCTCTTTTAACCAGAGTTTTTCTCCCAGTAGCCAGATAACCTGATAACCATGACTACGGTAGCCTTGACTTCTATCGCCTAAAAGCTTTTGAGACAAGGGACTGCACTGAACCTCCAGAGCTAATTTCTCATTGACGAGAACATCCGCAATCTGCTGAATCTCGGGCAGACTATATTCTAAGGCGACTTGATTGTCCTTCTTGGCCCAGTGATAGAGGGCCTCTTTGTTGCCCAAGTGTTCTGGACTTTCATTTTCAAAAATGGCAATACAATCTCTTAACCTTTCATGGGCAAAGTGCGTTCGAATACTCTGTCCCTGACGTAATCGTAGTCCACCACCACAGGCTGGACAAGTATAAGCTTGCTTGCTAACATCTTTTTCGAGGGCATTCACCAATTTCCCCTGTGCATCTCTGGCTACAAACATGGTCTACCTCCTTTTCTCATTTATTCGAAAAAGAAATAAAAAAGACTGGAATTCCAGCCTTTCATAATATTATTTCTTATCTTTTTTGTCTCTTAGAATATTTTTTTAGCATGGGAATGAGATTGGAAATCTGCTCACTTCTAATGACCAGCACGCCGTATTCTTGACAGCGATTGGCATAAACAGGATTGATTTTCCCCGTACAGACAATTAACTTGAGGCAACTTTCGCCAGCAAAATGATTGGCGTAGACTTCTAGCTCATTGATGGCTTCAACTGATAAATCTGTCATCTTGCAGGAGATAAAGGTAATCGAGCGTCCCTTTCTCAGAATGACATCAATCTCATTTTGAACATTGTCCGCCTCTGGAAAGATACCATTCCAATCAATCTCACCACCTATCATGCATTCATCAAACAGCTGAGATTCGAGCGCCAAGAGATAGAGATATAACTCTAAAATGTGCCCTTTGTTGCGACAAAAGACTTGAGCTTCTTGACTTGGAAAGCTGTAGCATACTCGCTCCTTGTCCTCGCTTTCAATACGAAGCATCCCCGCTTCCACTAGTAAGGGGATAAGGGATTCTGGATAGAGGTAATACTTGCCGTTGTTTTCCAGTATCTTTTCGGTTTCAGCATGGAGGTCATTGGTCTTAGCTAGAGAGAAAAATTGGGTTACTTGATACCAGTGGGCGGGATTGGAAATAGCCGAGCTGGCTAGTTTTTTGATGGCTGCAATTTGCTGAGCTGAGTGGATAGGGCGTTTTGATTTGAGCATTTTTCCACCACGCAAGGCTATCAACTGTTGGATGCTTAGGGTTGGAATATCCAAGTCTTCTTTTTCTAACTGACCGGCTACCCACTTGTATTGTTTTCCTCGCTCGACATCCATGGCAACGATGGGGAGGTGGCGATCCAAGCCATATTGATAGAGAGATAAGGCTAGTAGCGAATCCCCACCAAAAACATCGAGAAGGACTTGGTCGTAACTTGCTAGGCAATAATCTAACTGGTCCACTAGTTGTTCTAAGGAGAGCTGACGAAAGGTCACTCGTTGGATATGAGGCACCACATCCATGATAAACTGACGGAGGGAGACTTTCTCATCATTGCTTATTTTCGTCAAAGAAAGGAAGAGAATCTCGTCACAATCACTGATAAAGGCTTGGTAGACATTCTTTTCCAATACATACCGATCATACAGCTCCACCAAAAGACTCGCCATTGGATCACCTCCATCATCTACAACTGATTAAGCAGAGAGACAGTAATAGACCTCTACTGCTCAGATTTCCTACTTCTAGTATAGCATAAAATCCTGCTCGTCCCAATCAACCAACGCAAACAAAAACGAATAGAAACCTTGCAAAGTGATTTCTATTCGCTGGGTTAAGTTTGATTTACTTGACTTTTTTGGCTAACATGGTCGCAAAGCGTAGTTGAATGCGATTGCCATTTTCATCACGACGGTGCAGATGTCCTGGATTTTCATTGTACTTAACCAATTCCCAATCTTTGTAGTAGGCCGCCAACTCCCCTTCTTTAAAGGTGAATGGGAAGTTAACCGAGCAAGGATAATCCTCTGTATCCATGGCACAGACGATAAGGTTATAGCCACCAACCGTGGTGTGCTCCTGCATATTTTGGATGATAGCTGGAATGCGGTCCGCTTGTAGGAACATCAGAACAACTGTTGAAACGATGAAATCATAGTCTTGGCTAACACTGGCTGAATTGATATCGTAAAGACCAACAGGCATGTCTAGATCCTCTTGTTCCACAATGCTTTGCAAGATTTCAAGGGACAATTCATTTTGATCAACAGCTGTCACATCAAAACCATTCTGTGCGAGAAAGAGAGAGTTACGGCCTTGACCACAACCCAAATCCAAGGCTCTTCCAGGTTTTACCGTTTGCATAGCTTCTAAGACTTCCGAATGGACTGGATTGGTATTGTATTTCTTAGGGAAATAGTCCTCAGGTTTACAATAAAATTCCAAATACCATTCTACATCATCTGTCGCAGCCTCCACTCGGTGCCAGGCTTGCGGTTGCGCCATAGGGTTGTCAGCTCCTGCCTCAAAGAGGTGCTCAGCTAGAACCTCACCATCTTCAGTCAACTCAATAAACTTGAGTGCCCCCTTCAAGACAGTAATTTTTCCCCAAGTGCCGACCTTGGTATTGTGCTTTTGCTGAACTGCTTCAGGCATGGTCTGTTTATTCCACAAGGGCATCCGTTTATAGGCAATTAATTTTTCCATTTTACTTCCTCTTCTTAACGCTGGTTGACAGCTTTCATCACACGCGCGATGTCGCGGTTTTGTTCACGACGCTTGATCGACTCCCGTTTGTCATAGTCATGTTTCCCTTTTGCAAGTCCTAAAAGTAACTTGGCATAGCCATCTTTGATATAAACTTTAAGAGGAACCAAGGTCATACCTGTTCCTTTGGTTTCTTGCTCCAATTTTTGGATTTGTTTTTTATGAAGGAGAAGTTTACGACGGCGTTCAGGTTCTTGGTTCCAGATATTGCCTTCTTCGTAAGGAGCGATATGAACATTGCTCAGCCAGACTTCCCCATTTTTTACTTGGGCAAAGCCGTCCTTGAGATTGATTCGAGCAGCTCGAACGCTCTTGATTTCAGTTCCGGTCAGGACCATTCCTGCCTCTAGCGTATCTACGATAGTATAGTCGTGGTGCGCCTTTTTATTTTGTGCGACTACCTTTCCCTCGCCCTTTGCCATGCTTGGCTCCTTTCTTAGCTACTTCCTTATAAAAAGGTTTCTTGCCTTTTTTCTTTTTATCTTTTTGTGAATGCTTGTGCTTATCATTTGAGCGTCCTGATTTTCTCTTGTCTTCCTTCTTATCCGAACGACGACTTGAACCACGACCCCTGTCTCTGCGACCAGCTTGTTTCAAGCCTTTTTCAATGACATCAAACTCACTTGGGATATAAGAGAAGTCAATCTCTCCTGTCATCTTATCCGCTCTTTCAACTCGAATGCGAATCTGCTGTCCCACACGGAAAGTTATGCCTGATTTTTCCCCACGAAGAGTCAAATCACGCTCGTTGAAATGATAAAATTCAGGTAAATTGGTAATGTGAATCAAGCCTTCGACTGTATTTGGCAATTCAACAAAGAGACCGAATTTGACGATGCTGGATACGACTGCATCATACTCTTCTCCCACGTATTCTTCCATGTACTCAGCCTTTTTCATGGCTTCGACTTCACGCTCCGCCTCGATGGCACGACGTTCACGGTTGGAAGACTGGGTCGCAATCTCTGGAATCACTTGCTCAAAATGCTCTGCTACTTCCTTGGAACGCCCATAGTCCCGAATCATCCGGTGAACAAGGAGGTCTGGATAACGGCGAATCGGGCTGGTAAAGTGAGTGTAATAGTCTGCAGCAAGTCCATAGTGACCATGATTGTGCTCTGAATAGCGAGCCTGTTGCATGGAACGGAGAAGCATCATGGACAATACATCTGCATAAGGCTCTCCCTCAACAGCACGCATGATATCTTGAAGCGCCTCCTGGCTAATCTCACTGGCAGTTCCATAAATTCGCAAACCAAAGCTCGAAGCATAATCAATAAACTTCTGAACTTTTTCAGCCTTGGGCTCCTCGTGAATCCGATAGATGAAAGGTAGATCCAACTTGCTAAAGTGCTCAGCAACCGTTTCGTTAGCAATCAACATGAAGGACTCAATCATCCGCTCAGCAACACCACGCTGACGAAGGACAATATCCACAGGCTTGCCTTTTTTATCCACCAAAATCTTAGCTTCGCTGGTATCAAAATTGAGAGCTCCACGTTTCTCACGCATGCTTTCTAGCCTTTCATGAAGCTTGGCCATGAGCTCGATACTAGGAACAATTTTCTTAAACTCTTGTCTCTTTTCCTCATCGCCAGCTAGGATGTCATTGACAGCGCTATAGGTCATACGAAAACTAGTTTTGATAACCGTTTGTGTGATGGTGTAGTTGACTACACGACCATGTTTATCAATCTCCATAATGGCAGACTGGGTCAAGCGATCGACTTGAGGATTGAGAGAGCAGATACCATTTGACAAACGCTCTGGAAGCATTGGAACCACTCGGTCTGTCACATAGACAGAAGTCGCGCGGTTAAGGGCTTCCTTGTCAAGGGCAGAGCCCTCAGTCACATAGTAGGAAACATCCGCGATGTGAACTCCGAGTTCTAGATTTCCATTTTTCAAAGGCTTGATGTGAACTGCATCGTCCAAGTCCTTGGCATCCGCTCCGTCAATGGTAAAAGTAAGCTCATCTCTTAAATCAAGACGCCCTTCCATATCCTTTTCTGAGGGAGCATCAGGCACACTTTCCGCCTCCTTGAGAACAGCTTCTGGAAATTCTGAGACAATATCCATGGATTCTAAGACTTCAAGAACGTCAATCCCAGCATCAGTCGAGTGTCCCACCACGTCCAGCACACTAGCGACAAAGAAATCATGTTTCTTACTTGGGTATTTGTCGATAAAGACCTTGAGAACTTCCGTTCCCTCTAGTTTAAGAGCTGGTTTCTTAACATAAATTGGCTGGCTGATTTTCTGATTTTTTGAACGGATATAGCCGGCATACTTGGGCTTTTCCTGATCCAAAACGATTTGCCCGACAACTGTCGTCAGACTATGCTCTAGGATATCGATAATCTTGGCTTCTGCTGCTGTTCCCTTGTTACGATCAGCAACTTTCTTAATGACGACCTCAACGGTATCGCCATCAATGGCATAGTTGACATCGTTTTTTCCTACAAAAAGGTCGTCCTCTTCACCTTCCAGACTGACAAAGCCAAAGCCGTTTTTATGGGCATGAAAAATCCCTTTGAGGGTGATTTCATGTTTCTTCTTTTGGTCCAGACATAAACTACCATCATCTTCAAAACGAATCTGGTGCTTTCTTTCCATCAGAGACAGGATTTTAATCAACTCACGGAAATCCTTAGATCCATCTTTTCCGAGAGCCTGAGCTAGGTCATTGACCGTCACTCGCCCCTTCTCTTGCAAATATTCTTTTATTTTATCTTTCATGTTTTCTTTCTAGATTTTTATAATTTTTTTGACTGATAACTTTCTAAGTATCATTAAAAATAAAAATAGGCTAAGACCTAGTCTCGCCCATTTCTTATCTACTTGATAATACCGTCAATGCTAAGGCAATGGCTAGCCAGAAAAAGACTAAAATACCTGTCAAACGTTGCATCACGGCTTCAAAACCACGCGCCTTACTACGTTCAAACAAATCACCTGAGCTGGCATCAAATACATTGCTGGATTGGTTCTTAGTTGGTTGCATGAAAATCGCAATCACAATCACAACAGATAATACTAATAAAATGGTTAACAATAGGTTATACATATCAAACTCCTTAAAATCCCTATTATTTTACCATAAAATCTACTTAGATTCAAGATGTAGGGTTACTTTTCTTTCCTTGGGACAATACTTTAAAACCTCAATCTTGTCAGGATGAGTTTTGGAGTTCTTACTGGTTAGATAATTTATGCTGCCACAAGAGGAGCACTTGAGATTGATTTTTACTCGCACTAGATTTCCTTTACTTTTAATAATGATCTAAATTGCACTATGTTACATAAACAACTGAAAGCTACACAGGCTGCTGTCGCATAAAAGACAGCATGGTAGCCCAAATAGCCTGCAACTGCGGATCCCGCCATGGGGCCAATTACTCCACCGAGGTAAAAAAAGACTTGATTGAATGCGAAAATCCTTGAAATACCTGATTTAGGAGTCATTTTGCTGAGAAGGGCATTGATACCTGGTATCAGAGCGCCCGTTCCCAAACCAAAGAGAAAACGGTACAAGCCGAGTTCAAGGGGACTGGTTGCATGAGCACAAAGAAGGTAAATGATGACTGAATAAATCTGCGCCGCAACTAACAATCGATGATTCCCTACCTTATCGCCAAGTTTTCCTAGAACTCCAGCACTCATCATGCTAGAAAATCCCATGCTGGATACGATCAATCCAGATACAAGGAGGAGATTTTCAGTCTGCCCTAAGTCCCGAACATAGAGAGCTAGAATGGGACCAATTGATTGAGCTGAAAATTGAATGACAAAGCTCGTCAAAAATAGGTTTACTATGAGCCTAGGATACTTGAAAGAAGAAAATACTTCTTTCGTTGGGATAGCCTTCTCCTTAGCCGCTGGCTGAAAATCTTCCTTGATAAAGAAAATGGTTAGAATTGCAGCTAAAAATAGGAAAGCACCTACCAATAAAAAGACATTACGAATACCAAAAATTTCAGCAATAAAGCCTCCAACAAAGGGACCCGTCAGTGTTCCTGCAACAACACCTGTAGATAGAGTTCCAAGAGCCGCTCCAGACTTATCTTTAGGTACCTGACTAGCAATCAAGGCTGTTGCATTGGGGACAAAACCAGTAAATACACCATTGAGCAAGCGCAGAAAGAGTAGCCAATAGATATTTGGCACGAAGGCTAAACCTCCCATAGTGATAGTCATGGCAAGACCTGCTCGAATCATCATGGGTTTACGACCGTACTTGTCAGCAAGGATACCCCAGATCGGGGAAATCAAAGCTGCTGAAACAGCCGAAATTGAGATGGCTAATCCAGCATAGAAAGCAACTTGATTCCTTTCGATTCCCAACTGCTCTACAAAGATAGGCATAAAAGGGACGACTAAGGATATACTAGCCCCAGTTAAAAAACTCCCAAACCAGGCGACACGAAGATTATCTTTCCAACTAATCTCTTGCACAGCTATCGCCTCCTTCAAGTAACTTCACTACTTGACCCACAAGCTGATCACGACTGCCATTGTTATCTAATATATGACTTGCTAGTTTTTTCTTTTCTTCTAAAGACCACTGGGCGGAAAGACGCGACTCTGCTACTTCCTTAGAAAGATGATCCCGTTTCATGAAACGTTCTAATTGAATATCATAGTCCACATAGACCAGCCACGTTTCATCAAACCAGTTGGCATAGTCCTGTTCAAAAAGCAGGGGAATATCCATGAAAAAAATCGCTTCTGTCTGGGATAATCGATCTCGCAATGCTGCCAGTTCTTCACGAATAATCTCTCCTTGGGTTGAATTAGACCATTCCCGCTCCTCAGTTTTTGAAAAGATGAGACTAGCTACGAGAGGGCGATTGAGTTCTCCATTTTTTAAGAGAATTTCCTGTCCAAAATGCTGAACTAAGACCTGATAAAGACGACCGCCAGGTTTTTGTAGTTGGTGGACAACTGCGTCGGCATCTACTACTTGAAAACCTTTCTGCCTTAGAAAATTTGTCACAGTTGACTTACCAGAGGCGATTCCTCCTGTGATTCCGATGATTTTTCCCATCAGTCCCTCCTTTGACACTGGGGACAAAAATGAGTTCCTCGTCCACCAAGCTGGAATTTCTCAATGATGGTGCCACAGCGTGAACATGCTTGACCAGTCTTATCATAGACCTGATGGAAGTCCTGCATGGTTCCATCTTCACCAAAGGCATTGGTATAGGTCCGAATGGTTGAGCCCCCTTTTTCAACAGCCTGTCCCAAAACAGCAATGGTCTGGTCATGAACGGCTGTCGCTTCTTCCTCAGTTAAACTCTGAGAAGGTCTGGCCGGATGGACCTGAGCTCGCCAGAGGACCTCATCCACATAGATATTTCCAAGTCCAGCTACCAAGGTTTGATCTAGGAGGTGGGATTTGATAGGCTTTTTAGATTTGGCTAGGGCAACTTGAAAGGACTGCAAATCAAAGTTCTTCTCTCTTGGCTCAGGCCCTAGTTTTTTGGAAACAAAGTAGGCATCCAAAAGGTCGGGTGCCAGCAGTTCCATGGTGCCAAACTTGCGTACGTCCTCATATACAAGAGTGCCACCATCCTCAAAATGAATCAAAACATGGGCGTGCTTGCGTTCAGGAATCTGGTCTGGATAGTAAAAATACTTGCCCTCCATCCGCAAATGGGAAATCAAGACCTTGTCTGTCAGGAAAAAAAGCAGATACTTGCCACGGCGTCCCATGGACTCAATCACTTGGCCAGGCACTTCCTTTTGAAACTCGTCCAAATCTGTCTTGATCATCTTAGGATAACGAACCTCTATACTCGAAATCTTCTTTCCCAAAATTAATTTCTCTAAACCACGACGAACGGTTTCAACCTCTGGTAATTCAGGCATAAATCCTCCTTCTGTAAAAACAAGAAGCAGGCATGAGCCCACCTCTACTTAGTATTCTTTTTCATTATAGCCAAAGTCAGCCAAATCTAGCTTTTTATCACGCCAGTTTTTCTTGACCTTGACCCAAGTTTCTAGGAAAACCTTGTCCCCTAGCATGAGTTCAATATCACGACGGGCCATGGTCCCAATTTTTTTGAGCATGACACCACCTTTTCCAATGACAATGCCTTTTTGGCTATCGCGCTCGACCATGATGGTTGCACGGATGTGAACCTTGTCTGTCTCTTCGTCTCGTTTCATAGAGTCAACCACTACGGCAACTGAATGAGGAATCTCTTCACGCGTTAAATGAAGAACCTTCTCACGAATCATCTCAGAAACCAAGAAACGCTCAGGATGATCTGTGATTTGATCAGATGGGAAATACTGGAAACCTTCCTCAAGATTTTCACTGAGGATGTCAATTAGACGAGAAACGTTATTTCCCTGAAGAGCTGAGATCGGAACAATTTCCTTAAAGTCCATCTGGTTACGGAAGTCATCAATCTGAGCCAAAAGCTGGTCTGGATGGACCTTGTCAATCTTATTCACCACCAGAATCACAGGAACCTTAGCAGCTTTCAGACGCTCGATAATCATATCGTCACCCTTACCACGTGGCTCATCAGCTGGCACCATGAAGAGAACAGTGTCTACTTCACGAAGGGTGCTGTAGGCAGATTCCACCATGAAATCCCCAAGAGCTGTTTTAGGCTTGTGAATCCCCGGGGTGTCGATAAAGACGATTTGTTCCTTATCCGTTGTGTAAATCCCCATGATTTTATTACGTGTTGTTTGCGCCTTGTCACTCATAATGGCAATCTTTTGCCCCATGACGTGATTCAAAAAGGTTGACTTCCCAACATTGGGACGTCCTAAAATGGCCACAAAGCCTGATTTAAATGTCATAATTTCCTCTTAGTGTTTAAAATAGTATATCCCAAATGCGTGGGAGAAAGATAAGTACACCAATCACTGCAGCAAGAAGGGAAACCACAAGCACGGCACCAGCCGCCATGTCCTTGGCTTTCTTTGCCAACATAGAAAAGTGATAGTGACTGGCTAGATCCACCACATTTTCAATAGCAGAGTTAATAATTTCAAATGCTACCACCAAGAAAATGCTCATCAGCAGAAAGAGCCATTCGATTCGTGACACCTGAAAAACAAAACCTGCAAGGATAACTGCTAGAGCCGTCACTGCATGCTTTCGCATATTGCGTTCTTCCTTGATAGCAGTCAGAATGCCTGTCAGGGCAAATTCCAAACTGGATACAAGGTCACGATTTTTCCATTTTCGTTTATTGTCTTGTGAGTCCATAGGCTGTTAAAATTTCTTCTTGTAAACCGAACATCTCCGCTTCTTCTTCCGGAGTGTAGTGATCATAGCCGTTAATATGTAAAAAGCCGTGTACTGCCAAGAAGCCCATCTCACGCTCAAAGCTGTGACCGTATTCCTCAGCCTGCTCATGCGCTTTATCGATAGAGATAAACAATTCCCCAATATAGGCATCAAACTCAGACATCATCTCTGCCAATTCAGGATTTTCAAGCAAATCCTCTTCGTCAAAGGCAATATCCAACTCTGGCTTATACTCAAGGCTGATGACATCCGTCGGACGATCGGTGTCACGGTACTCGAGGTTGAGTTCGTGACTACGCTCGTTGGTCACAAAAGTGACTGCCATTTCCTTGTCTTCTTTTCCTATTTTTTGGGCAGCAAATTCCAAAATTTCTTGGGTTTGTTGCAAGATTTCTTGTGAAACTTGACCAGTTTCATCTACCATTTCAATATACATGTACTTCTCGATTCTCTTTACTTGGCTTTATTATACCATATTTCCATGATTTTATTCTACCTTTTTGATATAATACTATGGAATACAATCACAAGGAGAGAACGATGTCATTTGACGGATTTTTTTTACACCACATGGTTGAGGAATTGCGAAGCGAGTTGGTCAATGGTCGCATTCAGAAAATCAATCAACCTTTTGAACAAGAATTGGTCTTGCAAATCCGCAGCAATCGCCAAAGCCATCGCCTACTCCTCTCTGCCCATCCAGTTTTCGGACGCATTCAGCTGACCCAAACGACCTTTGAAAATCCAGCCCAACCTTCTACCTTTATCATGGTTTTGAGGAAGTATTTGCAGGGCGCCCTGATTGAGTCCATTGAGCAAGTGGAAAATGACCGTATTGTGGAAATTACCGTTTCCAATAAAAACGAGATTGGAGATCATATTCAAGCGACTCTCATTATCGAGATTATGGGCAAACACAGTAATATTCTTCTCGTGGATAAAAGCAGTCATAAAATCCTCGAAGTCATTAAACACGTTGGTTTTTCACAAAATAGCTACCGTACCTTACTGCCAGGCTCGACCTATATCGCTCCCCCAAGTACCGAGTCACTCAATCCTTTTACTGTCAAGGATGAAAAACTATTTGAAATCTTGCAAACCCAAGAACTAACTGCAAAAAATCTTCAAAGCCTCTTTCAAGGTCTGGGACGCGATACAGCAAATGAATTGGAAAGTCTATTGGTTAGTGATAAACTATCCACTTTCCGTAACTTTTTCAGTCAAGAAACCAAGCCATGCTTAACAGAGACTTCCTTCAGTCCAGTTCCTTTTGCCAATCATGTAGGAGAGCATTTTGCCAGCCTTTCTGACTTGCTGGACACCTACTATAAGGACAAGGCTGAACGGGACCGCGTTAAACAGCAAGCCAGCGAACTCATTCGCCGTGTTGAAAATGAATTGCAAAAAAATCGCCATAAGCTAAAAAAACAAGAAAAAGAGTTACTAGCGACAGACAATGCTGAGGAATTTCGCCAAAAAGGGGAATTGTTGACAACCTTCCTCCACCAAGTGCCTAATGACCAAGATCAGGTTACCTTGGACAACTACTACACGAATCAACCTGTTATCATCACGCTTGATAAGGCCCTGACTCCCAGTCAGAATGCCCAACGCTACTTTAAACGCTATCAGAAGCTCAAAGAAGCTGTTAAATACCTGACTGAGCTGATCGAAGAAACCAAGGCTACCATTCTCTATCTAGAAAGCGTGGAGACCGTCCTCAACCAAGCTGGACTGGAAGAAATCGCTGAAATCCGTGAAGAATTAATCCAAACAGGCTTTATTAGAAGACGCCAACGTGAAAAAATCCAGAAACGCAAAAAACCAGAACAGTATCTGGCGAGCGATGGCAAAACCATCATTTATGTCGGTCGAAACAATCTTCAAAACGAAGAATTGACCTTTAAAATGGCTCGCAAGGAAGAACTTTGGTTCCACGCCAAGGACATCCCTGGAAGCCATGTCGTCATCTCAGGCAATCTCAATCCTTCTGACGAAGTCAAGACGGACGCGGCGGAGCTAGCTGCCTACTTCTCCAAAGGGCGCTTATCGAACTTGGTTCAAGTGGATATGATTGAGGTTAAAAAACTCAACAAACCAACTGGTGGAAAACCAGGTTTTGTAACCTATACTGGACAAAAGACCCTCCGTGTTACACCAGACCCAAAAAAAATCGCATCTATGAAAAAATCCTGATTTCACTTGAAATCAGGATTTCCTTTTACATTTTACTCTACAATCAAGGTTTCCAAACCAACCTTCATCATATCGGTGAAGGTGTTTTGATTTTCTCAGCCAGTTTTTAATAACTCTTAAAGAGCGAGATAGTGGTCAATAAATGAGATATTTTTCTATCTTCTAAAATTCTTTTATTGTCTCAATTTCGAAAAGACTTCCCCAATCTTGCCTTCAATGACCAATGTAGCTAGGCTGTCTTGTGGAGTACTGGTTTTATTGATAACGACCAGATTTGTCCCAGAAAAATAGTTTACTAGGCCAGCTGCAGGATAAACAACTAAGGAAGTCCCACCAATAATCAGCAAGTCAGCTTGCCGAATAGCTTGTGCAGCTTGGCTAAAGACATCCATGTCAAGTGATTCTTCATACAAGGTCACGTCAGGCTTGATCACCTTGCCACAGTCTAGGCAGTGGGGAACAGGTCCCTCGAGGGCCAGAAAACCAGTTAAGTTATAGAAACGTTGACAACCTAGGCAGTAATTTCGGTCCGCGCTCCCATGCAATTTAAAGACCTTTTGGGAGCCAGCCATTTCATGAAGACTATCAATATTTTGTGTCACAACAGCCTTTAGCTTGCCAGTTTTTTCCAAAGCAGCTAGGTAGTGATGAGCTGCATTAGGCTTGGCTTCTGGGTAAATCAGGTATTTTTTATAGAAGTCAAAAAAATCTTCTGGATAGCGCTCAAACATGGTCCGAGAAACGAGTTGCTCTGCCGTAAAATGACGGCCTAACTGATGACTATAAACACCATCTGAACTACGAAAATCTGGGATATTAGACTCGGTTGACACTCCTGCCCCTCCAAAGAAAACAATCCGTTGGCTTTGATCTATCAAATCTTGTAATTGTTCAATTTTATCCATCACATTTCTCCTTAAGCTGTGTTCTAAAAAAGTTGAAAATCAATAGTTGGATTTTCAACTCTTTCTTTATCATTGCTTAGATATTGAAAATAAATCACTTACAACAGTTCTTGTAACTAATGTAATTGAAAAGCTATTCTCTGATTACTCTGCAATCAAGGTTTCTAAGCCGACCTTCATCATATCAGTGAAGGTGTTTTGGCGTTCTTCTGCAGTAGTGTCTTCATCTGGATTAACCAAGCTATCAGAAATAGTCATGATTGCAAGAGCATCAACGTGGTGTTGGGCAGCGAGATAGTAAAGAGCTGCCGCTTCCATTTCTACAGCCTTAACTCCCCATTTACCAAGCTCGATGTTCTTTTCCAAGTAGTTTGAGTAAAAGACATCTGACGACAAAACGTTCCCAACGTGGGTAGTCATACCGAGATCTTTGGCGATATGGTAGGCCTTGTCTAGCAAATCAAAGCTAGCGATTTGTGGGAAATCATACTGTGGCCAGTCGTTGCGGATGATGTTTGAATTGGTTGCAGCTGCCTGCGCCAAGACCAATTCACGAACGTGAACATCCTCATTTAACGAACCCGCAGTTCCCACACGGATCAATTTCTTCACTCCGTAGTCCACAATCAACTCACGCGCATAAATCGAAATAGATGGCATTCCCATCCCAGTTCCCATGACAGATACACGGTGGCCCTTGTAAGTACCAGTGTAACCAAACATGTTACGCACTTCGTTAAAACAAACAGCATCTTCAAGGAAATTCTCCGCAATAAACTTGGCACGAAGAGGATCCCCAGGAAGAAGAATTTTATCAGCAATTTCACCCTGCTTAGCAGCAATATGGATAGACATAATTTATGATACAAAGAGCGAGAAGAAAACGACTGAAAATTAGGAATCTGACGAGAAATCCTGATTTCTCAGTCAGATTATCTATTTTCCAAGTTTTCCGCTCGTGTCCAAATTAGAACACCTTGCTCTACCTTTCTTTATTGTATATTTAGGATAGCGACAGAAAACAAAGTAAAAATAGGAAACTGACGACGCATCGTAGATGCTAGACAGTTTATCTTTTTTGCACAGTTCTCCGCCCGTATTCAGTTCAGCGAATACGGTTTACCCATCCTTTCTTTTATTGTTATGAAAAGTTTTCCGCTCGTGTTCAAATCAGAACATCTCGCTCTACCTTCCTTTTTATATAAAGTTTAAAGAGGGGTAGTATTAAATACTTACTACACCTTTTGATTTCATAGTAAGATGATTCCAAGTTCTCTTCTAGAGCTGGAATCCTGCCTTTCTGTAGTTCCTAGTTTACCAACGAATCTAAAAATGCATACAGTTTTGCATTCATTTCAGAGTAATCGTTTCCACGTAATTCTTCTGGTGTTTGAACAAAAGACAACTTTTCACTTTGCTCTCTTAATTGCTCCTCACCATCCGCAGTGATTAAGAGTTCTACTGCTTCGAGATCAAATTCCAAATGAGCCTGAAAGGCATAATGTTTCGAACTGAAGCGAATAATCTGACGTGGACAACCTTGACTCGTCGCAAGAACAACAGCATCCTCTGTCAGCCCTGGCATATCACCGTGCCAGTGGCCGGTTTCTAAGGTTTCTCCGAACAAGCTGACATGAGGATCTGTTAGACCTTGCATCGTCAATGTCACAGGATAAACGCCTATCTCGCGCTCTGGACTATGTTCATACTTCGCACCATAGGCAACAGACAGGAGCTGCGCACCAAGACAGACACCAATAATATAAATATCTGCAGCAATCGCTTCTTTCATAAAAGCAAGCTCAGCCTTAGGGTCATAGTATGGGAAGTTTTCTCTATCCTCATCAGGAGATTGGGGACCACCCATGACAATCAGAAAATCAATCCCGTCAATTGTTTCAGGAAGAGGTTCTTTTTCGTAAACCTTTGTTGATGTAATGTGATGCCCTCGTGCCAGAGCCCATTTTAGATAAGCGCCCGGAACTTCAAATGTTTCATGCAGTACAAAATGTACCTTCATTGTTTCTTCTCCCATCTCTTTCGAATCACGTAAGACATTCCTGCCGCTAGTACAAGCGGTATTGTCAAACTCCAATCCTGGCCTGTAAATCCAAGGCTCAGTGCAATGGACGTCAGAGGAGCTTGTAAGGTCGTTCCTAAAAAGACTGTTGCTCCTAGTAGCATTCCTAGAGCTGGATCCAGATGAATGCCAACTACTGTCAAAAGCAAAGTCACTAAATAGCCAGATCCAATCCCCAAGGCAAATGATGGCGTCAAGGTTCCCCCATAGGCACCATTACGCAAGAGGAGATAAACTAGAAGCCCCTTTACTGTAAGAGTCAATGGAAGATAGGGAATTGGCTGGCTAGACAACAAGACTTGGGCTAGTACCTGGCCATTTCCCATAAAGATAGGGAAAAAGACTGCCAGGCTCCCCAGCACGAGAAAGGCTAGAGGAAGAGCCCAAAGAATTGTCCCATTCTTCCGTCGCTTGTGGCCCGCCCGTTTAGCTAAAAATCGGAAGCCCAGCGCAAGTGGAGTAACCAATGAAGCAATCAGAATCGCCTGCAAGAAACTGCTAGACGACCATGAGACCGCAGATAGGTGATAAATAGCATCCTGACCAACAATGGGCTGAGCCACCCAGGTTGCCAGATAAGTACTAGCCAAAACCAGCAAAAAGTTCTGCCAACTATAGGCAAGTCCTAAGGTCTCAAAGACAAACAAGCTACTAGCAAAGGGAACCTGATAGACCGCAGCTAGACCAGCTCCGGCTCCACAGGCAACCAACACCTTTCGTTCTTTGAGAGTTAGAGAGAATCCCTTCGACAAGCGACCAGCTAGAAGAGCCCCGACCTCACGTGGTGCTCCCTCTTTTCCGACCGATGCGCCTGCTCCGACAATCGCAACCTGCATACCTGCATGAAAGAGGTGGGCTAAGAGCGCTAGCTCCCTGTCTCCAGCTAATATAATTTGCTGACGAATAGACAAAATCTTATGGCGCCTTTGTAGGACATACCAGAAGCCAGCTGCCAAGACCCCTGTCACACACAGAACGAAGAATCTACGGAGACCCCCAGCTTCTTGAAATTGCTGAAGCAAATCCGAACTAGTTTGGCCAAAGGCCAGCCATTGCACACTTTCTAGTAAATAATGGCAAGCAATTCCGACCAGACCCGTCCCTATTCCCAATGATAGAGTGGCTAGAAGTAGCCTCAGTCCGTAGGGCAGGCTTTGGAGTCGTGCTTTCATAGGATTAGAGTTCAGCAAGAATAGCTTTAACCAAACCTTTGAAGTCGCCTTTAACACGTTCAGTCACTTCTACAACTTCTTCGTGGTTGAGTTCTTCTTGGAAACCAGCAGCATGGTTAGTGATACATGAAATTCCTAGAACTTTCAAGCCTGAGTGAGCGGCCACAATAACTTCAGGAACAGTGGACATACCAACTGCATCTGCCCCCAATGTCTTATAGGCACGAATTTCTGCTGGGGTTTCATAAGTCGGACCTGTTACACCAATATAGACACCTTCATCAAGCTTAATTCCGAGTTTCTTAGCCACTTCATGGGCAGTAGCACGATATTCTGGAGTGTAGGCTTTAGACATATCTGGGAAACGTGGACCAAAATCATCCAAGTTTTCACCCATCAATGGGTTCTGCCCCGTCATATTGATATGGTCTGAGATAGCCATCAAAGTACCAGGACCGAATCCAATACCGCCAGCTGCATTGGTTACAATGACACCTTCACATCCGAGGACTTTCATCACACGAACTGGGAAAGTCACGACTTCAAGAGGATTTCCTTCATAGAAATGAAAACGACCTTGAAGAGCCAAGACCTTGCGCCCTGAAAGTTCACCATATACCAATTTACCAGCGTGTCCGACTACTGTCGAACGACCCCAGTTTGGAATATCTGCATAGTCTACTACAACTGGATTTTCAATTTCTTCTGCAAGTTCTCCCAGACCTGATCCAAGGATTAGACCGAACTCAGGTGCTTGGATTCCCTTGTCTTTCAGGAAGGCAGCTGTTTCATTGATTTTATCTAAAAACGTCATTGTGTCTCCTTTATTATTTTTTTAGCATTTGACCGATTTTGTCAAAAGTTTTAGCATTGCGAATGGTGATGTGGCGATAAAAAGGCATCTTGAGCAAGTACTTATGATAGGCAGTTGCATAGTAGGATTCTTCGGAGTATTTCCCCCAGAAAATCCCAAATCTTCCAAAATGAACCACTTCATCTTCCAGTTCCAAACTGTTCACTTTCTCGATCACTTGATCCACATCCAAGCCCTCCGTGTAGAAGAGCACATCTTTTCGAGCCAGGTCTTTGGTCCACCAATCTGGCAGATTCTCCAGCTCTGCTTCATAGTCTTCCTGACTCAGCAAAGAAAAGCTCTGAATAAATGGATAATGGACTTCAAAGAAGACCTCTAACTTTTCAACCAATTGGGCTTTGGGAGCTGTCGAAGTAAAGAAAATGTTGCCACTGTTGATGTAGGTTTCAACCTTTTCCAGTCCCAACTCTGTCAGTTCTTGACGAAGTTGCGCCATGACAACCTTATTTTTCCCACCTACATTAATGCCCCTTACCAGTAAAGCATAGCGTTTCATCTTACACCAATTTATCTAAGAAACTTTCCCCAATCATGGCAGTTTCAACACCAAAGTTATCCGCAACTGTTGCTGAGATATCTGCAAAATGTCCAACTGGAATCAAACCGTTTCCTTTAAAGGCAGGGCTGTAAGCCAAAAGTGGAATGTATTCACGAGTGTGGTCTGTTCCTGCATAGGTTGGGTCATTTCCATGGTCCGCAGTAATCAAGAGAAGATCATTTTCTCTCATGGCAACAATAATTTCAGGCAAACGTTCATCGAACTCATGCAAGCAATCACGGTAACCATGAGCATTGCGGCGGTGGCCGTAAAGGGCATCAAAGTCTACCAAGTTTGTGAAGGAGAACCCTTTTTCAAATTCAGCAAGTCCCATAGTCTTCAATAGTGTATCAATTCCGTGGCTGTTTGACTTGTTGTGGCCCATGTCATGACTGATACCAGCTCCGTTAAAGATATCGTTGATTTTTCCAACAGCGTAAGTATCGATACCAGCTTCATTGAGTTTATCGAGAACAGTTGGAGCAAATGGAGATACGGCCAAGTCACGACGATTAGCTGTACGAGTGAAGTTACCTGGTTCACCCACATAAGGACGGGCAATGATACGACCTAGAAGAGCAGGACGCTCAAGGGTAATCGAACGAGCATATTCACAGATACGGTAGAGTTCATCCAAAGGAATGATGTCTTCGTGGGCAGCAATCTGCAAAACAGGGTCAGCTGAAGTATAGATAATCAACTCCCCAGTTTCCATCTGACGTGGTCCAAAATCGTCGATAACAGCTGTTCCTGAGTACGGTTTGTTAGCTTCACGAATGACCTTGCGTCCTGAGAATTCTTCGATCTTTGTCAAGATTTCTTCTGGGAATCCGTTCCAAAAAGTATCGAAAGGCTCTGTAATGTTGAGTCCCATGATTTCCCAGTGTCCAGTCATGGTATCCTTACCAAGAGATACTTCTTCCAATTTTGTTGCATATCCTGTTGGATTGCTTTCTGCTGGCACAGTCTTCAAGGGAGTTTCACGAGGAATATTTCCTAGACCGATTTTAGCCATGTTTGGCACATTCAAACCAACTGTTTTGGAAATGTGTCCCAGTGTATCAGAAGCTCCATCTGGAACACCCGCATTGACAAAGTTATTGGCATCTGGTGCAGCACCGATTCCCACGGAATCCAGTACCACCAAGTGAATCCGATTAAATTTTGACATAGTGTATCTCCTTATTATGTTGATTAGTTTGCTTTTGTTGAATTTAAAATATGAACACCGTCTCGTCCAGCAACGATGACCTTATCCACCATTTGATTGAATAAACCATGCTCTACGACACCAACGACATGGTCCAATTCTTTCCCGAAGGCAATTGGATCCTCTATGACATCCAAGGCTAGGTCAATGATAAAGTTCTGCATATCGGTCACAAAACGTTGGCCGTCTTTTTCACGGAAACTTGGTTTATAGCCAGCTCGCTCAAACCTACGAAAGACCTGTTCTGCGCCATACTGAACCACTTCTACTGGCAATTTAAAAGCACCTAGTTTCTCTACCAGTTTGCTTTCATCCACCACCCAAATGTATTCTTTTGAGGGTGTTGCGACAACCTTCTCCATCAGAAGGGCACCACCACCGCCTTTGATCCCGTTAAACTGACTATCTACTTCATCCGCCCCATCGACTGTCACATCGACAAAGTCCACTTGATCAATCGACTTGAGCGGGATATTAAGACCTTCAGCCTGTTTACTGGTCACACTGGAAGTCGTTACAGCAGTAATCTGCAAACCTTCTTCCTTAATCCGACGACCGATTTCTTCTACGAAATAGTAGGCAGTTGATCCAGTACCGAGTCCGACTACCATGCCATCCTTGACAAACTCAGCAGCCTTGATACCTGCCATTTTCTTCAGATTCTCCACTTAAACACCTCCATTAAAGAGCTATTTTTATTATAACATGTATCCGTTTTTATTTCATGGATACACTGGAAAAACCCGAACATTTTTATTTCGGGTTTTGGTGTCCTATTTAACCATATCAGGATCGTAATCATAGAATCCAGTATCGAGAAAACGGTTTTTAGGGTGTAACTTGCGCACTTCCTCATCTAACAAGAAGGCTTTGTCATGGCTGAATTTGCCCTCTTGGATCAAGCTACGTGCTTGGATAAAGAGTTTAGCAATCTCAACAAAGTTTTGACCTGGTGTGTAGAGTCCTTCTAGCTTCCAATGGGTAAAACCATGCTCCACCAATTCTGTCAATTTAGTCATCAAATCAAGGTCGTTATTTGCAAAGATGTGGGTACCATGATTGTCTTCAAAGATGGAATAATGGCTTTCTGGGTCACTTGGTTCTGCCAAGAAGAGGTCACGCTTACGTGTCTTTTCATCATCAATATGCGTAAAGTTATAGTAGTTTTGTAAGAGCGGACGCTTAGAATGGTGAATGACACTGGCGCCATAAACCAATACTTCAGCAGGAATTTCCAAAATCTCGGGCATCTTGAAGAGCTCAGCAGATGGAATTTCACGCGCCAAAACCGCCTCAGATGCGCCAGCCTTTTGGCCCCAGAAGTTAATCTGACGGCTGCTTGTCACCATGGTTGAAGCATCGTAGATGGTCTTAAAGGAATAACCATCACGGTTGACCACATAAAAGACACCTGCATCCCCAACTGTGATGTAGTCTGTCTTGATTTCTTCCAAGAAGTCTAGAAAAGGCTTGATTCGGTCCATCATATCTTGGTGCATGAGGGCGTTGACTGCAACGATCAACTCCTTACCCCCATCATGAACGAGCTTAGCGATGGTGCGCAACTCTTCATAGCTAAAGGTTGTTGGCAGACGAAGGCCAAAATCTTTCTCACCGACGTAGATACGGTCTACGCCAGCTTCTAGTAACTGTTCAACTTGTTCAATACTTTCAGCAGTTGCTGTAATGATAATCTTTTCCATAAGAAAAATTATACCACATTTCTCAAAAATCAGCTATGGGTACCGAGAGTTTCACAAAAAGTTAAACTTATTTCTATCTTTCCCAATCAAAAAGTGAACAGTAACTTGTACCATTCACTCTATTTTATGCATGTGTTTTTTCAACTAGGTGGCCATCATTCATAACATAAATACGGTCAACCTTATCAAGAAGGCGTGTATCATGTGTAATCATGACAACTCCTCTACCTTGTTCGTGGGCAATGGCAGCCAACATCTCTGTTACTTGATAGGCACGCTCGGTGTCCAGACTGGCTGTCGGCTCGTCTGCAAGTACGATGCTTGGATTGTTATAGAGCGCTCTAGCTATTGCCGCACGCTGACGTTCGCCACCCGATAGGGCCTTGGGATAATGATCTTTTACTTTTTCCAAATCCAACAACTTAAAGAGCTCTTTTCGGTCACTTTTACTATTTTTTCCCTTATCCAGTCTGTCTATCAAGTCCAGCTGTTCCTTGACCGTTAGAAAAGGAATTAAGTTTGAAGCCTGGAGAATGAAGCCAAACTCTCTAAAACGGAGGTCTGTTTTTTCCTTCTCCGTCAAACTGCCTGTTTCCTTCCCCTTTACTAGAATCTTTCCACTCGATGCTTCCTGAAGTTGTCCAAGAGTTGTAAGAAAGGTCGTCTTTCCAGATCCCGAAGGTCCAACGATAGCCACGAACTCTCCAGCATTTAGCTGAAAATTCGTCTCATGCAGGGCTACGACTTTCATCTTTCCTTCCCCGTAAGTTTTTGTCACTTGAGTCATTTCAATCAATGCTGTCATACTATTCTCCTTATCATTCTGCAATTGCAGTAATCGGGTCCACCTTTAGCAAGCGTGGAAGTGAAATGACACCACCTAGAAGGGCCATCAAGGAAATTACCAAGCTTAGGACAGAGTAGGCTATCCAACTCGGGTAGAAAAAGAAGGTAGCTGGTAAGACTAAAATCACTCCTCCGATTGCCAGCAAGGCTAAAGCAATCCCCATACCAGCTAGGAGGAAGATTTGACAGAAAAGAGACCATACAATTGTTTTGATCTGTATTCCTTGAGCTCGCATTATTCCATAAAGACCTAGTTTTTGGATGGTAATGATATAAACAAAAATACCCACAATCAAGCCTGTAATGACAATCATAGCAAGAATCATTCCTGAAAATACATTAACCTGAGGTGTGTAACCAGGAATTTTCGAAATCATTTTTGGAATGGAAATCTGTTTCAGTCCATCGCCAGTCACTTCTATGTCGTTTTTCAATACTAAGGCAGAGATGGAACGATTGGCTTTCAAGGTTCCTTGTAAAGTCCAATAAGTTGTCAGACTCGTAAAGACAACAGGCTCAGTGAAAAATTTATTTCCTTGAGTCAAGCCTACGATCTTGTAACTTTCCTCGCTTCCATTGAGCTGAATGGTATCACCTAGCTTAATCCCATAGTTCTCAAAGGACTGATCCACGACAACCTCATCATCTCCCTCAGGATACCGGCCATCAGTCAAACTCGGAGAGATAAAAGCGTCCCAGTCTTGAGCAAAGATGGAAACATTGACCTTTTCACTACCATCGACTAGATTGGTTACAGCAAACATATAGCCCAATGGAGCAGCCTCTTCAGAACTCTTATCCTTGTAGTCCTTTTCAGGAATAAAGGATGCTGTCAAATTATCATTTGCGTAGTCGGATAAAACGACACCCGTTGCTTGCCAATTATCAATAGCTGCTCGGTTGTTTCGCACAAGACCAAGAGCTAGACTGGTCATAAAAAAGACCATGAAAGCGATAAGAAAAATGGTAGTTAGAATCAAACTATATCGAAGTTTATTTCGTACTATTTCTTTGATAGCAAGATACATGCTTATCTCCTTTAACTTTTCCCCAGAGGTAGTTTAAAAGCCACCCAGACCAATAGACAGAATCTCTGTCCTTCCATCCATTCAAAACAACTCCTACCAATACTCTTCAAAAGTATCCAGGTAGCAACTCAACAAATCATCTTAGGAAAAAGCCTCAGCTTGCTATCAATTTATATAAGTTATCCTTTCCTTTCTCAGTATATTTATAATAGAGAAGGTTAGGTCATCTGTTTCAAGTGTAACATCCATGCTATCACTTTCCCTAGTAGGTGTCAAGAAGAGTGACTTAGATAATGATAAGAGACTTTAGTTATTTTGTAACAATTCTGTAATAATTCTCTGCATAAAAAATGATAAAATAGTTATGTACTGTTAAGGAGAGAATCATGTCCGCAAGAAAACTAGAAGCTTATGAGTTTGAACAAGCTCCCGAATCGAATCAAACTCCGCTTTATCAAGATTATACACCAGAAGCCCCAGTCGGCCCTAACCTAAAAGAGATTTTATTTTTTGTAAATATTTCTTGTTTTTGTATTTTTATGGTGCTTTTTAGCTTTATCTTTTTAGCCTTAAAATTAAATACAGCTTTATCATTTATCGCTGCTATGGCAACAAGCTTCGCACTTTTACAACTTCAAAGAAAGATAATGAAACGAAAACTTTCAAAATAAAGGTTGGTACCACTACCAACCTCTTTTCTAGTTAACAAAAAAGACAGTTTTAAAACTGTCTTTTTATTTATTCTTACGTTTGGGAGGAGATTGGATAGCAATTTTAACTTCAAAAATCGTTCCTCTAGGTTTGTTATCTTTAACGGTAATCGTTCCTCGTAAGGCATCTACGATCTGCTTGGCCAAAGATAGTCCTAGACCAAACCCACCTTTCTGACGGGTTCTCGCCTTGTCTACACGATAAAAGCGGTCAAAGATTTTCTTCTTATCGGCAGCTGAGATCCCAATTCCGTTATCCGTTACTGATAGATAGAGGTGGCGATCCGTAGCATGGACCACAAACTCAATTTTTCCATCTTCTTCAGTATACTTGATAGCATTATCAAACAAGATAGTCATGAGCTGTTTTAGGAGCAACTGATCGGTCATGAAGGGACGATAAATCCGATTTTCATATTCAAAAACACGATCATTTTCAGAAGCAATCAACTCATAGTTAGCAAAGGTTGTTTTAAAGAATTGTGGAGAAACTTCTGCTATTTCTGGTTTGATTCCATCATCTCGACGTGCAAGATTGAGAAGATTTGTCGTGAGGAAACGCATGTTGCGAACTTCTTCAAGACTAGAAGCAATGCTTTCGCTGGATTCCATAATCGTCGCTTCTGGTTTTCGAAAGAGAGTCTCTAAACGATTTTGTAAAACAGCCAAAGGCGTTCTCAGTTCGTGACTCGCATTTTCTACAAAGGACTTCTGCTTTTGCATACTTTCCAGTAAAGGTTTGACACTGACACGTGCCAGATAAACACTGGCAATTAAAGACAGAAGCCAGAAACTAGCCATCACTACAACAATTAAATGCTCGTGGTTTTGGCTGATTTGCTCAAGCTGGCTAGTATTGATTAAAACCGCCGCATATTTGACATTACTTGAAACAGTGGATGAATTGGTTTCCATCAAGATCATCCGGTAGGTTTCTTCCTGACCGTAGCTATTGACAACTTGAATTTGCCGAATGTGATTCAACTCTTTCTTGTCCAGCTTGATTTTGTCCAAACCTAAAAAGCGATTGCCCAGTAAGAGTTGGTTAAAATCCTTGTCAAAGAGCAAGACTTCCGTATTGGAGCTAACATTGGGTTTGATTTCAGCCTTGCTGGCATCCGCTGTTGCTGGTTGAATATCCTTGACTTCTTCAGTTGCCCGATTAAGGGCTAATTGGATAACAGCTTGAGGGCTAGTGCTAAGGGCTTGTAGTTTTTCATCT
This sequence comes from uncultured Streptococcus sp., assembly GCA_934229205.1. Taxonomy (GTDB): domain Bacteria; phylum Bacillota; class Bacilli; order Lactobacillales; family Streptococcaceae; genus Streptococcus. The sequence goes on from CAKQDJ010000004.1 coordinate 64,491, forward strand.
ACAGAAGTGTAGAGACTCGAGTGCATGACCTGGAGGATAATCAAGGTCATAGCAGAGAAAATCAGAGTGAACACTCCAAAGTTTCGAATGAAATAGCTGAAATCATCTGCATACCATGTTTTTTTTAGTTTATTGAACATCTTTTAAAATATACCCGACACTACGCAAGGTTTGAAGATTTTCAGCAAAGGCTGTCCCCTTCAGTTTCTTACGAACTTTTGAAACATAGACTTCTACAACGGAAATAGTCGTATCACTATCAAATCCCCATAGACGGTCAAAAATCTGTGTCTTGGGAAGAATGACATTTTGATTTTGAAGGAAGTAAACCAATAACTCAAACTCTTTTCCGAGTAGTTCCACAGGAGTATCTTCCACCTTCACTTCATTCGTTGAAAGGTTGACGACAACATCCCCATAGGTCAAGGTATTTTCGTTAAACTTGCCTGAACGCTTGAGAAGGGCTTGAATCCGCATTTTGAGTTCTTCTAAATAGAAAGGTTTGGTGAGGTAGTCATCCGCTCCCAACTCAAAACCATGTCCCTTATCATCCAAACTTTCCTTAGCAGTCATGATAAGGACTGGTGTCGTAATTCCTTTTTCGCGCAACTCTTTCAAGACTTGGAAGCCATTTTTTTCAGGCAACATCAGGTCAAGCAAAATCAAGTCATAGACGCCACTTTCAGCTTCATAGAGACCTTCTTCTCCATCAAAGACCTGCATGACATCTGCAAAATCATCTAAAAAGTCAAATACTGAGTTTGACAGGCCTAGGTCATCCTCTACTAATAAGATTTTTATCATCAGAAACTCCTCCTTGTTATGATTATTATACCAAAATTGCCTTAAAAAAAACTCAACTCTCTCTTCTTTTGAGATAGAAAGTTGAGTTTTTATTTACATTTCGAACGAATTAAGCTTTAGCATATTGGGCTACAACAGCTTCTACTGTCGCTTTCTCACGCTTAATCAAGTCAACACGCGCTGCGATATCCTTGATTCCCATACGGATGTTTCGACTAAGAGCGAGGTCAGAAAGTTGTGGTTCAAAGAAGGCCTTGTATTCTACCAAGCGTTGCTCTGTCTTAAACACATGAGCAGGAAGGATAACAAAGCTATCAAAGCTCATGTCTCCACCAAGAGCCGCCTTAATCCAATCCCAGTTTTCACGCGCCCATACCCAAACAGTTTCTTGAGTAGCTTGGTGTCCGAGGAAATGGAGGTACCATGAAGAAAGGTCTTGTGGTTTCACTACAAATTTATCTTTCCATGAACCAATCAAGGTTTGGATATTGTCAGCATCTGTACTGTATGCAAGAGCTCCTGCCAACTGACGTTTAAAGACCGCATCCGTCGCATGAGTGTAGAGGTCCAGATAAGTTGCGACCAAGGACTTGGTCTCATGGTGTTTCATTTCATTGATGAGAACTTGAGCACGAATTGCTGCAGGAAGTCCTGCAAGATTTTCCTTGTGAGCTGCAAAGATTTGACTAGCGACTTGACTAGCTTCTGCATCATTTGACCGAATCATCATGGAAATGGTCAACTGACGAACCAATTCGTCTTCATCTGATTCCCCATCTTTGGCTTCAAAACCAAGACGGTCATAGTTGTGACGAGCCAATTTAGCAACGAGTGTGTTAAAGACTTTCTCAGTTTCTGTTCCTTCATCGATAAAGCGCTCAAGGGCAGCAATCACTTGAGATACAGCTGAAACCACCAAGTAAGACTCTTCCTTAGCTAGTTTATCAAGGACTGGGAGCAAGTCTGCATAAGAAATATGACCTGCCTCAGCCAACAAACGACGTTCTTGAACGATTTGTAGTTTGCTTGTGTTATCAAGTGTCTCTAGATCAGCAAGAACGGCATCTAACAAGTCTCCTTGATAGTCGGTAATGTAGTGGGCTGTATTTTCAGTGTTGAGACGAAGAGCTCCTTTATTTTCAGCAAGAAGAGCTGCGTAGCCAGGGATTTCAATACTTTCAGTTTCGAGTGTATCTGGCAAACCTTTCCAGTTGCTGTTGAGTGGCACAACCCAGAGACGGTTCTTGTCTTCGTGCTCACCGATAAAGAATTGTTTTTGTGAAATCTTCAAGACATCATTTTCAACTTTGACAGTGAGAACTGGATAACCAGGTTGCTCCAACCAAGAATCCATGAAGGCTGCGACATCACGGCCTGACGCTTGTCCAAGGGCATTCCAAAGGTCACGACCAATGGTATTTCCATATTGGTGCTTTTCAAAGTAGGCATGCAAACCTTTAGCAAAATCAGCATCGCCGAGCCAACGACGAAGCATGTGCATGAGACGGCTTCCTTTGGCATAGACGATAGCTCCGTCAAAGAGAGTATTGATTTCATCCGGGTGTTTGACTTCAACGTGAACAGACTGAACGCCATCAGTCGCATCGCGTTTAAGTGCCGCTGGAACACCACCTGTTTGGAAGTCTTCAAAGATATTCCAACTTGGTTCGATGGCATCGACACAGACGTATTCCATCATGTTAGCGAAGCTTTCATTGAGCCAGAGGTCATCCCACCATTTCATAGTCACGAGGTTACCAAACCATTGGTGAGCCAACTCATGTGCTACAACTAGGGCAACTTGTTGACGGCTAGCAAAGGTTGAGTTCTCATCCACAACCAAGTAAACTTCACGGTAGGTCACCAGACCCCAGTTTTCCATAGCACCTGCTGAGAAGTCAGGGAGGGCGATATGAAGAGATTGAGGGATTGGGTATTTAACTCCGTAGTAATCTTCGTAAAACTCGATTGAGCGAACGGCAATATCTAGTGAGAAATCAAGGTTAGATAATGGGTGAGCTTTGGTTGAGTAGACACCTACGAGGGTACCGTTTTTAGTTTTAGCGGTCACCCCTTGCAAATCACCTGCTACAAAGGCTAACAAGTAAGAAGACATGCGAGGTGTTGTTTCAAACTTCCAGATGCCTGTTTTCTTGCGGTTTTCAACGTCAGTCTCTGGCATGTTTGACAAGGCCAATTCACCTTCTGCTTGGTCAAAACGAAGAGCGAGGTCAAAGGTTGCTTTGGCTTCGGGCTCATCCACACATGGGAAAGCTTCACGCGCAAAATGGCTCTCGAACTGAGTAGACAAGACTTCCTTCTTGACACCATCAACTGTGTAATAAGAAGGGTAAATCCCTGTCATGTTGTCTGTAATTTTTCCTGAAAAAGCAATAATCAATTCAACTTGACCAGCCTCAGCCAGCTCGATATGAAGGGCTTCATTGTCATGGTCAACTGTAAATGGACGAGCCTGACCTGCAACCTCTACAGAAGCGATTTCCAAGTCTTTTTGGTGAAGGGAAATACGGTCACTCTGTGCTTGACCTGTGATGGTCACCTTCCCAGAAAATGTCTTGGTCTCACGACTCAAGTCTAAAAATAAATCATAGTGTTCAGGAACAAATTGCGTAATAAAATGTTCAACTGCTTGCATAGTTTTCTCCTATTCTAAGTTTAAGAGTTTTACTCTTATTCAAACAAACTTATTATATCATGTTTTGCTTAAGAAAAAAGGATTGGACGGTGATTTCCAAAACTTTCTTCCTCCTAGCGGTCTACAGAGGGTAAACTTTACGAAATTCTTCTAATACAACCTTGCTGTCAGGCGTAAAAGTTAGTCCTGCCTCTCTCAGCCACTCGGCGAAACAGTCCTCATGAACCTGACGCCAATAGGCTAGGGATTTGTCACCTTCCCCTTCCTTAAAGGCATGTTCAGCAGAAACTTGATTAAAGGATTCGACAGAAACCTTTGTAATTTCGACAATGCAGACAGCCCGATCTTGGCCATCTAAAATGATATCAAAAGTTCCTTCTCGCGGAAGGGGTTCGTTATCAACTGCATAAAGATCATAGGCTGAGGCGGTTGCTGTCTTTTCGCCTTTTAAAACCAAACCTGCCAAGGTATCGGCTTCCACTCCAAAAGCCCAGGCATCTATCTCATCTCCAATCACGGGGTTAATATGCTTATACGCATTCCACATTTCTTGCGGTGTCATGTGTGCTCCTTTGTAATTTTTTACTTTTTTCTTTTATGTGTTTGAGGTGGTCTGGATGTTCAATTTCTAAATCAAAAATCTCTGGAATAGAACTGTAGTGGATAATGCATTTGATACCCATCTGATTCATTTGTTGTATGAAAGAGGCATTCAGATAGCCTGCTACAGCAAAGTCAATTTTTTTCATCCTTGCTTTATCCTGCATCTGTCTCAGCATATCTAACATAATCGGACTTTCTATATCATGCCATTGACTATTTCTCACAGTCGCAAAAACAAAAGAAGTCAAATCATTCATTCCAACTATAATCTTTGAAATACCAGTTTCCAGTATCCTGTCCAAGTCAAAATAAGCTGACGGTAATTCAATCATTGTGCCGATTTTCCCGGTAAAACCATACTCACGCAATACTCTAATAGCTTGTTTTAATTGGTCGGCATCATTGACAAAAGGAAAAATAACAGACAGATTGGGATTGGTTTGATAAACTTCTGTAACGACATTTGCCTCAGCCTGAAATTCATCCGGACACGCCAGTAAACGCCTAGTTCCTCTGTATCCAAACAAGGGATGATTTTCATCCAAAAACTCTTTAGTTCCCACTAAACAATTGGCTTCTGTATTCGTTAATTCTGAAAAACGATACCATACCTCTTCATCTGAATACAAGGAGCAAATAGTGTCTAGATAATCTTTTACAAATTGCTGACAACTTGGTAACAGGATGTTTTGGTTGAGCTCTCTCAGCAAGTATTCCCCACGAATCATGCCAATGTGGTGAAATAGTTGAGGATAAACTTTTTCAGCGATTTTCTCGCCACTAAGGGCTAGCTGGTTTTTCATTTCTTCCCCTCTTTCCATCCTTCAAATTTAGCCACACTTCCTCATCCCTTAAAAGGGAAAAGGCTAACAATACCTTGCTCCTTGATAAAGCTTTGTAATCTTTCGATTTGTTCTTCTATTTTAGACTGGATATCTGTCTCTTCACAAGTTGACTCAGCAATAAAAAGGTGAATCTTCAATAAATCTGTCAGGTACAGCAGACGGCGTCCCATTTCTGATTCAGGACTTGAAGCTTGCTCGATTTTTGCAAGCTTTTGTTCCAAAGTATCACCATTCAAAAATCTCTGATGTACTCTCCTTCTTATTTTTCTAGTTGATTCTTCCCCAGAATCTAGTGGACTTAAAAGGAGATTTTGATAGATGGATACCTGATTTTCCGTCTGCTTTTCCATATAGGCCAATAAGACTATCGAACTCTCAACAAAGGTCCAACTATTATAATCTCCTTCAAAGGGAATTTGTAGCAAAATATCTAACAACTTTTTAGCTAGTTCTTTTTGACCATCTAGATAGAGTAAATAAGCAATGTGATTAAGAGACTCAAGATAGGAACAGTTGGTCTTCTTGTACTTTTTTAATATTTTTTCTACATAGGGTTTTAAATCAGAATGATTTTCCACTAGATCAAATACTTCTATCAGCTTCATCTTAACTCCTTTGTGTCTTTTCCCTAGTCAAATATCTAGTAGTTAAAGCTTTTCTAATCAGCTAATCTAACTCTGCTCGACTAAACAAGTCTATCATAGACTCAGAATCGTCGCAAAACTCCTTAAAACCTAAAGCAAATGTTGCTAAGGCATCAATATTGGAAGAATAGGCACAAAACATACTTCCTTCTGGATCAAAGTCAATAGATTCGCTTAATTCAGGCATTTTTTCCTCTAAAAATATCAAAGCAAGAGATGCCCAATCGTATCCATTTCCTTCGAATCCCTCATCTTCCCGAGTGTCGAATACTTCCTGTCTGTATTCTCCACCAGGATAATAAATGAGCGACCCTCGAACACTTTGTGTCTCTTCATCATGGACTAAAAATTTAAAAGGTGAAATTTTTTTATTTACCATTTTGTAATCTATCATTTCTTGACTCCTTACTGTATTCGCTTATGTTTAATAGAACTATGCAAATCCAGCTTAGTTACCAGGCAAAGGGAATAAAAGTATCATGTTGATTATAATAAATTAAGGCATCGACCAAGTATTCAGGGCTTGCGTCTGGCTTTTCATCCAATGCACTAGAAGGACATCTATCAGATGCTCACCATAATATACCAGATTAAGATTTCTCTCTACTACTTCCACAGGGTAAACATCTTTATCATCAACTACAACTGGATAATCCGACACCAAAATAAAGGCTATCGAGATCCAAATTCCCTTCATCATTGCCATAGAGGCAAAAGTCATCTTGAGTACATTGTTCTAACTTAACTTGCTCTAAAATATCTGCTAGTGAAAAGAATTGGTGTTTACGCATGATTGCTCCTTTTATTTCTACTCACCTTCCACAAAACTAGTCAGAAAAGCCTCAAATGAAAGCCATTGACCAAAAATCTCAGCTCTTTCTTCTAAAACATAGTAGTAAACCTTGCCATAATCTTCTTCCCTTAGAGACAGAGCATAGTTTCCAGACCCAGGATCATAGGCAAAATGAAGGAGGTCTTTAGCCTGGAATCCGGCAGGAACAACCTCATCGTCAAACCAGTTGAGGGCCTTCTCCATCTCCTCTAATGAATAAAAAGCATTGAAAGGAAAGAGATGTTTGTCATCATGAACACCAGACACACAAGATTGACCACCATTGTACTTGAGATAAAAGTTTAACATGGCTTCCGGCAATTTCTTTCCAAGGTTCTCCTCAAATTGTAAAAGGTCTTCTCTTGTAATTGGCTCATTCACATCTGTTGCTCTTAGCATAATTATCCCTCCGGTTTTTACAATCTTTTTTCTAAGACCTTGTCAATAAAGTCATAGACAGTTGCAGCAACTTTTTGCATTTCTAAAGAGTCCAAAGCACCCAAATCATTTTCATAAATGCAATCATCAGCATTTTTCTTGATAAAGTAGGCCAAATCTCCCTCTTGACCAATCATAAAGAAGTCTGGTTCATCTACTTCTATCTGATAGGTCTCATTACGCTCTAAGAGATCCTCCTTAGCATATAAACAGATACCTGAGTCACCTCCACTTCGTCCCATTCCAATAAAAACTGATGGTAGAAACTTGGAAACTCAAATCCAAATATATCTTGTTCCATCTTTAACCTCCAATAGTGAACAATGCAAACTGTACCAAAGCATCACTTCAAACTCCAACCACCATCAATGGTCAGAATTTGTCCTTGCATGGCAGATGCGTGACCGCTAGCTAAAAAGAGACTGACTTCTGCAATTTCACTTGGCTCAATCCAGCGCTTGATAGGTGTTTCACTAGCCACCCAGTCAGCTAAGCCACCCGGTTCAAAGTCGGCAGCAGTCATAGCTGTCTTGACCGCGCCTGGAGCAATCCCAAAGACCTGAATCCCAGCTTCAGCATAGTCTAGGGCCAACTGCTTGGTAAAACCAGCCAAGGCATGTTTAGAGGAAGTATAGGCGTGACCACCTCCGCCAGCTAGACTTGAAGCAATTGAACACATATTGATAATGATTCCTTTTTTATTTTCCAGCATTTGCGTCAAATAATAGCGAGTCAACTCAACAGGAGTCACGTAGTTAATTTCAAAAATCTCATGAATTTCCTGGGCTGTCTGTCCCAATAGGGGTTTGTAATCATCCAAGACTCCAGCAGTATTGCACAAAACATCCACCTGAGGACACCAGTCAAAAATTGGCTCCAAGTCAAGAGTTAAATCTCTGTGTAAAAAATGGAAATCACCATCTAAAACTGGATTTTCTCCTTGATCCACACCATAAACTTGATAGCCATTCTCTAAAAAGAGGCGAGCTTGAGCTAGACCGATCCCTGAACTCACTCCCGTAATCAATACGCATCTAGTCATGCACTTCTACCCAATCCGTCGCCAAAACATCACAAGGTGTCGGGCTCCACATGGAAAAACCTTCCCCTTCTCCAGACACGTTGATTAGGAAATAGGGCGTCACTTCAAGTGCAACTCCGTTTTGCTCGATAGTGTCAAAAAGCTGCACATAGTTTTCAGCCCCTCCCCAACCAGTTCGTACATATTTTTTCTTAGCCTTTAATCCAGGCAGGATTTCTTCAAATGTCATGATTTTCTCCTTTAATGCTACATTCTTAATTTAATTATAACAAAAAACCGTTTTCCAACGGCTTTTTGACTGTATCTTAGTTCAATAAAACTAATAGCTATCCAATTTTTTATTATTTCAGTTCAATCAATTTATTGTAGATTTTCTCAGTCAGTTCTTTCTGTTGCGTTCCTGTTAAATAGTGTGAAGTACGAATTAAAACAGTTCCATAAACATAGTGTGATCCCGGATTTAAAGCAGTTCCATCAAAAGCACTAATATAAGTATTGCGCTTTTCCGCATCTTCTTTTGTCTTATAAACCTCTATATTTCCTCCAACATCATTGCCTTTCTGAACGATATCTGAGCCTTCTACAGATTCATTCACTTGCTTATCAACAAAATATACAGACGCTGTATACCCACCTTGTTTATTTAATTTTTTATTAGGGTCATTATCCTCCGTAACAGATTGTACTCCAGTAATTGATTCAATTTCTTTAAGCCTTTCTTCAATAAAAGAACTTGAAGGATTTGTAATTTGTTTTAATTGAAGAATGCTATTTTGATAGTGAATCAATTTTTCAGATAAATTCTTTTTTGTTTCACTATAATCTAATGGTTGACTTAATTCTTCAATTTGCTTCTCAATCTTAGCAGTCGCTTTCTCCATTTCTGGTACTTTACGAAGTGAATCTTTGCTATCCTTTATAGTTGATTTCAATTCTTCCAATGTCTTAGAATCAAGAGGTTCTTCATCATTATCAACAACCTTTTCAGCCTCAGCTATTTGATCTTCAACTTCTTTATTTTTTTCATTTAAATCCTTTACTACATCTTCAAACTTAGTTACAGCAGCTTGATGTGGTGCATAGGATAAGAAATAGTATCCTAGACCAGAAATTCCTATGATGAGACACATTGACAATATCATTATTTTTTTCTTCATTTCAATCTCCAAAAAGTATTTAATATCTTCACAATTTTACTATAATACATCAAAACAAGCAACAAAAAAACCGTTTCCCAACGGCTTTTTGACTGTATATCTACTAAATTCTTCCTACCACTGCAATCCAGCTTCTCTGATTTCTTTCTTAGAAGCAAATTTACCATTTGGTCTGTGCCATCTCCCTTTTCTATCTCTGAAGTAGCCACCTGAATTTGTTGATTGCGAGTTTGATTCCTGGCTTTCTTCCTTTTCTTGTGCGGCTTGGCGAGCTTTTTCTTGTTCTTCTTCTTTTGCTTTCTTTTCAGTTGCTTCTTTTTCCTCAGCCTCTTTCTTGGCTTTTTCCTCAGCTTCCTTCTTGGCTTTTTCCTCAGCTTCTTTCTTAGCTTTTTCTTCTTTGTTTTCAACTGTATTTTTGGCAGTACCATCCAAATAATTGATTTCCGCATTAGCTGAAACATTGTCTAAAACGACATGCGTCACTGAATACTGATCAACCTTTTCTTTACTACCACCCACCTTGATTTCCAAGAGTTTGCCATTTTCATCTATTCCCACATACTGCAATTCAATCTGTCTCGGGATCAATTCGTCCTTTTGATAGATTGGGCTCACCTTATAATCAAGATAGTAGTTTGGGTGATTGGCCAACCAGGAGTCCAATCGATTTTCATAGTAAAGCATGCTACTTTGGTTTTGGTCATCTGTTCCAGAATAATTTCCAGCATTGAGCCAGTTAGTCATTGGAACCAGATTCCTCTTTTCATCGTTTAATCCGCTAAACTGATAACCAATCAGATGACCTCTACTCATCAACCAAGCTTCTTTTTTACCATCACCATAAAAGAATTTATAATTGTGCCATCCAACTGGATCATAAGTCAACTTAGTCTCTCTCTTCTCATTTGGCTCATCTCTGTCCTTAAGTTGAATATGAGCACCCGTTGCGCGTGATTTAGAATCCAATTCTCCAAGTTCTAGCTGCTTTTCATTTTTAAAAGGCAAAAGTCCAGCTTCTTTAAACAACTTCTCATCGAACTTAATTTGCTTCTGTTCAATTTTTTCTTCTGGAACCTTTGATTCTACCTTATGTCCAGAACAAGCAACTAGTGTTGTGATCGAAAGCAAGGCAATTGAGAAGGATAGTAGCTTTTTCATAAAAATCTCCTTTATTTTTATATAGTGATCAGATTAATATCTCCTATTTCATTCTACTATCATTTTGTTAATTATTCAAGACTAAAGAGACTGTTATCATACTATTTTCCCTCCAATGTCCAAAACAAAAACGATAACCACTTTTCAGTAGTTACCGTTGGTTTCTTTTAATTAGTCTTTCCCACCAAGTTTGCTGTTGATGGTCATCATGATGCTGGCTATTTTCTCACCCCAGTATGGATCGGAAGCATAGCGAACATTCATTCCTGTTGCCTTGTTTCCAAGGTGGTCTCTGCCGTAGTCAATGTAATTCTCACGAATCCACTTGGCCGCTCCGAGAATCCCTTTGTCCACATCATCAAAGCTCTTAGCTGAAAGATATGGGCTCGTATCATAAGCCGCAATACCAAAGAAGTTGTTCTTATCTCTGGAAATTTGACTGCGTCCCCACGCACTTTCAAGGGCACTATGGGCCATTAGGTAAAGGGCATTGACACCATAGCGTTCCTCAGCTTCTTTGAAAGTCGCTCCTTTACCCGCAAGAGGACTATCCTGCAAGTTCATCATCGAATACAGTTTATCCAATTCAGCTGCACTATAATTACTTGGTTCTCTCAGGTTTTTATAAAGGAAAGGATTTTTAATGGTAAAGCCGTCAAAATGCTCACCATCAGTTGAGTAGTACTTCTTACCAATAACCATAGCAGATGTGTGTGGAGCTACTTTGATACTCGCATAAGGAGAGAGTTCATGGTAGAGGAATTTCCCATCACTAGTATAATGAGGGATAAACTCGCTTCCTTCATCCACTGCTGTCAAATCACTTTGATTCATATAGCCAGACAAGCCAGAAATCGAAACTGCAAGTCGGCCACCTTTTCGCGTCGAGCTATCCAGTGAAACGATGCTTCCCTGATTAATGTAACTCAAGATATCTCCAGATGCACTATAGACATAGGCTGTGATTGGTTTAACTTTGTAATATTTGGTTTTATCCGCAACATGCCATTTACCTGAGGCATCCAAGGTATGACCATCTACAGTCTCGTTTTTTGCCATGTAACCGCCTGATTTAAGGTAGTACCATGATTGATCGGATGAATCGTAGATTAATTCTTTCTCTGCCATCTTTCCATTTGACTTGAGGTAGAACCAATTGTTCTTGTACCATACCCACTCACTCGCAGCCATATAACCACCAGATTTGAGATAGTAGTAACCATTATCCCAGAGCCATTCTTTGTTGGCGTAATTTCCATCAGCCTTGATATAGAACCAAGAGTTATAATTCTTGTCAAAGAGCCAACCTTTACCAGCTTTTGCTCCACTACTCGTCACATAGCTGCGGTCAATCCACGTTTCTGTGGAGAGGTAGCCACCGGATTTGAAATGGTAATCCTTACCTTTGATGATTTGCCAACCTTTTTCAGCATAGGTTCCGTCAGCTTTCAAGTAAAACCATGAGTTATAATTCTTGTCAAAGAGCCATTCCGATTTCAGTTTAGCTCCACTCTTAGCAACATAGAAGCGGTCAATCCAACGTTCAGTAGAAAGATAGCCTCCAAATTTGAAATGGTAATCTTTACCTTTAATCGTTTCCCAGCCTTTTTCGGCATAGCTACCATCAGCTTTCAAGTAAAACCAAGAATCATAATTCTTATCAAAGAGCCATTCCGATTTCAATTTAGCTCCACTTTTAGCAACATAGAAGCGGTCAATCCAACGTTCAGTAGAAAGATAACCGCCTGATTTGAAATGGTAGTCCTTCCCATCTATAGTTTGCCAGCCATTTTCAGCATAGGTACCATCTTGTTGAATGTAGAACCAACTGCTATAGTTATCATCATAAATCCAACCTTGTTTGACTTTATTACCATTTTCTGACAAATAGTTCTTACCAAGCCAAGTACTTTTCAGCATTTTACCTTGTGAATTGATGTAGTATTGGTTCTCCCCTTGAGTGATCCACTCATCTTTGGCCATTTTTCCATCTGCTTTAAGGTAATATTTTTCCTGACCTTGTTGAATCCACTCATTTTGAGCTTTCTGACCATCAGACTTGAGATAATACCAGGATTCTTGTTCCTGATTAAATACCCACTGTTCCTTAGCTTTAGCACCACTTTCAGTCACATAGTACTGGCCAATCCACGTTTTCGTAGCTAATTTCCCAGCTTCGTTAAAATAGTAATCCTTACCATCAACAGTCAGCCAGCCGTTTTCTGCACGTTGTCCATCAGCCTTAAGATAAAACCAGTTCTGATACGTTTGGTCATAGATCCATTGCTTGGTTGCTGGTTTCCCGTCTGCTTTGAGGTAGGTCTTTCCTTGCCAAGTCCCCTCTTCTGCTTTTGCTGTCTCCACTACAGTAAAAAAACACCCCAATAAGCCAGCACTTACTAGGGCCACTTTCCATCGCTTCATTTAAATGCTCCAATAACGTTTTCTAATCCCTATTGTAACATAGTTAATAGACGGAAATATTACAAATTGATGAAGATTCTATGTCTTGTTGACAATAAGAAAGGTCTAGCTTATCTCAGACTGGCTTTGACTTCTTGACGGAGGTCTTCTAAACTGCTAATGCCGTATTTGTCCATGACTTTTGGCAGATTTTCGATGATGTCAGGACAGGCGTAAGGATTGGTAAAGTTGGCTGTTCCAACTCCAATAGCAGAGGCACCAGCCAGATACATTTCTAGCGCTGCTTCAGCCGAATCCACTCCTCCCATTCCAATAATGGGCAGGTCTGTTGTTTGAGCCACCTGTCGGATGAGTTTGAGGGCTACTGGAAAGACTGCTGGACCTGACATTCCACCTGTTCCATTGGCCAAGATTGGTTTGCGAGTTTTGAGGTTAAAGCGCATACCGACTAGAGTATTAATCATGGTTAAGCCACTTGCTCCTGCATCTTCTGCTGCTTTTGCGACAGTAACGATATCCGTCACACTAGGGGTCAATTTGATATAAACTGGCACATCAGAGGCCTCCACCGCTGCTTTCACCACTTCATAAGCTAGATCAGGATCTTGCCCAATCAAAAGTCCATGATTACCGTGATCCACATTAGGACAAGAGATATTGAGCTCGATAGCTTTTACATTAGCTGCCTTGGAAATTCCTCGAGAAACAGCAGCGTACTCTTGTTTTGAAAATCCTGCAACATTGGCGATGATGGGAAGCGTTGGATACTCTCTTTCCAGCCAAGGCAACTTTTCGGCCAAAACAACTTCCAAACCCGGATTTTGCAAGCCGATTGCATTGAGCATACCAGCAGGTGTCTCTGCCACCCTGGGAGTTGGATTACCAAAACGGGGTTCAAGTGTTGTCGCCTTAATCATAATAGAACCTAAAAGGCCTAAATCATAGTACTTGGCATACTCTTGACCAAAACCAAAACAGCCTGATGCTGGAATAATCGGATTTTTCAAATCCAAACCTGGTAGAGAAACTTGTAAACGATTTGTTATCATGATTTTCTCCTTATAATACAACTGTTCCAGTGCGGAAAACAGGGCCATCTTCACAAACGCGTTGGCTGACCGTCTCACTTTCTGGCACTTTTAGGACGCAGGCATAGCAAGCCCCCATCCCACAAGCCATACGAGATTCAAGAGATAGATAGGCTCTTGGGTGGTCATAAAAGGTTTGATTGATATACTTCATCATTCCTGGAGCCCCACATGAGTAAACAGCATCAAACTGACTGTCTAAATCATTGATGACGACTGACACATTTCCCTTGATGCCATAAGAACCATCATCTGTCGTTACAAAGACCTGACCATATTGGGCCAATTCGGTTTCAAGAATAACAGCATCCTTGTTGGCAAAACCGAGGACTGTCACTACTTTCACCCCACGCACATGCAATTCCTTAGCCACCTCAAGCAAGGGGGGAACACCAATTCCTCCACCAACGAGGAGAACTTGGTTCTGGTCATCCAGATTAGACAAGTCAAAACCATTCCCCTGAGGCCCCATCACATCAAGAGTATCTCCCTGACGTAAGGTTGAAAAAATAGCTGTCCCAGCACCCTCAATCCGATAAATGAGATGACACTGCTTGTTAGCCTTGTCAATAGACGAAATTGAAATAGGACGGCGCAAGAGATGGGCATCATCAGGCACACGTAGATGTAGAAATTGGCCTGCTCGCATAGCTTCAACCATTTCTCCTTCTAGAACTAATTCAAAGATTGCTGGCGCAATTTCCTCCTGAGCGACCACCTTCATGGTCTCCAAACGAATGGCACCCAAACGCTTCTTACATGTGGGATTCATGATTTTCCTCCTTAAATTTAAGGGGACCAGATAAAGAAAAGGCCTTGCATTAGCAAGGCCTCAGTTAGGTTAGGCCAGAACTCATGCGCACACTTAAAAATCTCCACAGAGAGTCCCCTATCCCTTTTATCTGACACCTTGTGAGTCTCTCTGGACTCCCCTTAAAGGTTAAATTTGTATTAGTATACTCTTTCAAAGAAAAAAAGTCAAGTAGAAAACGAACATTCTACTTGACTGTACTGGATTATTTCTCACGAATGACCTCGACCTTGTAGCCATCAGGATCCTTGACAAAGTAATAGTTTGGTTGAGTTCCTGGAAGTCCATTAGGGGCTGTCACCTCATAGCCTTTAGCGCTATGTTCTTGATGTAGGGCCTCAAGGTCAGGTGTACTGAGTGCGATATGGGCAAAACCATCTCCTACCACGTAAGGACCGTGGTCATAGTTATAAGTCAACTCCAACTCGTAGTCATCACCATCAAGTCCTAGATAGACAATCGTGAAGGCATGGTCTGGAAAATCCCTGCGACGCAATTCTTTAAAACCAAAAGCATCTTGATAAAATGCGATTGATTTTTCAAGGTTTTCTACTCGCAAACAAGTGTGTAGCATTTTTGAAGCCATATATTCTCCCTTATTTTTAAAAAGACTGGGACAATCCTGTTCCAGTCTTATCAATTATTATTTACCAAGTTTTGCTTTAGCTGCATCTGCAAGAGCTGTGAAAGCTGCTGCATCGTTAACAGCCAAGTCAGCAAGCATTTTACGGTTTACTTCGATCTCAGCCAATTTCAAACCATGCATCAATTGTGAGTATGAAAGTCCGTTCATACGAGCTGCCGCGTTGATACGAGTGATCCACAATTTGCGGAAGTCACGTTTCTTTTGACGACGGTCACGGTATGCATAGTAGTAAGAGTTCATTACTTGTTCTTTTGCAGTACGGAACAAGATGTGTTTAGCTCCATAGTAACCTTTAGCTAATTTAAGAATACGTTTACGACGTTTGCGTGATACAACGCCACCTTTAACACGTGCCATTTATATTTCCTCCAATATTTCCTAGAATTCTTTACTTACGAATACGCGATTATTTCAAGCGAGTAAGCATTGCTTTGATACGTTTGAAATCTCCTGAATGCACCATAGATGCTTTACGAAGATGACGACGTTGTTTCTTAGTTTTTCCGTGGAAACGGTGAGAAGTGTAAGCACGGAAACGTTTAAGTCCACCAGAACCTGTACGTTTGAAACGTTTAGCTGATGCGCGGTGTGTTTTTTGTTTTGGCATGATTTTTTCTCCTTTATTTAACTTTCTGACACTTATTTTTTGTCAGTTGCTGGCGCCAACTGCATGAACATTTGGCGTCCATCCATCTTAGCTCGTTGTTCGATGATCGCAATATCTTGTGTTGCTTCAGCAAACTCGGCTAAAACTTTTGCACCAATCTCTTTATGGGTGATCATACGCCCTTTAAAGCGAATGGATACCTTAACTTTATTTCCTTTTTCAAGGAACTTGCGTGCATTGCGAAGTTTTGTGTCAAAGTCACCCTTGTCAATAGTTGGACTCAGACGAACTTCTTTCACAGTAACAACACTTTGTTTTTTACGTTGTTCTTTTTGCTTTTTCTGATACTCAAATTTGAACTTACCGTAGTCCATAATTTTAGCAACAGGCGGTTTTGCTTGGGGTTGAATCAATACTAAGTCAACATTTGCACTATCAGCCAATGCTTGTGCTTCGCTGAGTGGCTTGATGCCTAGCTGTTCTCCCTCAAGACCGATCAAGCGAACTTCACGTACACGAATTTCATCATTGATGAATAAGTCTTGCTTTGCTATGGTTTTCACCTCTTTTTTATTATTAGAGAAAAACAATAGCGGACTCGTAATGATACAAGCCCGCACGTTATGATAGCGTTTCTTAGAAACTTTTCATCCGTAGGGCCAGGCAACTCAATGTCACAAGGCGAGAAGCTCTCACTTCTGCTTTTCTCAACTTTTATATGATACCAAGTTTTCTATCCCTTGTCAAGATAAAAAGCCAATTTTTCGAAAAATTTGTCTATTTTATCGAACCGTTTCAATTCGCCAACTATTCCACCCTTTAAAGCGGATAGCCCCTTGCTGGTCAGTTCGGTAAATCTTACTCTTGATGGTTTCTAGTCGTGTCAAGGTTTCCTGATGGGGGAGTTTGGCACGATTGTTCTTACCAACTGAGATGAGAGTAATTTGCGGTTTGAGCTTCTCTAAAAAAGCTGGACTAGATGAAGTCTTTGAACCATGTTGACCTGCCTTCAAGATATCCACCTCTAAGGTAGGGTATTGCTTTAAAAGTTCCTTCTCTCTCTTCTCTTTCAAATTTCCTGTGAAGAGAAAGTGCTTATCCAAAAGTTTTCCATAAAGAACCAGAGAATCATCACGATCCCCATCTCCAATCTGCCTTGGAGATAGGACTTCTAACTGACTCCCAAAAATCGGCAAGTTCTCCCCTCCTGTCACACTGCGTACCTTAGTTTGGCTTTCTTCTAGTTCTGCTACAAATTCCTTCTGTGTCAAACTTCTTTTTGACACTAAAATCTCTCCGACTTGGAAAGCCTTGGTCACCTCTAGCAAATCTCCAACATGCTCCTTCTCTGTGTTGGTCAAGATCAGCTGGTCAATCTTGTTTACTCCGCGACTTTTTAGATAGGGAATCAAGGTTCGCTGGGCATTGCTAGCCGTTGACTTTTCTTGCCAATCCTCTATTTTCTTATCAGATTCTGCCTTTCCGCCCACATCTATGAGGATGATTTTACCAGTTACATCCCTTAGAAAAATGCTTTCTCCCTGCCCCACATCCAGCATGGTGATTTCATTTTCCAGCGGGTGTTTGGTTAAGAAAAAGAGCCCCACGATAAGTAAGCTGAATACAGCTGCTCTTTTGCCATTTTTCCTCAAATCATACAGTATTGCCAAGGAAATTAACAGTAGAATCAACAGCCATGCGTTGGGTTGACCAAAGACCAGGGGCCTACTTGCCAGCTGCGATACCAAGCGAATGAGGTTCTCCAAGTACTCAAAAACAAAGTTAAACTGAGTGACTGGGTAAACGAAGGACAGAATGAATAAGATGGACAAAAGTGGCAAGAAGACCACATCAAACAGAAAGGAAAAGACAAAAGTCAAAAGGATAGACCAAGGTTGAAATTCTGCAAAATAAAAGGATAGAATGGGCAATATTCCCAAGGAAATGATCAGACTTTCTCTGGCAACAGCCTTGAACCCCTCCCCTTCTTTACTGGTCATGGTCAAGATAAAAGCGTAGGCACAGGACAAGACTCCTCCTGCTGTCAGGAAAAAGTTGGGCATGATGATAAAGAGGACAAGGACCGTCAAGGCAAAATTATCCAAACCCTTGTAGCCATGTTGGGCCAGTAACTTTTGTAAGAGACTGCGAATGACCGATGCTGAAAATCCTGTCAGACCTGCATAGATAAGAGAAAAGGGATAAGTCAACCACTTCAACTTTTCTTGAGTCAAGCCCAATCGCAAGAGAAATTTCTTAAAGGCATCCATAAAGAAGCCCACCTGCATACCCGACAAGGCAAAGAGATGGATAATTCCAAGACTGGAATAAAGCTCATTCATCTCCTCAAAATCCCTGTCCAAATGTCCCAGCAAGAGCCCAGTCATATAATTGCGCATAGGATCTGGAAAGTGATCCTTGATCCAAACTACAGCCTTTCGACGTAAACTAGACAGATTTTCCCCTATATCCCAACTGCTAACCTGTTTGACTGACTGGATGTTCTTGATAGTCAGTGTCTGGTAAATCCCTTGAGTCTTTAGATAGGCTTGGTAGTCAAATCCACCAAAATTTCTCTGCTCTTCAGGCTCAGAGACTTTTCCTTCTAGTTCAATCTCATTAAGATCTGTTAAGGCTTGAAATTGCTCTTTCTCCTCCTCAGACTGGAGTTTATAGTAAACTTGGAAGGTACGGTCGTCAGCCTTCCCCCGAAAGGACAGACTATCGCCATTGACCTTGATGGTATCAGGCAAGATCTTCACCTTTTCAACATAACCGACTAAATTTTGACTCGCTTGTATCTGTTGCCAGTTTTGAAACAAAAAACAAAATCCAAAAACTCCACAAATCGCTAGAACTTTACCAGCCGATTTCCAAGGAAATTGGAAAAAGAGACAGACAAGCAAAAAAACAAAACCTAGCAGTGAGAGATAGGACGCTCCTAAAATGGCATAGTAAAGCCAGAGTAACAGAAAGCTCAGATAGATTAGGGGGATAGGGAAATTCTTAATCCACTGTGACATAATCTTTTAGCTTTTCTATGGTCTTAGCGCCAATACCAGAGACCTTCTTTAATTCATCTACCGACTTGAATTTACCATTTGCCTCACGATGGTCGATAATATCCTGTGCTCGCTTTCCTCCCAAGCCTTTGACCTGTTTTAGTTCTTCCAGACTAGCTTTATTAAGGTTGATCTTCTTTTCTTTACTTGTCGAAGGAGACGTTCCAGAGGCAGCCTGCTGACTAGCCGCTTCTTCTCCCTTAGTTGGAACATAGACAAGAGCCTCGTCACTGACTTTCTGAGCGAGATTTAGCGATTTGCTATCTGCCTCCTCTGTCAATCCACCAGCTTTCTGAACGGCATCATGAACACGACTACCTACTGGCAAATCATAAATTCCTGGAGATTTAACAGCACCTTTGACATCTACCGTAATCAAATCTTGTTCCAGGGATTCGTCCTTTTCTTCCTTCTTCACTTCTTTTTCAGACGATGAATCCTTTGAAACGGCTGCAACTTCAGCCTGCAAATTTGTTTCTTTCACAGATGTTTGTGTAGCTGGCTTTAGCAGGAAAAATCCGCCTAAAGCTAAACCTAAACCAGCACAGATGACAATGATTTTATACTCTTTGATTTTCTCGATAATTGCTTCCATATTTTCTCCTCTCTTAAGTTATTCGCAAGAGAAATAAAAAAACAGTCGAAAATTTCTTTTCAACTGCTTATTTATTTGTAAAATAGTCTTCCTTAGTCAAGACATAATGAACCCTTGTGATAATTCGACCTGGTTCTTTATTATCCATTCTGGCATAGGGTTCTTCGTGGGAAAAACGCATACCTGATTTCTCCATGACCTTTCCTGATGCGGGATTGTCTTTATCGTGAAGAGCGGTCAACTTGTTCATTCCAATCTTCTCAAAAGCCAGTTCAATCACGGCACGATTGGCTTCTGTCGTCAATCCTTGATTCCAATATTTTTTATTGATAATGTAGCCAATGGCTGCCTTCTTAAGAACAGGATCAATCTTGTGCAAATCAATGGTTCCGATAAACTGGCCAGTGCTTTTTAGTTCGATTCCCCACCGTCCCAAGGGATTGGCCAAGTAGAACTGAGCGATGTTGTTCTTGGTCTCTTCTAGGCTTTGATTTGTTGGAAAAGTGTAGCGTGTATTTTCTCTGTCTGATGCATACTCAAACATAGCTTCCGCATCATCCAAGGTTACAGGTCGGAGCAATAAACGCTCCGTTTCTATAGATGAATACTGGGCAAATTTCACAAATATTGATTCCATACTTTTCCCTCCATTAAATCTTGATTCTCACTAGTCTAGCATAAATAAATTTGGATGACAAGTTTTTCTTGATTTTTGAAGCGGTTTCATATACAATAAAACCATCACATTTTTGATTTATGAACCGAAATGTGACAACTAAAACAAGACCGTCAATTGAAAGGTAGGTTATCTCTATGTTAATCGGAATTCCAAAAGAAATTAAAAATAACGAAAACCGCGTTGCCCTAACTCCTGCTGGCGTCCACAGTTTAGTCAGCCGTGGACATCGTATTCTCATCGAAACAAATGCTGGTCTCGGTTCAGGATTTACTGATGCTGACTATCAAAAGCAAGGAGCTGAGATTGTCGCTACTGCTGCTGAAGCATGGGCTGCCGAATTAGTCGTGAAAGTAAAAGAACCACTAGCTTCTGAATACGGTTATTTGCGTAATGATCTTCTCCTCTTCACCTACTTGCACATGGCCGCTGCGCCAGAATTAGCAGATGCCATGCTAGCAGCCAAAACAACAGGAATTGCCTATGAAACTGTTCGTGATAATCAAGGACAACTACCGCTCCTCGTTCCTATGAGTGAGGTTGCAGGTCGTATGGCTGTTCAAATCGGAGCTCACTTCCTTACTAAGCAAGCTGGTGGTTCTGGTGTCCTACTAGGTGGTGTGCCGGGTGTTCCAAAAGGAAAAGTAACCATCATCGGTGGCGGTGTCGTCGGGACACATGCTACCCGCATCGCCCTTGGACTTGGTGCTCAAGTAACTATTTTAGATATTAGTGCTAAACGTCTTTCAGTCCTAGAAGATGTTTTCGGAAACCAAATCCAAACTCTTATGTCCAATTCATTCAATATCGAAGCAAGCGTGAAAGATGCTGATGTAGTAATTGGAGCAGTTCTCATCCCTGGTGCCAAGGCACCAAAACTGGTAACAGATGAGATGGTCAAACAAATGCGTCCAGGCTCTGTCATCGTTGACGTTGCTGTTGACCAAGGTGGCGTTATCGCAACAGCAGATCGTGTGACAACACACGATGAACCCGTCTATGAAAAACACGGTGTTCTCCACTATGCCGTTGCCAATATCCCTGGTGCGGTTGCTCGTACTTCTACCATCGCCCTAACCAATGTCACTCTTCCTTATATCGAAGCTTTGGCTGACAAAGGATTCGCACAAGCAATCTCTGAAGACGAGGGCTTACGTCAAGGTGTGACCACTTATCAAGGTTACTTGACCAGCCTTCCAGTTGCCCAAGGACTCGATAAAGCTCACACGTCTATCAACGAACTTGTTTAAAGCTAGACACTCATTAAAAAGATAAAGAGCAGTTCAAATGGAACTGCTCTTCTTTTGTTATTCTGTCTCTTCCTTCTTTTCTTCATTTTTAACTGGAGCTGGTTCATAGGCTCGGATAATTTGAGCAACAACTGGATGGCGAACCACATCCTTAGCTGAAAAATGAACAAAGTCAATTTGGTGAATGTTCTTGAGCTTTTCTTGGGCATCAATCAAACCGGACTTGACATTGCGTGGTAGGTCAATCTGACTGATATCTCCATTGACAATCATCTTAGAATTAAAACCTAAACGCGTTAAGAACATCTTCATTTGCATGATGGTCGTATTTTGCGCTTCATCGAGTATGACAAAGGCATCATCCAAGGTCCGTCCACGCATGTAGGCAAGGGGCGCGATTTCGATAATTTCACGCTCCATGAGACGAGTCGTTTGGTCTTTCCCCAGAATCTGATACAAGGCATCGTAAACTGGTCGAAGGTAAGGATCCACCTTCTCCTTGAGGTCACCTGGAAGAAATCCAAGACTCTCACCTGCTTCCACTGCTGGACGAGTCAGGATAATCCGCTTGACTTGCCCACGTTTAAGGGCTGTCACTGCCAAGGTCACTGCAAGAAAGGTCTTCCCAGTCCCTGCAGGTCCGATTCCAAAGGTCACATCATGCTGTTTGACACTGTCCACATAAAGCTTTTGACCCAAGGTTTTGACACGAATAGGTTTCCCTGTATTGTCCTTGATAATTTCTTCTTCGTAAAGGGCGACAAACTTATCAATTTCATCGTTTTTGACCATGCTAATAGCCGTCACCACATCTGGCGTACCAACGGTCATCCCACGGTTCACCAAGACCATCAAAGCTTGGATAACCTGACGGGCTTCTTCACATGCAGCTTCTTCTCCGATAACCTGGACAATCTCCGTACGGGCATGAATCACCACATCGAGCTCTTCTTCCATCAAACGAAGATGGCGCTCGTTGGATCCAAAAAGATGAAACAAGTCATCTGGATGACTCAGTTGAATGTCTATTGAATGTTCCTTCAAATAAAGAACCTCTCTAATCCGTTTATTTCTTTTTATTATAGCAAAGAGAACAATAAAATACTAGCCTCATCTCATTGTCTCTAGTGTTCTAAGTATTCTTGCCAGATGGCGTCAAAGTCTCCTAGGTTAAAAGAGAAACTGGCATGCTCCTCCAAAAAGCGACTTACCTCATCAAAATCATCCGTGTGTTTTGGGAAGGCTGACTCTTCAAAAGCGAGGTCTGCCAAGATGGCTTTGGGACTGTTACTTTTAGGATTGCGCTCAGTCATGAGCCAAGTGTAAAATGATTTTCTCATAAGCCTCCCTAAATCAACTCTGTCCCAAACTGGTCCTGCTTGATTTTGCCAGCTTTCATCAAGCCTCCGAGTGCTTTCTTGAACTGACCTTTAGAAATGCCAAAGGTTGCCTTGATGTCCTCAGGGGACGACTTGTCATTCAAGGTCATGAAGCCACCATTGCTTTCCAAGTATGTCAAAATCATCTGGGCATCATTTTCCAACATCTCAAAAGAACGTGGTTTGAGGGAGAGGTTCAAGGTGCGGTCCACTTCACGGAAACCAATGACACGCGCATCTAAAACTTGCCCCAAACGTGGCTCTGCGTAGCGCTCACTAGGATGGATAAAACCAAGCATGTTATTCTCTGGCAGATAGACAAAGGTCCCTGACAGCTTGAGACGGTATACAATGGCTGGCCAGTTTTGGTTCTGCATGTTGTTATAGGCAGGACGAGCCAGACGTTGGAAGTCTTCCTGATACGCCAAAAGTCCCCAGATTCGGTCTTTCTTGTCCACTTCAAGACGGATGTAGAGTTGGTCGCCCTTCTTAGGCCAGAGTTCTTTCAATTCAGGGAGAATATCTAGCGATACTACGACTTCCTTATCAGGAAGGCCTGTATCCACAAAGACACCAAGGTCTTTACGAACTTCTGTTACGGTTCCCCAACCAAATTGGTCCTGAGTGGCAGTCACTTCTAAGGTTGTCAGACGGAGTTTTTGCTTCATATCCGTGTAGGTAAAACCTTTGACCGTATCCCCTACTCTATGTTGACCTTCTTCCTTGGCAAGTGCATAGGTTTGACCATCCTTTTGCACAAAGTAAAAACGGTCATTTTCATCGATGATAAGTCCAACGATAAAACTTGCAAGATTTGTATTCATATTTCCTTCTTTCGAATAAAACTCAGCCAGCAATGCCAACTGAGTTTTTCTGTTTATTTTTAGACTTCCAAAAGTTCTTTTTCTTTATTGGCAGTCATGTCGTCGATGTGTTTGACAGCATCGTCTGTTACTTTTTGAATATCTTTTTCAAGAGTCTTCAATTCGTCTTCAGTGATTTCTTTTGCTTTTTCTTGTTTCTTAGCTTCGTCCATAGCATCACGACGGATATTACGGATAGCTACTTTAGCATTTTCACCGACCTTCTTCACTTCTTTAGCAAGGTCACGACGAGTTTCTTCTGTAAGGGCAGGGATAACCAAGCGGATCACAGAGCCGTCATTAGCTGGTGTAATACCAAGATCAGAAGCGTTCAAGGCGCGTTCGATGTCTTTTAATGAAGACTTGTCAAATGGTGTTACCAACAAAACACGCGCTTCTGGAATAGTGATAGAAGCGATTTGGTTAAGAGGAGTTTCTACTCCATAGTATTCTACGTGGATACGGTCAAGCAAGCTTGCATTGGCACGGCCGGCACGGATACCACCAAATTCACGAGCAAGTGAGTGGTGAGACTGGGTCATTCTTTCTTTCGCTTTTTCAATAATTGCGTTAGTCATAATCTTTCCTATTCCTTTTCTTCGATATTGTTTGAAACTGTTGTTCCGATATTTTCACCAAATACGACACGTTTGATGTTGCCTGGTTGGTTCATGTTAAAGACAACCAAGTCAATGTCGTTGTCCATTGAGAGGGTTGAAGCTGTTGAGTCCATGATACGAAGACCTTTGTTGATAACATCACGGTGGGTCAATTCTTCAAACTTAACGGCTGTCTTGTCTTTCTTAGGATCGGCATTGTAAACACCGTCAACGCCATTTTTAGCCATGAGAATAGCATCTGCTTCGATTTCAGCTGCACGAAGAGCCGCTGTTGTATCGGTTGAGAAGTAAGGTGAACCAATTCCGGCACCAAAGATAACGATACGGCCTTTTTCAAGGTGACGAAGGGCACGTCCACGTACATAAGGCTCTGCCACTTGTTGCATAGCAATGGCAGTTTGCACACGCGTATCGACACCTACTTGTTGCAATGAATCTGCCATCACAAGAGCATTCATAACGGTCCCAAGCATTCCAGTGTAATCGGCCTGAACGCGGTCCATTCCTGCTTCTGCAGCAGGTTCACCACGCCAGAGATTTCCTCCACCAATAACAAGGGCAATTTCGATACCTAAGCTATGAACTTCTTGAATCTCTTTTGCGATTGTTTGAACTGTTTGGATATCAATCCCTACGCCACGTTCACCGGCAAGGGCTTCACCTGATAACTTGATTAAAATACGTTTATACTTGGGGTTAGCCATTTTTACTCTCCTTTTTTCATCCTACCTATTTTATCACAATTTCTTAGATTTTTATAGTACCATGAGCAATTCTTTCAAAAAAATTAGACCGTTAAAAATTCCTCTAAGTCGGTAAGGGCACGCTCTGCAATTTTTTCATAACGAGCTTTTTTATCACGGATACGCTCGCCATCCAATTCCTTGATAATCCCAAAATTGACATTCATTGGTTGGAAATGTTTGCTGTCCGCATGAGTGATGTAATGAGCTAGACTTCCGATCGCTGTGGTCTCTGGGAAGATAGCTTCACTTTCACCCTTGAAGAGTCGAGCTGCGTTAATACCTGCAACTAAGCCTGACGCTGCTGACTCAACATAGCCTTCCACACCCGTCATTTGACCAGCAAAGAAGAGGTTAGGCTGTTTCTTAGAACGATAGGTTTGCTCAAGAAGATTTGGCGAATCCATGTAAGAATTGCGGTGCATGACCCCATAACGAACAAACTCCGCATTTTCAAGACCTGGAATCATTTGGAAGACACGCTTTTGTTCTCCCCATTTGAGGTGGGTCTGAAAACCGACGATATTGTAGAGGCTACCAGCCGCATTGTCCTGACGAAGCTGGACAACTGCATACGGTGTTTTAAATTCTCCATCACGAGGGCCTGTGTAGTCATCTGGATACTCCAGACCAACTGGTTTCATAGGACCATAAAGCATAGTTTTAATGCCACGTTTTGCCATGACTTCGATAGGCATACAACCTTCAAAGTACTTTTCTTTTTCGAAAGAATTCAATGGAGCTTCCTCGGCATTGACCAAGGCCTCATGGAAATCCATAAACTCTTGCTTGGTCATAGGAGCATTAAGATAGGCTGCTTCTCCCTTATCGTATCGAGACTTGAGGTAGACCTTATTCATATCAATGGTGTTGACATCGATAATAGGCGCTGCCGCATCATAGAAATAGAAACCATCACCATCATTAAGGGCATGAATTTTTTCAGCTAGAGCATCGCTGGTCAAAGGGCCAGTCGCTACAACTGTAATAACATCTGTCGGTAATTCTGTAATTTCATCACGAACCACCTCAATCAAGGGGTGATTGGCCACTTTTTCGGTCACCATCTGGGAGAAACCATCGCGATCCACCGCAAGGGCACCACCTGCAGGAACACGTGTAGCTTCTGCTGACTCCAAGATAACAGAACCCAAGCGACGCATTTCTTCCTTGAGGAGCCCAACAGCATTGGTCAAAGCATCCCCACGAAGAGAATTGGAACAAACTAACTCTGCAAAATTGTCTGTTTTGTGCTGAGGTGTTGACTTGACACCACGCATTTCATAGAGTTTAACTGGAATACCACGTTCTGCGATTTGGTAAGCTGCTTCAGAACCTGCCAAACCAGCACCGATAACATTGATATAAGATTGAGACACGACACTAATACCTCTTTGGGTGGAAACTAAGTCCAAATAAAAACAAGCTACTAGACTATTTGACACCCACAAATCTTTCTAATTTTTCTTTTACTAGTATAACAAAAAAAGGGAAGAAGGCAAACTTCCCTGTTTAGTCATTTTCTTGATTTTCTTCCCAATCGTGGTAGGCTGCGTAGAGTTGACTTTTATTCCACTGGTAGAGTTTCGCAACTTCCTTAATGGCTTGATTTTTCTTCATCCCTTGCTGGATACGGGCTTGGATTTCTGAAAACAAGTCCTCCTCGTCCTTTTCTTCCACATCCTGACTGGCACCTTCAACGATGAGAAGGCATTCACCCTTGAGTGGCGTTTCAGCGATGCTTTCTAGCAATTCAGAGATCTTTCCTCGTTGGTATTCTTCATAGATTTTGGTCAATTCTCTAACCAAGACCACCGAGCGGTCGCCGTAAACTGCTAGCATATTTTCCAATGTATCCGCCACACGATGGGGCGATTCATAGAAAATCTGAGTTTCAGGATAATCTTTTTTGGCTTGAAAAAATTGCTTTTGCTGGCCTGATTTTCTCGGTAAGAAACCGTAAAAGATATGTGGCTGTGGCGCTAAACCACTGGCAATCAAGGCAGAAATCCCCGCAGAGGCACCCGGAACTGTGACAACTGCAATCTCTTCCTCGATGGCTGCCTTGACTAAATCATGACCAGGGTCCGAGATGCTAGGCAGACCCGCATCGGAGACCTGAGCAATACTTTGTCCTGCTTTCAGAAAACTAATCAAGTCAGGAATCTTTTCCTTGGCATTGTGCTCGTGAAAACTGATCTGCTTAGTGGAAATATCAAAATGCTTGAGCAAAAGCCCTGTATTGCGCGTGTCCTCAGCAGCAATCCAGTCCACCTCTTTCAAGGTCTGGATGGCACGAAAGGTCATATCATCCAGATTTCCAATCGGCGTTGCTACTAGGTAAAGCTTGCCATAGGGAGACTGCCCCTTAAAACTTTTTTGAATCTGCATGCCTACTCCCTGTACAACAACTCGTCACAGAACATACATTCCTCATCCTGCTCTCGGCGTTGTCCATAAAAATCATTACATACGTGAAACCCGTCTTTATAGATCCGACGGACGCTTTCACGAACATGCTTGGCCTTGACGGGAGCATCTGCTTCCACCTCACCTAAGCGTTCGCGTAACTTACTATTTTCCAAACGAAGAGCTGTATTTTCTTCTACCAGGCTCTTGAGATTTTTCTTGATGGCTTCCACATCAGCCAAGGTCACCAATAACTGTTGGGAAAAATCGTCCAGCGCATCAAATAATTCTTTCTTGTCCATAAACCAGCCCTTTCCTTTCTTTATCCTTCATTGAGTTTATATTTCTTTCAAGACCAGATATTCCATGGCATTTTGAAAACTGACATTAGCCTGCAACATTTTTCTGGCTCCTAGCAAATCTTGTAGAATCTGTCGAATCCTTGCTTGCAAGAGGTCCTGTCCACAAAGAACTTCGAGGATTCGCAAGACCTGATCTTGTTTTTCCTTGTCATCTGCCAAGCTAGCTAATTTCGCAATTTGGAGATAACTTTCTTTTTTCTTGGCTACTAACCAAGTCAGAAGGCGCTCACTTTCATCCACCAAGGTCCAAAAACTTGCCTGATTGACCAACTTTTCAGCTTCAGCTCGTGACTGACAAAACTGGGCTAAGAGAGTTGCTTTTTTCTTAACCAGTCCCATTTGTTCTAAGAGCAAGATGAGCTTTTCTTCTTGCTTTTTAAAGTGGAAAATCTGCGTCCGACTTCGGATGGTCGGTAAAATCTTTTCCTCATCGCTGGTCAAGAAGAAAATGTAAACTTCACTCTGGGGTTCTTCGATGACCTTGAGCAAAGAATTGGCTGCGTTGGGATGCATTTTTTCGGCCTGCTCGATAATAAAGACCTGTTGCTGACTTTCAATCCCTGCTTGGGAAAACTGACCCACTAATTCTCGAATCCGTTCTGTCTTGATGACCTGATTGACCGGCTTAATCAAGGTAACATCTGGAAACTCTTCCTGTTCAATCAGCTTACAATTTCGGCAGTTCTCACATGGTAAAACGCCTGCCTTATCCCTACAAAAGAGACTCTTAGCCAAAAATTGCGCCATTTCCAAACTTCCAAAGAAACCTGAAAAGAGATAGGCGTGATTGAGCTGGTCTTGTTCTAGGATACGGACAAAGTGGTCAAACTGGGCTGGTTGCCAAGCCTTTAGTTGATCTTGTTTCATTTAGCCAAGCCCATTCTGTCAAACAAGACAGCCTTGGTTGTTTCCACAACTTGCTCCAAGGGAAGACTCGCATCAATCTTGACAATGCGATTTCCTTCTTTGTCCAGAAGAGAAAGGTAGCCTTGACGGACTTTTTTGTGCAAGTCCAATCCTTCCAAGTCCAAACGATTGACCTCGCGATCACTATTGGCAGCAATGCGAGCCAGTCCCTCTTCCACCTCAATGTCAAAATAAAGTGTCAAATCAGGTTTGAGGCCATCTGTCGCAAAGTGATTGAGCCAATCAATGGCATCAATATCCAAGCCACGGCCAAATCCTTGATAAGCAACGGAACTATCGATGAAGCGGTCCATAATGACCAACTTACCAGCTTCAAGAGCAGGCAGAACTTTTTCCACCAAGTGCTGTCTGCGACTGGCGATATAGAGAAGAAGCTCTGTTTTAGGATCCATCTGAGTATGACTTGGATCTAAAATCACTTCCCGAATCTTCTCCCCAATCAGGACTCCACCTGGCTCACGGGTCGTCAACACTTCTACTCCTTTTTCCTCTAAAATTGGGAGCAGAGCCTCTAAAACGCTAGTCTTCCCTGCTCCCTCTGGTCCCTCAAAAGAGACTAAAAATCCTTTTGACATGTCTAACTCATTTCTTTTTTTCTACCTTCTATTCTATCAAAAAAATAGGTTTTTGTGACAATCTTTTTGTGTCTTCTCCATTCAATCAACCATAAAAGAGGCTGGGAGTCATCCAACCTCTTATTTACCTAGTTCTTGTGTTCGTTTATAGGATTGATGAACTGCGTCCATGACGGTGCCTCTAAAGGCATGTTCTTCCAGACTTGCTACACCCGCGATAGTCGAACCACTTGGACTACAAACTTGGTCTTTCAAAACTCCAGGATGTTGCTGGCTTTCGAGAACCATTTGCCCAGCGCCGACTACTGTTTGGGCTGCCATTTTCAAGGCCGTTTCTCGTGGCAATCCTGTCTGTACACCCGCATCTGCCAAAGCCTCGATAAAGAGATAGACAAAAGCTGGTCCACAACCTGCGAGACCTGTCGCCGCATCGATTAAGCCATCTCCCAGCTCAACTAAGAGACCGGCCTTAGCCAATAATTGACAAAAGAGTTCACCGTCCTCAGCACGACAGTTTTCTGACATGGCGTAACTAATCACTCCTTGTCCGATAGCAACTGGTGTATTAGGCATGATGCGAATGATTCGGTGGTGACTTGGCAGAAGTCTAGCCAGTTTTTCCAAGGTCAATCCAGCTGCCATGGAAATCAAAAGAAGACTCTCTCTCTTTTCAAGGATGGTCTGATATTGAGAAAGTAAGTCTGAGAACTGAGCAGGCTTTACTCCTAGAAAAATCACATCTGCTTCTGCAAAAATTTCTTCATTACTAGAAGCCTGACCACCGAAGTTGGCAATGAAAGCATCTACTTTCGCTTGACTGCGATTGGCAAGGAGAATCTGAGCACCCGTCTTGGCCTGCAGAACAGCCTTAGCCAAGCTAGCACCCATATTCCCTAAGCCGATAAATCCAATCTTCATCTCTTACTCCCTTATCTGTCCGTCACCAGTAACCACATACTTGTAGCTAGTTAATTCCTTCAAGCCCATTGGACCACGCGCATGCAGTTTCTGAGTAGAAATCCCCATTTCACATCCAAGACCAAACTGGCCTCCATCAGTGAAACGTGTTGAAGCATTGACATAAACTGCTGCTGAGTCCACTTGATTTGTAAAGTAGGCTGCAGATTCAGCATTTTCTGTCACAATGGCATCCGAATGATGGGTACTGTGAGCTTCAATATGCGCAACCGCTTCTTCTAAACTGCTCACAACCTTAACAGCTAGGACATAGTCTAAAAACTCGGTGTCAAAGTCTTGGGCCTCAGCTGCTCGACCTGAAACAAACTGACTTGCTTTCTCATCCAAGCGGAATTGAATCGGTTCCAGCCCATCTTCTTTCCGACTTGTAACCAGAACTTGCTCCAAGCGAGGAAGGAAATCCGCTGCCTTGTCTTCATGAACCAGCAAAACCTCCATAGCATTGCAGACAGAAGGACGACTGGTTTTAGCATTGTTTATGATAACTAAAGCCTTATCCTCATCTGCTTCCTTATCCACATAGACATGGACAATCCCAGTTCCTGTCTCTATAACAGGTACGATAGCATTTTCAACCACCGCATTGATCAAGCCAGCTCCTCCACGAGGAATGAGAAGGTCTAGATAGCCCTTGGCCTTCATCATGGCATAGCTACTTTCACGGCTGGTATCTTCCACTAGTTGAATCACATCAGGATGAATGCTAGTCGTCTCCAAGCCCTTCTTCAAGGCTGTGACAATAGCACGGGCAGTTTGATAGGCATCTTTACCACTACGAAGAACGACTGCATTACCACTCTTGAGAGCCAAGGCAGCCGCATCAGACGTCACATTTGGACGACTTTCATAGATAATACCGATAACACCCATAGCCACACGTTTCTTGGTAATAACCAAGCCATTTTCAAGCTGACTTGTTTCTAAAACTTCACCGATTGGATCTGGTAAGGTAACCACTTCACGAATCCCTCTTGCCATCGCTTCAATACGTCCTGCATCCAAATAAAGACGATCCAGCATCACATCTGAGATTTTACCCTTTGCTGCTTCCATATCGAGGACATTGGCCGCTAAAATGTCTTCAGTAGCTGCCAATAAGTGATCAGCCATAGCTAGCAAGGCTTGGTTTTTCACATCTTCACTAGCTGTGTTGATCGATTTTTTAACAGCCCGTACCTGTTCAAATTGTTCTTGTGTACTTACCATAGTTTACCTCTAAAATTCTGTAAAGAGTAGTTGGATTTCAGGAGTAATGGAAATCCAGTCGTCACGATGAATCAAGACTCCCTTAGCTTTTTGAGAACGGAGCATATCTTCTAGAGCTGAGACGCCAAATTGGACACGTCCCTTTCCAAGAGATTGATCTGTTTCTTTATCTGCTACTGTTACAATATCGTGGTAAGAGAAATTTCCTTCCACTTCTACCACACCCGATAAAAGGAGACTTTTCCCGTTTTTTGAAAGTGCCTCTGCAGCTCCACCATCTACCCAAATCGTTCCCTGACTTTGAGCATAGAAAGCCAGCCATTGTTTCTGGGTACGAAGTCCCTTCTCTTGCGCAACAAAGTAAGAACCATCCTTGGTCTCTTCCGCTGCCTCAATCAGGGCATCTGATTTCAAGGAGGAGCAAATATAGACTGGTACACCTGACTCCGTCGCAATAGTTGCAGCTTTGATTTTTGTCAGCATACCCCCAGTTCCATTTGAAGAACCTGCTCCACCAGCCATATCAATAATCTCATGATTGATAGTCTCAATTTTGTCCAAGCGTTTAGCTGTTGGATCTGAATTAGGATTTCCAGTATAGAGACCGTCCACATCCGTCAAGAGAACCAAAAGATCCGCCTGAACCATCGCCGCTACCTGAGCACTCAGAGTGTCATTATCCCCCACCTTGAGCTCATCAATGACGACACTGTCATTCTCGTTGATGATAGGAATGGCACTACGATGAAGCAATACAGACAAGGCCTGATGTGCATTCTTATAGCGACGTTTATCTACAAAATCATCCTGGGTCAGCAAAATTTGTGCAGAAACGATTTGGCACATGAGGAGGTTGGTTGTGTATTCCTCCAACAAAAGTCCCTGACCAACTGCAGCCGAAGCTTGTTTATCTGCAATCTTTGTCGGACGTTTTTTAAAACCCAAAGCACCAAATCCAGCCGCTACTGCCCCAGATGAGACTAAAATCAACTCATGCCCAGCTTCATGCAACATAGCTAATTGCTGGGTAATTGCCTTTACTTTACTTCTTGATAAACTCCCGTCTTCATTTGTCAAGGAGGAGGTCCCCACCTTAAAGACGATTCGTTTGTACTTCATATTCTCACTCCGATTCTTCATATTTATCCATTATAACATGAATGCTTTAAAATAGAAAAGACTTGAAATAAAAAAGGTTGAGACAAGGCATCTCAACTCTTTTATCTATTCTCAGTTTTACGCAATCTTTCCAGCGTTTCTTTAAAAATCTCTGGAATATCTGCTGTGAACTCCAAGGTTTCACCTGTTCTCGGATGGGTAAAGCCTAGAGTCTTAGCATGGAGGAATTGTCCATGTCCTTTCAGGGTTTTACGAGGACCATAGACCTCATCCCCAGCGACTGGATGGCCAATATAAGCCATATGAACACGGATTTGGTGGGTACGCCCTGTTTCCAGTTGCAACTCCACTAAGCTATAATCTCCAAAGCGTTCCAAGACGTGAAAGCGTGTTACGGCAGGCTTTCCTTTAGCAGTCACAGCCTGTTTCTTACGGTCTTTTTCACTACGGCCAATTGGCGCTTCAATCACACCACGATCATTGGGAAGATTGCCATGAACAATCGCCCAGTATTTGCGGAGAGACTTCTTGTCCTTGAGTTCTTGGGCAAGTGCCAAGTGGGCCTCATCATTTTTAGCAATCATGAGCAGACCAGACGTGTCCTTGTCAATGCGGTGGACGATGCCTGGGCGAAGAATCCCATTGATACCTGACAAGTCCTTGATATGATACATGAGGGCATTGACCAAGGTTCCACTGGTATGGCCAGCGCTGGGATGAACCACCATCCCTTGAGGTTTGTTAACAACGGCTACATCCTCATCTTGGTAGATAATATCTAGTGGAAGATTTTCAGCCACATACTCTAAAACCTCTGGTTCTGGCACATGGTAAGTGATCACATCCCCCTCTTGGACAGTGTATTTGGCTTTCTTTACTTGCCCATTCACCAAAACTTGTCCAGCCTTGATTTGTTCATTAGCGAGACTGCGTGACAATTCTGTCAGGTCCGACAGAGCCTTGTCTAGTCGTTGCCCACCCGTTTCAATTTTTATTTCCATTTACTTCCTCTTTAAGCATTGCAATCAATAAAACAATCACACCAACTGTCAAATAGCTGTCAGCCACATTGAAAATCGCAAAGTTGATAAAGTCTAGGTGAAACATATCCACCACAAAACCTTGACTCATTCTGTCAATAAAGTTGCCCAGACCTCCCGCGATGATCAAGGTCAGTCCAAAAACCATCCACAGAGAATCCTCCATGTGTTTATGTAGATACCAAATAGCTCCTACCATGACGACCAGTGTAATGACAGCAAAAAACCACTGTTGGTCTTGTAACATGGAGAAGGCTGCCCCTCTATTTTGCAGGTAGGTCAAGCTAACGAGATTGGGGATCCACGAACGCACTTCACCCAGTGGAATCTGCTGGACAACATAATTTTTGACCAACTGATCCAGCCCAATCAAAAGCAGTACAATGACTGCTACTATTCCTCTTTTTTTCATGATTTCCTCTTTTGATCAAAATATTCTTGCATGACTTCTACGAAGAGAGTACCAGCTTGGCTAAGCTCCACTTCTTCCCGTTTGACATAGACCATGCGGTTATCTAAATTATCCTTGAGACGAATGACTGTGATTCCATTGACACTGTCACTATCTAAAAATCCTGAACCTGTCGCATAGGCATCCGTTCGCTCCAAAATACCATTCAAAGTAGCACGGTCGGTAACATTGAACATCTGTGAGCTCGCGCTGGTGTCGACAAAGTTCTCTGAATAATAAAGGTACTCGTCCTTTTCCTGAGTGAAACGAACTGTTGGTAAATCCGCTAGGTCCTCCATGACCAATTCCTCTTTCTGTGCTAAAGGATGCCCTTCACGAAGATAAATGTGAGTCTGGAAAGGAATTAGTTCAATAACTTCTAAACCAAGCTTTTCAACCCGTTGCATAATTCCTTTTTGATTTTGATTGTTGAGATAGATAATCCCAATCTCACTGTGACCCTGAGCTACTTCATCTAGGATTTGAACTGTAGTAGACTCAAAAATACGGAAGTTCTTGTAGTCAGGATAGTGCTCTGAAAAAGCCGTAATGGTTGGTGGCAAGAAGTCATAGTGCTGACTAGCAATGGAAAATTCATCTTTTTCTTCCTCAGGATTGGCATACTGATTTTGAAAAATATCAAATCCTTTAACCAATTCTTGCGCTTTTTCATAGAATTCCATGCCACGACGAGTCAAGAAAGTCCCTGAGCTGGTTCGACGGAAAATCTTAAATCCCAACTCTTTTTCCAAATCGCGCACAGAAATAGATAGACTTGGTTGACTAACATACATCTTTTCAGCAGCTTCACGGAAAGTACCACTATTGGCAATAGCCACAACATAGCGTAATTGTTGAATGTTCATCTTTTACCCCCAACTTCTCTATCTGTTCATTATACCATATTTTAGAAATTTTCCACTTAGGAAAAATAATGTCGCTCATAAAATTCATCTACACTAGTAACAAAGAATTATGGGTATCAAAACAAAAAAATAGGCTCTCCGAAAACTCGGAAAGCCTTATTTAATGCTACTTCTAGCTTCCTCACCTTTTCATTTTAAGGTTCGGGATGAAAAGGTTCACTGAACCTTTTTATTTTGCGATTGGGTAAACAGAAACTTGTTTTTTATCGCGTCCTTTACGTTCAAAGCGTACTACGCCTTCAACTTTAGCGAACAAAGTATCGTCCCCACCACGTCCAACGTTTACACCTGGGTAGATGTGTGTACCACGTTGACGGTAAAGGATTGATCCACCTGTTACAGTTTGTCCGTCAGCTGCTTTAGCTCCAAGACGTTTCGCTTGTGAATCACGTCCGTTTGATGTAGAACCTCCACCTTTTTTGTGGGCGAAAAGTTGCAAGTTGTTAAGAGTCATTTTTAACATAATGTTTTCCTCCGTGTTAGTTTTCTGTGATAACTCTGGTTTGGACGAACTCAGAAGAGTTCTCCGATAAGTTTGCCATACCTAAGAAAAATGATTCGAAGAATAACTGCGTCATTTCTCTCTGGTGTGAAGGAAGATCCGCTGGTATTTCAACCTTTAGATAGCCACCTTCATCTTCGTTTAATTCTAGGATTGGTTCATAGCCTGCAAATTTCTCAATGGAATTGATAAAGTTAATGGCAAGCGTAGAAACCGATGCACACACGACATCTAAGCCGTATTCGCCACTCTCGGCGTGTCCAGTAATTTCCGCACTCCTCAGCTCGCCATCTTCGGCTCTCTCAAAGACTGCTTGTATCATGTGTTCTCCTTAAAATTAAGCGTTGATCGCGTTGATGACAACTTTTGTATATGGTTGACGGTGACCTTGTTTACGGTGGCTACCTTTTTTAGGTTTGTACTTGTAAGTAACAACTTTCTTTTGTTTTCCTTGTTTTTCAACAGTTCCAACTACAGTAGCTCCAGCAACAAGTGGAGTTCCGACAACAGTGTTTTCACCACCAACAAGAACAACTTCGTTAAAAGTAACTTCTTGACCAGCTTCAACGTTCAATTTTTCAACGTAAACTGCTTGACCAACTTCAACTTTAACTTGTTTTCCGCCAGTTTTGATAATTGCGTATGTGCTCATTATGCACCTCCTATGATTTTTAGGGTTTCCCCGTATTTTTGTGAAGACTCGCCTAGCATCGTGGGACGAACCACTTAAAAGAAGAGCTCTAAGTATAACAAAGTTTAAATTTTGTATACGATGAGCAACGATGTTCGTGCGGTTGCACAGGACTGTGCATAGTCAACTCTTCAAGTATAGCATATCTTCTTTTTTCTTACAAGTAAAATCAATTAAAATTAAGCTTTTTCTTTCCCTTTTTTCCTCCAAGAAGCAAAAAGCATACTGAAGTAAAAGATACTCATCATAAGAGGAACACCTAGAATTGTCTTCTCCTGATAGTAAATCGTCAAATAAGCTGAAAAAACAACTCCGAAGACAAAACTGCTAAGCAAGCTAACAAAAATCAAGCCCTCTCGTAAGAAAGGCGTATGCTTGGTCCGAAAATAATCTCCAAAAGCCAACATGGTTCGTTTGATATTCCCGGTCATAAAAGCATTATTATAGGCAATCCCTGACACTTCTCCAAAAGCAGTTGTCACCAGTCCCATACAGAAGGCCAAGGGCGGTACGAGATAGATATTTTCTACAGTTTGCGGCACAAAGCCAATAATTAGTGACAGGACTGCAAGTGGAATTACGGACAAAATT
Organism: uncultured Streptococcus sp.; assembly: GCA_934229205.1. Taxonomy (GTDB): domain Bacteria; phylum Bacillota; class Bacilli; order Lactobacillales; family Streptococcaceae; genus Streptococcus. Next base: position 101,211 of record CAKQDJ010000004.1, read on the forward strand.
GGCTTTTTAACAATTCTCAATTTTTCCTTATAAATAGTTAATAAAAGGACCCCCATCATAAAAGCTAGCAAGGTCATTACTTTGGCACTGGCATCTGACACATTGTGTTGAATGAGTCCTACTGATAGAAAAACCACATTCCCAGTCTGTCCTGCCACAAGGGTATTTCCTCGCACGATAAAGGTATAGGCATCTACATATCCTGCACAAAAAGTCAAAAAAAGCGCTAGTCGCTTAGACTGACGTGATATTTTTCTTATTGGTAATAATCTCATTTTCTCCCCCTTCTTATTTCATCTACTTATCTAAATATTGTACCACTTTCTCCAAGAAATTCGTAGTCCATTTGAAAATTTTTACCATCTGTTGGATAGTCCTTCTTTTCTATGTTATAATGAAGGAAGGATTTGAAGTCGGAAAAGGAGTATCTATGCTTAAATTAGGTGTCATCGGAACAGGGGCTATCAGCCATCATTTCATAGAAGCAGCCCATGCTAGCGGAGAATACCAGCTGGTTGCAGTCTATTCTAGAAAACTAGAAACTGCCACAACCTTTGCTTCTCGCTATCAGAATATTCAACTCTTTGATCAATTAGAAGACTTCTTTAAGTCTTCCTTTGATGTAGTCTATATCGCTAGTCCAAACTCCTTGCATTTTGTGCAAGCCAAGGCTGCCTTGTCTGCGGGTAAACACGTCATTCTTGAAAAGCCAGCTGTCACTCAGCCACAAGAATGGCTAGATTTAAGGCAAACGGCTGAGAAAAATCACTGTTTTATCTTTGAGGCAGCTCGTAATTACCACGAAGAAGCTTTTACCACTATCAAAAACTTTTTAGCAGACAAGCAAGTGCTGGGAGCTGATTTCAACTATGCTAAGTATTCTTCCAAGATGCCTGATTTGTTGGCTGGACAGACGCCAAATGTCTTTTCAGATCGTTTTGCTGGTGGAGCCCTTATGGACTTGGGGATTTATCCTCTCTATGCTGCTATTCGCCTTTTTGGAAAGGCTCAAGACGCGACTTATCAAGCTCAACAGCTTGACAATAGCATTGACCTAAATGGTGACGGTATCCTCTTCTATCCAGAATTTCAAGTCCATATCAAGGCTGGGAAAAACATCACTTCCAATCTTCCTTGCGAGATCTACACAGCAAATGGAACCTTGACACTCAACACGATTGAACATGTCCGCTCAGCTATTTTTACAGACCACCAAGGAAATCAAGTCCAGCTCCCTATCCAACAAGCTCCTCATACGATGACTGAGGAAGTCGCTGCATTTGCACAGATGATCCAGCAACCAGACCAGACACTTTACCAGAACTGGCTGGATGATGCAGGCTCTGTTCATGAGCTACTATATACTATGCGCCAGACTGCTGGCATTAGATTTGAGGCAGAAAAATGAAAACCAAACTACCCACTGAATGGCAGAAATTGAGCGACCGACTTGGTTTCCAAGAATTCACCCCCATTCAAACTCAACTATTTGAACCTATTCTTGCTGGAGAAAACCTTCTAGGAGTGAGCCCAACAGGAACTGGTAAGACCCTCGCTTACCTCCTGCCAAGCCTTCTCAGGCTACAAAAGAAAAAAGCCCAGCAACTCTTGATTCTAGCACCAAATACGGAACTTGCTGGACAGATTTTTGATGTATGTAAAACGTGGGCAGAGGCTATCGGCTTGACTGCTCAGCTCTTCTTATCAGGTTCGAGTCAGAAACGTCAGATTGAACGCCTAAAAAAAGGACCAGAAATTCTGATTGGAACTCCTGGCCGTATCTTTGAGTTGATTAAATTGAAAAAAATCAAGATGATGAATGTGGAAACCATCATCTTGGATGAATTTGACCAATTGCTTGATGATTCTCAGATTCACTTTGTCGAGAAAATCACTCACTACGCACCTCGTGACCACCAACTCATCTATATGAGTGCGACGACCAAGTTTGATCAAGAAAAGATTGTTCCAAACACGCGCACCATTGATCTTTCTGACCAAAAGTTGGACAACATCCAACATTTCTACATGCAGGTGGACCAACGTCATCGTGTGGATATGCTACGAAAGCTGGCTCATGTTGAGGATTTCCGTGGTCTGGTCTTCTTTAACAGCTTGTCAGATCTAGGAAGTGCAGAAGAAAAGCTACAGTATCGTGATATCTTGGCTGTTTCTCTCGCTAGCGATGTCAATGTCAAGTTTAGAAAAGTTATCTTGGAAAAGTTTAAAGACAAGCAACTAACCCTGCTCCTTGCAACTGACCTTCTGGCACGTGGGATTGATATTGATAGCCTAGAATGTGTCGTAAACTTTGATGTTCCTAGAGACATGGAAACCTACACTCACCGTGCGGGGCGTACAGGTCGCATGGGCAAGGAGGGCTATGTTATCACTCTCGTAACCCATCCTGAAGAACTTAAAAAACTCAAGAAATTCGCAAGTGTAGGTGAAATTGTTCTAAAAAATCAAGAACTCTATATCAAATAAGGTTGGCTCTCGCCAACCTTTTTCTTATCCCCAAGTAATTTCTAATTGATAGCTGGCAAAGAGGTGTCCCTCTTGATTTTGTAGTTGATAGGCTAGCTCAATCTTTTGCCCATCTAATTTATAGTGACTTGTTTGAATGATAAACTCCTGCATCCCCATAGGAGTCGGAATATAGGCTAAACTATCACTCTCCTTTAGAAAACGCATGATGGTTTTCGGATTGGAAAAACGGGTCATCACCAGTTCTTCTTGATGAAACTTGAGAACCACTTTTTCCTTTTCCTCATTATAAAAGAGTAAATAGCTATAATCCCCTTTTTCATGCACTTCCACATCATAGAGTTGGTCGATGACTTCCAACTGTTCATCAAGCTGAATCCTATTTCGCATCCGAATCTTCACATCAAATCCTCTTTCTTGTCTCTTGTCCTACTATTTTACCAAAAAGAGCAGGATTTTGCTATAATGGTCATATGAACGAAAAAGTATTCCGTGACCCAGTTCACAACTATATCCATGTCAATAATCAGGTCATCTATGACTTGATCAATACAAAAGAATTTCAACGTCTGCGTCGTATCAAACAGCTAGGGACTTCCAGCTATACTTTCCACGGTGGGGAGCACAGTCGCTTTTCCCACTGTTTGGGGGTCTATGAGATTGCTCGTCGTATCACGGAGATTTTTGAAGAAAAATATCCTGAAGAATGGGATCCTGCTGAGTCTCTCTTGACCATGACTGCTGCACTCCTTCATGACCTTGGGCATGGTGCCTACTCTCATACTTTTGAAAATCTCTTTGATACAGATCATGAAGCCATTACTCAGGAAATCATCCAAAGTCCTGAGACAGAGATTCACCAAGTCCTGCTACAAGTAGCGCCAGATTTCCCAGAAAAGGTAGCCAGTGTTATCGACCATAGCTACCCTAACAAGCAGGTGGTGCAACTCATTTCCAGTCAGATCGATGCGGACCGTATGGACTATCTCTTGCGCGACTCCTATTTTACAGGAGCATCTTATGGGGAATTTGACTTGACTCGGATCCTCCGGGTCATTCGACCTATCGAAAATGGTATCGCCTTTCAGCGCAATGGCATGCATGCCATCGAAGACTATGTTCTCAGTCGCTACCAGATGTATATGCAGGTTTATTTCCACCCAGCAACACGCGCCATGGAAGTTCTCCTACAGAATCTTCTCAAACGCGCCAAGGAGCTCTACCCTGAGGACAAGGACTTCTTTGCACGAACCTCTCCTCATTTGCTACCTTTTTTTGAAAAGAAAGTTACTCTATCTGACTATCTGGCTCTAGATGATGGTGTGATGAATACCTACTTCCAGCTCTGGATGACCAGTCCTGACAAGATTTTAGCTGATCTTTCACAACGTTTTGTCAACCGCAAGGTCTTCAAATCCGTAACTTTTTCTAAGGAAGATCAAGACCAGCTTGCTACTTTACGAAGCTTGGTAGAGGAGGTCGGATTTAACCCTGATTATTATACAGCAATCCATAAGAACTTTGATCTGCCATATGATATTTACCGACCTGAGTCTGAAAAACCACGAACCCAAATCGAAATCTTGCAAAAAAATGGGGAGCTAGCAGAACTCTCAAGTCTTTCTCCTATCGTTCAGTCCTTAGCTGGCAGTCGACATGGAGACAATCGTTTCTACTTTCCCAAAGAAATGTTGGATGAAAATAGCATCTTTGCCAGCATCACCCAGCAATTTCTAAGCTTAATTCAAAATGATCATTTTACCCCAAATAAGAACTAATAGAGGAAATTTATGAGTATCAAATTAATCGCTGTCGATATTGATGGCACACTTGTCAATAGTAAAAAAGAAATCACACCTGAAGTATTTTCAGCTATCCAAGATGCCAAAAAAGCTGGTGTCAAAGTCGTTATTGCAACCGGTCGCCCCATCGCTGGCGTTGCCAAACTTTTAGACGACTTGGAGTTGAGAGACCAAGGGGACTATGTGGTGACCTTCAACGGTGCCCTTGTCCAAGAAACTGCTACTGGCCATGAGATTATCAGTGAATCCTTGACTTATGAGGATTATCTGGATATGGAATTCCTCAGTCGCAAGCTCGGTGTCCACATGCATGCTATTACTAAGGACGGTATCTACACAGCCAATCGCAATATCGGAAAATACACGGTGCACGAATCAACCCTCGTCAGCATGCCCATCTTCTACCGTACTCCTGAAGAAATGGCTGACAAGGAAATCGTCAAGTGTATGTTTATCGATGAACCAGAAATCCTCGATGCTGCGATTGAAAAAATCCCAGCAGAATTTTACGAACGCTACTCTATCAACAAATCTGCTCCTTTCTACCTCGAACTCCTTAAAAAGAATGTAGACAAGGGCTCAGCCATCACTCACTTAGCTGAAAAACTTGGATTGACCAAAGATGAAACCATGGCGATTGGGGACGAAGAAAATGACCGCACCATGCTTGAAGTCGTTGGAAACCCCGTTGTCATGGAAAATGGAAATCCTGAACTCAAAAAAATTGCCAAATACATCACCAAAACAAATGACGAATCTGGCGTTGCCCATGCTATTCGTACGTGGGTATTGTAGCAAAAGGTAAGAATAGACGAAAACCGCTCTGCTGAGCGGTTTTTATATGAATATATCACAATGAAAGTAAATCAATAAATTGAATTGCAGTTGTACAGTTACTTAAATCTTGAGAGTACAAAAACCCTTGTAGCGTTTTGGAATCCCAATCGGGAGGCATAGCCGTTTCCTCCTTATCTAGCTTTATTTTTTTACTTTTTATGCCTATATATGCCATTACACTATATATTGTGTTTGTTTTAGGTTTCAACCCCTTTATTTACACAATATATTGGCAAACATTGTTGTTTATCATATGATATATCTTGACTAGGACCTCTCACCGTTTTAGTCAAAAAATCAATAGAAAGAAATAATAATTATGGATCCTAACCAATTTCAAGACTTCCTTCCTCTTGTTACAGGATTTTTAGGAGGAGCTACTTCAGCCGGTGTATTCGCTGGGCCTATTCAAACATTGCAAGATTGGTGGTATATCAATTATGGACACAACGTTTCTAATCAAGCAGCATTATTGCGTGCAAAAAACGAAATTGATGTTGAGAATCTCAGAAATAACACGCTTCAAGAAGTGGCTACTATCCCACCAGAAAATATTCAAGAACCACCCCTAAAAATATTAGGTCCTGCTTTGGAAGCATCTAAGTATTATATTGAGGAAGAAGAGTTACGCTCTATGTTCGCGAAAATATTAGCAAGTTCATTTGACGATCGGAAAAAATCGATTATACACCCGTCTTTCGTTGAAATTATCAAGCAACTAGATATCACAGATGCACGTATTCTCCAGAACTTGAAAGCAAATAATTACGCAACAGAATCCCCGATTCCTTGCATGAAAGCTGTAATAAAATACGACGATGGTACTAAAATAATATTTCCAATCATTTATTTTATAGATGGAACTGAAGGGATTGATGAACTCGCTCCTTCTTTAACGAACTTAGAACGACTAGGCCTTTTAAAGATTAAGAGTGATACGTATTCAACAGACGATTCAAACTATGATTTCATTAGAAACACCCCTCTTGTTCAACATATTCTTCAAAACTATCCAGAAGTTAGTATTGAAAAAATGTGTTTTTCTATCACTCCCCTAGGGAGGAATTTTTTGGAAGTTTGCTTATGATATCTTCAGCAAATTTCTTAACGCTTGATGTTTCGAAATCCATATATTTTTTGTACAGTTCATTTACTTTATAAATGTGGTAATGCATCATAGTATATGTCACAACTAAAGATGTCAGAACTGATATGATAAATGTTTCCATTTCTTCTCCTTACGATCTGATCGTTAGTGATTTCTTGATATAACTTGCTTTTATATTCCTGCAAACAATCTTATTGCTATCCAGAACTATTTTATGGTCTACCTTTACGAGGGCGGGCTCTTTTTTGACTATACGGGTATCGTTTTGGTCTCATTTCCCCACCCCCTTTCAAATGTGGTATAATCAAAATAAAACGATTGGAGAAATCTTATGTCTAAAAAAATCTGTTTTATCGTTTGCCCTATCGGAGAAGATAACTCTGAAATTCGGAAACACTCTGATACGGTACTAAATTACATTATCACACCCGCTCTTTCGCAAGACGAGTTTGACATTATTCGTGTTGATTCATTACCTACAGTAGATAGAATCGACCAAACGATTATAGAATATTTACAGACTGCTGACCTAGTAATAGCTGATATGACTGGTCACAATGCAAATGTTTTCTATGAATTTGGGTACCGTCAAGCACTTGGTAAACTTGTCATTCCTATCATAGAAGAAGGACACTCTATCCCATTTGACGTCACCACTTTAAGAGCTATAAAATATGCTATAAATGATTTAGACAAAGCTAATACTGCAATAAAACGACTAAAGGAAACGATTGAAATTTTTGATTTTGAGAACCATTCTGATACCTCAACTCTCTCTTCATCAAATATAGATACATCTGTTTTGACAACTATAAATAATAAATTAGATGCCATCATGGATCTTATCGCTCAAAATAATGCGACTATTATTGACACGGTAGCTGAACAAGTTGCTAAACACTCTAAACCAGAACAAACTATGGAAGAACGTATGCTAGCTTTGATACTCCCTGAAATGATTAAAAACCCCGAATCGCTCAATGCTCTTGCGAACTTGGGTCAGAAACAAACTGGTCAGTCCTAAGTTTTAAAGCATCTACGCTACCTTTTAAGAAAGCCGTGGTCAACTCTAACTCATCTAACTTCTCAGCAATATATGTCACGGTCCTCAATATCTCATTGAGGGCTGTTCTTTCTATTTCGTTCATCTTTCTACTCCTTCCTTTTTTGCTCTTGGTTTTTGTTATTTCCTTAAGCTTGATTGTGATTTAATACGTTAAACATAAAATGTCAAGTGTGTTAAACAAAAAAATTTACTTTTTTTGTTTAAAGATGTATAATAGATTAAACAATATATAGAAAGGAGTTTTTAAATGAAGTTAGGAGAATTACTTAAAGCATATAGAACTGAGCATAAATTATCAATGGATGCTTTTTGTGAATTATCTGATTTAACAAAAGGATATATTTCTATGCTTGAAAAAAACGAACATCCGAAATCGAAAAAACCCATCGTCCCTTCGTATGAAACAATAGAAAAAATTGCTAAAGGTATGCAGATCTCTGTTGAAGGCTTAATTGATATGCTTGATGACGACCAAGAAATTCAAATTAATGCTACTCCCCCTGTTCTTTCAAAATCCTCCATCCAAACCATCTACGACCAACTAGCACCTCCAAGACAAGGCAAGGTCTTGACGTATGCCGAAAAACAACTGAACGAGCAGAGGAACGAAGAAGAAACGAAGATAAACGAAGTATCGGAAGTTATTCAGTTATATAGTTACGACTATTACGACCATCCAGCTTCAGCAGGGACAGGGCAGTATTTGAACGATGTACGAGTGGAACGGATTGAGTTGCCCGTTGATGTTGATGCTGATTTTGTTATTCCGATCAAAGGTGACTCTATGGAGCCCAACTACCACGATGGTGACCTGGTATTCATTCAGACCAGCGTGGACTTAAATAATGGCGTTATCGGCGTATTCAACTACAACGGCGATGCTTATATCAAGCAACTTGTTATTGATAAAGACCAAGCTTACTTGCATAGCTTGAACCCTGTATACAAAGATATGCCAATCACAACAGAAACGGATTTCCGAATTATCGGTGAAGTCGTGGATTTGTATAGAGAGAAATAAAAAATCATATAATTTCATTGGAGGTCAATATGAAATTTTGTCCTGAATGTGGCAATCCAGTAGAGGGCTACAAGTTCTGCCCAAATTGCGGTTTTTCCATCGCTAAACAAGAACCGACTGAACAGCCTCAGCCAGTCAAGAAACCAGCTTCTCCGTCTCCTACTGCTGTAAGCAGGAAAACAGACAAAGTCGGTCCACTTGAGATTGACAGATACCATCGCACTTATCGCATAAATGGAGCTCGCAAAGCAAAAGGCTCATCTGGTTTGGTCGGAGGAGCAATCAAAGGTACAGCAAAAGCTACACTTGCAGTTAGTACGATGGGATTGTCTTTGATTCCGTCCTTGGTTAAGAAAGACAAGAACGATACTGGATGGTATTCGTTCGAGGATTTGGTGTCTTATGAATTGATTGTAAACAATCAGACTGTTGTTTCGGGTGGTGTTGGACAAGCTTTGGTTGCCGGTGCTATGTTTGGTGCGGTTGGTGCTGTTGCAGGCGGTATCGTATCCAAACGAAAATCAACCTCAAAAATTTTGGACATGACCCTTCGTGTAACTTCAAATGACTTCACCAAACCAGTTGTATTCATTGACTTGATTAGAAAGCCAGTCAAGAACACTTCAAAAGAGTACAAGGAAGCAGTCGAAAACGCTCAGCGAATCATGGGAGCCTTGGATGTTATCGTCCATAATTCATAAATAAAAAAATCCCACGTTCACAAAATTTGGCGACTCTGAGCGTGTATAGAGGGAAATAAAAAAGCATCGTTAACGTGACAATGGTTAACGAAGAGTTTTATAGATTAACTGGTAGTTAATGAGGATTGAAAAAATTATGGGAAGTAATAGAACAAACGAAGAAATAGCTGTCTACACTGCCACGATAATACAAGAACTAGAGGATTATCTTCATCTCCTTCAGAGAATGGATGATGAAGGGAATAAACGATCTGATAAAATAGCGCAGTGGATAGAGAATTGGGTAAAATACTTAAAGATAGAACAAGGTTTTAATTCGCGAAGTATTCAGGCTTTAAAAAGAGGAAGTATCGTTTATGCTGATTTTGGTTTTAATGTTGGTAGAGAATATGGAGGCCTTCATTATGCGATAGTTCTGAATAAAACAGATGCACGTTCAAACCATCTTCTTCATGTATTACCTTTAACATCTGTAAAAGAAACAACTGATATATCTAATTTGAAATATTTTCAATTTCTAATTGGCGACGAAGTGTTTCAGCTATTGAAAAATGAGGCAAATCGAAAAATTACAGAATTAACTGAATTGTATGATCGTTTTTCAAAAAAAGATGATGAATTGCAAGAAAAAGTTGCAATGGTTGAATCGTTAATCGAAGATAATAAAAAAACTTTTGAAATACTTAAAAATATACCGAGTTCTGATATAGACGATTCTTCTATTGAGCAAATACTAACTATCAATAAAAATATAAACTTCGCAAGTGAACAGGCAGATAAAATACGACAGGAAGCAAAAGAAAATGCAATTTTACTTGCAGAACTCAAGGAGAAACTGGAGTATGCTAATAAATTTATTCTAAAAACACAAAATATGAACAAAGATAGCATCGTTCTATTGAATCAGGTTACGACAATTAGTAAAATGAGGCTCTATGATCCCAAAAATAACAATTCAATTTTGAATGGTATTGTGCTTTCTGATGATACTATGAACAAAATAGATGAGGCGCTGAAAAATATTTTTTAAAATTCGAGTATTTTTATTGACTTTTCTTAAAATTAGGGTTAGAATAGGGTCATAAGGTCGCTTGACGACAAAATATATGATACTGTCCCAAGAGGACAATTCTAGCCCTGCTCTTATGAGTAGGGCTTTTAGTTTATTAAAAATCCCCACACTCGCCATCACCAAATTTTGAGTGTGAGGATATCCTCTATAGTAAAAGGCATTAAATGGCCCTCTTTACTATACCCATTTTAACAAGAAATGAGGTAAAAATCAAATGGCATCATACAGAAAAAGAGAAAATGGAAAATATAAAAAAGCTGAGAAGGGAGGCTTCCTAACAAAAAAGCTACCCAGATTGCAGAAGCTGAGCGAGAGAAAGAACTACTACTCTCCTCTCATGTTTCAGACGACATTACTCTTTACGACTACTTTAAACAATGGGCAACCGTTCATAAGAAACCTAATATTTCTCCCGTGACTTGGCAAGTTTATCAAGTCACTAGTCGCAACATTGAAAAATTGTTACCTGGGGCGAAACTTAAAAACATAACCAATTTAATCTACCAGAAAGCCTTAAATACATTTGCTGAAACGCATTCTCAAGCAACAGTTGAAAGATTGAATATTCATATCAAGCAATGCATCGCTATGGCAGTTCACGAAGAAGTCATTCAAAAGGATTTCACCACCTTTGCTAAAGCTGTTTCTCAACACAGAGGCGTAGAGAAAGAAACAAAACTCCTAGAAGTGGATGAATACAAAAATGTTATAGCCGTATCAAAGAATAAGATGGACGTTCAATCATATGCAGTAATATACCTCATTGCAGTCACTGGCATGCGTTTTGCTGAGTGTCTGGGACTTACCTGGGATAATGTAGATCATGACAACAAACTACTTGCCGTAGATAAAACATGGAATTATAAGACTAATCTTGATTTTAGTGCTACAAAAACAAAAAGCAGTATCCGAAAGATACCACTTGACGATGAAACACTTAAATTACTAAAAATCTACCAGAAAGAACATTGGATCCATAACAAAGAAAATCGGATTTTCTCCAACATATCAAATAATGCTGTCAATAAGACACTAAGACGTATAGTCGGGAGAAATGTCCATGCTCACTCTCTCAGGCACACTTATGCTTCTTTCTTGATTTCAAAACACGTTGAACTACTATCTATCTCTAAAATCCTTGGTCACGAGAATATGAACATCACTATTGAAGTATATGCTCACCAATTAAAAGAACTAGAGGAAGCAAGCAACTCAGAAGTAAGAGAGATATTCGCAAATTTAGGGGCGATTTTGGGGCGAAACACCTCAAACACCCAGTAAAATAAATAGTTTATATGCCCCCTGCAGGAATCGAACCTGCAACTACTCCTTAGGAGGGAGTTGTTATATCCATTGAACTAAGGGAGCTAGAGAAAAACTCTGCTGGACGAGCAGAGTTTTTAGTCGAATTAACGACGGATTTCTTTGATACGAGCTGCTTTACCTTGAAGTGCACGCAAGTAGTACAATTTCGCACGACGTACTTTACCGTAACGAACAACTTCGATCTTTTCAACACGTGGAGTGTGGATTGGGAAGATACGCTCAACACCTACACCGTTAGAGATTTTACGAACTGTGTAGTTTTCTGAGATGCCAGCACCTTTACGTGCGATAACAACACCTTCAAAAATCTGGATACGTTCACGGTTACCTTCGACAACTTTCGCGTGTACACGAACAGTGTCACCAGGACGGAATGATGGGATATCTGTACGAAGTTGACCTTCAGTCAAGCTTTGGATTAATGGATTCATTTTATTCTCCTATCTTTGTCAATCTTGAGGAACCTTCCTCAGCGGATAAACTGTATTTTTGTGCGTCCATTACACACAAGATACAGTTTACCAAATTTCCACCTAAAAGTAAAGAAATTTATAGCAGAATTCCTAAAAAAATCGCTAGAAAACCGCCTATGTAGGTTAAGAATAAATAGCTATAAAATACCTTCTTATTGCTTAACAGTCTTTGTAGCTCGTCATTCAAGGTTGAAAAGGTCGTCAACCCACCACAAAAACCTGTTGCTAGGGTGGCATAGACTTCCTTGGACTCCACATGATTGTAGAGTAAGCCAATCAAAAAACAACCTAGAAGATTGGCAATGAGAGTGCCCAGCGGCAATTTAGAAGCTTGATTGTAGCGGGAAAAAAAATAGCGCACTAGGGCTCCAAGCCCGCAGGCGATTGCAAGATAAACGATTACCATTTCTTCCTCCCTAGAACATAAGCCAAGAGCAGACCTCCACCAATGCTCAAAAATAAGTAGATGCCTAAACTAAGATAACGCCCGGTATCAAGCAGTTTTACTGCATCAAGCATTAGACTAGAAAAGGTTGTTAGCCCACCACAAAATCCTGTACCCAGCGCCAAAACAAAGCCTTTACTAGTTCCCTTATAGACCAGATAGCCTTTTACCAGATAGACTAAGCAGAAAATTCCCAGATAATTCACAAGGAGGGTTCCCCAAGGAAAGTCAGGACTGGTTGGCAACAGACTAGATAGAAAATAGCGGCCAAGGCCTCCCAACATAGCAGCTAAAAATATCCCTAGCGGATAGAATTGTTCTTTTTTCATTTGATGTTTTGATCCTGATAATCACGCGAACGTTTGAGAATATCTGAAAAAGTCGCAACAATGGTTTCTTGGTAACTCTTATTGGTTACACGACTCCTTACCTTTTCAAAAATGACTTCTTCTCGCTTACTATCTAAAATAGGTTTTCCTGAGGCTTTCTTATAGGCAACTACTCCCTCAACCAAATGCATTCGTTCTTCTAGGAGCTTGACAATTTGGTCGTCGATTTGATCAATTTCTTGGCGAATAATATCTAAGTTCATACAGTCTCCTCCTTTATTTGAATTATTGTATCAAAAAGCCACCAAATAGGCTAGTAAAATCTAGTTTAACTACTAAAAACTGCACCAACTCCTTCCAGTCAGTGCAGTTTGATTCTTATCCTACTTTTGCAGCCAATTCTTCTGCGAATTGTTCCAAACGTTCGATGTCTTCTTCCTCAGCAGAAAGATCTACTTTAACACACTCTGAACCTTTTTCTGCTCCTGTCGCTACAAAAACGCGATCAAAGTCATCGACAGCCTTACAGAATTCGTCGTAGAAGGTATCACCTGATCCAACAACCCCGTAGATTTTACCGTTCAAGTTGAGATCTGCTAGGTCTTCGTAGAAGTCCATCATCTCATCTGGCAACTCTCCATCTCCGTAGGTATAGGTCGCAACGATTGCGATATCCGCTTCCAAGAAGTCTGAAGCGTCAACAGTCGTACATTCATCCACATCGACATCCAAGCCCAAGTCACGTAATTTGTCTGCTACAATATCTGCAATTTCTTCGGTATTACCGGTCATACTGGCAAATACAATTTTTGCTAATGCCATATCGTCCTCCTCAATTTATCTTTCTCCATTATATCATATCTTTTTCATTTTAAAAATAAAAATTCTTGTGCTACAATGAAATGAGAAAGAATTGAGGTTATTTATGGAAATTTGCCAGCAAATATTTGAGAAAATCAAAGAATACGATACCATTATCATTCATCGTCATATGAAACCAGATCCTGATGCCATAGGGAGTCAAGTGGGCTTGAAAGCTCTTCTCACACACCATTTTCCAGAAAAGACTATCAAAGCAGTCGGTTTTAACGAACCAACTCTAACCTGGATGGCGGAAATGGATACTATCCAAGACAGTGACTACCACGAAGCCCTTGCTATTATTTGTGATACAGCAAATCGTCCTCGTATCGATGATAAACGCTATGAACAAGCTGCTTTCACCATCAAAATCGATCACCATCCAAATGATGATATCTATGGTGACCTATCTTGGGTGGATACAAGTTCAAGCAGTGCCAGTGAGATGATTACTCTATTTGCTCAAGAAAATCAGCTGGCTTTGTCTAGTGAAGCGGCACGACTTCTCTATGCAGGAATTGTCGGGGACACAGGGCGTTTTCTTTACCCGTCAACTAGTGCTCGTACCTTTAGAATAGCTGCCCAGCTCCGAGAAGTTGATTTTGACTTTGCTGGATTGTCTCGTCAAATGGATACCATGAGCTTCAAGATTGCAAAACTGCAAGGATATGTTTATGATCACTTAGAAGTTGATGAGAATGGGGCTGCACGCGTTCTGCTTACTCAAGACATCTTGGAAAAATATAAGGTTACGGATGCTGAAACGGCTGCGATTGTCGGAGCACCTGGTCGAATTGATACCGTTAAGGCTTGGGCCATCTTTGTTGAGCAAGTTGACGGTCACTTCCGTGTGCGTATGCGAAGTAAAATCACCCCTATCAATGAAATTGCCAAAGAACACGACGGAGGAGGACATCCATTAGCTAGTGGCGCCAATTCCTATAGTCTAGAAGAAAACGAAATCATCTATCAAAAGTTAAAAAACTTGCTTAAAAACTGATAAAATACTTGCCAAACTTTTCAGAATCTGATAGACTAGTATGGTAACAATCTATGGCTCGCAAAGAGACCATGGCAGAAAGGAAATATTGCAAAATGAAAAAAGATATCCATCCAGAATATCGCCCAGTTGTCTTCATGGACACAACTACTGGTTACAAATTCCTTAGCGGTTCAACTAAACGCTCTAACGAAACTGTTGAGTTCGAAGGCGAAACTTACCCATTGATCCGTGTGGAAATTTCATCAGACTCACACCCATTCTACACTGGACGTCAAAAGTTCACTCAAGCAGATGGACGCGTGGATCGTTTCAACAAAAAATACGGTCTCAAATAATCATAAAAAGAACAGTTACTACTGTTCTTTTTTTTACTTCTTTTTATGTTTTTATGAACCAACCACTGCTATTATCTCAATATCAAGCTTCAAGCTAGTACCGAAAACTAATTTGAACAAGTTTAAAAAATATCAAAAAGAAGTTTGATATTGAGAATGGTTAAGATAATGGAAACTGCGTAACCTAGGATTGTGTTCCACTTGGCATTGGTGAATTCTCCCATCAGTGACTTTTTAGAGGTTAGATAAATCAAGGGGAAAATTGAAAACGGAAGAGCGATTGAAAGAAAGACCTGTGAATAGACCAATAACTGATCCAGGGTTTTTTCTTGATACCCAAATAAAACGGCGACTATAATCACAGGTAGCAAGGCAAAAATACGGGTACCGATACGGATAAGCCACTGAGGCAATCTTAGATGTAAGAAACCTTCCATGACAATCTGTCCTGTCAAAGTGCCTGTAATGGTCGAATTTTGACCACTTGCTAAGAGGGCTAGAGCAAATAAAGTTGACAAGGTTGAGCTGGCTATCGCTCCTGCTATTGTCGAATCCTGTAAAGCATTGTACATTTGGGAGAAAGCTGAAATTTCAGATGCATGACCAAAAAAGAGGGAGGCACCTAAAATGAGAAGTAAGGAATTGACAATAAAGGCTAGGGACAACTGAAGATTTGAATCCCAGGTCATAAAGCGAACTGCTTTTCGAACATCCTTCTTATCTTTGTGATTGATTTTCCTTGTTTGGGATAGAGAGGAATGGAGATAGAGATTATGGGGCATGACTGTCGCTCCTACAATCCCTAGAGCCAAGGTCAATTGACTTTCATGACCCGGTAACGGTGTTTCAAATAAAGTTGAAGTTGGCAAATAACCACCAATGATCCCCTGGATACTTGGATTGGATAAGGCCACAAGATAAGTAAAGATGGCTAATATGGTTAAAATAAGGGTCGTAACAATAGCTTCAATTTTTTTGAAACCAAATTTCATCAACAACAACAAAAGAAACACATCTAAAACGGTTAGAAGGATAGCGACCATAATCGGTATTTTAAACAAAAGATTTAAGGCAATCGCTGAACCTAAAACTTCAGCCAAATCTGTCGCCATTAAAGCTAATTCTAAAATCACCCACAAACTATAGCGAAGCCACTTGGGAGCATGATGAGCTGTTGCCTGTGCTAGGTCCATCCTAGTCACGATACCGAGCTTTCCAGCCATCTGTTGTAGCTGCATGGCAATGATGGATGAAATTAAAATAACAAATAAAAGGCTGTACTTGTAGGAGGCACCACCAACCACGCTGGTGATCCAGTTTCCTGGATCCATGTAGCCAACTGCCACAAGTGCACCGGGTCCTAAGAATGCTTTTAGATTTTGCCAAAAATGATTGTTATTTGGAGTCTCAATAGATTGATTGATCTCAGAAAGAGAGACTTTTTCATAAGAGGACATAGGGATTTCCCACTTTCTAATCTGTCTTTACATATTTCTTAATAGAATATTTTTTTGAAAGAATGATGAAAATAGTTTACCTATTTCCAATTCATCCTTATTATATCACATTTTGGAATGATTCCTAAGAAAACAAATGATAGTTGAAATAAGCAATATCAGTATTGTAAAAGCCAGCGTCAGAAAACGCTGGCTTTAAAACTGTGAAAAATATTTCTCAACTAGATCGCTTCTGTGACAAAACTACGGCTTTCTAGCACCTTGAGCATGGCATCTGCTGTGTCTAGGGCTGTAAAGAGTGGCACACCGTGTTCAATTGCTGAACGACGGATTTGCTCTCCATCTTCGTCAGCAGTTCGCTTGGTTCCGACAGTATTGATGATTGCTTGGATTTTTCCCTTACGGACATAGTTTGGGATATCCTGTTCATCGTCACCAATCTTACCAACAGGTTGGGCTTCGAGTCCATGACTGGCAAAGAAGGTTGCTGTCCCTTCTGTCGCGAGGATACCGTAGCCGATATTTTGGAAACGACGAGCTAAGTCCAAGGCTTCATCTTTGGCATCATCAGCGATGGTAAATACAACGTTACCAAAGGTTGGCAAGTGCAGGTAAGAAGCTTCAAAGGCCTTATAGAGAGCTTTTTCCAAAGTAGTATCAAAACCCATAACTTCCCCTGTTGACTTCATTTCAGGACCGAGCAAGCTATCTACCTTAGCTAGTTTCGTAAAGGAGAAGACTGGCGCCTTGATATGAACGCGAGTGCTTTCTGGATAAAGTCCATCTTGGTAACCAAGTTCTTCAAGACTTTGACCAAGAATGAGCTTAGTCGCTACCTGAGCCATAGGAATATTGGTTACCTTAGAAAGGAACGGAACCGTACGGCTGGCACGTGGATTGACCTCAATAACGTAGACTTTTTCATCCTTGATGACAAACTGAATATTCATCATACCAAGACAGTTAAGGCCGATTGCTAGGCGTTTAGTATAGTCTGCGATGGTTTCCTGAACCTTTTGCGACAAGGTTTGTGGTGGGTAAACGGCCATTGAGTCACCTGAGTGGACACCAGCACGTTCGATATGTTCCATGATACCAGGGATGAGAACATTTTCTCCATCTGAAATGGCATCGACTTCACACTCTTGTCCAACAATGTAAGAGTCAACAAGAACTGGGTGGTCTGGACTTGCTTTAACGGCTGTACGCATGTAAGAACGAAGATCTTCTTCGTTTTCTACGATTTCCATAGCACGTCCACCCAAGACATAAGATGGGCGAACGAGGACTGGGAAACCAATCTTGCGAGCTGCAAGCACCGCTTCTTCTTCATTTGTTGCCGTTTGTCCTGGTGGCTGTGGAATATCCAAGTCTTTAAGGGCTTGCTCAAAGAGGTCGCGGTCTTCCGCACGGTCTAGGTCAGCAACTTGTGTACCAAGAATGGTCACTCCTGCTTTGGCCAATGGCTCCGCAAGGTTGATGGCTGTTTGACCACCGAACTGAACGATAACACCTTTTGGTTGCTCCAAGTCGATAACATTCATGACATCTTCGAATGTCAATGGTTCAAAGTAAAGTTTATCTGATACCGAGAAGTCGGTTGAAACAGTCTCTGGGTTTGAGTTCATGATGATAGCTTCATAACCAGCTGCTTGAATCGCCTTAACAGAGTGAACTGTTGCGTAGTCAAACTCAACCCCTTGTCCGATACGGATTGGACCTGAACCTAGGACTAGGACAGATTCCTTATCAGACTTGATAGACTCATTTTCCCATCCATAGGTTGAATAGAAATATGGTGTTTCAGAGTCGAATTCTGCCGCACAGGTATCGACCATCTTGTAGACTGGAACAATCTTGTTTTCCAAACGTAGTTGGCGAACTTGGTCAGCTGTCGTTTCCCAGAGTTCAGCAATCTTACGGTCTGAGAAACCATTGAGTTTGGCTGTTTTCAAAACGTCTAAATCTTGTGGATGGGCACCCAATTCCTGCTCAATTTCAAAGATGTGCAAGAGTTTATCAAGATAGAAGATATCAATCTTGGTCAATTCAGCAATTTCTTCTGGAGTATAGCCACGGCGAATGGCTTCTGATACGTAGAAGAGACGGTCATCTTGGGCTTTAACAACTTTTTCAATCAAGGCATCATCAGAAACTGCTGCAAGTTCAGGCATTTCATTGTGGTGCACCCCAATTTCAAGGGAACGACAAGCTTTAAGAAGTGATTCCTCGATGTTACGACCAATTGCCATAACTTCCCCAGTTGCCTTCATCTGAGTACCAAGACGACGTTCACCCTTTTCAAATTTGTCGAATGGGAAACGTGGAATCTTGGCAACTACGTAGTCAAGGGCTGGTTCAAACATGGCATAGGTTGAACCTGTAACTGGGTTAATCACTTCATCCAAGGTCAACCCTACCGCAATCTTGGCAGCCAATTTGGCGATTGGGTAACCTGTTGCTTTCGAAGCAAGGGCTGACGAACGCGATACACGGGGATTTACTTCGATGACATAGTACTTAAAGCTGTGTGGGTCCAAAGCCAACTGAACATTACATCCACCTTCAATTTTGAGGGCACGAATGATGCTCAAGCTCGCGTCACGTAGCATTTGGTTTTCATAGTCTGACATGGTTTGCGCAGGGGCAAATACAATGGAATCCCCTGTGTGAATCCCAACCGGGTCAAAGTTTTCCATGTTACATACAACGAGGGCATTATCAGCTGAGTCGCGCATGACTTCGTATTCGATTTCCTTGAAACCAGCAATAGAACGCTCAATCAAACATTGGGTAACAGGTGACAGTTTCAACCCATTTTCAGCAATTTCACGTAATTCTTCCTCGTTGGCACACATACCACCACCAGTACCACCTAGGGTAAAGGCTGGACGGACAATGACTGGATAGCCAATTGACGCCGCAAAGGCAACAGCTTCTTCCACTGTGTTGACAATTTCAGATTCTGGAATTGGTTGCTCAAGCTCTTCCATCAATTGTTTAAAGAGGTCACGGTCCTCCGCTTGGTCAATAGCAGATAGTTTAGTACCTAGAAGTTCGACACCGAGCTCATCTAAGATACCGTTTTTAGACAATTCCATGGCCATGTTCAGACCCGTCTGACCACCAAGAGTTGGAAGCAAAGCATCAGGACGCTCCTTACGGAGAATACGTGTCACAAATTCAAGTGTGATTGGCTCAATATAAACCTTGTCCGCAATCTCCTTATCCGTCATGATGGTTGCAGGGTTTGAGTTCACCAAGACAACTTCATAACCTTCCTCTTTCAAAGACAAGCAGGCCTGGGTCCCCGCGTAGTCAAACTCAGCAGCCTGGCCAATAATAATCGGACCAGAACCAATCACCATAATTTTTTGAATATCAGTACGTTTAGGCATTTATAAGATATTAAGGGCGTCAAGCGGACAAAGCTAAAATAGGAGTTATGACGAAGAACAATAAGTTCTAGGAATAACTATCTTTTTAGCGCCGTCCGTAGCCCGTATTCAGTTCAGCAAATACGGACCACCCTTCTCCTTTCTATTCGGCAACTCTCTGGTTGCCATTAAATAAATTCTCCGACGATTTTTTAGAGAAACGATATTTTTCGATAAAAAATCTAGTGCAGGGAGTTTTTAGTTCGCCCAATAGCGACTAAAAGAAACGACCTGTCTTTCTATTCGTCGCCTCACTGAGCGACATTAAATAAGATACAAAGGACGAATAGAAAGCGATTGAATTTTAGGAAACCAAGGAAGGATTGACAATCCAAGTTGGTTTCTCTAAATTCCGAGCTTTCCGTCCGTGTTCAGTTACATAAATTCTCCGACGAGATTTTACTCGTTCTTAGTTTGCTTGTTTAAAGGCTTCCATCATCTCGATAAATTCATCAAATAGGTAGCTTGCGTCGTGTGGACCAGGAGCTGCGTCTGGGTGGAATTGTACAGAAAAACCTGGTTGGTATCTGTGGCGAACTCCTTCAACTGATTTATCATTGATTTCTTCGTGGGTAATGATCAAATGATCTGGCAAGTCCTCACGGCTAACTGCATAACCGTGGTTCTGGCTGGTGAAGTCTATACGGCCTGTAGCAATCTCACGTACCGCGTGGTTAAATCCGCGGTGACCAAATTTCATCTTGTAGGTCTTAGCCCCATTTGCCATGGCAAAGAGTTGGTGTCCCATACAAATTCCGAAAATTGGAATTTTCCCTTGCACACCACGAATCATGTCCAGTGCTTCTGGAACATCTTCTGGGTTACCTGGACCATTTGACAACATAACTCCATCAGGATTGAGGTGGAGAATTTCTTCCGCTGTTGTTGAATATGGAACGACGGTCACGTTACAGTTGCGTTTGGAAAGTTCACGTAGGATTGAGTGCTTGAGACCAAAGTCTACTAAGACCACGCTCAAACCAACTCCAGGAGCTGGATAGGAAGTTTTAGTAGAAACCTGCTTGATATTGTCTGTCGGCAGGACTGTTGCTTGTAGCTGGTCCGTCACATGATCCATACTGTCCCCAACATGGGTCAAGGTTGCACGCATAGTACCATGCTTACGGATAATCTTAGTAAGGGCACGCGTATCAATCCCTGAAATACCAGGAATTTTCTTAGCTTTCAAGAATTCGTCCAGCGTCATTTGATTCCGCCAGTTACTTGCTCTACGCGCTTCTTCGAAAACAACAACTCCCTTACAAGTTGGAATAATGGATTCATAATCATCACGATTAATTCCATAATTTCCCACCAAAGGATAAGTGAAGGTCAAGATTTGTCCATTATAAGACTGGTCTGTAATGGACTCTTGGTAGCCGGTCATACCTGTGTTAAAGACGATTTCGCCTGTTACATCAATATCTGCTCCGAAGGCCTTGCCTTCAAAAACTGTGCCATCTTCTAATACTAGAAGTCTTTTTGTCATATTTTCACCTCTCGTGGACGCTCACTGGCGTCTTTTAACGTCTTGTGTTTTAATTAGCGTTTCTACTCGCCAATACGGATTCTAAGATTGCCATTCGAACAAAGACACCGTTGGTCATTTGTTGGACAATGCGTGATTTTGGAGCTTCAACCAAGTGGTCAGCAATTTCCACATCTCGATTAACTGGAGCTGGGTGCATGATTATTGCTGTTTCTTTTAAGCGATCATAACGTTCTTGAGTCAAACCATGTTGGGCATGGTAGTCTTCTTTTGAAAAGACTGCACCACTATCATGGCGTTCATGTTGAACGCGGAGCAACATCAAAACATCCACCTGATCAACAATCTCATCAATAGTTACAAACTGTCCATAGTCCGCAAACTCTTGACTTCTCCATTCCTCAGGTCCTGCAAAGAAAAGTTCAGCTCCCAAGCGTTTCAAAATTTGCATATTGGATTTGGCAACACGTGAATGATCCAAGTCACCTGCAATAGCAACCTTGAGACCCTCAAAGCGACCAAATTCCTCATAAATGGTCATCAAATCAAGCAGGCTCTGACTAGGGTGTTGACCTGAACCATCTCCACCATTGATAATGGAAGTCGTAATGGTTGGACTCGCAATCAATTCTTTGTAATAATCGACCTCTGGGTGGCGAATCACGCAGACATCTACACCAAGCGCAGACAAGGTTAGGATTGTGTCATACAGTGTCTCACCCTTGTTTACTGAGCTGGTCTTCACATCAAAGTCCAGTCGCTCCAGCCCTAGCTTAATCTCTGCCACTTCAAAAGACTTATGCGTCCGTGTAGAATCCTCAAAGAAAAGATTGGAAACAATCGGATGGTCTTCATAAGGAAGCTGGGCTCCGTTTTTAAACTCAATCCCTCGTTTGATCAATTTCATCACTTGATCAACAGTGAGGTCTTCCATGGAAACCACATGGTTCAATGCTTGTTGATTTTCTGACATGGCTACTCCTTCAGCTTTCTAAGCTTCTTCAGTAATCAGAACTCTGTCTTGGCCATCAAGTTCTGTCATCTCTACGATGATCTCTTCAGAACGGCTGGTTGGGATATTTTTCCCAACGTAATCTGGACGGATTGGCAATTCTCTATGTCCACGATCTACTAGCACCGCAAGACTCACGCGCGCAGGACGACCATGTCCGACAATGTTATCGATAGCAGCACGGATGGTACGACCTGTATAAAGCACATCATCCACCAAGATAACTTCACGGTCTGTCACATCAACAGAAATCAAAGAAGTATCTTCTCCGCTTTTAACATCATCACGGAAAGGTTTGGTGTCCAATTCCACAACAGGAACCGTGATGTTTTCCAACTGCTCCAAGCGTTCTTTGATACGATGAGCGATGAAAACACCTCGCGTTTTTATCCCAGCTAGGATAATCTTATTCAAATCTTTATTGCGCTCAATAATCTCATAAGTAATTCGCGTAATCGCTCGTTTGACAGTCAATTCGTCTACAACTTCTTTTGTCTTCATGACAAACCTCCAAAAAGAAAAGTCTCCTTCTACAAGGAGACTTGAAATGTATAGCCAAGCGAGCCCTACTGTAAACAGTATAGACTTCACCCTTCTACTTTATCGCGCTCCTTGCCTGCCTCACGGGACAGGTTTAAAGGACTATTTAGTTATCATTTACTATAGCACAAAGCACCCTTAAAATCAAGCAAAAACTTTTTCAGAGCCCCCTTAAACATTACTAAAATCATATAATTGGGGATAGTGATCGCATTCTGGATTTTTGGGATGGCAGATAGCTCGTCCAAAGTAAATCATGGCCTGGTGGGCTGCTAACCATTCTTCTGGTGGCAGAACGTCCATGACACGTTTTTCTACTTCAAGTGGCGTAGCTGATTTTTTAACGATATCGTGATGCTTACAGATCCGCTCCACATGAGTGTCCACTGCAAAAGCTGGAATTCCAAAGCCCACACTCATGACAACATTGGCTGTCTTGCGACCAACTCCTGCTAGACTTTCTAATTCCTCTCGAGTCTGAGGCACTTGACCGTCAAAATCGTCTAGTAACTGTTGGGCACATTTTTTAAGGAATTTAGCCTTATTTCGATACAGTCCCAGGCGAGAAATGTGTGAAGCAATTTCACTCTCTGTCGCTACTGACATGGCTTGTGGCGTTGGAAAGGCAGCAAAGAGACCTGGTGTGGCCTTATTTACCGCTGCATCTGTCGTCTGGGCTGACAGCATCACTGCAACCAGTAGTTCAAAATGATTAGTAAAATCAAGACTAGGCTTAGCATCTGGAAAAAGGGCAATGATTTCCTCTATGACATGACGGGCACGTTTCTTGGATAAAACCATCTACTCGTCTCCATTAAATAGTCCTTGCAAGCCAGCAAATGGACTATTTTCTTCTTTCTTGACTGCTTGTTGGGCCTGATATTCTTCCTCAGTCATGATTTGCCAGTCATTCCCTGACACAAAACCTTGGCCCGCCTCTTCTTCTGCCGTCAAGACCTTGATTGGAATATTGAGCAAGATATTATCTGCTACGCTCTCAGCAAGGTCGATTTCACCATTTTCGATAGGCAGGACCAAGTCATCGTCTAAAACTTCTTGGTCCAATTGGTTGGTTGCGCCTTCCATGAAAACCTCTGTCACTGGATAAGACTCTACCAACTCAACTGGCTCCATACTGCGACTGGAAGCAAGAACAATAGTGTAAGATAGTTGATAATCTAAGAAATACATCCGGTCTTCGTACTGTACCTTCCCAACTGCAAGGATATCTTTGACATCTATAATCTCTTGATTACGGATACGTAAGTCTGCTGCTAGGTCTAAAGCTTGTTCAAAATGTAGGTCTTCAGGCTGTTTACGAATTTCTTGAATATTTAACTTCATATTTCCTCCATAAAGATTTACTCACTTGATTATACCATGAAACGGCTACGAGTCAGCCTTCCAAACCTTGATATTAAAATCTCATTTTTAACATATTTACTATGACATATTTCCTGTTTAGTGCTATACTATAGGCAAGAATACATCAGAGCAAGGAGGATGCTCATATGGAAGACAAAGCACTCATCGCTGAAGCTTACCAACTCCTTTCCGAGTTAAATAAAAGCTACCAAAGCTGCAAACAAGGTACAGCCGATGATATTCGACTGCAAGAGCTGCTAAACAGCACTCTCCAGGAACTTAAAAAAGCGGAAAAGTTGGACAACAGTATCTTAATCGACCTCGAGAAATTTTACCAACGTACTAGTCTTTTGATTGGACTTGGTAGCCTAAAACTAAACGACCAGGCTCGCACTGCTTGGCGCAACTATGATAAGTTCCATTACCAGCATGTCAAACACGTACTGACTCTCTATGGACCTGTTTTCGGATTCTGATACTTTTCGAAAATCTCTTCAAACCACGTCAGCTTCGCCTTGCCGTACCCAAGTATAGCCTTCGGATCGCTTCCTAGTTTGCCCTTTGATTTTCATTGAGTATAAAAACTAGAATTTCCTGTTTTCTATTGACAAAATTTCCTGAAAAGTATAGGATAGAGGTACTAATACTCGGAGGTAAGGGAGACATGAACAACTAAGTCTATCAAATAAAGAACCTTTATTTAGTAGATCTTGTTTTTGTCTCTTTTTGTGTGCTCTTTTTATACTAGATTTTCTAGTATCTTGTCCCCATTGAAATTCAAAAAACTAGAAAGCTATGCTCCTCTTGGGTTGGGTTAGGCAACTCCAAGCTAGTTTGACGAGTTTTTCAACGAGGATAATAGAGTTTTGACAGTGACTTTGGGCTCTACTAGGTAAAGTAGAGCTTTTTGTTATGCACTATGGACATTCTAGAAAGGGCAACAATATGATAAAAATCAATCATCTGACCATCACACAAAACAAAGATCTACGAGATCTTGTATCTGACCTAACCATGACTATCCAAGACGGAGAAAAGGTTGCTATTATTGGTGAAGAAGGAAATGGCAAATCAACTTTGCTGCGAGCTTTAATGGGGGAAGCATTGCCTGATTTCACTATCAAGGGCGACATTCAGTCTGACCTTCAGTCACTGGCCTACATTCCCCAAAAGTTACCTGAGGAGCTAAAAAATAGAACTCTACACGATTACTTCTTTTTGGATTCTGCTGATTTAGACTACAGCATTCTTTATCGTTTGGCGGAGGAGTTGCATTTTGATAGTGATCGCTTCGCTAGCGACCAAAAGATTGGCAGTCTATCAGGTGGCGAAGCTTTGAAAATTCAGCTCATCCATGAGTTAGCCAAACCCTTTGAGATTCTATTTTTAGATGAACCTTCAAATAACCTGGATCTTGAGACAGTTGATTGGCTAAAAAGACAGATTCAAAAGATTAGGCAAACTGTTATTTTCATTTCCCATGATGAAGACTTTCTTTCTCAGACGGCAGATACTATTGTCCACCTGCGACTAGTCAAGCATCGGAAAGAAGCGGAAACGCTTGTAGAGCATTTAGACTACGATAGCTATAGTGACCAGAGAAAGGCTAATTTTGCCAGACAAAGCCAGCAAGCTGCTAACGACCAGAGAGCCTATGACAAAACCATAGAAAAACATCGCCGAGTTAAGCAAAATGTAGAAACTGCACTTCGAGCTACCAAAGACAGTACTGCTGGTCGCCTATTGGCTAAAAAGATGAAAAATGTACTCTCTCAAGAAAAACGCTTTGAAAAGGAAGTCCAGTCCATGACCCAAAAGCCACTTGACGAGGAACAAATCCAACTTTTCTTTTCAGACGTCCAACCATTACCGGCTTCTAAAGTCTTAATCCAACTGGAAAAAGAAAATTTGTCCATTGGCAAGCGCATTTTAGCTCAGGAGTTACAACTAACGGTCCGTGGCCAAGATAAAATCGGTATCATCGGGCCAAATGGTGTTGGAAAATCAACTATGTTAGTCAAGTTACAACAACTCCTAAGCAACAAAAGAGAAATTTCTCTTGGTTTTATGCCACAAGATTACCATAAAAAACTGCAATTGGATCTATCTCCAGTAGCCTATCTCAGCAAAACTGGGGAAAAAGAGGAACTACAGAAAATCCAATCCCACCTAGCCAGTCTCAATTTCAGCTATCCAGAGATGCAGCACCAAATCCGCTCCCTATCTGGCGGTCAACAGGGTAAACTTCTACTTTTGGATTTAGTCTTGCGCAAACCAAACTTTGTCCTTCTGGATGAGCCTACACGAAACTTTTCTCCCACTTCTCAACCTGAAATCAGAAAACTCTTTGCCTCCTATCCAGGCGGTCTGATCACTGTTTCACATGACAGACGTTTCCTAAAAGAGGTCTGTACCAGTCTCTATCGTTTGACCGAACATGGTTTGGAAGTTGTCGATTTACAAGATTTATAATTTTTGAACATAGCAAAAATCCAGAGACGATCTCTGGATTTTTTTACATTTGTTTCAACCGTTCGATTCGTTCTGAGATAGGTGGGTGGGTATAAAAGAGTTTTTGTAGTCCCCCACCTTTCTTGGGATCATTGATATAAAGAGCGCTGCTGGCATCATCGACATGGTGATGCATTGGCTCGCTATTGTCCAACTTACGCAAGGCATTGATCATCCCTTGAGGATTGCGAGTCAGCTCCACACTAGATGCATCCGCCAGAAATTCTCGCTGACGAGAGATAGCTAGTTGTACCAAGGTTGCAGCGAGAGGTGCTAGAACAATGGCTAAGAGGGAGATAACAAGCATGATAATCTCCAAACCATTTCCATCACGATCATTATCACTCCGTCTGCGGCCTGCGCCACCCCACCACATCATCCGACCAGCCATACTAGATAGCAGGGTAATGGCACTAGCAAGGGCAACAGCAATGGTCGAAATGCGGATATCGTAGTTCCGAATGTGACTGACTTCATGACCCATGACCGCTTCTAGCTCCTCACGGTTCATGATAGCCAGAAGACCCGAAGTGGCTGCAACCGCCGCATTCTGCGGGTTAGAACCTGTTGCAAAGGCATTTAAAGAAGAATCCTCAATGATGAAAACACGTGGCATGGGAATCTGAGCCACCATAGCCATATCTTCCACTACATGATAGAGGTCTGGTGCTGTTTGTTCATCAACCTCACGCGCCCCATTCATAGACATGACAATCTCTGTTGATTGAAAGATCATGGTTAAGGCATAGACAAAACCGATGATTAGGGCAATAATCATGCCACCAAGACCTGAGCGCATGAAGAGATAGCCAACCGCATAACCAACCAAGGCTAAGAGTAAGAAGAAAACCAGCAATAAAATCCAGGTTTTTCGTTTATTGCTCGCAATTTGATCAAACAACATCTTAGTCACCTAATCCGCTAAAGTCAACTTTAGGAACTGCCTTTTCCTCTTCAGGTGTTTGAAGGAAGTCTGCAGCTTTAAAGCCAAATAGTCCTGCGATGATGTTACTTGGGAAGCTTTCAAGTTTTACATTGTAGTTGCTGACAACACTGTTGTAGAGTTGGCGTGAGTAAGAAATTTTATTTTCTGTATTGGTCAACTCTTCTTGCAATTTAATAAAGTTAGCACTTGCTTTCAAGTCTGGGTAATTCTCTGCTACTGCAAAGATACCAGAAATCTGACGGGTAAGGGCATCACTGGCCTTCATCGCTTCAGCTGGTGAAGTTGCTGCGGCTACTTGTCTACGAAGTTCTGTCACTTTTTCCAAGGTAGAACCTTCATATTTGGCATAGCCTTTGACTGTTTCAATCAAGTTTGGGAGGAGATCATTACGACGCTTCAACTGAACATCTATCTGGCTCCAAGCCTCCTTGGTCTGCATACGATTTTTAACCAAACCGTTATAGCTAACAATCACAAAAATAACAATCAGAGCCAAAACTCCAAGAATAATCCAAGTCATAATCTTATTCCTTTCTGCTTTTAGATTACTACCAGTATATCAAAATTTTAATGAATATGGTAAAATAAGATGATACTAGAGAAGGAAACTACTATGAAACCAGAAACATTTTACAGCCTACTAGCTGAGCAAAATCTTCCACTTTCTGACCAGCAAAAGAACCAATTCGAACGCTATTTTGAACTCTTGGTCGAGTGGAATGAGAAGATTAATTTGACCGCTATTACGGATAAAGAAGAAGTCTACCTTAAGCACTTTTATGATTCGATTGCACCTATTCTGCAAGGCTTGATTTCAAATGAAACTATCAAACTTCTTGATATCGGAGCGGGGGCAGGATTTCCTAGTCTGCCCATGAAAATCCTCTATCCTCAGTTAGATGTGACCATCATTGATTCACTCAATAAGCGCATCAACTTCCTTCAGCTTTTGGCTCAGGAGCTGGATTTGGACGGTGTTCACTTCTACCATGGACGGGCAGAAGACTTTGCCCAAGACAAGAAATTCCGTGCTCAGTTTGATATGGTGACGGCTCGTGCGGTTGCCCGTATGCAGATCTTATCTGAGTTGACCATCCCCTATCTTAAAGTTGGCGGAAAACTCTTGGCACTCAAGGCCAGCAATGCCCCTGAGGAATTGCTGGAAGCCAAGAACGCTCTCAACCTCCTCTTTAGCAAGGTAGAGGACAACCTCAGCTATGCCCTGCCAAATGGAGATCCGCGCTACATCACAGTCGTCGAAAAGAAAAAAGAAACACCTAACAAGTACCCAAGAAAGGCTGGCATGCCAAACAAACGCCCACTTTAATTTTTTTAGTAAAAAAATTATTTACAAATCTGCCTCGCTCTCGCATTTCTGGGCTCGGGAAAAAATGATTTACAAAATCATTCCTCGCTCTTACATTTCTGGGCTCGGGAAAAAATGATTTACAAAATCATTTTTTTCTGCTATACTATCCTAAGCAAAGGTTTTTAATGTCATCCTGTGAGGTGACGAAGGCGCAGATTTATATAAATTTTTAAAAGATAACTATTTTTTAAAAAGTCTTACTCTGAGGGCCTATTGCTATAAAATAATGGGCTCTTTTTTGGTGCCCAAAAGTGAGGTTTTTATGAAACAGGAATCAACTGTTGACTTGTTACTAGACGTTGATCAACGTCCTTCTGCTGGTAAAGGTATTCTTCTCAGCTTCCAGCACGTATTTGCCATGTTTGGTGCAACCATTCTCGTTCCCTTAATTTTGGGAATGCCTGTATCCGTTGCCCTCTTTGCATCTGGTATTGGAACACTTATCTACATGATTTCTACTGGCTTTAAGGTTCCAGTTTATCTAGGTTCTTCATTCGCCTTTATCACGGCTATGTCTCTAGCCATGAAAGAAATGGGGGGCGATGTATCTGCCGCTCAAACTGGAGTTATCCTGACTGGTTTGGTCTATGTCCTTGTAGCAGCAAGTGTTCGTTTTGCAGGTACGAAATGGATTGACAAACTCTTGCCACCAATTATTATCGGACCTATGATTATCGTTATCGGTCTCGGACTTGCTGGTTCAGCTGTAACGAATGCTGGACTTGTAGCAGATGGAAACTGGAAAAATGCCCTTGTAGCTGTTGTTACATTCCTTATTGCAGCTTTTATCAATACAAAAGGAAAAGGGTTCCTCCGTATCATTCCTTTCCTCTTTGCCATCATCGGTGGATACCTATTTGCCCTAGTTCTTGGATTAGTTGACTTCACTCCTGTTCTTCAAGCCAACTGGTTTGAAATCCCTGGTTTCTACTTGCCATTTAATACGGGTGGTGCCTTTAAAGAGTACAACTTGTACTTCGGTCCTGAAACCATCGCCATCTTACCAATCGCTATTGTAACCATTTCAGAACACATCGGAGACCACACGGTCTTGAGCCAAATCTGTGGCCGTCAATTCTTGAAAGAACCAGGTCTTCACCGTACTCTTCTTGGTGACGGTATCGCGACATCTGTATCAGCCTTCCTCGGTGGACCAGCTAATACGACTTACGGCGAAAATACAGGGGTTATCGGGATGACTCGTATCGCTTCTGTCTCTGTTATCCGTAACGCGGCCTTCATCGCCATTGCACTTAGCTTCCTTGGTAAATTCACTGCCTTGATCTCAACAATCCCAAGTGCTGTGCTTGGTGGCATGTCCATCCTTCTCTACGGAGTTATCGCCAGTAACGGGCTAAAAGTTTTGATTAAAGAGCGCGTTGACTTCAGCCAAATGCGTAACCTCATCATCGCTAGTGCCATGTTGGTACTTGGACTTGGTGGAGCCATCCTCAAACTCGGCCCAGTTACACTTTCAGGTACTGCTCTATCAGCCATGACAGGAATTATCTTAAACTTGATTTTGCCACACGAAAATAAAGACTAATCATCTATACACATAAAATCCACTCGATTGAGTGGATTTTTTTATTACTTACTCTTTATTTCCAGCAGTAAATCTTTCACAGAAATAATGGTCACAGCTAGTAAAATCATGGCCATACCAACAAAATCAATCGCATAGAATTGCTCCTTCATAATTAAAAAGGCAAAGAAAACAGCTGAAATGGGCTCTATGGAAGCCAATAAACTGGATTTAACTGGTCCTATTAGACTAGCTCCTTTTAGGAAAGCTGTGTAGGCAAATACTGTTCCAATGATGATAATCCCAGCAAATGCAAAGAGAAAATCTAAGCTAGTCGGTATGCTTGCCTGTAAGACTCCTGTGAAAGGAATAGCCACTACACCAGAAATAACCATCCCCACACCAATCACCGAAATACTGCCCCACTTCTTAATCAAAGCAATAGGAAGGATGATATAGAGGGCATAGGTCAAGGCTGAAAAGAGGCCCCAGAACAGACCTAGGGGTGTGACAGATAACTGGTCAACTTTTCCATGCGTCGCAATCAGAAAAGTTCCTCCAATTGCTAAACCAATCGAAATAATCTCAGCCAGAGTAGGCGCCACCTTATCCTTCATACAGGTATAAATCAAGATTCCAACAGGACAAACATACTGGAGAACCGTCGCCGTGCCAGCATTGGTTTCCTGAATGGCAGAAAGATAGGCAAACTGGTTTAAGAAAAGTCCAAACAAGGCAAACAACAGCAGAGATAAAAGACTTTTTCTGTCTTTTAAAAAAGCATAGAGTTTATCCTTTGCAGTCATATAGGATAAGACTACCAGTGCCAAACCTGCAATGATAAGCCGCAGATTGGTCAAGACTAGAGCAGAAATCCCGTGTGCCATCAGGTATTGGCCACTGGTTCCAGACAAGCCCCAAGCAATCCCTGCCACTACTGTATACAGAGTTCCTTTTACGGTTTTTGACATGCTTCTCCCTACCCCTCTTGACGAATCATTTTCATGACTTGATTTCGGTCAACTATCCACTGGGCACGCTCATCCTTTTCATACGTTCGATTGGACAGAAAGATGGCAGCTTCCTGCTTCTCCCGATTCCACATAATAAAGGTACCTGTATAACCCGTATGGTCGAGCCAAGCTCCTTCCAGATTCCAGGCTAGGGAACGCTCCTTATCATCTAAAGGAGAGAAACTTCGGCTCAAATCTGCCGCAAAATCATCTTTCAAGTAATGTTCCAGAAAGATCTGTAAATCCTTAACAGTCGAAAACAAACCAGCACTTCCAGCGTGTTTCCCTAATAGACGGGCTTTGGGATCGTGAATGATTCCGACCTCCACTCCTTTCACTGTTGGTACAGCTTGCTCAATGGGGCCGAACTGAGTCTCTTTCATCCCCCATGGTTCCAAAACTTGTTTTTTTATAATCTGATCCAAGTCTTGGTTAAAGATTTTTTCCAAAACAAAGCCTAAGAGTAAAAAGTGAACATCTGAGTATAGAAAAGCAGGCTGATTTCGTCTATTGAGGTGAAACATGGCTTCTCTCAATTCCTCTGCACTTAACTTGTCACGGTTGGGAATGAAGGGGTCTAAATCTGTAGCATGGGTCAGAAGCTGCCGTATAGTGATATCAGGATAATCACACTCCGATAAAAAATCCGTCACTGGTATATCAATGTCTAGCTTCCCCTGTTGCCACAAAAAGGTCAAGACTGTCCCCACTCCCACAACCTTACTCACACTAGCCAGATCATAAACCAAACCGGCCTCTGTCTTCAAGCCCCGTTCTGGATCACTCAATCCTAGATAAGACTCTTTCCATTCACCATCCTTATAATACGCAAAAGAGGCCCCGGGATAAATCCCTGCCTCGATTTGATTTTCTATTTTTCTTAGAATTTTATCCAACTTCATGCTTCTTCAAACCACAATTCAATGTTATTGGTATCTTTACCGAGGAAGAATTTTTCAGACTTAGGGACAAAATAGCCTGTCTTTTCAAATTTCTGACGAAGACTGGTTAGATCAAAATTTCTTACTAAAAATTTCAACATCGTCAAGTCCCAAGTAACATTATTTTCAACAGCCAAATCTGGACCTTGCCCTTTAGTAAAGGTGACTGCTTGCGCTACTCCTTCAGGATCAAGTAAGCTCTCTGTCCCCTCAGGCAAACGCAACTCCATAGAAACCTCAAATTGGCTCACGTATTTTATACTTGTATTTGAATAAAATTCAGGAACAGTTTCCAGTGGAACCAAATCTCTTATATCATTTTCTGCATGAACAAGGATCACATCCTCTTCAGGAGAAACAATCTCAAAAGCATATCCACGACTTCCTTTAAACAAGCGAGGAAGAGACTTCATTTGAGAAAGAAGGGCCTCGATTTCGGAAGGATCCTCAACCTTTATCAAGAGCCTAGCTAGCTTCTTAAGTCCTTCAACTCTGCGAGTTCGCATGCTTGGAGCCTCTTCTAAAATCAATCTCTCCGTACCCGTCTGGTCGCCTAATGAAAGAAAGGCAGACTCTTCTAGTAAGGGTTTCATTCCTAGAGTTTCAATATAAAATATCTCATTTAATTTTCGATTATTAACTTTCAAAGTCGGAATGATCCGAACAATCTCATTCACATCCATAAGTTCCTCCAACTCTTTTATTTTAAAGGATTTTAGAATATTTTACAAGCCATATTTGTTTAAATTAGAAAATTTTCCAAGAAAAAAACTGGGTTTCCCCAGTTTCGTTTCTTATAGGTAAAGTAGTTTGAATAGTGCTACTGCTGCAATTCCCGCTGCAATTGGAGCTACAACCGGAACCCATGCATACCACCATTTTGAATCACCCTTGTGTTGACCAAGAACTGATTTTGGAAGGAGTTCGTGAAGAAGACGTGGTCCAAAGTCACGAGCCGGGTTCAAACCAGGTCCAGTAGGTCCACCGAGTGAAGTTACCAAGGCCATTACTAGGAAACCAAGCCCTAAATGAGCAACTGAAAGACCTGCTGCTGTGTGTGGTGCTATTTGAGCCTTAATAGCTAATTCAGAAAAGTCAACTGTTTGATTAGCCTGCGTTGCCATTTGCTTCATGTATTGCATTACTTCCGCACCAAAAAAGTTTTTAGTCATTCCTAGGGCTGCAAAGAACAGAATAAACGAACCGACAAACTCATTGATAAAACCATTTACACTTGCTGCGAAACGTGATTCTTTTGTACCGTGATCAACACTTGAAATCGTTGAGAAAGTACCCAAAATGTTATTAGAATTCTCTGTTTTCAAGTAGTAAGGACGGTGAGTTGCAACAACCATAGCTTGACCAAAAATCGCTCCTAAAACTTGCGCAAGGATATAATATGGTACTTGTCCCCAAGGGAAAAGTCCACTCACAGCAAGTCCAAGTGTGAAGGCTGGGTTGATGTGGTTCCCAGATACATTACCGAACATCAAGGCTGGGATCATAACCCCCATACCGTAACCAACCGCGATAACGAGCCAGCCACTTTGGTGACCTTTCGTACCTTTAAGTTCAACGTTAGCAACTGCACCATTACCAAGAATGATCAGAATGGCAGTTCCCAAAAATTCAGTGGCATATTTAATAGCCCATGTAAAATCCATTTGATAGATTCTCCTTAATTTTTTTAGACAATCCTTATTCTATCAATTTTTAGGCCTTTTAGCAACCGATTTTCTAAAAGAATCTCTGGAAAACGCTTTATTTAACTTATCTTTAAGAAAAGGACAAAAGAAGTCAAACTCCTTTCATCCTATTCCTTACTCTTGACGTTGACCAAAGTCTGCTAACATCTGATCCAGCTCCTCACGACTTGGAGTTGTCAACATATAGAGGATATCTCCTTGTAACTCTGCAAAGGCTGCTGGCATGATTTTCTTAGCCTTAAAACCTCCTTGGTATTTAGCTAGTAACTCCTCTTCTGAGTATACATAATGAGAACTTAAACGCCGAGCAGTCGCCAAGCAATAGAGGGGTTCAAAATATGAACCAGGGAATGGCTCTCCTGCTACGATAGCCGCATAACCTCGGTAGAGGTCAAAAGAGTGGGCATAATTGTAAACATCAATGGTAAAACCACCTGCCGGACGGTTATTATACTCAATAGCGATATAGTCATCTCCCTCACGGAAGAATTCGATATGGAAAAAACGCTCCTTCATGCCAAATTCCTTGACAATGGCTTCACCATACTTACGCAATTTTGGATCCATATCCTTGAGAACATAATAGGCATTATCCATCTTGTAAAGCATGAGATCCAGTGGTGTATGGGCGTAGTCAAAAGTCGTTGAAAAGACAATCTTACCGTCCTTGTCCACTAGTCCGTCAAAGGTACAGATTTCGCTAGAAGTGACAAATTTTTCAAAGAAATAAACGGTTGAATGGTCCCATTCAGCCTTGAAGTGATTTACATCTTCTTCTGTCTCAAGCTTAAAGGTTGCTGCTGCTCCCACACCGTTGTCTGGTTTGGCAATCAATGGTAAACCGATCTCCTCCACAGCCTGAGCTACATCGGTCTCTGTTTTAATCACTGCTCCCGGAACAACAGGTACTCCTGCCTTTTGGAAATGTTTTTTCATTTCAGACTTAAACTTAGTCTTTTTGAGATCCTCTGGTTTGACACCAAAGACATTGAATTGTTCTCTGAGTGTTGCGTCCAGCTCAAGCCAGTATTCATTGTGGGACTCGATGCGGTCGATAGGACCGTGCTTGTAGAAAAGAAAGGCAACTGCACGTTTGACTTCGTCTATGTTCTCAAGATTGTCCACACGGAAATACTCGGTCAGGCTATTGCGCAGAGGCTCATCCAGTTGCTCATAAGGCTCCTGACCAATTCCCAAAACGGTGATGCCTTTATTGGCTAGCTCGATGGTAAACTGTTGGAAGTTTTGTGGATAGTAGGGAGAAATAACAAGGTAATTCATAGGCAACTCCTTTTATAGATTCATGTGACCAAGGAAATAAGGCATTTGTTTACGCCACCAATCCCAGTCATGGGCAACATCATGTCCCCACTCAGCAAACCAGGCTGGAATTTGTTTCTGGTCAAAGGCTTCTTTGAGCTTGTAGAAGGATGGCAGACCATCTTGTTCCCAAGCACCGAGACCCGTACAGACGACAATCTCTGCCTGACGGTAACGATCGATAAACCAGCCGTCATTCTGATTCCAGATATAATCTACTGGCGAGTTTTGGTAAATAGCATCATCATTGTAGTAATCACCGACAAAGAAACGTGCGTCATAAACACCACTGAGGGCAATCACCTTGGTAAAGACATCTGGATGCTGGAGGAAGAAATTGAGTGCATGGTAGCCTCCCATCGAGCAACCTGTCGTCATCATGCCATCAAACCAACCTGTCTTATGCTTGATAAAAGGAATGGCCTCCTCAATCACATAGCGTTCATAGGCACGGTGCATCTCTGCTTGGTCGTGACCAATTTTCCAAGTGGCCAACCAGCTCTCGCTGTCCACACTGGATAGAGTAAAGAACTGAACACGGCCTTCCTCGATAAAGGAAGCACAGGCATCAATCATGCCAAAATCATAGTATTCATTGTGACTGCCACCAGATGAAGCAAAAACCACAACTGGAATCCCAGCGTGTCCATAACGGTTGAGGTACATTTCACGGTTGAGGTTACCACTCCAATGGCTGAGGTTTTCAATATGCATTGGCTTTCTCCTTTCTTAACTTACCATTTCTCTGCAAAAAATCGGAGACAGTCTGGTAAATTTTCCGACCAAGGGATTTCACTATGGATCGCACCAGACTGAACTTTCAAGACAAGATT
The DNA here is from genome assembly GCA_934229205.1 of uncultured Streptococcus sp. GTDB lineage: Bacteria > Bacillota > Bacilli > Lactobacillales > Streptococcaceae > Streptococcus. The sequence continues at coordinate 137,541 of CAKQDJ010000004.1, forward strand.
ATCCAAGCCTACTCCACCTGCAATCAAATCATGGTAATAGCGAAGCGATGAGTCGATATAGGCTTGCTTGATATTGCCAGCCATCAGGGTCTTATCCGTATCATCCGCTTCTTCCGTTCCAACATAGATAAAAATGCGTTGTTCAGGCGACAGTTTCTTACGCTCGATATAGCGATTAAAGGCTTCTTGGTGGAGCCAGTTAGCAGATGAGAAGACACCTAGACAACCAATTCTTTCTTGGTACTCTAGTCCGATAAACTGGGTAATATTACCTCCTAGTGAAGAACCAATCATAGCCGTATGCTGGCGATCAGCTTTGGTACGGTAGGTCTCATCGATAAAGGGCTTAACCACCTCCATGACAAATTCGGCATACTCCACACCCTTACCGCCAAACTGCTGGCCCGGAATAGGAGATTCTTGAAACTTCCAAGCCGCGTACTCATGCATCCGTCCCAAACCATCATTGTCAATAGCTACAACAATCATGCGACTGATGTCAGGATTTCGCTTAATGGCTGGAATAATCTTCCAAGAGTGTCCGATATAAGACTCCTTGCTGTAAAAGACATTTTGCCCATCATGAAAGTAAACAACAGGGTAAAAACGGTCTGTGTCTTTCTCGTAGTCCTTTGGCAGGAGCACACGTACACGACGCTCTTTTCCTGTATAAGGAACCTTGAGTTTGTGTTCTTTCATTTTTAAGTAAAAGTAGGAATGATTCATTGTCAGAAAACTCTCTATATTCAAAATTTTATCTTATTATACCACAAAAATAGAAAAAAAGTCAGCAATTGTCCATTTTAAGGATAAATAACTAACTTTTTTATTTGTTTTTCTGAATTCTTCTGGGTTTTCTGATTAGAGGAGATTGTCAATTAACTCATCGACAGAATCTTTTTCAACCTGGGGAGTGATTTCAGTAATCATAATCCCTGCCACTGCTCGCTCAACCAAGCCTTCAACATCCATGCGTTTTTCATACTGCTCCGCATTCTCTATCTTAGGATTGGTCTTAGGACGGTCAGGTGCAAAAATAGTACAGCAGTCTTCAAAAGGCTGGATTGAAATTTCAAAGGTATCGATTTCCTGCGCAATGTCAATGATTTCCAACTTGTCCATCGTAACCACGGGACGAATGATTGGAGTGCTAGTCACAGCGTTGATAGTCTGCATGCTTTCCAAAGTTTGGCTCGCTACTTGACCAAGACTTTCCCCATTGATGATAATTAAACCATTTCGTACCTCACGGATACGGTCGGTAATACGCATCATAAAACGACGTGTCAAGGTCATAAGGTAGGCTTCTGGCGCTTTAGCCTTGATTTCCTCTTGAATCTCAGTAAAAGGCACCTCGATAAACTGGATATTTCCTCCAAACTTGGTCAATTTGCGGGTCAAGTCCTGTGCTTTCTTGAGAGCACCGGGACTCGTGTAAGGTGGGCTAGCAAAGTGAACGGCCTCAATATCTACCCCACGTTTAAGAGCTAGATAACCTGCCACAGGTGAATCAATTCCACCTGACAACATGAGCATACCTTTACCAGAACTTCCCACAGGTAATCCTCCTGCTCCACGAAAGGTTTCATATGATAGGTAGGCAGCCTCTTCACGAATCTCAACCTGAAGATTGATATCGGGATTTTTCATTTGAGCTTGAACATTTGGAATAGCTTTGAATACAGCTCCACCAAGTGTTTGGTTGAGTTCACGACTGTCGAGTTCAAAGTTGTGGTCGCTGCGCTTACTAGAAATCTTAAAGGTCATGCCTTCCTTGTAGATATCTGTCATAATCTCTTGGACAGAAGACTTCAGAACTTCTACAGATTTTTCAACCTTATATACTGGAGAAAAATTCTGAATCCCGAAGACCTGTTTGAGAGATTCTGCAACTGCTGTGTAGTCGGCTCCATTCAGGTAAGCGTGGGCACGGTCGCGATCAGCGGTTACCTTAACTTGGGGATAGATGGACAAGACGTCCGAAATATTACTACGAAGTTTATTGATGAACCGCATGCGGTTTTTGCCCTTGGTTGATAACTCTCCGTAGCGAATCATAATTTCTGAATACTGCATGAATGCTCCTATCTTACTTTTCTAGTTTGATTGTAAATTAATTTTAGCTTGGTCAGAAACTGCTCGACCTGACTCATGTCATTTTCCAGGTCTAGGCTTAAACGCACAGCTGACTGGGCCTTATCTTTGTCCACTCCCATGGCAATCAAGGTCCCTGCAGGTTTTCCAGCCTTGGATGAACAAGCCGAGGTTGTGGAAATGAAAATATCATAGTCTTCAAAGGCGTGAACGATGACTTCACCACGAACACCCTTAATCCCAAAAGTCAGGATATGAGGGGCAAAGTCTTCCTCAGCTGAAAAGACAAAAATATCTGGATAGTCCAAAAGCGCTTGGCGAATGACTGATTTCATCTGCCCTATCTTATTAGTAAAGATATCTAACTTTTCCATAGATAAACGGAGAGATTTGGCTGTCGCTGCAATCCCTGCCACATTTTCAGTTGTCGAACGATAGTCTCGCTCCTGACCACCACCAGTCAAAAGAGGCGTAATTTTCTTACCAGACTTGATATAGACCAAGCCAACACCTCTGACACCATGAAACTTATGACTCGAAAAGGTTGCGAAATCCACTCGATCAGTTAAATACTCCTCTGTCGGAATCTTAGCGAGTGCCTGAACTGCATCAACGTGGAAGGAAATAGTTGGCTTGTCTGCCAACAGTTCTGAGATAGCCTCAATAGGCTGAATAGACCCAATTTCATTGTTTACTGCCATAATGGAAACGAGGGTCGTATCAGGTCGTATCAAAGCTCCTAGAGTCTCAACATCCACAAACCCTTTCTCATCAACTGGAGCAAAATCCACCTCAAAACCTTGACTTTTCAGCCAGAGGGCTGATTCCTTAACTGCTGGATGTTCAATGGCTGATACGATGATGTGCTTGCCAAACTGGGCTTTTTCAAAGGCCACACCTTTGATGACCCAGTTATCTCCTTCTGTTCCACCAGAGGTAAAGAAGATTTCATCACTCTTCTTGCCAATCAAATCTGCAATTTGCTGACGGGAAGCATCTAAAATTCGTGTTGCCTGATCTCCCAAACGATGGAGACTGGATGGATTTCCTACAATTTTCGAAGCGACCTGAGTATAAGTTTCAAGTGCTTCAGGATAAGGCTTGGTCGTTGCCGAATTATCAAAGTAGATCATGTTTTCTCACGCTTTCTAAAATCACTCCTTCTATTGTATCATGAAACGAAGCTTGCGACAAGAAAGGGCAAGTCCTCTTTTTTTAAGATTTTTTTAAAGAAATGAGGTATAATAAATCATAATTAAAGGAGAGTATCATGTCTAACTATCATAGAACTTCAAAACCAAAAACAGAACACATCAAAAAGGGATTTACTGTCTTTCAAAAAACGATTGCTACCATCGGTAGTATCCTTGGCCTAATTACCGCTACTATTACCATCATGAACGCTATGGATAATAACAAAAACAACAAAAAAGAACCAACGACAACTCAAACAACTGTTGTCAAGGAGATTCAAAAGGAATCCCCTCAGGAAAATACTACACCTAACAAGGACAACACTTCTACTAAAGAAAATACCCCGCAGGAAGAAACTCCTCAATCCAATAAGAAGGAAGAGCAAAAAGAAGAGAAGAAAACAACAACTCAGGATTCTTCAACACCTTCCTCAACAAAAGAAACAACTGATAGTGGAAACTCGTCCAAAACGACTAGTTCCGAAAACAAAAGCAATCAATAACCACTAAAATAGCTTCCTTCCAGCTTTGGAAAGAAGCTATTTTTTTATTGTTGCAATACTTTTCGTGGTTTGGTTCCTTCAGCTGGACCGATAACACCCGCCATTTCGAGTTCTTCCATAAGGCGGGTCGCACGGTTAAATCCAACCGACAAACGACGCTGAATCATCGAAGCACTGGCTTTCTGCGTCTCGATAACCAGAGCCTTAGCTTCTTCAAAAAGCGGATCGCCACCAGCTTCACCATCTGAAAATTCACCGTCATTTTCAGAAACCTCACCTGGGTCAAAACTCTCATCGTAGTCCGCATCCGCCTGAGCCTTGATGAAGTTTACGATGCGTTCAACATCATCATCCGAGATAAAGGATCCTTGCAGACGGACTGGGTGATTTTCATCGATTGGTTTAAAGAGCATGTCTCCTCGACCAAGCAGTTTTTCTGCTCCATTCTCATCCAAGATGGTTCGTGAATCTGTGCCCGATGAAACTGCAAAAGCCACACGAGATGGGACATTGGCCTTGATGAGACCAGAAATGACATCGACTGATGGACGTTGCGTTGCGAGAATCATGTGAATTCCTGCGGCACGCGCCTTCTGTCCGAGACGAATGATGGCGTCTTCTACTTCCTTGCTAGCCACCATCATGAGGTCTGCCAACTCATCCACAATGACAACAATCAAAGGCAGTGGTACTTGTTTGTACTCAGACTGGACATTGAATTCCTCGACCTTGGCATTGTAACCAGCGATATTTCGTACACCAACCTTAGCGAAGAGTTCATAACGGTTTTCCATCTCATCCACAACCTTTTGCAGAGCCTTGCTGGCCTTGCGTGGATTAGTCACAACTGGAATCAAGAGGTGAGGAATGTCATTGTAAACCGATAACTCAACCATCTTTGGATCCACCATCATAAACTTGACCTGGTCTGGTCTTGCTTTCATGAGAATGCTGGCAATAATACCGTTAACTGCGACTGACTTCCCTGATCCCGTTGAACCTGCAACAAGTAAGTGGGGCATTTTGGAAAGGTCAAAGGTGCGAGCAGTTCCATTGACAGCCTTACCTAGAGGTATTTCAAGGAGATTTTCTGGTTTTGTTTGAGACTGTTCCCAGAGTTCACGGAAGGAAACGGTCGCAATCTCAGAGTTGGGCACTTCAATTCCAACTAGGGATTTTCCAGGGATCGGAGCTTCAATCCGAACATCCTTTGCCGCCAGAGCCAGCGCTAAGTCGTCTGCCAGATTGGAAATGCGGTTGACCCGTACACCGACTGCTGGCTTGACTTCATACTTGGTAACTGATGGTCCAATTTCAGCTCGTTCCACCGTCACCTTGATACCAAAGCTAGCAAAGGTTTCTTCTAGGATTTTGATATTTTCTCGAACAATCTTCTTTTCCTTTGACTGGTCTTTGGGTTTATCTGGCGCAAAGAGTTGCAAGCTTGGCAGTTTGTATTCAAGGGCTTCTTTGGCAGAAAAATCAACCTGCAACTCTTCATCCTCAAAGTCTTCTTCCACATCTGGAACATCAAAATCAGCTTGAGGGAGGATAATCTCCGGTTCACTCCATTCTTTTTCAGGAATTGGTGGAAGATCATAGTCTGGAACTTCTGATAAGATTTCTCCCGTTTCAGGATCTACAGGAGGAAGCGGTAGTGCATCCTGTTCTTCTTGTTCTCTCTTGATTCCGGCAGCTTCTTCAGCTTCTTGACGAGCCTTCTCTTCTTCTCTCTTGATGAAGCGTTCCTGTTTTCTCTGTTCCTGTTTTTCCATGAAGGATCTGAACTGAGCTCCAATAAAGGCTGCAACATCATAAATAGACCAAGGACTGACCAAGAGAGCCCCAACTAGAATCAAAAGAACTCCAATAAAGTACGATCCGATATTGGAGAAAAGAAAGGATATGGGGATATAAAGTCCAACACCTAGCAAACCTCCACCAGCAAAGCTAGTCACCCGGATACCAGTCAGATCCGTCATAACTTGAGCCAAGGTCCCTTTTAGAACTGACTGCTCCAAACCAAACTTCCAGACCAGATAGGCCTCAAAAATCAAGAGCAAGCCAGCGAAGATACAGAGAAATCCTGACAGAAGCCCCTCTTGCTTGCGTATCCATTTAAAAAGAAAAAGATAGATGAGGAGGCCACCTATAGCCACATAAGCTAAACTTCCGACTAACAGTCGAATGAGATTATAAAGGGTGATACCCGCAGCACCAAGCTTGAGAGCTGCAATAATCAACAATAAGGCAATTCCTAAGGAAATCAACATCCTCTGAATAGCCTGTTTTCTTTCGAGTTCTGCTTTAGACGGTCTCCGTCTTGTTTTACTTGTATTTTTGTTTGCCATGCTTCTATTATACCATATTTCAGAAACATCTAGAGAAATCAAAAAATGACTGCATCTACTAGACACAATCATCTTTCGTTGATATTTCTGAATTTTCTATTCTATATGATTTTTCAACAACCTTGTCTCACTACTTCTTCAAAAATCTAATTGCTGATTTTCTTGCCTTCTCAATCTTTTCGATTTCCAACTTCTCTACAGCAGATGTAGGAATCCATTTTTTCCCAAATAAAACTTGAGCTGCTTCTATCATCAGAGCACAAGCCCAAAAGTCCTTTTCTTCTGGAATCGCCTCTCGAAACAAATCCTTCGTTTTCTCCATCAAGACTTCTTTTTCAACTTGATGAAAAGATAATTGCATCAAACTACTGGCAGACCAGGCACGACAAAGTGCATCTTGGTCAGTCAAGAGATGTTGCCCTAAGATTTCTATCTCACTTATTGAACCAATCCAACCTAGGGCAATGATTAGCTTTCTACGATTCGAAGCTTCTGAACTAGGTAAAAGAGAGATTAGAACAGGAAGTACTTGCTTGCAAGAAGATGCATAAAAATCTCTATGTCTTACTTTGGAAAGGATTTTCGCTAGGAAATAAACAATCAAAATGCGTTGACTCTCATCTTCCTCTTGATTAAGAGTTTCCAAAAGATAGTCTATTCCCTCCTGCCCATGCTGGTCAAAACTTACTTCAAAATTTAGGTCAGTTCCTTCCTCCCAATCGTTGCAAATGAGTTCAAAATGAAGGTCAATTTCTGGGCTCCTACCTAAATCAGCTATAAAATGAATTCGTTTAGAATCAGGAAAATCTTCCTCCACCAAGCTGGCATAGGTTCCTTGTAACGCTTCTTTGGTAAGACTTTTGTGACCGAACTGTTCCTTTTCTAGTTTGTCGATTCCTTCTTTTCTAGAATCACTCATGACACTTATCTCCTCTAAGATATTTGTAGAACTTCAGCATTCTAGCATTTAAATTCTCTAAGATTTACCTCTATTATATCACTTTGAAGACCGTTCTCCCTAACTCCATCATCAAAAAATGACTGCCCACTTTCGTGTTCAGTCATTTGAGTATTTGTGATTATTTTGCTAATGGTTTACGAAGGTAACCATAAACCACACCACTTACAATTGCGCCTACCAAGACAGAGGCAAGGTAAAGAAGGGCATTTGAAGTTAGGGCGATAACGAAGATTCCTCCGTGTGGCGCCATGAGTTTGATTCCTGCAAGACCAACAAGTCCTCCTGCTACTGCAGAACCAAGGATGAAGCTTGGAATCGCACGAGCTGGGTCAGCGGCACCAAATGGAATCGCACCCTCAGTGATAAATGACAAGCCCATGATGATGTTTGTCAAACCAGAGTTGCGTTCTTCTTTAGTAAATTTATCTTTGAAAAGAAGGGTTGCGACAAAGATAGCAAGTGGTGGAACCATTCCTCCAGCCATAACTGCTGCCATAGCTACAGAACCACCTGAAGAAACAGTCGCTGCAAGCGTTCCTGTACCAAAGACATAAGCAGCTTTGTTGACTGGTCCACCCATGTCAACAGCCATCATGCCTCCAAGAACGATACCAAGAAGAACAGCTGAACCTCCTCCAAGACCGCCTAGGAAGTCATTCATAGCAGTGTTGATTGCTGCCATTGGGATGTTAACAGCTAGCATAACAAATCCAGTCAAGATTGTTCCAAAAAGTGGCAAGAGAAGGATTGATTTAGCACCTTCAAGTGAACGAGGAACTTTAACGTATTTCTTGATAGCAAGAACCAAGGCACCTGCGATAAATCCACCAACAAGGGCACCGAGGAAACCAGATGAGACACCTGCAAGTGTTGAAGTTGCTTCTCCTCCTGCGGCATAAGGGATTTTACCAAAGGCAAAACCTTCTTTGGCAATAGCACCAGCCACAAAACCAGCTACCAAACCTGGTTTTTCAGCGATTGAGTAGGCAACATAACCTGCAAAGACTGGAAGCATCAAGCCAAAGGCAGCCCCACCGATTTTCATGAACATGGAGGCTAGCTCATGGTAGGATCCGAGATTACCAAGACTATCTTGTGGCACACCCAAAGCACCGTCGATCAAGAAAGCAAGGGCAATCATGATACCACCACCAATAACGAATGGCAACATTTGAGATACACCACTCATCAAGTGTTTGTAGAAAGCGCCACCAAGACTTTGTTTTTCATTAGATGCTGTTGCAGCTTTTGCTCCATTAGCAGCACGGTAGATTTCAGCATCTCCTGAAAGAGCCAAGTTAATCAACTCTTCTGTCTTACGGATACCGTCTGCAACTGGACGGTTAACCAAAGGTTTTCCATCGAAACGATCCATCTCAACGGCCTTGTCTGCTGCGATGATAACAGCTTTAGCCTTGCGAATGTCTTCTGCAGTTAGTTGGTTACCAACACCGCTGGCTCCGTTGGTTTCAACCTTGATCCCAACACCCATTTCTGCGGCCACTTTTTGAAGGGCTTCTTGGGCCATGTAAGTGTGGGCAATACCTGTCGTACAAGCCGTAACAGCAACGATAAAGTCACCAGATTCATTGGCAGGTGCTTGGACAGGTTTCTCAGCTTTTTCTGAAGCTTGGTTAAATAGTTCGATAACTTGATCTGCAGATGTCACTTGACGAAGTTTGTCAGCAAAACCGTCTTTCATCAAGTATTGAGACAATTCTGCCAAGGCTGCCAAGTGAGTGTCATTGGCACCTTCTGGAGCAGCAATCATAAAGAAGAGGTCTGTTGGTTGCCCATCCAAGCTTTCGTAGTCAACACCCTTGTTTGACTTAGCAAAGAGAACCGTAGCTTCTTTAACTGCAGAGTTCTTGCTGTGAGGCATAGCGATTCCATCACCCAAACCAGTGGAAGTTAGAGCTTCACGCGCTAAAATGCCTTCTTTAAAGGTTTCAAAATCTGTCACATAACCGTGATCCACTAGACTTTTAATCATCTCTTCGATGACAGCTGTTTTTTCAGTTGCTTGCAAATCCAGCAACATGACATCTTTTCTCAATAGGTCTTGAATTTTCATCGTTTTTCTACCTCAACTTTTTCATAAGTTTCTTTTATAAATGCTGCAGTTGCCAAGTCATCAGAGAAAGTAGTTGCTGTCCCACAAGCCACTCCCCACTTGAAGGCTTCTACTGCATCTTTAGATTTGACAAATTCACCTGTAAATCCAGCAACCATAGAGTCACCAGCACCAACTGAATTTTTTACTGTCCCTTTGATTGGTTTAGCGAAGTATGCTCCCTCGGATGTTACAAGGAGGGCACCGTCCCCAGCCATAGAGATGATGACATTTTGAGCTCCTTTGGCCAGTAACTGACGAGCATAGTTCTCGATTTCATCTAAACTGTCGAGTTTCACTCCAAAGATAGCTCCAAGTTCGTGA
>CAKQDJ010000005.1:0-86512 GCA_934229205.1 uncultured Streptococcus sp.
TCTTTCCCACAAGATGGACAAAGCTTGGCTTCTCCTTCAACAAATGAACCTGTAGCTAAGGGATCTGGATGATAGAGAAAATGTGGCAAAGACTGTAATAACTCCTGACTCTGCTTCTTCTCTTCTTTTCTTAGGGGACGAGGAAGGGCATAACGATCACCATGACTCTGATTCATTTCTTGTAAACGGCTCAGTTTCTTTTTCTGTTTTCGATCTGGTTTATCTAAGATTTCGGTAAATAAGCTATAGGCACTAGTGTAGAGACCCAATTGTTCATAGAGGTCAACTAAGACTTTTTTAGCTTCTAAATCATCAGACTTAGCTAATTCATCAGCCAAATCATAGAGTGCCGCAACACTTGAAGGCTTTCCATCTTTAGCATGGTATTCCCTTGTCCGGGTGATATATTCTTGTAAATATGGATTCATCTGACTACCTTTTCTTACATGGATAAATTCTGATTAACAAATGGTGACGAGGACAATACCATTTAAGCCTAACATTGCTTTATATAAATCTTTCATTTCATCACCTGATTTTAACCTCTTATTGTCAGACAGTTAGTAAATTTCATACACAAGCTCTCTATCAACTTGAAAATATTTGTCGAATTTCACTAAAAGATAAAGGGATCCAGCTGGAGAGACACCGGCATCATAACCTAGAGCAAATTCGCCATAAGAACTACTTTTATCCAAGATTAACTCCCTTAATTCCAGTTCTGTAACTGCTTTATCAGGCCAATTATCATGGATAACCTTTTGAGCTTTTTTATCAAGGTGTTCCAAGTTTCTATATAAACTAGTCATCAAATCATCTGATAATAAGACCAAATCCTGTTCACAGTAACCTGTAAAATAAATATTTATGTCTTTATTTAGATATCGCCCTAGAAAATAGATCCCCGAATCATGTTTTTCCCAGCTTATTCCCTTCCATAATGCCAATAAATCTTCTTTGTTCATTTATTACCTCAAGCAGTTTTATTCTTTTAGGAATGTTTAATAAACTTTCTAACAAATAGTGACCAGGACATTTCCATTGAGCTCCAGAATCTTTTTGTAAAACTCTTTCATATTTACAAAACTGATTCGAATTTCATCCTTGATTTCTTCCTCTTCCTCAAGATAATCCCAAATATCAGGATACAAGTCGGCTTTCTTGCAGGCTTCCATACTAAAGTCTTCCAAGGCTCTGTGCATGTCAAAACTTTCTAGAGCTTCTATGATTTCGGCTATCTTATTTTTTTCAGTATAGGCTATGTACTCAGACACTTCTTCTAAAGGAGTCACTCCTAAAACCGCTTCTCTCAAGGGATTGTCATCCAAAAATTCTGAACTACTAAATCCTGTCAAGACAAAGACCAAGGCATCCCACATTTTGTCAATATCTAGTAAGATATCATGACTATCAGCGGAATCCTCTGCAAAATCTAACAAGTCATCTTCTTGATTGGAAAGACCTTTTATTTGTTCTAATTCATCGTCTGGTAAATATTGATAATTGGCAATCATTCCCATGATTTTACTCCTTTGAATCAGTTAGTATTATACGGATCTTTCTAGCTCTATTTCTCTAGAAAATGCTATAATGGAGCTAAGAAATTGTTTTATTGAATGTTAAATAGGGGGAAATAGTAATGTTCACTAGTATTGTTTTGGGTTTTTATGCTCTTTTCTTTCTATCCTTGTCCTTTACTATCTATCTCTATATCAGACTTGTAGTTGCGGTCAGACAAGGGAAAGATGTCCCAAAATGGATCTATAAACTCGGCCATGCCATTCAAGGTAGAATTCACGTTGACTATGAAGAAATCACAGATGCTAATGCCCTTAAAGAGATTCATTGGTTCTTGCTGATCTATTTAATCGTAAATCTACTGGTATTGGCTGGCTTCTACTATCATGGCAATAGCTTTCCGCAAGCAATTTATGAATGTTTGAAAAAACAATTTTTTATCGTACTTGTTAGTATGGTTTTAAAAAGTATTGGTAAATTTATTGTACTAGCTATAAGAAAAAACTTTCATAACAGTCATGCTTATGCATCAACCAACGCTTTTGTCGGGACAGCCTTTTTAACGAGTTATGTTTTTATGTTTTGCATGATGATGAGTGGTCTTCCAGCTCAACCTGTTCCAGTAACCATTCAAGATACCACTGTCATTATCGGGGAGAGCAAGGCTTCCGAGCTTTTAGAGCAAGGTTTCACCTTCGAAGATAAAGGTGCAAATAGTCCTATCACCAATCCAAAAAACGACCATTTCTACTACGGCCAGCTTCTCGAAATCAAGCGTGAAGATCAGTCCTATGGTTTTATGATCCTTACTCCTACTGGCAAAGATACTGATCAACTCAAAAACTGTGTCATTACCTACTATAGAACGCCTAAGGATGCCCATCAATTGCAGGGAATTTCTATCAATCATGTCAGTTTAGCAAATCTCAAGCTCCAAGATTTTCAAACAAGAAAATTAATCGATATCTTTGAAGTCAATCCTGCTGATTACAATGTCGCTGAGACTGACTCAAACTACATCCTAACCATTCAAACGGCAGATTACGACCTCTGGAAAAGATACAGGATTGAAGCCAAGTTCAATTCAGATGGTTCCATAGATAGTTATGGTGTTAGAGCTCAACACAGTATGTGGGAATGATTGACCATTTTCCCCTTTATCACATAAGCATTAAACTGAAAAAACATCATCGACAAGTTTATAGGTTTCGATGCGAAGGCCAGAAGAGCCCATATCTCTAGTGATTTCTTCATAAATATCTTCTAAATTTTGGGCTGGTGCTAGCATCCAAAGACTAAAAGGTCTAAGTTTCACCTGTCCAATTTTTTCAATATTATCTAATAATTGCCCTAAATCTTTGTGATTGAACCAGCAATCTGTAACGAGAGCAAACTTTGTATTGTCCATCTTACAGGAGATATGACTTGTCAAAAAATCATCGATGGTGGGCTTTTTTGTTTGTAAGAGGCGCGTGCAAGCTAGATGGTACTCAAGCTTTCTAGGACTCTGCTCAACCATAGATACAAAGACAAGACCATACTCATCTTGGAACTTAACAGCAAGGAGATCCCCTTCTTCAAAATAAGGTTTGCGTTTAGTTTTGGTTTTAGGGACCTTTAGAGGTCTAGGATTTTCAGTTTGCAACTGAACTGCAAGTTTTTCCAAGACCTTCTGCCTTTGCTTCAAAGCCTTTGGATCTATTTCCAACCAAAATGGATCAGCCCCTTTTTTGATAAGCTCTAATGTTTTATCTCTGATGTCGTCTGTCAGGTGACCAATCTTCCACAGTGAGTAGGCAAGAGCTGTCCAATAAATTTCTGTAAAAAAGTCTGTTTGACAGTAATCTTTTTCCGCATCGAGAATATCCTTGATGATATTTGCTACATGTTCACCATCTCTATAGCGACCAACTACCTCATTGTAAATGTCATAACCTTGATCACTGTCAATGATTTTAACGCCATCAATAGCCATACTCAACTCCTAATGCTCAATCAACATCTTATTGATAAATCTCAAAACTTATTTAATCTTATGCTTGTTCATTTTCTCTTGGAAAATATCTGTAAGAATTTGTCGCAATTCTTGAGCTTCCTTTTCAGGAAGTTGGCCTTCTTGTTCAGCTACAGCATACAACTCTGGATACTCAAGCGAGATTCTCTTAACAGTACGTGTAATGGCATGTTTTCTAACAAAAAATGGAATCCGTTTAATCATATCTTGAGGAATTAATGCGATAATCTTATCGGCAGTTTCCTTATCGTTAAGCTTAGAGAAAGTGAGTCCCTTTTTAATCATCTCTTGTTCTTTTTCTGTAAAATCTTTAATATCCATTGTGTCTCCTTATGAGTATTTTATTTACTTCTATTATATTATTTTTTTAATTGGTCGAATGAAAAATCTCTATAAATCCTCTCTTGCCCAAGAACAGAATCTGTTGTAACAGGTAGTTTTTCCAGCAAATTTTGGATATCAATATCATTGGGAAGAGGATTAAATTCTCCCAGACTATTTTCCTGAAGATGTGCTGCAAAGATAAACTCTCCCTTTTCCCAATCCATAGCACAATCATTGATAACATCCACCGGCGACAGATCCAGTAGTTCTTGCTCTTGCGCTATAAAAGTTTCGTAGATCAACTCAAAAATAGCTTCCTTATCAATTTTTACAACTCTTAATGTATATTCATCCATGCTTGCTGTCCTCTAATCATATCAATTTAACTATCATTCGGTTGGTAACTTCTTATCCCACTCTTTAGGCAAATCATCCCCAAAATACTATTTTTAGAGTTGAACCCACTTATCATTATCCATAATAAAGGACTTCGCTAGATCTTCACCTGTATAGTTTTCGTATTTTGTATCTAGATATTTGTAGCAATCTTCCTTGGTTGCAAATTTGATAGCTTGATAAGGCTCCTCAAAGGTTAACTTTTCGACAAAGAGATAACCGTCCTCGCTTGACACAAATATGCCGACATGACCGATAAAGAGAGATTGACCATCCAAGTCATCATGGACGACTACGGAGAGCATTCTTGCATTTTCATTAAACTTGAATTGAGAAAGGAATTGTTCCATCTTTGCAGCATGCACCTTAACATCTGTCGTTGCTTCGGTCTTGACTCTTGAGAATAAAATATCAAAAGCATCCTTGTCTTCTGCATCAAAGACCTTACCTTTGTCAATGGCATCATTATCGACAAACAAGAGAGAATCATCTTTCTCTAATTTAGGAATTTCGATAGAATTTTTTAATAAACAATAACTGTTAATACGACAGTTGGTACCGACAAAATCACCCTTTTTAGGCGTCCAAAGATTGCTTATCTTTTCAACATCATAGTCTGTTTTGGTAAATGTAGAAAAATCTCCAGTTAAGCCTACTGAACCGACAGTCGCGTTGTAATCATTGACAAGGTTGAAAAATGCATCGGCACTATCTTTATCCAAATGTGCAGCCAAGGCTTTTCGAACTTCTTCTGAACTTTCCTTGCTATTGAGGTTGCTATAGGTTCCTTAACCACCTTAGTAGTTGAACTATTCTGTTTTTCCGTAGATTGGTTTTGGTTTGTACCACAGGCAGCTAAAGTAAAGAAAGCTAAACCACAGCAGCTCATTAATCTGATTTTTTTAGATACTTTCATAAAATATTTCCTTATTTACTAAGATTTTTCAGGTCGATTAGCTTCTCTTATATTATAGTTCAAATTTATTTTAAGTCCAAGCATTTTGCTGAATAAAGTAGATTTTAAATCATTAAAAAGGAAGCTGGCACACAGCACGCTCCCTAATAAGTGAAATATCTATGAAATCTTTAATTTTAGTCACCTTTTAGCTGTACCTGTGTATGTGCTATAAGGTCACCTAGATGTCGCTTATCCTTCCTGAAAACCATCATTACAAGTAGGGCAACTGCGAGGAGAGTAGCTAAAAACGAGAGAATAATAGATAAGGAATCAAACTCACTATAGAAACCATGTATCGTGCCCATATGACCTATTTGCCAAGGAAAAAATTTAATGGTGTTTCTAAGCAAGCTAGCTTGCACTGTTTTTTTCTTGTAAACCAATTGAAGTCCTGCTTTCGCCTTCCCGAAACTCCCATTTTTTGTATAATCTAAGAATGTAAAAAGTAGAATGATTGGCAAAACAGAGGTAAAAAATACAAGACACTGCGACTGAATTTCTGTAAACTCTGGAATACCATTAAAAAAAATAGTGTAAAAAAGCATAGAACCCAAAAACAGAAGTGCTAAATAAGCTAGAATGAAAAGATAATCAAATAGTAATTCAATCATTCTTTTTTTAAACGAAATAGAATTAATTGCTAAAATCTTCCTCATCATCTCCTCCTTTGTTATCTACTATTCTTTTCAAAAGTTTTATTCTTTCGGTTGAGAATAGACCTCGATATGCTGACCTAGCACCTTGATTTCTACTGGTAGGTCATCAGATTTGTCACCATCAACATCCGTTTTCAACTCAACATCTGAAGAAATTTTAATATGTCGAGCTTTCAGATACTCGATATTGTCATTTACGACAACATCCCCTTTTAATAAATCAGGGATAACTGACAATTTTGTAAGGATTGAGGCATCTTTTAGTATCAAAATATTGGCATAGCCATCCTTGTCTTCATCAAAGATTTTTTTGTCAGCGAAATAATTTGTGAGGAGAACTAAAACATGACTGGCTGGGCCAATGTAATTACCATTATCAGTCTCAACTGTAATGTTAAATGCTTGATCTGTAACCACAGACTTCATGGTATTAATCGCATAGGCGAGCATACCAAACTTTGTTTTATCTTCTATCCCAACGTTGTGGATAGCTTCTGGCAAAGAGCCAATACTAAAGATATAACCAAAATAATTTCCATTTGATTTTCCAATATCAATCTTGTTTGTAGAACTGAAATCAAGCTCGTTAATAGCACTATCAATATCCTGAGAGATTTCTAATAGTTTCGTAATGAGATTTCCAGTTCCCCCCTGGGATAATCGCCAGTTTAGGAATATAGTCTTTTTCAGCGATACCGGAAATTACTTCATTGACGGTTCCATCTCCACCAAAAACAAGAACAGCATCATAATGCTCTCGAGAAGCTTCTTCTGCAAAGTTTGTTGCGTCTTGCGCTTTTTCCGTAATTTTAATCTTTACATCATCAAAGTAGTCTCTAGCTTTATTCTCCAGTTTCACCTTATAATCCAAGGCTTTTTCGCCACCAGATGTTGGATTGATGATTACCATAATTTTTTTCATTTATTGTTCTCCTGTCATTAGATTTTCTTACTTTAACTAACCATCTCAAGTTTGGTCCATATAAATTTTGACCGCTTGGTATTCCTGCTCTTTAGCATAGGCAAACACCTCTGAAGCTCTAATGTAATCAAAGATATTTTCCTCTAAATCTTCATCCCAGATCGATTCATGAAATATTTCATTCTCTTGACATGCTTCATAGAAAATATCGAGGTGAACCTGATAAAACTCTTCATCTTCATTTGGAGCTTGCCTTACTAAAGATAGTTGAAACATTGGCTTATCAGATATAGCTGTAAATGTCCCTGTTTCAAATAAAATCATCTCATCCTCAATAGGCTCACGACACAAGTCTTCAAAGATTGCTACCATTTCCTCTAAGGGCATCTTATCGGTGATTCTTTCTCTTAAAAATTCAAGTGATTGCTTCATATTTTTTCTCTTTCTAGATGTTTTCGTTCTTAGAATAATCCTATTAAAAAATTGAATCCCTACACCTTTTATTATACTACATAAACAGAAAAAAAGACCTAACCAGCGGGCCATTACCTTTGTCTCAGTCTAGATCTTTTTGATAATCGGAAAAACCTCTGTAAGGACGTCTATCCCAAAATTAATTCCCTGTACTTGGTAGTGATAGATTGGGGCTAAGCAAAATTTAAAACTCACAGATACAACTTTCTTCTCACATTCTTTAGAAATTTTCACGATTAACTTCTTCAAAATAGTCATCCAGATGATGGTAGATTTGCATATCTTCTTCTGAACCATCTTTCAAAACTGCAAATACCTTCACTTTATCATCATTGACAAATACGAAATTATGTTCACCAAAATAAGCCTGATAACCCTTGTCAACTAAGGTCCAAAGTTCATCTTTTGTTAAACCAAAAATATCTTTTTTTACAAGATAGGTTTTCCCGATTTCCATTTTCATGATAGATATTTCTCCTTAAGAAGCTAGATAGTGCTAGATGTTTCTCTTTACTGCTCAATCCGTCTACTAAAGCAGTGGCATACACTCACAAAGAACTTTGGTTGACTATTGAATATCTTCCATCGCTTCTTTCACATATCCTTCGACATCTTCAATCTCTACAAAAAGCGGGTCTAAGTGGCATAAGAAGTGCCAATCTTCGGCGCCTCGTTTTCCGTAGAGAATCGCTTCGCCGTCTTCACTTCCGAAAAAGCTTCTGTCAACTTCATACCCTTTGTTTTCTAGGAATGCTTTTGCCTTGCGGAAGTTTGCTTCTCGTGCTTCGACATAAGCTTTCACTTCATCGTTGTTAACGACATACGCGTCTACTTTTGTAGCTCCTTCGACCACTTTATCGTTTTTAACGGATAGATTCGAAACCTCTTTCCAAATAATGTCCACATTTTCCTCAGAATTAAACGAAAACCTAGATAAAGGGACAATATTTCCGTTAAAGACAATCTCCATATAATCCGATAGATTTTTTGAATTAAAATATTCCACTTCAAAACCATCTTCGTTTTCTAATGTATACCCAGGGATTTGAGTTACAAATTCCCGTCCTTCTTCTAAAGTCTCAAATAAGACTAAATCCTTTGAATAATTGTTTTGGTACAATTCCAATATAACCATCGATAACCCTCCGTCATTCAGTATCGGTCCGCATAACGCTTGTCTATTATTTTATTACAACCGTTTCTTCCCATCGTCTAAGCACCTCTTTCAAAGGCTCATCTAGATAGCTTAAGGCCTTATCCTTAATCCACTCAGGAATTCCATAAGCTGCCTCGGCGATACTTCCTGTGATTGCTGCAAGAGTGTCGCTGTCCCCACCAAGGGAAATCGCATTTCGAATCGCATCTTCAAAATCTGTACTTTCTAGAAAAGCAACGATGGCCTGAGGAACCGTATCCTGACACGTTTCATTGAAACGGTACGTAGGTCGAATTTCATCTAGTGATTGAGAAAGGTTATACCCATACTGCTGCTCTATATGCTCTTTTATGAGTCTCTTACACTCTATAGGGTTATCGTTGATTGGTTGCTCGTAGTCGCCACAGTAGCCTCCGAAGTAATACCGACACATAAAGATAGCATCAGACGTCGCCATAGCGCCCTTGATACCTTCTGTATGATTATGAGTCACCTCTGCAGAAAGTCGCGCGAGAGCTCTTCTGGACGGCCAGGCTCCCGTTCGTGCACAGAAACTACGATCCATGGCCCAAGCACATGGAGAAACACGCATGGCAGAGCCATTGCCAAAGCTATTATAAGGCTCACGATTGTCACTATTGATCCAACTACTAAACCGAGCACCGTAGCCCGCATCGGGATACAACTTGCCGTATTTCTTCATAGCATCAATAAAGTCATCCTGGTGACCACCATTCATAATAGCCTCAGTAACAGCGCAGGTCATGACAGTATCATCTGTGAAAAAACAATCCTCACGAAATAAAGGAAAATCCTTCGTTTTGATATTGTTCCATTTGTAAACAGATCCTACAATGTCTCCGATAATTGCTCCAAGCATAAGATTCATCCTTGTAAACTATTGGTTTAGACTGATTTTTCTACTTCCTATACTCGTTTATTCTATCAGCATATTCAGTCAAAAGATTTTTTGAATATACTTTTTCATTTTTTGAATTTCTAACTTCTTTCCAAAGAATAGAAGCTACTTTTATCTTGTTTGAGTAGTTACGACTATTTTCGTCTGCACAGAAATCCTTTAGAAATTGATTCCATTGACAAACCGAATGGTCATACTTGGCATAATCTGAATCTCCATAATAAACTTTTAGCATATCTTGGATTGTAAAACTCAAATCATTTTCTCTTTTTACTTTTCTCCAAGCAGTAGCCATATCAGCAGTAAATTTGAAGGGTGAAACATCTGTTAAAGTTGAGAAATATTCTCTAAAGTGTGCATTAAAGGAGAATCCACTTTCAAGTAAGGGCGTGTCCAAGGTAACGACTTCTACTTGTTTCTTTTTCCCTTTTATTGATGATTTTTTAATCAAATTCCCCTTAAAGTACTGCTCAATAATATGATTGAATTCATGTTTTGTACCTCTATATTCAAGCCCCAATGACTTGCATATCTGTGAAAGTTCATCACGATACCAATAGTATTTATTAAACTCATCAAACGATGTGATTGCATCAAACTCAGGTCTGCTCTCTATCAATATAACACCTCCTTAAAGTCAATTTAGGTTGTCATCTCAAAATAAAGGAGTTTTAGTTCCTTTATTCTGATGATTAGCTACGTTTCTCTAATAAATTTACACACTCCACGTGTGGTAATATTCTTCTTTTATACTAATAAACAAAAGGCAGTAAAAATCATTTTAGAATGATACTGTGGAACGGAAAGATTTTCGCCACTTCAAAAGAAACGACATTCATCACTCCACTTTAAATTATAATAGATAATTCTCTAACATAGATCATCTAATTAGCAAATCGTTACTTTCAATAATGGATATCCTGATCTAAATTTTAAAATGTTGTTTCATTACTAATTCTATTACTAGCCAATATAGTATAAATCAAGTAACCAATAAAAATGATAATAAAAATAAGATTAATTTTTAACACAAAATAGAGATTTAACAAATTTGCGAACACATGAAATAATAGACAGTACCCCACAGATTTCGTTTGACGATAAAGAAGTCCTAAAACAAAACTTAAAAATAATGTATATATAAAAAATAAAATAAAAGGGAATCCTTGATGACTTTCTCCAACTATAAACCATAAAGGCAGATGCCAAATTCCCCAGATTGAACCTACAATCAAATTAGATTGCCAATAAGTATATTTTTTATCAAGTAACGGCTGTAATATTCCTCTCCATCCTAATTCTTCATGTCCACCACCAAAAAAAATTAATTGAATAAAGAATAGTGGCATCAGATAAATGGATACTCCG
The DNA here is from genome assembly GCA_934229205.1 of uncultured Streptococcus sp. Taxonomy (GTDB): domain Bacteria; phylum Bacillota; class Bacilli; order Lactobacillales; family Streptococcaceae; genus Streptococcus. The sequence continues at coordinate 10,706 of CAKQDJ010000005.1, forward strand.
TTTAATTCTAAGGAAGATACAGAAAATAGTATCAAAATTGCTAACAAATGAATAATGAAATAAATACTACTATTTTCTTTCTTACTAAATAAAAAATGTTTAAATTTTATATTATTCCTTTTCAAATAAAAGCCACTTGCAATAGCTGGTCCAAGTGCACCTACTATATGTAATGTTCTTCCTATAATCGTTTCTAATCCAAAAATATGAGATTGCGTAAAGATGGCAAGAAGCCCCCAAGCTATATAAGTAATTCCAAATGTACAATAAAGATAATTTTTTAAATTCTTTTTGTCAATTTCTGTCATTTTATCGCCCTTATCTTGATTATTTTATGAATAATATTTTTACTGCTTCTTAGTTGCTCTCGATTATAACTACCTATATTCTATCATAAAAACACAAAAAAGCCTTACAATCAAGGCTTTTCATTATTCATTTCGTTAATACTTTAGTTTCGTAGATTCAGATTCGCATGATTAAAACTAGTCAATTTTCTCTATGATATTTCCAAGTTTATCTAATACAAGACATGAATGATCATTTAGTGGAATTATGGGAACATTAACGAATTCTTCAGCTCTATTCTTATTAGCTTTATCATTCCAGGAATCATAATGGACACTAATTAAAAACTGACTAAAGAGTCCTACTCCATTTTTTATCTTTATCTGATGATCTGAATTATCATTAGGTGAGACATAGACTTTTTCTCCTAATAATAGGGCTCCTGCAGAAAACCCTATAACTTTTGCCCCTTTATTAAGCATATGATCGATATAATTTTTGAACTCCTGATTGACATAAGTAGCTATATATTTTTCCGTATTTCCTCCACCAATGATGATTAGATCAGCATCTAAATAGCTATCAAAATCAATCTGCTCAGTGTCCAAAAGTAAGTAATCAGTGTTTAGATTAGGAAATTGACTTTGGAAAACTTCCGTGTACTTTTTCATATAGGGTTGCCAATTATCTCGAAAAACTGTAAAAATGACAATTCTTTCAATCTTTCTTGATGACACAATTTTATTAACAATCGTATGGTTCTTTATCGGCGGATTTCCACCCATCAAAAAAATTTGTTCTTTCAAGTTATCACACTTTCTAAAGATACATAAAGTTTAAACAAGTTTATTCACGTTTCGAAATTATAATTTCTTCTTAAAATGAATAAGTCTGTTTGCCTCCTGAAATCCAATATTGAGATGAAATCTTATAGAATCCGTATTCGTTAAAGTACAGTCACTTGCAAATTCCTTACATCCTTTATTTTTCGCCCATTCCTCACATTTTGTACAGAGATTTTTAGCAATATCCTTTAAACGATATTCCTCGTCGACAATAATCCCTTCTAAGAATCCAACAGGAGTATATTTACAACCTTCAACATAATCAAATCTTAGTGAACATAGTGCTAGACCTACAATTGTGTCACCTTCAACTTCAGTAAAGATTGCAGTATTTTTGCCATTCGTATATCTTTTTACTTCATCAATAGCTTCTTTATCGGTCAATTGGGGCCATAATTGTTTCATTAGTTTAGCCGTTTTTATAAAATCTTTTGTTACTCCATCCATATTGATGTTCCTCTGCAAATTACAAGCAAATGTTTCGAATCATGCTGTTACTTTGTTACTCATTGATTGATACCAATACCATCCCCTTCTACTTTTCGACTGTCTCAGATCGGAAGAGTAGAGCCACGCACTCAGCGGTTCGGACTTACCGTATCATTTCGTCGGTTTCCCTCCTCATTCTACGAGTACTATTCCATGGGCGGAGCATCTACTTCTACTTCACTGCTACCGCCTCAACATGATGCGTTTGTGGGACTCAAAAAGGTTTGGGTGAATCTTTTGAGGATTAACTGCGTTTCACTAACAAGCTTACACACTCAGCGGTTCGGACTTACCGTATCATTTCGTCGGTCTTCCTCCTCATTCTACGAGTCCTATCCCATGGGCGGAGCATCTACTTCTACTTCGCTGATACCTCAGCTCGTACAAGCAGTGATACCGCCTCAACATGATGCGTCTGAGGAAACAGATCCACCGGCTGGACTTTCTTCAACTCATATCCCAACTCTTGGTAGAGTTTGATATCACGCGCCATGGTTGCGACATTACAAGAGATATAGGCAATACGGTCTGCTCCTGTTTGAGCACTTGCTTTGATAAAGCTCTCGGTCAAGCCCTTGCGTGGTGGGTCGACCAAGATAACGGTTGGTTGTATACCTTCCTTGAGCCAATTCTTCATGGCATTTTCAGCTGTGTCACAGACATAGTGGGCATTAGTAATCTTGTTCAAAGAAGCATTCTTCTGGCTATTCTCAACTGCTTCTGGGATGACCTCAACTCCATAGACTTCTTTAACATGCTTGGCAACAGATAATCCAATGGTTCCAATACCAGAATAAGCATCGATAACCACATCATCTTCTCTTAACTCCGCAAAGTCAATAGCCGTTTGATAGAGTTTCTCCGCCATTTGAGTATTGACTTGGTAAAAGGCTGGTCCAGCGATTTGGAAATCATTTCCCAACATCTGGTCCGTAATATAGTCTTGGCCATAAAGGGTGCGCCATTCTTTCCCAAAAATCGCATTGGTATTCTGGTCGTTGATATTTTGCATGACAGAGGCAATCTCTGGGAACTGCTTGATAACTTGTTCAATCAACTGTTCCACTCGGAAAATTTTAGGACGTGTAGTCACTAAGATAACCATGATTTGTCCGGAATAGTGCCCGCGACGCACCACAAGGTTCCGAATCAAGCCAGACTGTTCCTTTTCGTCATATGGTTTTAAATCAAAACGACGAAGCAAATCTCGTAAAGCCACAATAACTTGGTCAATGACAGGATCTTGGATAAAGAAATCTTCAAGAGGCATGAGGTCGTGCGAATTTTTACGGAAAAATCCAGTTTCCAAAATACCATTCACTCGACGAACGGGCACTTGTGCCTTATTTCGATACTTGACTGGATGTTCCATACCAAGCGTTTCAGCGACCTCTACATCTGTAATACCAGCAATCTTGTAGAGACTGTCTTTGACTTGCTTGGTTTTAAACTTGAGCTGCTCTGGATAGGCAAGATGACCCAAGTCAGCAATTCCTGAGCGTAGATAAGCTAGGTCAAGGTCTTGGTTACGATGCGGAGAATGTGTAAGGTATTCCTCGACCTTACTAAAGCCAATCTTCTTGTTGACTTTAAGGACACGCATAAGGATTTTTTCAGTTGGTAGAGCATTTTCTACAAAGAAAACCAAACCATTTACCTTAGCAACCCCAGCACCTTCATGGGTCAAATCAACAATTTCAACTTCTACAATATCATTTTTCTTTAACATATTTTTCACTTTCTATCGGCCGACAAAAAAAGACGGCAACATTTCTGTTACCATCTATTATATCATGAAATGACCTAAGCACCAAAACTCTTGAAGAAGTTGACAATGGCTTGCCAAAGGGAGCTAAAGAAATTGCCCCCGTCTTCTAGCGCTTTATTGGCATCAAAGTTGAGGTTGATATTTTTAAAGCTATCTCCAGCTTGAGAGACAATGCTTTCCTTGAGGTCATTTAGGGTTTTAGTGAAATCAGCATTGTTCAAAATGTCACTCTTTGAGAGGTTAAGTGCAAAATTGATGATGATATTGACCTGGTTTCCTGTTATAACCTGATCGAGTTTGTAGTTTTTTAGTGTGTCTTCTACAATTTTGCGGACATCCTCTTCTGTCAGATTGCCTTTGGCTTCTTTTGCTTTTGCGATTCCTGCCTTGATATCTGCCAAAGCCACATTGAGCTTATTGGCATCGTAGCCTGACTTGTCCTTGTTTTCAGCATTGATATCTGATAAGGCTTTTAGTTCCTCTTGGGCTAGGTCTTTATTGGCTTGCGGTACTTTAGCACCATTGGCCTCTAACGAGTAGTAAATCCCAGCTAGGGCGCTCTCACCTGTAACTGGAATAGGGGCTGCAACTGTGATTTTGGCATGCTCAACTCCCAGCGTCACCGCTGCATTACGGTACATATCCTGCGTCACCTTGGTGATATTTTCAGGCGTTTCAATCTTGACCTCTAGAGGTGATTTGTCACCCAGCTTTTGAATCTTAGCCGATGAATAGAGTTGTAGACTAGCATCATTAGCCACATTCATAATTTTCGAATAGATATCAGGTGTCATAGTTTTGATATCTTTGATGTCTTTTGATGCGTCATAGCCAAGTTTGCTAAGAGTTTGATTCTTCTGGTCTTCAGTTAGCGAAGAGCCAAGAACATATTCTGGTTGTACATAGGTTTCATCGATTACTTTTTGAACATCTGTTGCTGCATGGACGCTTGTCATAGCTGTTGCTGCCCACAATACTGCAGCACTTGTTAGAAAGAATTTCTTTCTCATAGGGTATTCCCTCCTTTACCTTTCTAGGGTAATAAAACAATCTTAAAGAAAACTTATAGTGAAAAACACCTGGTCAAACCAGATGCTTAAAAGAAATTAAAGAATTTCATGATATACAGGTTAAAGCGTACCTGTCTCGAGTAGTAATAATTTCCTCCATTTTCATAGAGTTCTGCACCATGAAAGATAGAAATTGGGTTGATGTAGGTGTAGGTCTTTCCAGTGGTATTTCCAAGGATAGGAGCGACCGTTTCTCGGGAATAACGCTTGGCTAATGCTAGTGTATTTTCCTTGCCATTCTGAGCGATAAAGTCTATATAGGCAGGTCCAAAATTATAGGCTTGAACAGCGGTCCAGACATCTACCCCCTTGCTCTGAGCCAGATAGAGGTTATCTGTTAGAGTTTGAATACCTTGACGAATACTGGAGGCATTATCATTGATAGTGTTGGTTGAGCCACTTGCAGACTCACTAGACTGCATAACATCCCCTTCTTTTCCCTTCGTTTCGGTATAAATCATGGCGAGCACAAGCTCTTCATTGGCTGGAGTATCTTTTTCACTAAGGATTTCTCGAACCATGGGTTGGTAGGTCATGACTTGTTTAACATCCTGATGAATATGATAAGCTTTGTATCCTGCGAAAAGGAAGACTGCTAGCACAAGCACTCTTCTTATAAATTTAAACATTATTTACTTTGAATATCCTCGATATTTTTGATTAAGATAGAATAGGTTCCATTGTCATTTTGAATAAACTCAACAGACTCCGCATCTTGATAGACGTTATTGGGAACGATGAGTTCGATTCCGTTTGACAAGGAAAGTTTTTGATTTTCAAATTTCTTGAGCTGACGACTGGCATCAATCTCATCAAACTGAACTGGTTCTGGTACAGCTTCCTTGACTTGGTCGATAAAGCTCAAACGAGCTGTCAGATTGTTGTCAAAAAGGTCATTAGCCAATTTCTCAGGCGACAATTCATTGCTTTCTTCAAGATTGTTGAAAATAGCTGATTTGACCTTGGATTGGAATTGAAAATCATCTGTGTTAAAGGACTCTGCAATTCTCTGGGCTGTTTTCTCCAGTTCCTTGATGGATTTCTTTGGTGAAATCTTAGGGGCGACAGCTAGGAGATTTTCTGAAAAATAGTTTAAAAAAGTCCCATTGTACTTGATTCGTTTCTCGATCAGATGGTACTTGCGACTTTGAAGATTGACCACCAAGGCCTCATCAGCCCCCGTTCCAAATCCAGGTAGGTTATTCTGAGTTAGCTTGATTGGGTTATCAACTTCTCCACCAAGGTGAGTCAAGGTCTCACGTAGAGCAATTCGCAAAAAAGCGAAATGTTCAACGCCTTCTTTAGAAAACTGAACAAAAACCAAGTCATTGGTCTTGAGATTTTCAGAAATGCTGAACTCCTCTTTCCAGAGATTAGCCAGTGTTACTGATGCCTCCAACAAATCATCTGTGATGTGATTGAAGAAGGGATTTTCTTCTTCGAAAATCCCAGTCTTGGCTTCATCTGAATACACACGTTCGATTTTTTTACGTAGGTATTCCTCGATTTTTGGAGTGATATTGAGAAATTTATCCGCTAGAAACAGCTCGGTATCATCTGGGCTGAACTGATGGATAATAGCTTTCTTAATATAAATGTCCATAAAAGTTTTAGTCCTCGTATAATGGGAAGGCATCTGTCAACGCTTTGACTTCACTTCTCACTTCTTCTAAGACAGCTTCATTTTCTGCATTCTTAAGGGTTTTAATGATGAGTTCAGCTACTTTACGGCTTTCTTCTTCACCAAATCCACGTGCAGTGATGGCTGCTGCTCCGATACGAATTCCACTTGTCTTGAATGGTGACAAGGTTTCGTATGGAATTGAGTTTTTATTTAGGGTAATATTAACTTCATCCAGCAAGTTTTGAGCAACTTTTCCGTTTTCTACAACTTTAGTCACATCCACTAGGAAGAGGTGATTTTCAGTACCGCCAGAAATGATACGGAAGTCAGGGTCTTGCAAGAAGACAGCTGCCATAGCCTTGCTGTTTTTGATGACATTAGCAGCATATTCCTTGAAAGCTGGGTCCAAAACTTCTTTGAAGGAAACAGCCTTAGCAGCGACAACATGCTCCAAAGGACCACCCTGAATACCAGGGAAAATAGCTGAGTTGATTTTCTTAGCTAGGTCCTCATCATTTGTCAAAATCAAACCACCACGCGGTCCACGAAGAGTTTTGTGGGTCGTTGTTGTAGTGATATGAGCGTATGGTACTGGGCTTGGATGAAGTCCAGCTGCCACCAAACCAGCGATATGGGCCATATCGACCATAAGCTTAGCCCCAACAGCATCTGCGATTTCACGGAATTTTGAGAAGTCGATAATTTGAGAATAGGCTGAAGCACCCGCTACAATTAGTTTTGGTTTTACTTCTTGGGCTTGTTTCAAGATTGCATCAAAGTCCAAGAGTTCCGTTTCAGGATCCACACTGTAAGAAACAAAGTTGTAGGTTTGACCAGAGAAGCTAACTGGAGCTCCGTGGGTCAAGTGTCCACCTGCTGCCAAATCCATCCCCATAACGGTATCACCTGGCTCAATCAAGGCCATGTAAGCAGCACAGTTGGCTTGGCTTCCTGAGTGAGGTTGGACGTTGGCGAATTTAGCACCGAAAATTTCTTTTGCACGTTCAATGGCTAGAGTTTCTACCACATCTACCACATCAGTTCCACCATAGTAACGGCGTCCTGGGTAACCTTCGGCATATTTGTTCGTCAAGATAGACCCTTGAGCCGCCATAACAGCCTTGGAAACCACGTTTTCCGAAGCAATCAACTCAATGTTGTTTTGTTGGCGTTCTTCTTCTTTGGCAATAGCATTCCAGAGATCAGCATCGTAGGCTTTAAAATCATCTTTGTCAAAAATCATAGGTCTTCTCCTTTATAGTGTGACTGGTCCTTTAGTTTGGTTCTACAATAAGAAAATAAACTAAAAGATGCGAATAAACCGTTTTTGCACTTTATCACAAGTATAACCAACTTTTTCATAAAATGCATGAGCTCCCAGACGATGATCAGCAGAGTTTAAGCGGATAAACCCATAACCCCGTCTTTTTGCTTCTTGATCCAACCCTTGCAGTAAACTTTTACCGATACCTTGCCCTTGCGCTTGAGGCGAAACCGCTAAGCCTAAGATATTAAATCCTGCTTTGGAATAGAGGGATTCATAAACTTCAGCATGGACATATCCAAGCAAGACATGGCTGACTTCATCCTCATAGCCAAGTAGGAAATGATGGGAATCCTGAGATAATCTAGCTAGTTGACTAGCTGTGTCCTCTGGACTAAAAGAGTAGCCCAAAGCCTCTTGGTTAATCTCACATATAGCCTTCACATCTGTTTCTTCCAAATCTCTGAGCATCTCATTCCTCCTCAAAAGAAATCTCTGGCAACCGAGCAAGTATATCTTCTCGTTTAATTGCCCCCTGGCGTAAGATTTTCACCTTGTCTCCAGACAAATCCAAAATAGTTGAATCCTGTCCAGTTAGAAAAGCATCATCTTCCAGACCCAGAACCTCTTGGTCAAAATCCTCTAGGATTTGTTCAAAGGTCACTCCACTTGCCTGACCTGAAATATTGGCAGAAGGCCCAATCAAGGGACCTGTCCCTCGAATCAAATCAAGGGTAACGGGGTGGCTGGGCATCCGAAATCCAACAGTTGCAAGACCAGAATTGACCCAATAGGGAACTCTGTCATTGGCTTCTAGGATAAGGGTCAAGGGACCTGGTAAAAAGGTCTCTACAAGTTTTTGTAGATAAGCTGGCTGATTCTTTGAAAAGTGCAAGATGTCTTCTAGAGAGGCAACATTGAGGTTAAGCGCCTTGTCTCTGGGACGACGTTTGAGTTGGTAAACATGGTCCACTGCTTTTTCGTCCAGAGCTTTGGCAAAGAGACCATAAACTGTCTCGGTAGGTAAGACAACTGCCCCACCCTTTTTCAATTCTTGTCTAATCCTGTCCATCATCAACGGCAACCATCCTATCTTGACCAAACTGGTCCTTGAGTGTTCGTACTCGTTTTTTAGGAAGATGTTTCCTAAAAAGCTCAGGAACACTCTGACCTTGCTTGTATCCAATTTCAAGGTAAATCTTACCACCGTCTTTGAGATAGTCTTTTGCATCTTCCGCGATTTTACGGTAAATAGCTAGGCCATCCTCATCAGCAAAGAGAGCTAGATGAGGTTCCGAATGCAAAACATTCAAACCGACTTCTGACTCATCTTTACGAGAGATATAGGGTGGATTGGATACAATTATATCATATTTTTCAGAAATTTCTGCAAAACAATCAGATTTTTTTAAAACTATATTAATATTTTGATTTTTAGCATTCTCTGATGCAAGATCAAGTGCCTCTTGAGAAATATCTGCTGCTGTCACTAACCAATATGATCTGTTTTTTGCTAGTGCAAGGGCTATGGCACCACTTCCCGTACCGATGTCCAAAATCTTGAGATTTTCCTTAGGATTTTCAGCTAGGATAAGCGCCACCAACTCCTCTGTCTCTGGACGAGGAATCAAAACCCGCTCATCAACTTTTAACTGCATGCCATAAAAATCTGTCTGACCGATAATGTACTGGGCAGGTATATGTGCTGCTAATTTCTTGTAAATTTCCTCCACAAACTTTTTTTCTTCCTCTGTTACTTCTTGCTGGAGGGCAAAAACGAAATCTGTAAAAGAGAGATTTTTCAGGCTACGATAGACAAAAGAGAGGCTTTCTGCTTCCTCTCCTTGTCTTATCAATTTTTCTTCAAAATCTGAAAATAATTGAGCTAATTTCATTATTTGTTTAATTCTTCTAATTTCTGTGTTTGATCGTAAAGGACCAAAGCATCTACAACTTCATCCAGTTTACCAGACAAAATGGTATCTAGTTTCTGGAGAGTCAAGCCGATACGGTGGTCTGTAACACGGTTTTGTGGGAAATTGTAAGTACGGATCCGTTCTGAACGGTCACCAGTACCGATAGTAGACTTACGTTCAGCGTCTTGTTCATCTTGGGCAATCTGAGCAAAATGGTCAGCCACACGCGCACGGATGATTTTCATGGCCTTCTCACGGTTCTTCTGCTGGGTACGTTCTTCCTGCATCTCAACCTTGATATTGGTTGGCAAGTGAACGATACGAACGGCAGTCGCAACCTTGTTGACGTTCTGACCACCAGCACCAGATGCGTGGTAGATGTCAACACGAAGGTCTTTTGGATCAATATCGTATTCTACTTCTTCCACTTCAGGCATGACAAGGACTGTCGCAGTTGATGTATGGACACGGCCTTGGCTTTCTGTCACAGGGACACGTTGCACACGGTGGGCACCTGATTCGTACTTAAGTTTAGAATATACAGATTGACCTGAAACCATGGCAACCACTTCTTTGAAACCACCGACACCGTTCATAGAAGCTTCCATGACTTCAAAGCGCCAGCCTTGGGCTTCAGCATACTTTTGGTACATGGTTAGCAAATCTCCAGCGAAAAGCGCCGCTTCGTCACCACCCGCTGCTCCCCGAATTTCAAGGATAATATTCTTGTCGTCATTTGGATCCTTTGGAAGGAGCAAGATTTTTAGTTTTTCTTCGTATTCTTCTTTTTCTGCCTTAGCATCTTTGAGTTCCTGCTTGGCCATTTCTTCCAAGTCCGCATCTCCGCCTGATTCTTTAATCATCTCTTCGGCGTCAACGATATTTTGAAGGACTTGTTTGTACTCACGGTAGGCAGTTACCGTATCACGAGTAGAAGCCTCTTCTTTCGAAAGCTCCATGAAACGCTTGGTGTCTGAGACGACATCTGGGTCACTGAGCAATTCTCCTAATTCTTCATAACGGTCTTCTACAGCTTGTAGTTGATCATAGATGTTCATTTTTCTTTATTCTCCTTATTGATTTCAGGGGCAAAATAATGTTTACGGCAAACTGAGATATAGGTTTCATTGCCACCGATCTGAATTTGTTCGCCATCATAGACTGGCACACCATCTTGAGTTCGCAACACCATGGTCGCCTTTTTCTTACAGTACTGACAGATGGTCTTGATTTCTTCAATCTTGTCTGCTAAGAGCAAGAGGTATTTTGAACCTTCGAACAATTCATTTCGAAAGTCATTTTTCAAACCAAAAGCCATGACAGGTATGTCTAGCTCATCAACAACACGAGCTAGGTCGTAAACATGGTGACGCTTGAGAAACTGGGCCTCATCGACCAACACACAGTAAGGTTTTTCTGGTAAATCACGGATAAATCCAAAGATATCCGTCGTTTCCTCAATCGCAATGGCTGGGCGTTTCATGCCAATCCGACTCGACACATATCCAACACCGTCACGCGTATCCAGAGCAGAGGTCATGATAACAACACCTTTTCCTTGCTCTTCATAGTTATAGGCTACCTTGAGAATCTCAATCGTCTTACCAGAGTTCATGGTCCCATAACGATAATACAACTGTGCCATGCTTCTATTTCACGTCCATTTCTAAATTTTTGCTACATTCTAGTATATCATAATTTTCTGAAGCTTTAAACGGCAAAATGTGGTAAAATAGAAGAAATCAAAAACTAGTGGAGGAAGCTATTATGCCATTTGTACGCATCGATTTATTTGAAGGACGCACGCTCGAGCAAAAGAAAGCTCTGGCTAAGGAAGTAACGGAAGCTATTGTCCGTAACACTGGAGCCCCTCAATCAGCCGTTCATGTCATCATCAATGACATGCCAGAAGGAACTTACTTCCCACAAGGAGAAATGCGCACCAAATAAGCTAGCTTAAGCAGAATTGCTTAGGCTTTTTCAATCTCCAAGTAGCATCCATTGAAGAAATAGTCTAATTTTGTTACAATTTGAAGAGATGCTTGGATACATATCCTAAGAAAAGAAATACAAAAGGAATTAGTATGATTACACGTGAATTTGATACCATCGCTGCTATCTCTACTCCACTAGGTGAAGGAGCCATTGGTATTGTCCGCTTGAGCGGAACTGACAGTTTTGCCATTGCGCAAAAAATTTTCAAAGGAAAAGACTTGAGTAAGGTTGCCAGCCATACCCTCAACTACGGTCACATTATTGACCCGCAGACAGGGAAGGTCATGGACGAAGTTATGGTTGGAGCTATGAAGTCTCCAAAGACCTTCACTCGTGAGGATATTATCGAGATTAACACTCACGGTGGGATTGCGGTGACCAATGAAATTCTCCAGCTAGCTATTCGTGAAGGAGCTCGGTTGGCAGAACCTGGTGAATTTACCAAGCGCGCCTTTCTAAATGGACGTGTGGACTTGACTCAGGCTGAGGCGGTGATGGACATCATTCGTGCCAAGACAGATAAAGCTATGAACATTGCGGTCAAACAACTAGATGGTTCCCTTTCTGACCTCATTAACAATACTCGCCAAGAAATCCTCAATACACTTGCCCAAGTTGAGGTCAATATTGACTATCCTGAGTACGACGATGTTGAGGAAGCTACTACTGCTGTTGTTCGTGAGAAAACTAAGGAGTTTGAACAACTCTTGACCAATCTCCTTAAAACAGCTCGCCGTGGTAAAATCCTTCGTGAGGGTATTTCAACAGCTATCATCGGCCGTCCCAACGTTGGAAAATCCAGCCTTCTCAACAACCTCTTGCGTGAAGATAAGGCTATCGTGACGGATATCGCTGGTACTACACGAGATGTCATCGAAGAATACGTCAACATCAATGGTGTACCTCTCAAATTGATTGATACAGCTGGAATTCGGGAAACAGATGATGTTGTGGAACAAATCGGGGTTGAACGCTCCAAGAAAGCCCTCAAGGAAGCTGACTTGGTACTTCTTGTCTTAAACGCTAGCGAACCACTAACAGCCCAAGACAGACAACTCCTAGAAATCAGTCAGGACACTAATCGCATTATTCTTCTCAATAAAACAGACCTGCCAGAAGCGATTGAAACTTCAGAACTTCCTGAAGATGTCATTCGTATTTCAGTTCTTAAAAATCAAAACATTGATAAAATTGAAGAACGTATCAACAACCTCTTCTTTGAAAATGCTGGTTTGGTTGAGCAAGATGCTACTTACTTGTCAAATGCCCGTCACATTTCCTTGATTGAAAAGGCTGTTGAAAGCTTGCAAGCTGTTAATGAAGGTCTTGAACTGGGGATGCCAGTTGATTTGCTTCAAGTTGACTTGACCCGTACTTGGGAAATCCTTGGAGAAATCACGGGTGATGCGGCTCCAGATGAACTCATTACCCAACTCTTTAGCCAATTCTGTTTAGGAAAATAAGAAATCCATGATCGTTCTTGCGGTCATGGATTTTATTGTCGTTATTAGTAATCTGGTCTTAAGACACCTGTTACAGTTGCCTTAGTTGCTTCGTAGTCGCCATCTACGACGACTTTGATAATGCGTTTGGCATCTTCTTCTGGCGCTGGAACAAGAGGTAGACGAGTTGGTCCAGCTTCAAATCCCATGTAGTTGAGAACAGCCTTAACTGGAGCAGGGCTTGGATAAGAGAAGAGGGCGTTGACCTTAGGAATGAACTGACGCTGAATAGCTGCAGCTTTCTTCATATCGCTTTCTGCAATGGCAGTAAACATCTCATGCATTTCATCCCCATTTGTATGAGAGGCAACAGAGATCACACCATCTGCACCCAAGTTCATAGCATGGAAGGCATCTCCGTCCTCACCTGTATAAATCAAGAATTCCTCTGGCTTATGCTCGATCAAGTAAGCCATATTTGCCAAGCTGGTACATTCTTTAACACCGATGATATTAGGATGGTCAGCCAAACGAAGCATGGTCTCAGGAGTTAATTCGACAACCACACGGCCTGGAATGTTATAGATAATAATTGGTAGGTCAGAAGCATCTGCAATGGCCTTAAAGTGCTGGTACATGCCTTCTTGAGAAGGTTTATTATAGTAAGGCACAATAGCAAGCCCAGCTGCAAAACCACCAAAGTCTGCTACTTCTTTGACAAACTCGATCGAGTCTCGGGTATCATTGGTACCTACACCCGCAATCAAAGGAACGCGCCCATTGACAATCTTTTGTACAGCCGCAAAGAGTTCCAACTCCTCATCGTGGGTCAAAGTTGGACTCTCAGCAGTCGTTCCAGCTAGAAGAATTCCATCTGTATGATGGGCCAATAAATGCTCGATCAAGGCTGGGATAGCATCAAAGTTAATGGAACCATCCTCATGGAAAGGGGTAATAAAGGCCGTGATGATTTTACACTCTTTTAAATCTTGATAAGACATGAGAAACACCTCTCTATTTCAAAGAAGGAGTTCATCTGAACTCCTAAACGATATGACTATTTTAATTCAAATTTCAACTCAGCTGTTGGACGAACCAATCCACGTTCGTGAAGCGTTTCTGCAATCTGAACTGAGTTCCAGGCAGCACCTTTGAGAAGGTTATCTGAAACAACCCACATGTGGATTCCTTTTTCAGCATCCAAATCCTTACGGATACGACCAACAAAAGTATCACGCGAACCCACTGCATTGACGGCTTGAGGATAGATTTGGTGCGCTACGTCATCCTCAAGAACAGCACCTGGAAAGGCTGCGATGGCTGCTTTGACTTCTTCGATTGGAGCCACTTCTTTTGTTTCAATATAAACTGACTCAGAGTGAGCTGACAAGACTGGAATACGCACACATGTTGCAGATACTGAGATGCTATCATCTTCCATGATTTTCTTAGTTTCCTTAGTCATCTTCATCTCTTCGTAAGTGTAATCATTGTCAGTGAAGACATCGATTTGTGGAAGAGCGTTAAAGGCGATAGGGTAGTGTTTCTTGTCACCACCTGAAGGCAAGATTTCCGCATGCAAATCACGTGGATTCACACCATCATTCAAGACTTCACGAAGTTCACGTTGTGTTTCAAGAATCGCACCCATACCAGCACCAGAGACTGCTTGGTAAGTTGAAACGATGATGCGGTCCAAGCCCCATTTTTGGCGGACCGGCTCAAGAGCCACCATCATTTGGATTGTTGAACAGTTAGGGCAGGCAATGATTCCGTTGTGGGCATCAAGTGCATGGGCATTGACCTCTGGGACAACCAATGGTACATCTGGATTTTGACGGAAATAAGATGTATTATCCACTACTACCGCACCAGCTTGAACTGCGTATGGTGCATACTTAGCTGATGTCGAACCACCTGCTGAGAAGAGTGCAATATCAACACCCTCAAAAGCTGTCTCAGTTGTTTCTTCAATCGTAATATCTTGGTCTTTAAATTTCAAAGTCTTGCCTGCTGAACGTGCAGAAGCAAGGTAACGGATTTTATCGATTGGAAGTGTTGATTCTTCCAACATTTTTATCATCTGAGCTCCGACAGCACCTGTCGCGCCGACTACAGCAACTGTATATCCCATAAATAACCTCTTTCGGAATTTTCTAAAAATTTCTATAATAGATGTATTATACTACTTTTTACAGAAATTGAAAAGTATTTTTAGACTATATTTTCTGAAAACTAAAAATCCCTAGTCATTGACTAGGGACTAAGAGGCATCTTCATGTGATGAGCAGGTTCACACAACTCATCAAGGTCCACTCCTGCGTTATGACCTCCTTATGCTCAATAGTAGTCCGAAGACTACCTATCGACTCATCGCAACTACTATTCTACTAGATAGAGTCGCTTTTGTCAATAGACAAAACTCTTCGCTTCATTTATACAAGTGTACAAGAAAAACCTTGGTTTCCCAAGGTTATTTCGTTTCTATCATGCTAATTGCCGGGATTGAACCGGCGACCTCATCCTTACCATGGATGCGCTCTGCCAACTGAGCTAAATCAGCTTACCTAAAAAGTATACTATAGTTCCTAGTTCTTGTCAAGCGCTCTCTTTTAATTTATGGAATGAAAAAAGCTAGATTTATCAAGAATCTAGCTTATAAACTTCTTATCTTGTTAGATCGATTCGACGTCCTAATTTTCCGATTAAAATAGCACCTACGATGAGTGATGCAAACTCACCAATTCCCGTAGAGAACCATGTAAAGAAGAATGGAGCTTCTGCAACAATATAGAGTTCTGCTGCAATGGTAATCATTGAAATGGAGAAGAGGATTGAAAAGAAGAAATGATCTTTTCGAATCAAACCATTAAACAGATAGTCTTTCTTGTACTTGCTAAAGAGCCATACACCTAGGCTTAGGAAAACTAGGGTAGAGCCCCCGCCGACAAAGACATCTATTAGACCAAAGCTAAAGAAATTAGCAATCATACAACCAATCGTCACACCGATGATGTATTTTGGATTGTAAAAGGCTAAGAAATTCATCATCTCTGAAATACGGAACTGGTAGGCGCCGTAGCTAATGGCATTCAGCGGTGGGGTGATGGTCAAAACCACATAAATAGCAGCGACAATAGCGATATCTGCCATATCACGAACAGTTAATTTTTTCATGTTTTCTCCTTTAGCAGTTTCCCGCGTAAAATATGCTTGGTGAAAGAAGTTAAGCACCAAGGGTTGAGATTATCAACCTTACTAGTATAGCACAATATATGACATTATGCTATACTAAAAACATGAAAAGAATAATAAAGGCATTCTTCGATAACGAAATCCTCTCCTACCTATTTTTCGGTGCTGCTACTACTCTGGTTTCTATCTTATCGCGTTTGGTTATTTACCACATCAGCCACCAGGAAATCCTAGCAACCATACTCGCAAATCTTATCGGGATTCTCTTTGCCTTTTTTACAAATGATACAATCGTCTTTAAACAAGAGAGAAGAAATTGGCCAACTCGCCTGGCTAAGTTTTTCTTAGCTCGTCTCTCTACACTTGGACTTGACGTTCTTTTAACTTATATCTTCGTTACAACCTTTCCTGATCTTATTGGTCAGTTTGTCGAATATAATATAGACAGGGTTAATACGGTTGAAACTATCCTAGCACAAATTTTGATTATTGTGCTTAATTATATTTTCAGTAAAATCTATATTTTTAAAAGGAGCAACTGATCTCCTTAAGCATCCAGGTTGCCTCTTGTCACAATTTAGGATATAATAAGTTAGAAAATTAGGAAAGGAATTTATGAAAATGTTAAAGGATCTAAAAGAATTCTTGCTTCGCGGTAATGTCGTTGACCTTGCTGTCGGTGTAATCATCGCCTCTGCTTTTGGTGCTATCGTGACTTCACTCGTTAACGATATCATCACTCCACTTATCTTGAACCCAGCTTTGAAAGCTGCGAACGTTGAACGTATTGCTGAACTTTCATGGAATGGTGTTGGTTACGGTAGCTTCTTGAGCGCTGTTATCAACTTCCTTGTTGTGGGTACAGTTCTCTTCTTCGTTATTAAAGCTATTGAAAAAGCTCAAAACCTTCGTAAGAAAGAGGAAGTGGTTGAGGAAGCACCTGCTGCTCCAACTGAACTTGAAGTTCTTCAAGAAATCAAAGCCCTTCTTGAGAAAAAATAAGACTGATAAAGGATTCAGCTTGAAGCTAAATCCTTTTTTCTTTACTCTTTTGGTAACTTACCAGCCTTTTCGAGCATTTTCTTAATCAAGTAAGGCATCTTCACATTTTCACGGCCTTTTTTCTCAATCAGTTTTTTCACAAATTCTGGCATTTGGAGATCGGCTGTTTCCTCCATAATATCCTTAGTGGTTGCTGAAGGAGCTAATTCGTCAAAGGTTTCTTCTTCTGGGAGAAATTCCTTAAATTCTTTTTGTTCATTGGCCCTTACAGTATCAACTAAAGCATCAATTAAACGGAAATCTGTGTTTGGCATAGGTGGACGATGATAATTTACCCCTAATTCTTGACATAACTCATAACATTCTACATCGTTATCAAAAAGAACTTCGATGTGTTCACTGATAAAACTAATTGGTACAAAAATATAATGCTCTGGATGTTGCTTTTGTTCTCGTAGATATTCTAAGACATCTGGCTTGATCCAAGGGATTCCAATATCGCTTTCACTCTGCCAAGTATTGGTGTACTGATCTGCCACTAATCCGAGTTGGTCCGCAATGAGTTTGCTATTGTCGAAAATCTGGTCGATATAAGGATCTCCAAAATCCAAAGCAAAAATTGGAACACTGTGAGCTGAGAAGATCACCTTGAAGGTCTCTTCTCCCACATAGTTTCGTAAAATTTTGCTAATCTCATCTGTCCAGTAGTCCAGTAAAGACTGTTCTTTATACCAGTCCTTAATGACTAAAAAGCGTATTTGCTTGCTCTCCAGAAACTTCTCATATCCCATCACCGAGTAGAAGGAATAATGAGGTTCCAAAATCAAGCAGATACATTCTTCAACACCATCAGTTTCCATCTGCTTGATCACGTCTGGAATAAAGGGACGAGAAAATTTGTTGGCAAAGTAGATACCGTACTCCTCCCCTAAACGTTCTTTTACTAAATTGACCTCCTCACGTGTAATCCGCTGCAAAGGCGTCCCACCGATACGAACATAGTTGTCATAGAGAGTCTGGATTTCGTGGTCTTGGGGTCTAACTCCACGACGAATGTTTGTAAAAAATTCTGCTACTCCTCCAAAACTAATCTCCTCTGGAGATCCAAAGGTCATCATCAATATTGCTTTTTTCATTGATATATCCTTGTGATGTTTTTTTCAATTACCATTGTACCATGAAAGATATCATAAATAAACGCTTTCATTCATTTTATTTTTATTTACTTCTCTTTGTCTTTCTCTCCATTCTATGATACAATGAAAAAAATGATAATAAAGGAGTTTTTATGAATTACCCGAACCTTTTAGAACGGTTTTTAACCTATGTCAAGGTCAATACGCGCTCTGACGAACACTCTACTACTACTCCAAGTACGCAAAGTCAGGTAGATTTTGCGACCAACGTTCTTATCCCTGAAATGAAACGTGTCGGCCTGCAAAATGTTTACTACCTCCCAAATGGTTTTGCTATTGGAACCTTACCAGCAAACGATCCAAGCCTGACACGCAAGATTGGCTTCATCTCCCACATGGATACAGCTGATTTTAATGCTGAGGGAGTTAATCCGCAAGTCATCGAAAATTACGACGGGGGAGTTATCAGCCTAGGTGATTCTGGATTTAAACTGGATCCTGCTGACTTTAAGAGTCTTGAGAAATATCCAGGTCAAACGCTTATCACAACAGATGGCACGACCTTGCTAGGTGCTGATGACAAGTCTGGGATTGCTGAGATTATGACTGCTATCGAATACCTGACTGCTCATCCCGAAATCAAGCATTGTGAAATCCGTGTCGGTTTTGGACCAGATGAAGAAATCGGTGTTGGAGCTAACAAGTTTGATGCAGAAGATTTTGACGTTGACTTTGCCTATACTGTTGATGGTGGTCCGCTAGGTGAACTTCAGTACGAGACTTTCTCAGCAGCTGCTGCTGAATTGCATTTCCAAGGGCGCAATGTCCATCCTGGTACCGCTAAAGGTCAGATGGTCAATGCTCTTCAGTTAGCAATTGATTTTCATAATCAACTTCCTGAGAATGACCGACCTGAGTTGACAGATGGTTACCAAGGTTTCTATCATCTTATGGATGTATCAGGTAGTGTCGAGGAGGCGCATTCAAGCTATATCATTCGCGACTTTGAAAAAGATGCTTTTGAAGCTCGTAAGAAAGCCATGCAGGAGATTGCTGACAAGATGAATCAAGAGCTTGGGAATGATCGCGTTACCTTGACTCTGACAGACCAGTACTACAATATGAAAGAAGTCATTGAGAAAGACATGACGCCCGTTACCATTGCTAAAGCTGTTATGGAAGATTTAGGTATCACGCCAATTATCGAACCAATTCGTGGTGGGACTGATGGCTCTAAGATTTCCTTTATGGGAATCCCAACTCCAAATATCTTTGCAGGTGGTGAAAACATGCATGGACGTTTTGAATACGTCAGCCTTCAGACTATGGAGCGTGCGGTGGATACCATCATTGGTATTGTAGCTTATAAAGATTAAAAAAGACGAGGTAGCTCAGCTACTTCGCCTTTCTTTTTATTCGTTTGGTTGAGCACTTGGCTCAGACTCACTTTGCTCTTGCTTTTCGCTTGTTTGAGAAGCAGCTTTTTCACTGCCTTTCTCAGACTTAGATTTGTTAGCAGTTTCACTTGCTTTTGAACGGAGTTCTTGGTTCAAGCTAATAATCTCTTTAGCTAGAGTGAGGAGACCTTCTTTATCACTGCTTTTGGCTGCCAGTTGATCAAATAGCGCATCAACACGCTCAAAGTCTGCATCTGATCCTTTGTTATCCTCTAAATACTTGTGAAGAGAAAGCAAGACATTATAGAGTTTTTGGTAGATGATCACGGTTTGTGGATCCTGTTCTGCTTGTTTTTCCTCTCGTTGGATAGTTGCTGCAATACGATTCAAAAGATCCTCAAGCTGTGTTTTAGCTTCGTCAAGGTCTGCATTTTCCTTTTCTGCGGCTGCTTTGATATTAGCTGCTTCTTCAGCTAGTGATTGTTTGACCCCGTCTTCTTTGACACGCGCTAGGAGTTGGTCAGCTTTTGTTAGGAGAGTTTCCACTTCTTCCTTCTTAACATGGCTAACCCGCTCTTCTGGCATAAAATCACCATAGAGTTCTTTTAGGAATTCATAGATGGCGGTCTTAGCAATTTGGCTATCCACTTTTTCTGTATCCAGAATGGTTTTGCCAGCTTTTGTTGAAACGGGTTCTTCTCTGAGAGCTTCTTCAACTTCTAGCTTAGTTTGGTAAATAGTTGGGAATAACTTGTTCAAGTCGGTCGCTTTGAGGAAAGATTGTGACTGGTAAAGTTCCCATGTCAATTTGGCAACACGGTTCCGAAGTTCTTCTCTCAAACGACCGTCAGATACATGTTCGTAGAAATACTTGATGTACTCTACTGTTGTAACCCCTGTTCGATCTCGGAAATCTTGCAAGGCTTGAAGTTTCGCTTCAATCGCATCCAACTCTGTCTCATCTTGTGCTAACTTCGCATCCTGCAAATGAAGCAAGAGATCCTTCTTAGACACACTATAAGTATCTGTATCCAGTGTATTGATCTTATCTACAAGGGCTTGGTATTTCTTGTCCAAAGGTGATGTTTCAACTGGTGCCACACTTTGATCCACATGGATATATTGCTTATCAAAGAGATCCAAGGCTGCTAGGTATCCGGCAGTTGAGTTAGTCGCCAGTTTTTTCATGTTCTCGGTAAATTGCCCCAAAGCAAGTTCAACCCGTCTCTGCTTGATAGGTTGGTCTTTGTAGAGACTTCTGCTATCTGCTAACAGTTGATTAACTTTAGAAAGAACAGTTTGCTCGTCAAAAGCTCCAGGCTGATAGCTTGATTGTAAGGTAGGAATCTTGTTCTTTAAAGCAACCTCATAGCCCTTAGTTTGGACCTTGATGTAGTGATTGTGGTCTCCGTGAGGAATCACAAAACTACCACTTTCTACCTGTAAACTATAAGGAGACACCCCATCACGTAGGGCAGTCGTATAAAGTTCATTTAGGAAATCCAGTTCTGGATTCCCAGTTTGGAGAGGAATACGAACATGTTCTTTTCGAACAGCATAGGGATGGATATGGGTTGGATCATAGGCTTGATCCGGATTTCCAAAGACAAAGAATCCATTTGAAATACGAATCGCTTCGAGCGGAACCCCGTAGGTCTGTGAGATGTACTTAATTTTTTCTTCATCGCTAGCATCTCTTGAGAAACTTTCTAAAGTCTTGGCAAGTGGTTGAACCGGCTCAGACTGATGATTTTCTTTCAAGTGATCTTGGGCAGCTTTGATTTGAGCTGCAGTCAAGTCCTTCTTAAAGAAATAATGAGCGTGATCTCCGTGAGAAACTACAAAACCTTGCTCATCCTCACTGATAACTCGATCAGCCGCAAAGTCATGATCATGTTCTTCACCCTGATGATGATCATGCTCCTCTCCATCGTGGTCATGATCTTCATGGTTGGTCCCCTGACTTCCATGGTCACCGTCTTGGTCTTGATGATGGCCTTGCTGCTCAGGATGTTCTACTGGTTTGCTTGGTTTTTCCAAAGGTGTTGGTTTCCCACTGTCGCTAGCAAGAGGAATCATACGCGCAATCTTTTCTTCCAAAGCAGAAAGCTTTGTATACGGAATGAAATGATAGTGATTTCCGTGAGGAATCGCCACGCCACTCGGTGTTCTGCTTGAAATCTTAGCAGGGTCAAAAATCAAGCCATCCGATTCAGCATAACGTTGATTACTTGGAAGTGCATAGAGTTGCTGCAATAGACTCTGCAAGCTCTCTTCTGGATTGCTTGGTCTTTCAACTTCTTGACTCAGATTGGTCGTTTGACTGGTTCCATTTTGGCTTGGACGATAGTCAGTCACACTTGGCTGTTTTCTAGTTCCAGAGAGGTAGGCTTGGGCAGCAGCTAGTTCGCTAGCAGACAAGGAACTCTTAGGAATGTAGTGGTAATGTCCACCATGAGGAACAATATAAGCATCACCAGTATCCTCTATAATATCAGATGGATTAAAGATGTAACCATCATCGGTAGTATAGCGTCCTTGCGATTGTGCAAGCGCCGCTGCACTGTTAGAAGTTGGTGCATCGTGAGTATGACCTTGTTTTTGGCGCTCAATTTCGTCCTTCGTACGAATATTATCAGCATGAGCCGCATCTTTAAGGTAGACATAATACTTGCCATCCACCTTGATAATATAACCACCTTTGATTTCGTTGACAATGTCAGCGTCTTTCAGTTGATAATTAGCATCTTTCATCAAAAGCTCTTCGCTGAAAATCGCGTCAAAAGGAACTTTACCATTGTAATAATGGAAATGATCACCGTGTGATGTCACATAACCTTGATCGGTAATTTTCACGACAATTTGCTCAGCCTGAATATCTTCTTTTTTGCTAACTTGATCCGGTGTCTGAGTCTCTGTTTTTTGAGAGTCTTGTTTACCATCAACATAAGATACACGATTTGTATCTTTTTTGTCTTCAACCTGGTGTTGGTTCAATGCATAGATGCAAAGACTCAGGGAAAGGACTAAAGCCGATCCTGCTACAAGATATTTCTTCTTCATTTTCATCATCTCCTCATTTTAATTCTTCTGCAAGAACATTCATATTTTCTTCTAGATTTTCTAAGTAAGTTTTGTCATTTTCGGGGTCAGCTTCCAAAGGATTGAGTGTCTTTAGATTAACTCCTGTTGATTTGACCAAGGTCTCAGCGACTTTAGAAGAAGCATTGCTCTCAGTAAAGATCGTTTTAACCTTATAGGTTTTGACAAATTCTTGGATTTCTGTCAACTGTCTCGGACTCGGCTCTTGTTCAGGAGAAATACCAGCAATCCCAAGTTGTTTCAAACCAAAGCGTTTAGCCAAGTAAGAAAAGGCTGTGTGTTGCGTAACAAAAGTCTTTTGATTCGCTTTTTCAAAAATAGGCTGGTACTTCTTAGTCAATTCTTGGGCTTTAGTAATAAAGTTTTTAGCATTCTTTTGATACGTTTCCTTATTAGCACTATCAATCTCCGAAAGTTTGTCCGCAATAATCTGTGCCTCTTCGCCTGCTTTTTCAGGATCTAACCAAGTGTGAGGGTCGTAGAGTGTTTTTTCATCAATACCATCACCAGCTTCTACATCTTCCAAGCCTGGTACACGCTCCAAGGTCATCCCTTCAGAGGCTTCTAAAACTTTAACTTTTGATTTTTTCAAATTTGGATCCAGACTTCCCGCCCAAGACTCCAGTGTATGCGAGTGGTAGACAAATACATCCGCGTCATAAATAGCAGCAATGTCATTCGCTGAAGGTTCATATGAGTGAATTCCACTACTTGACTGAATCATCCGAACATCATTCAAGTCACCTGACACCTCTTTGACCATGGCATAGATTGGGTAAAAACTTGTGACAATCTTCATCCCTTTTGCTTCTTGTTTTTCTTTTTGACTACATGCTCCTAAGACAAGAGCCAACAAACTGACCATCAATAATAGGATCGTTCTTTTTTTCATCATTACTCCTTAACTAGTATTTAACCATTTAATTAACTAGTAAATAGTTTATCTTTATTTACACTATATGTCAAGATATTTTACATATTTTCATGAAAAAAATGAGAACTAGAACTCACATTCTGCTCTCATTTTTCGATTTTATCTTTTCTAGCTCTCCTATCCAGTTTTTAGGAGTTAGAAAATGTTGTTACAACTACTTACTCTCCTTTAACAATGCCAACAACTTTTCAGCTTCTGTCATAATAGTATTGTTGTCCTGAGCGCCAAATAGCAGGTTATTTTTTAATCCTGTTAGAGTTTCTTTGGCATTAGACTTGATAATTGGATCCTGGATTTTTGCAAGTAAATCTTCAGCCTCTCTCAACTTCGCTTCAACCTTTTCAGTCTCAACCTGAGTTTCTTCTGGCTCCTCTGGTGATTCTTCCTCAGGTTCCTCAGTTGGTTTTGGAGACTCTGGTTTCTCACTCTGCGGTTTTTCTTCCTCGGGTTTGTCTGTCCGAGGTTTCTCCTCTGATGGTTTTTCCGTTTGATTGGTATTAGCTTGACCATTTTGGTTTCTTTGAACATGGTCACTTGCATTTCCCCAACCACTATCTGAATGCGGACGTTCGTTTGGATGTTCGACATAGTACTTAATAGTCGCAAAGAGGTCCTCTAGAGTATAGCCCTTAGGAGCCTCATAAAGACCTTCGTCAAACCACTCAAATTTGATGTTATGGTAATGGTCATAATGAGGAATAATCAAGCTTCCGTTTTTGACTTCCACAGTATGTTGGAGATTGTAAGGCATACGATCAAGCGGTACCTTCTTAGCTGCTTTCACGCGGTTGTAGATAGCTTCTGCTCCTTTAGCTTCAGTATTTCCTGAATCCTGATGGTCAGTAGAAGGAGGTGTCAAACCTTTCTCTTTAGCATAAGCCTGGGCTGCCGCTCTTTCAGCTTCAGACAAACTATCTTTCTTAATCCAATGACTATGGGTCATATGTGGAGTTACATAGGCATCCCCCTCATCACTGGTGATATCACGGGGATCAAAGATATAACCGTCTTCTGTTGTATACTTGCCTGCCAACTTGGCTACTTGAATCTCATCATCAGTATAAGCAATTTGCGCATTCGGTTTTCCTAAACGTTCTGGATGACGAATCGGTGCTAGGAAGGTAAGAATATCATCCACTAACTTGACTTTATCGCTTGAGACATCATTGAGACGTTCCAAGAGTTTATCCAAAGCGTCAAATTCAGCTTGACGCCCTTTATTGGAAATTAAATCTTGATGAATGCTTGCTAGTAAGTCATAAGCCTTATTGTAAAAATCTCGATCACTAGATGGGAGGTTGGTTTTCTTAACTCCTAGCTTATGAGACAAACTTTCTTGCTTGGCTAGTTTGCTATCAATGGCTGCAGCAGTTTCTGCTGAAAGTTCCTTAGCAGGAATATAACGTGAGGTTCCATTTTCCTCAAAGACATAGCCATCAGCTACTTTTCGAACCGCTTGTCTAACCAATTTTTCGTCAATTGGATTGCTTGGAGCTGGTTGAGGATTTGGTGCAGGTTGCGGGCTTGGACTAAGTTCCGGAGTCGGTTGTGGACTTGGTTGTTCTGGTCTTGAATCCGGCACCCAATGGTTCGAACGATAGCGAAGCGGGATGATGCGAGCGATTCGTTCTTCCAATTCAGACATCTGTGAATAAGGGATAAAATGGTAATGGTCCCCATGAGGTACTGCAACACCTCTAGCTGTTCGACTTGTGATTTGTGCTGGATCAAAGACAAGGCCATCAGATTCTACGTGTCGTTGGCTGAGTGGCAAGCCATAAAGTTGTTTCAGAAGGCCATCAATATCCTCATCACTTTGACTCGCTTGACTATCGTCGCTACTGTTACTGTTGTTAGCCGTGTTTGTGTTCGTATAGCCACTACCTTGATTATTATAGGATGGGGTCCATCTATCTATATCACTGCTAGCACTGTTGTTATTGGTACGGCGATATGTAGGCGTATTTGATTGACCACTTCTACCAGATAGGAAGGCTTCTGCGGCAGCCAATTCGCTGGCTGATAACTCACTCTTAGGAATATAATGGTAATGGTCGCCGTGAGGAACGATATAAGCATCACCAGTATCTTCAATGATATCAGAAGCATTAAAGATGTAGCCATCATCTGTGGCATAGCGTCCTTGTGAACGTGCCAAGGCTACCGCACCATCGTTTGCTGAAGTTCCTCCTTCACGATGCTGACTATGCTCTTGTTTTTGTCGATTAATTTCTTCTTTCGTACGGACATTATCTGCATGGTCTGCATCCTTAAGGTAGACATAGTATTTTCCATCTACCTTGATAACATAACCACCCTTGATTTCACTGACAATATCCTCTTCCTTGAGCTGGTAGTTTGGATCCTTCATGAGCAACTCTTCACTGATGATAGCGTCATAAGGAACCTTGCCATTGTAATAATGATAGTGGTCGCCATGTGAAGTGACATAGCCCTGGTCTGTTATCTTGATGACGATTTGTTCGGCATTGATGCCTTCTTTTTTACTGACCTCATCAGGAGTTAGATCCTCCGTTTTTTGTGCTGCTTGTTTACCATCAACGTAAGACACACGATTATTTTCCTTGACTGTTCTAGCTTGATACAATCCCAACTCATAAGAACAAACACTTAAAATCAAGGCAGCCGCAGAACCAGCTAGATATTTTTTATTAATTTTCATCGAAACTCTCTTTCTTTTTGATATTTCTAGTTGCAATTCATTCCTAAATTGCAGAAACTCCTCTCTAAAAGTTAACTGGTTAATAGTTTACTCCTAAATTTTCAACTTGTCAAGAATTTTATGAACCAGTTAACAATTTTTTGTTTTCTACACTACCTTCTATCTGAACAGTCTGATTTAAGAATCCTATATTGAAAATCAATCACCAAATTTTTAAAGCAAAAAATCCCTGCAACTGAGTTGCAAGGACCTTTCAATTAATCAAAGTCAACGTATTCTTTTTGAAGTTCAAGAACTTCTTCCATTGTTGAGCATTCTGTAAGGGCACGGTTTGCGTACTCTTCCATCTTAGCTGTGTCGAGTTTTTTCATCAGGCTACGTGTACGAAGGACAGATGTTGCTGACATAGAGAACTCATCCAAGCCCATTCCGACAAGAAGTGGAACAGCCTTTTGGTCACCAGCCATCTCACCACACATACCAGCCCATTTACCTTCAGCGTGAGCTGCTTTAATAACGTTGTTGATCAAACGAAGGATTGATGGGTTGTATGGTTGGTAAAGGTATGAAACTTGTTCGTTCATACGGTCTGCTGCCATTGTGTATTGGATCAAGTCGTTTGTACCAATTGAGAAGAAGTCAACTTCTTTTGCAAATTGGTCTGCAAGCATAGCCGCTGCAGGAATCTCGATCATAATACCAACTTGGATATTATCCGCAACTGCAACACCTTCAGCAAGAAGGTTTGCTTTTTCTTCGTCAAAGACTGCTTTCGCTGCACGGAATTCTTTCAAGAGTGCAACCATTGGGAACATGATACGCAATTGACCGTGTACAGACGCACGAAGAAGGGCACGGATTTGTGTGCGGAACATAGCATCTCCAGTCTCAGAGATAGAGATACGAAGGGCACGGAATCCAAGGAATGGGTTCATTTCGTGAGGCATATCGAAGTAAGGAAGTTCCTTATCTCCACCGATATCCATTGTACGAACGACAACAGGTTTACCATTCATTCCTTCAAGTACAGCTTTATATGCTTCATACTGCTCGTCTTCTGTTGGGAAGTCTTGAGAATCCATGTACAAGAACTCTGTACGGTAAAGACCAACAGCTTCGGCACCGTTGGCATTGACACCTTCAACGTCTTTTGGAGTACCGATATTAGCAGCCAATTCAAAGTGTTTACCATCAGCAGTCACTGTTTGAGCATCTTTCAAAAGTGCCCATTCAGCTTTTTGCTTCGCATAAGCTTCACCAGCGGCCTTGAATTCTGCCGCTTGCTCATCAGTTGGGTTGATAATCACTTCACCAGTGATACCGTTAACAGCAAGGATATCACCATCTTTAACAATTTCAGTGATGTTGTTTGTACCTAATACTGCCGCGATTTCAAGTGTACGCGCCATGATAGCTGAGTGGCTTGTACGTCCACCAATGTTAGTTACAAAAGCTTTTACAAAGTTTTTGTCCAATTGAGCTGTATCTGAAGGAGTCAAGTCATGCGCAATCACGATCACTTCTTCATTGATAGAAGCTGGGTTTGGCAATTTTTTACCAAGGAGATTTGCCAATACACGTTTTGTCACGTCGCGGATATCCGCTGCACGTTCTTGCATGTATGGGTTGTCTTCCATGCCTTCAAAGATAGTGATAAACATGTCTGTCACTTCTTTCAGACCTGCTTCTGCATTCACTTTCTTCGCACGGATTGTTTCCTTGATTTGACTGATCATTTCTGGGTCAGCAAGAACCATTAAGTGAGCGTCAAAAACTTGAGCTGCTTCTTCACCGAGCGTACCTACTGCTTTCTCACGAATAACAGAAAGCTCGTCTTGTGATGCTTTTAGAGCGGCATCAAGGCGAGCTTCTTCTGCGTTTGTATCTTCGACTGTAATAGTCTCAAATGACAAATCCGGTTGAACGAGTAGATATGCTTTTGCAACTGCAACACCGTCAGATGCTGCGATTCCTTTAAGCATTTCTGTCATTTTCCTTATGCCAATCCTTCTTTTTCCATAGTTTCAGTGATAGCAGCGATTGCGTCGTCAGCATCTGCACCTTCAGCTGAAATTGTAACGTCAGCACCTTGGCCAACACCAAGACTCATAACACCCATGATAGATTTAAGGTTTACTGATTTACCTTTGTATTCAAGAGTGATATCTGAAGCAAATTTGCTAGCTGTTTGAACCAACAATGTTGCTGGACGTGCGTGAATACCTGTTTCTGCCACTACGTGGAAATCTTTAGAAGCCATAGTTTGACTCTCCTTTAGTTATTTCTTTTTTGGATTATATGTGATAACCCTTACAAGACTGTATTATATCACCTTCTAGATAATTTTTCAAGTGTTTTATGGACTTTCTTCTATTTCCTTTCTGATAACTTGCTGAAAATCTTCTATTTATATTGCCAATATACAGTATGTAGTTTTTTTATTTTGAGAAAGTTTGACAGTTCAACGGAAATCAAAATTTATGTTTTCAAAAACACTATATCTTGTGTTTTGATTTCAAAACTGTAACTTTTTAGCACAAGATTTAGTTTAAAAAGTTTGACAAAGTTTTTTTTTCTGATATACTAAGAAAGTAATCTATTTTGAAAGAGGAGTTACGAAAATGGTAACGGTTTATTCTAAAAATAATTGTGTACAATGTAAAATGACCAAACGTTTCTTGGATAGCAACAACGTGGCTTATCGTGAGATCAATCTTGACGAGCAACCTGAGTACGTCGATCAAGTTAAAGAGCTCGGTTTCAGCGCTGCTCCTGTCATCCAAACACCAACTGAAGTCTTTTCAGGTTTCCAACCAGGAAAACTGAAACAATTAGCATAATCTTAGTAAATCATCCAGAAGAAACTCGCTTCTAGGGCTAACTTAGAGGCCTTTCTTTTGTAATCAGGTTAGATAAGGAAAATTTTATGGGATTAAAATATCTTGAAGACGTGACTTACTTCCGTCTCAATAACGAAATCAACCGTCCTGTCAATGGACAAATCATGCTTCATAAAGATAAGGAAGCCTTGGATGCTTTCTTTAAAGAAAATGTAGTTCCAAACACTATGGTTTTTGATTCAATTACTGATAAAATCAACTACCTTATTGAACATAACTACATCGAAACTGCATTTCTCAAGAAATACCGTCCAGAGTTTTTGGAAGAATTGCATCAATTTATCAAGGACCAAAACTTCCAATTCAAGTCGTTTATGGCAGCCTATAAGTTTTACAATCAATATGCCTTGAAGACTAATGACGGTGAATATTACCTTGAAAGCATGGAAGACCGTGTCTTCTTTAATGCACTTTATTTTGCTGACGGGGATGAAGCGATTGCAATTGATATTGCCAATGAAATCATCCACCAACGCTACCAACCAGCTACTCCTTCCTTTTTGAACGCAGGTCGTGCTCGTCGTGGGGAGTTGGTATCTTGCTTCTTGATTCAAGTAACTGATGATATGAACTCTATCGGACGTTCTATCAACTCTGCTCTTCAACTTTCACGTATCGGTGGTGGTGTGGGAATTTCCCTCAGCAACCTTCGTGAAGCTGGAGCTCCTATCAAAGGCTATGAGGGTGCCGCTTCTGGTGTCGTACCAGTTATGAAACTCTTCGAAGACAGCTTTTCTTACTCTAACCAATTGGGGCAACGTCAAGGTGCTGGGGTTGTCTACCTCAACGTCTTTCACCCAGATATCATCGCTTTCCTTTCCACTAAGAAAGAAAATGCCGATGAAAAAGTTCGTGTTAAGACGCTTTCACTCGGTGTTGTAGTACCCGATAAATTCTACGAATTGGCCCGCAAAAATGAAGAAATGTATCTCTTCAGTCCTTACTCTGTCGAAAAAGAGTATGGTGTGCCATTCAACTACATCGATATCACTGAAAAATATGATGAATTAGTAGCAAATCCAAATATACGCAAGACAAAAATCAAGGCGCGTGATTTGGAAACGGAAATCTCTAAATTGCAACAAGAATCTGGCTATCCATATGTAGTCAACATCGATACGGCTAACCGTGCGAATCCTGTTGATGGAAAGATTATCATGAGCAACTTGTGTTCTGAGATTCTTCAAGTTCAAGAACCAAGTTTGATCAACGATGCTCAAGAATTCCTTCAAATGGGAACAGACGTTTCATGTAACCTTGGATCAACCAACGTGGTCAACATGATGACTTCACCTGACTTTGGTCGTTCTATCCGTGCGATGGTTCGTGCTTTGACTTTCGTTACAGATAGTTCACACATCGTAGCTGTCCCTACTATCGACCACGGAAACAGTTTGGCTCACACCTTTGGTCTTGGTGCCATGGGACTTCATAGTTACCTTGCCCAACAACTGATTGAGTACGGATCACCTGAGTCAATTGAATTTACAAGCATCTACTTTATGCTTATGAACTACTGGACCTTGGTGGAATCAAACAATATAGCGCGCGAACGTGGTATCACCTTCCACAACTTTGAAAAATCAGACTATGCTAATGGAAGCTACTTTGACAAGTATGTGACAGGCGAGTTTGTTCCAAAATCAGACCGTGTTAAAGAACTCTTTAAAAACGTCTTTATCCCAAGTGCTGCTGATTGGGCTGAACTTCGCGATAAAGTCAAAGCAGATGGTCTTTACCACCAAAACCGTCTAGCTGTTGCTCCAAATGGTTCTATCAGTTACATCAACGACGTTTCTGCTTCTATCCACCCAATTACGCAACGTATTGAAGAACGTCAAGAAAAGAAAATCGGTAAAATCTATTATCCTGCTGCAGGCTTGTCAACAGATACTATCCCTTACTACACTTCTGCTTACGATATGGATATGCGTAAGGTAATTGATGTTTACGCTGCTGCAACAGAGCACGTGGACCAAGGACTTTCACTCACCCTCTTCATGCGTAGTGATATTCCAAAAGGTCTTTACGAATGGAAGAAGGAAAACAAACAAACGACACGTGACTTGTCTATCCTTCGTAACTATGCCTTTAACAAGGGGATCAAGTCTATCTACTACGTCCGTACCTTTACAGACGACGGTGGAGAGGTCGGCGCTAACCAATGTGAAAGCTGTGTGATTTAATGGAAAAAATTTTTACTACTTGTTTAAATAGTAAATGGGGGCCAGTTTACGCTATACTTGTTCTCGGCTCCATGACATTTATTGCTTACTTCACAATAAAAAAATATGATACCATTGAAATAGGTTCTATAAAACTCAGCAAGGCCACATAATAATTACTATTACATTGGAGAAATACCCCTTATGAAAACTTACTACAAAGCCATTAACTGGAATGCCATCGAAGATGTCATCGACAAATCAACTTGGGAAAAACTGACAGAGCAATTCTGGCTTGATACGCGTATCCCCTTGTCAAATGACCTAGACGACTGGAGAAAACTATCAAACAAAGAAAAAGACCTGGTTGGAAAAGTCTTTGGTGGTTTAACGCTTCTTGATACCATGCAATCTGAAACAGGGGTTCAGGCTCTTCGTTCAGACATCCGTACACCGCATGAGGAAGCTGTTTTCAACAACATCCAATTTATGGAATCTGTCCACGCAAAATCTTACTCTTCTATCTTTTCAACCTTGAATACCAAGGCTGAAATTGAAGAAATCTTTGAATGGACCAACACTAATCCCTACCTACAAAGAAAAGCGGAAATTATCAATGAAATCTATCTCAATGGTAGCCCACTAGAAAAGAAAGTTGCCAGCGTTTTCCTTGAAACCTTCCTCTTCTACTCTGGTTTCTTTACACCACTTTACTATCTCGGTAACAACAAACTGGCCAACGTTGCGGAAATCATCAAACTGATCATCCGTGATGAGTCTGTTCATGGAACTTACATTGGTTACAAATTCCAACTTGGTTTCAATGAATTGCCTGAAGAAGAGCAAGAAAAACTCAAAGAATGGATGTACGACCTGCTCTACACTCTCTACGAGAACGAAGAGGGCTATACAGAAAGCCTTTATGACGGTGTTGGCTGGACTGAGGAAGTTAAAACCTTCCTTCGCTACAATGCCAATAAAGCCCTTATGAACCTAGGACAAGATCCACTCTTCCCAGATTCAGCTGATGATGTCAACCCAATCGTTATGAACGGTATTTCAACAGGAACTTCTAACCACGACTTCTTCTCTCAAGTCGGAAATGGTTACCTCCTTGGTGAAGTTGAAGCCATGCAAGATGAGGATTACAACTATGGTTTAGACTAATTTGACCAATCATTCAAAATATCATGGTTTGTTTAAAACAACTATGGTATTTTTGTTTTTGTTTTATTTTGTTTTTTTCTATTTGATAGATTGAGCGTTTTATGGTAAGATAATAATAGTAGAAATCGAGGTGATAAGGATGCTAAAGCAAGAAAAACTAGATAGTATTCTAGAAGCAGTAAACACAAAAGGCACTATTACTGTAAAAGAGATTATGGAGAGTCTTGATGTGTCAGATATGACAGCTCGCCGCTATTTACAAGAACTAGCAGACAAGGATTTGCTGGTTCGTGTGCACGGTGGCGCTGAAAAACTTCGTACAGGTTCTCTCTTAAACAACGAACGATCAAACGTTGAAAAACAAGGCTTGCAGATTGCTGAAAAACAAGAAATTAGCCGTTTTGCAGGTCATTTGATTGACGAAGGTGAAACCATTTTTATCGGGCCAGGAACAACCTTGGAGTGTTTTGCTCGTGAGCTCCCTATCGATAACATTCGTGTTGTAACAAACAGTCTTCCAGTTTTTCTCATCCTAAACGAACGAAAATTAACAGATTTGATCTTGATTGGCGGAAATTATCGCTCTATCACTGGTGCTTTTGTAGGGACACTTACCTTGCAGGATTTGACAAACCTTCAGTTTTCTAAGGCATTTGTTAGCTGTAATGGTATTAAGGATAAGGCAATTGCTACTTTCAGTGAAGAAGAGGGCGAGGTACAACGAATCGCCTTGAATAATGCCAATAAAAAATACTTACTGGCAGACCACAGTAAGTTTAATAAGTTTGATTTTTACACTTTCTACAATATCTCAGAGATTGATACCATCGTTTCAGATTCCAAACTGAGTCAGGAGACATTTGAAGATCTGTCGAAACAAACAACCATTCTTTTATCGAAACCATAAAAATTCCCCTGCCTTTTGGCGGGGAATTTTTATGTAGAGGGAAAACTTACACGCGTTCTTTCCATGAAGTCGCTGTTGTTTGAAGAACTTTGTTGAGTTCGTCAATGTTTTCAAATCCAGTTGTACGCAACCATTCGCGAGCTGCTGCTTCACCATCTTTGATGTAAGCTTCAACTGATCCAGCCCATGTAGCACGGCCACAAAGAACACCATTGAAGTTTGCACCTGATTCATGGGCAAATACAAGAGTATCTTGGAAGAGTTTAGCTGATACACCAGCACTCAAGTAGATGTATGGCAAGTTAGTTGCTTCATCTTGTGCTTTGAAGAAGGCTGCAGCTTCTTCGCGAGTATGGACGATTTCACCATCGCCAAAACCTTCAACGTATTTAACGTTGACTGGAACTTCCACTTTCAAAACATCGATGTTGAAGCGTGGGTCTGAGAAGACCTTCATGGCACCGATAACCTTGTGTGGTTTCACCTTTGCGTATTCTGCAGAGCCTGCGTCAGCAATTTTTTCATCGTAAGCCAAGATTTCAAGGAAGAATGGAATGTCTTCCGCCACACACTCAGAACCAATGCGTTCGATGTAGGCTTGTTTTTGTTGATTAAGTTCGTCAGCGCTGTCTACGTCATAGTAAAGCAAGAACTTAACAGCGTCAGCGCCTTGTTCTTTAATACGTTTGGCAGACCAAACATCCAAGCAGTCAGGCAAGCGTTTAGTGCTTGTTATGTCGTAGCCAGTTTTCTCATAAGCAAGGAGAAGACCTGCATTTGGATCAAGTACTTTTGTAGCTGGAAGACCATACTCAGGGTCAAGGAGCATAGATGAAGCGTATTTTGTCAATTCATCAGCTACCAACACTTTAAGTTCTTCCATTTGAGCCACTGTTGGCTCTTCTGTTTGGTATTGAGCCATGAGGCGTTTCAAAGCACCACGTTGGTCAAAGGCAAGAGCTGAGATAATGCCATTTTCATCTGAAAGTTTTTCTAAGCGTGCACGTTTTTGTTCTGTTAAAGCCATTTTATACCTCTTTTACTATTAATTGATCATATAAAGCTTGATAGTTGGCCATATTGACATGACCTGTCATTTTTTCTTGAGCGTTGAGCATACCAAGGACATTGGCCTTGATAAGAAGTTCTTGATCAGTTTCCTTATGAAGAAGGCCAGATGAAATACCTGCAACAGTAGAATCTCCAGATCCGACAGGATTGACTACCTGAATTCTAGGAATATCTACCTTGTAGAAAGTATCACCATGTTTTGCAAAAGCACCATTTGCTCCAAGTGAAACGATTATCCACTCAATCCCTGCAAATAGAGGCTCTTGAAGAACTTCTTTTAATTCATCCAAATCCTCTGAAACTTCTTTTCCAAGAAGCTGAGACAATTCTTCGTTATTTGGTTTAATAACTGTTGGTTTGTGCGATGATTCAAGGACAGCCCGAAGAGCTACACCTGAGCAATCCAGAACAACTGGTTTCCCTGCTTGATTAGCAAGCTCTACCAATCTCGCATAATAATCAACTGGAAGGCCAGCCGGCAGACTACCTGAAATAGCTACTACTTCTACAGTGTCAAGAAGATTTTCGAAATGCGCCAAGAAATCTTGGCCTTCTTGTTCCAGAACTTCAGGCCCCTTCTCAAGAATTTCTGTTTGGTTGTCGCCATGTAGAATAGCGATACAGTTACGAGTCTCTCCTTGAATCGAGAAGAAACGTTTCGTTACTTTATCATCGATATGCTCAACTAAAAACTCACCAAGTTTACCACCGACCAGACCAGTAGCAGCAACAGAATCACCAAATTCTGAAAGAACACGTGTAACATTGAGCCCTTTACCACCAGCTGTCTTGGTTACATCCACCACACGATTGACAGTATCAATCTTCAACTCATCCAAAGGGTAGGAAATATCAATGGACGGATTCATTGTGACTGTTAAAATCATGCGTCACCCCTTAGTCGTGGTATTCACCGCGATCCCATTTTTCAAGGAATTCTGTAAAGAAGTTTGCATCCGCTTGATGAGCATTGTGAGTTTCAACGTGCTCAATTTTCGCAATCAATTTTTTGTTTTCTTCTGATGGTTTGTATTCAGCATTGATGAAAGCCTCAATGATATCGCACATAAGCAATTCACCAGTGATTTTACCACCAAAACCAATAACGTTAGCGTTCAATTGTTCTTTTGCATAAAGAGCTGTTGTCATATCACGAACCAAGGCAGAACGAACTCCTGGAACTTTATTTACAGCGTTGTTGATACCAACACCAGTACCACAGATACATACCCCAAGATCAGCTTGACCGCTAGTTACAGCTTCTCCGACTTTTTTACCAAAGATTGGGTAGTGAGTACGTGTATGGTCATATGTACCAAAGTCGATGACTTCATATCCTTTTGATTTCAAAAATTCTGAAACCGCCATTTTTTCATCTGTTACGATGTGGTCACATCCAATTGCAATTCTCATTTTTATCTTACCTTTCTTACTGTAATCTAATTAGCACATTTTGTTCAACATGTCGACACGAATTTGGTGACGACCACCGTCGTATTTACCGTTAACAAAACCTTTAGCAATATTTTTAGCCAATTCATCACCAACAAGTTGTGCACCCATAGTGATCATGCGTGAGTTGTTGTGTCCACGAGTCATATAGGCTGAACGTTCATCTGAAACTTCTGCAGCAACCATTCCTTTGATTTTAGTTGCGACCATGAATGGACCAGCACCATAAGCATCAATCACGATACCAAGGTTTTGTTCTTCTTTGTTTACTTCTGCAGCAACAGCAAGAGTCACATCAACAAAGTCTTGACCTTCAGCTGTAACATCCACAACGTGGAAGTTTTCTTTTTCCAAGAAGTCTTTCACAACTTCTTTCAATCTCAAACCTGCAGCATCTGCACCGATAACAATAGACATATTGTTTACTCCTTTTTATTATTCTAGGCCAGTAAAGACTTTTATAACCTACAAAAGACTTTCTAGCAGTTTATTGACAAATTAAATTGAATGAGATGAATAACATCTTATCCAAGTCCAGGAAATCAATTTCCTAGAAACAAACTCTCTCTTCGAAAGAGAATATAACAAGTGATTATTTGTTTGTTACAAACATCATTTGTTGCTTACAAACATAATATACTCCTATTTACAGAAAAAGTCAACAGTTGATGTTTGTTTTTGTGTTTTATTTTTTAATCTAAAAGATTTCAATATCAAAACCAATTTGATCCACTTGACCAGCTTCTAAGAGACGAACATTCTTCTTATCTTCTAAATGATTTCCTTCTTCAAGTGAAGTTGATAAGCCTGACCAGGGTTCAAAAGCGATGAAAGATCCCTTATTCAAAGTTGACCAAATGATGAGATTTGAGAACTCTTGGAAGTGTACTTTTAATCCCTTCTCATGCTTACGAGAACGAAGGGCAATTGTTCTGGATTGCAACTCATCCAAAGTCACTGCATCTGTACTAAACAAATCATAGCCAAGGTCTAATTCTTTTTGCCCTTCTAGCCATGGACTTCTATCTTGGAAGTCTAACATGCCTGTTTCTGGGAAAGGACGTGGAACAGAGCAAGTCTCTTCTTTCTCAAACTCTAAATAGTAATCTTCATAGACGTCATCATCAAGTAGAGGACAATTAAATCCTGGATGTCCTCCTATAAAGAATGGCATTACTTTATTCGTTTCTTTATTAAAGACTTTGTATTGAGTACGAACAGTCTTGCCAGTCACTAGATAAGTGATTTCAAGGCGGAAATGATAAGGATAGTTTTGATAAGTATTCTCATCATCTTCGATAGCAAAGGTTACACTGTTTTCTGTTTGATCAACTAATTCAAATTCTTTTTTACGAACCAAACCATGACGCGGAATGCTTCCTTTTGTTTCCGTTCCATCTGCGTGACTATAGATTGCTGTATCCTCTCTCAAAGAACCACAGATTGGAAAAAGTACTGGAGCTTGCCCACTCCAATAAGTTGCATCTCCTTGCCACAAGTACTCAACGCCATCCCGATCCTTAATAGACGACAAGGCACCACCTAAGGTTTTAAACTGGACCGTTAACTGGTCTGATTTGATTTCAATTACCATAATGTTCTCCAACTATTTTTAGATTTTTATATAAAAAACTAGGCTGTCACTCCCCATTAGGAAACTGACAACCTAGTTTTCACAATTTACATTTTATAGGAGCGAATTATTTAGCATTTGCTGCGTATTCTTCATTACGTTTGATCATTTGTTTTCTATACCAAGCAAAGATACCTACATAGAATACAAGGAAGACTACTGCGCCAAGGATTGCTTTAATATCACCTGTTGTGGCATTACCAATTGCCCAACCAAGAAGTTTTTCGATTGGTCCTTCAAGAGTTGAGTGAGTAATCAATTGAGTTTGACTCACACCTTCTGGGAAGGCACCCACACCTTTAGCAAGTTCAGTTGCAAATGGTGCAATAAGTGTACCTGAAAGAAGGAAGAGTGGCAACAAGAGAGTTCCGAAGATGATCATACGGAGCAATTTACCACGAGTAACAACCAAGAGAGCTGGAGTTACACCCATTGCGATGATACCTGCAAGTGGCAAGATACCATTTCCAACTTTAGAAAGAAGTACAGCTTCTACTAGCATGATAGGAGCAAGTACGTTGGCACAAGCCCAGATTTCAGCACGACCAGCGATGAAAGGCCAGTCAAGACCGATGTTAAATTTACGTCCTTGAAGACGTTTAGTAGCAACGTTTGTAATACCTTGTGAAAGTGGTTCTACGGCTGCAATGAACCAAGATCCGATAAGTGAGAAGAGCTCCAAGGAGACACCGGCAGTCAAACCAAGGCTCAACCAACCTTTAATAACAAGTTCCCAAGATGCCGCTTCTTCTACTCCAGCAACTGGATGTGGAGTTCCCATCAAACCGATAACAATACCAAGGATGAAACCGATGAAGAATTTAGATCCCCAGAAACCGATTTTTTTATTC
The DNA here is from genome assembly GCA_934229205.1 of uncultured Streptococcus sp. GTDB lineage: Bacteria > Bacillota > Bacilli > Lactobacillales > Streptococcaceae > Streptococcus. Next base: position 49,002 of record CAKQDJ010000005.1, read on the forward strand.
AATTTTGCAGCGTCAAAGTCGTATTTATCAAGACCAGGCAATACTTTATCAAAAATCTTATCCAAAACCATGATAACTGGGTTCATCATGTAGTTCATGTGAGTTGAAGTCATTGGTGATGAACTTGGTGCATTAAGAAGGTCGTCGAATGTTGGTTTCATCAAGTCAGAGTTGATGATTTTCAAAATACCTACAAGGACAACTGCTGCAGTTGCGATGAAAAGGGAAACCCCTTGGCTAACTCCATTGTTGTCTGCGTACCATTTGATCAAAAGACCAGTGATTGACAAGTGCCAGATATCGAAGATATCAACGTCAAGTGTGTCTGTTTTCTTCATTGCAAGCATCACAACGTTGACAATCAACATCACAAGCAAGAAGTAAAGTGTCCAGGCAGAACCCCAAGTGATAGTAGCAAGTGGCGCCCAACCAACGTCAGTGATGTTCAATTGAATACCAGTGTTTTCAACGAATTTCGCAAGTGATGCTGAGAAAGCTCCGTTGAGCATACCGATAATAGCACCGATACCAGTAAGAGCGATGGCAAGTTTGATACCACCTTCAAGCGCTTTGGAGAATTTCACTCCAAAAAGTAGGGCCAATACTGTCAAAATGATCAGCATGATGATAGGGCCACCCATAGCCAAGATAGGTTTGAAGATATCGTTGGCCAGATTGATAATGACATCCATAATAGTTCCTCCCGTTTTTCTAAGTTATATGAATGTTAACAAGATAAAGGATAAATTAGCTTAGTCCATGTTCTTTGATAGCTGCTTCAATATTGTCAAATACTGGAGCGCTCATCGCTGGAATACGGAACAAGATTGGTCCAGCTTCAATTACTGGAATTCCTGGTTCAAAACCAAGGTCAGTTGCAGCGATTGGCGTGAAGATATCGTATCCCTTGATAAGGTCTTCGTTTACATCTTTCACCATGACTGCATCACAGTGAACGTCATACCCACGATTTGAGAGTTCTTCTTCTAGAGCACTTTTAATTTGGTGACTTGAGTTAACACCTGCACCGCAGGCAGCAAGAATTTTAATCATTTGGATTTCCTCCGATTTTATTTTTTAATAGACAAGATTAAGCGGTTGCTTCAGCAATATAGGTATACAAGGCTTCTGGTTCAGAAATTTTTGATAGATCTTCTAGATGATCCTTCCCTGTAAAGAAATCCATCAACTGAGCCAGAATATTCGTTTGACTTGAACTTGAATTGTTAATGATAAAGAAGAGCAATGAAACTTCAACCTCTCTATCAGGAGCAATCATATTGTGAAAAGTTACTGGTTTTTCTAATCGAACAACCACTACTTTCTCAGCTAGATTATGAACAATATCTGTATGAGGAATCGCAACATTTGGTAGATCTTTCCCCAAAAATTCCATATCTAAGCCAGTTGGAAATGACTTCTCACGCGCGATCAAGGCTTCACGATAAGTTGGAGTAACGATTTCTCGTTCTTCCAATAAGGTTGCCACCTGATTAAAAAGTTGTTCTTGATTATCCGCTTCTAAGCAAAACACTAGGTTTTTGTCAAAGAAATGATCTAACCCCATAACCTTTTCCCTTCTTTCAATTATCTTTTATGGTATAAGTATAACACTATATGAAATCGTTGTCAATGTTTTTTGTTTCATTTTGTTCATTTTTTTGTAATTTTTGTTTTGTTTCAAGAATATAATCAATATCAAACATTTCTATTTTAAAATCTACAAAAAAAGAAGGCTCAAGCCTTCTTCTCTTTCCTTACTCAATAGTAGATAAAATCTCTTCTAACTTATGGTAATCTTTTACACTATCAATTTCATAAATGCTATTGTCTTCTAATTCTTCAACATACACATCTAATTCTTTGATATTATCCTTAACCATGTTGTCCCAGTAGAGATCTACAAATTCACCACTTGCATATGCTTTGTCAATAAAGCCAACAATCTTCTCTGCAGTTGGAGCATCCCAGAATGAAACCCCACTCAAAATGCGACCAGCTTTGCTGTCAACAATGATGTCTTGAACCTTATAGTCATCACCATAAACCAAGAACCACTCGTTCGTACAGTCTTCACGATAAACGCTGAAATAGGTAGAACGTTTGAGATCGTTTCTAAACATATTTTTGAAAAGATAGTTATCTGCATCGATGACGTAGCTGTTAGCCAAATCTTCTTTTACTAGATAAAGTGAGTAAAAGTTATTGTAATCAGCATACTTGTCGTTAAAGACTAAACGGACACCATATTTCTCTTTTAGGTAGTCAAATTGTTCTTTGAGGTAACCGACAACGATGATAATCTCATCAATTCCTCTCTCTTTCAAAAACTCGATTTGGTATTCTACCAAAGGTTTTTGATTAACCTTAACCAAAGCTTTTGGGGTATTTTCAGTCATAGGGCGCAGACGAGTTCCTAATCCCGCTGCTAAAATAATCGCTTTCACATGAATCTCCTTTATTCTTTAATAATAATATAAACACCAGCCATAACAATAAGTGAAGTGATAATTGTCAGCATATCTAGCGGTGCACCTAAGAAAACAGCTGCAAATAAGACAGTCCAAACTACATAGCTCACATTCAAACCTGTTGCTTTCGCAGGTTGCAAACGATTAATCGCGATATAATAAGCTAAATAGGAAATCATATCAAAGGCCGCAAAAACAATCAAGAGGCTTAGTAATTGTCCGTCTGCCACTTCTGCAAATGAATGGTGAGAAAAGAGTACAATCACAAGATAGGACAAGAATGAGGTTACTTGTCGGATTAGCAAAGCTTCAATTTCACTTAATTCACTTTCCATAGCATAGGAGCTGAGAACACTTTCACTCCCCCAGGCAATGGCACAGATAAGGGCACAAAGAATCCCAATGTAAAACGAGTTAACTTGTTCAACCTTGTAGGTTTGAGCAATGATAGCTGCAATAATCAAGAAAACACCGAATACTGTGTTCTTTGAAACCTTGTGTTTCAAAATGAAGAAGGCGAGTAAAACTGAAACTGCCGGGTAAATAGCAGATACGGATGAAGCTAGAGAACTACCGATATACTTAACCGCGTAAAGATTAGCTTGCATTCCTATAGGTCCAGCTAGCAAAGCTCCAATAATAACACTGACATTTCGAATATTTAAGAAAATAGAAAGTCGAACTTTTCCTTCTTTTACTAAAAGAAAAGCTAACAAGATAAAGATACTCAAGAAATCATGAGCAGCAGCCACCACAAAAGGCGAAAGATTTGTAAAAATTGAAAAGATATAAGCACTAATTGTTAGACCTAATCCCCAGAAGATACCAGAGAGCAGACCAAAAGAAACACCATTTTTATTCTTCATCCTAACCTCCATAATAAGTCAAACCTTCGACAGCTCTTTGGTAACGACTAACACCGTAATCTCCAAAATCAGCTCCTTGAGCTTCTTTATATACTGTCCACAAACTCCAGATAGTATCTTGCAAGATTTTATAGATACGAATCTTCTCGTGAGATACAGGCGTTTTGTCACTTTCATAGTAGGAAAGGAAATCTTCTTCCTCTTGCTTTGTAAATTCAGACTCTAAGAAAAGAGCTGCCAAATCCCACATCGGATCATTCATAGAAGAGTATTCCCAGTCAATCAAATACAAACGACCTTGAGGTGACTCGATAAAGTTTTCTGGTACCAAATCGATATGACAAGACTTTCTGTCAACACCCAAATCAGCCAATCTCTTTTCGAGTGAAAACACATCTTTTCTAACAGCTTCATAGTTTTCATAAGGGATAGATCCCTCAATCAAGGATTCATATTTTCTGATTTCCTCAAAAGGAGCAAACTCTCCTCTTAATTCTTTCCCTGAAGCGTGGATGGTTTGTAAAATTGGTGCAATCTTTTCAAACTTGGACTTAATTGATGTTGAATCAAGAGTTACTGCTGATTCGATGTATTCATTTACTTTGATTCCTGACTCAATATCAAAGAGGTAATTTTTGACATCTAAATCTAAATCCTCTAAAAGTTCAAGATTGTACTTTTCATTTTGACGATTGATGAGTTTTTCGGTTCCTTTACCAAAAAATTTCACAATATACTGTTTGTTGGTTGTTTTAACCAAATAGTTTTGGTTGGTCATGCCTCCCAATTGTTCAACGCTGAGTATTTCCTCTTCATCAGATAGTAAAGAAGAAATTTTTTCTTTGATGAGTTTCTCCACAAATAACCTCCATCTTCTAAACTTCCCACTTGAATACTGTTTTAAAAGCAGTATTTAGGTCTGTAGCAAAGACACGGTGAATGTCCTTGATTTCTCTCACGGGTTCTTCAACATAAAGGATATTCTTCAGACGATTTGCAAACTTTTTAACTTCCATCATTTGAATGGCCTTCTCAAAATCGACGCGTCCTGAGCGAGACGATCCCACTAATAACAATCCTTTTTCCAAAGCATCTCGTGTATTGATATTAACCTTGTATTCACTCACTCCCATCATGAGGATCGTTCCCTGTGGACGAATATAGCGAATCAAGTCATTGATAGCTGGACCTGTACCATCACCACCGCAACACTCAAATCCATGATCAAAGGTCAAATCCTCTGGGATATTATCCGTGATATAGCACTCTTTTGCAAAAGAGAAGAGCTCCAGTTTTTCCCAATGGCGACCAATGACAATAATCTCTGCTTCTGGCAAGATATAATTGATAATATTTGCAACCACAAAGGCCAAACTACCATCTCCAATAACAGCGATGCGCTCTCGCTTGCTATGAGCAAGATGCAAGAAACGATCCATGGCATGCATACCAACACTTACAAACTCAGTAATGGCAGCAACTGTGTCCTCAATGTCATTATAAGACACAACTCGGTCTTTAGGAAGAGAGACAAATTCTCGCATAAAGCCATCATAACCACTAGATAGGAAGTAGGTCCCTATCATGTAGTTCTCGTAGAATTCCTTGTCACTCTGCATAGGCGGTTGATTTGGAATCATAACTACCTTTTGACCAACTTCATAAGTCCCAGTTGGATCCGAAATAACAGTTCCACAAGACTCGTGAATCATCGCCATAGGAAGCTTTTTGGCCAATATCTTTGGATCGCGTTTCCCTTGATAGTAACGTTGATCCGCATGACAAACCGCCATATAATTTGGACGAATAAGGATATGATTCTCCTGATCAATGTCCTCTTCTTGGTATTTTACATTGATAAACTTTGGTTTGGTCAGTTGATAAATTTGATTAATCATAGCCTTAGTCTTTCTCAATCATGCTTTTCGCGATTTTCAAGTCTGTCACAGTTGTGATTTTAAGGTTTGAATATTCGCCTTTAGCTAGGGCAACGTCTTTCCCTTTGATAACAAAAATCTTACATGCATCCGTTAGGATTTCCTTTTCTTGATCAGATAGGGAACCATACAAATCCATGAAATCCTTGCAACGGAAAGTCTGAGGTGTTTGACCTTGATAGAGGTGAGCACGATTTGGAATATCCGTGATAAACTGACCATTGGTACTTTCAACAATGGTATCAACCGCTTCTACTACTGTGTCAACCGCATCATGATTTTTGGCGAGTTTGATATTGTCCTGGATCATGCGAAGTGTGATAAAGGGACGAACTGAGTCGTGGGTAATCACAATATCTTCTGGAGTAACTGGACGATAGGCATCAATGGCTTCTATAATCTTCTCGATACTGGTATTGCGATCAGCACCACCCTTAGTAATGATGATGCGATCCTTGTGAAGAGAAAGATACTTGTCAACTAGGTCCTCAGCGTGTGACACCCAGTCTCCATGAACTCCAACCACAATTTTTTCAATACTTGGTTCTAAGACAAATTTTTCAATTGTGTGGATCAAAATAGGTCGATCACCCAACTCCAAGAATTGTTTTGGTAAATTACTGATTCCCATGCGTGTGCCAGTTCCTCCGGCTAGGATTCCTGCATAGATCATTTATATTCTCCTTTAGTTTATTCTAAAAAACTCATTACCATCTATTATATCATAATCTGCCTCCATCATGAAGAAAAGATAGAGCACCATTTAGTTGAACTAACACACTATTTATCGTAAAAAGTGAACAATTTGTAACTAAATCTGAAAAGATCAAAACAAATTAAGAAAGAAAAATAGATTATCCTCTATATTCTCCGTTTAATGTTCGGTTAACATAGAGTTCTTTAGAATATAATACAAACCTTAAAGAAAACTTAAACATATTTTTAGAAATACAAAGAAAAGCTAGGAAAATTGTGGCATCCATTTTTGTAAATTTAAGAAAGCAATCTCTACGATGTTTTAAACTATTGTTAGACTTTTGCTCCTAAAATTGGTAAAATAAAAAAGAAAATAATAGAAAAAGGAAACTATAAACCGCTATGATGAACATGCAGAACATGATGCGCCAAGCACAAAAACTTCAAAAACAAATGGAACAAAGTCAAGCAGAACTCGCTGCCATGGAATTTGTTGGAAAATCAGCTCAAGACCTTGTCCAAGCAACTCTAACTGGCGATAAGAAAGTTGTCGGCATTGACTTTAACCCAGCAGTTGTAGATCCAGAAGATCTTGAAACCCTTTCTGACATGACTGTTCAAGCGATTAACGCTGCACTTGAACAAATTGATGAAACGACTAAGAAGAAACTCGGTGCTTTCGCTGGAAAATTGCCTTTCTAATCCACAAAAAAAGAGAAACATCTGTTTCTCTTTTTTTCTTAGAAATCAAAGAATTCCATTGCTTTCTTTAAGAGTAATTCCGTGTATTCCGGATCATCTTGAGCCATTGTGACTTGTGACTGGACCATTTCAAGATCATCCGTTATCATGCCATCTGCTCCAAGTCTGACTGCCTTATCAAAGGACTCAGAACTATTCACAGTCCAAACATATAGTTTCTGATCTGTTGTCCAAAGTTTATTGACAAAGTATTCATCCAAAGTTGAATATTCCATGGTATAACCAGTCGCCTTGGTTCTCGGAAACACACTATTATATGGCAGGATGAAGTACACTGGAATTTCAGGATCGTAAGCCAAGACCTTATCAATCACATGATAGTCTAGTGACTGCATCTGGTGCCCATATTTCTTGATCGTCGTTCCATACTTTTCAAGGAAATGGTCCATCATTTGTGGGCTATCTTTTTTACTGGTTTTAATCTCAATCAGCAATTTTTGGTTTAAAGCATTTGCTCGCTCTAAATAGGCATCAAAACTTGAAATCTTTGTTTGATAACCATTCTCGTAAATATCTGTATTTGTTAATTCATCCAGAGTTAAGTCTTGCGGTGTAGCATTAATTCTTGCTAGCGATTTAAGGTTAGTGTCGTGCATCATCACGAACTGGCCATCCTTCGTTTCTTGCACATCCATCTCGATGAGGTCTGGTTTTAGTTGGGCTGTCTTTTCCAAGGACTGTACAGTATTTTGAACACCATTTTTATTACTTACTCCTCTGTGCGAAATCACTAAAGGTGTATTGGTATCTGGAGACTCCAAATAGATGTAACCTTCTAAAGCAAAGAAGATACTTGCACACCCCATGACTCCCCACCTCATCAAATGGTCTTTCTTTCGCCTTGGCATGATCTCCAACTCTTCTCCTGTCAGGAAGGAAACAAACTTCACTAGGAAATAAGTCAGAGTCATGTAATGGAGGTTTTTAATCAAGATAAAATTAATCACACCAAGAATCAAGGATTCTTTTTGAGTAAAATTATCCATTACCGCCTGAGCAAAGAGCAAGGGAATTAACAAAACAAAGAAGAAGAGATAGGTTTTAATGATAATGAGTAGAAGATGCCAAGAGAAGAAAAGAACGTTTTTCTTCGTCTTTTGGAGACTATATTTCACACTTTCTCTTACTGTCTTTCTTTCAAAGAGAATCTTAGGAAGGGCAAACATGAAGCGAACAGAAATGTAGAGAAAGATCCAAGCGGATGCTATAATCAACAGCCCTACCAGCCAGTTCTTATCTTCTAGGTATGTAACGATAAAATCAGGGATAATAATCTTATTGAGATAGTAGATTTTTAAAATTTTCCTAATAAAAGGAAAAAGTAGAGCTACATAAAAGAAGACAAAGGCCATCTTGCAAAAGCTCAATCGTTTGACAAATAGAAAACTCTGGTGAAAGACTTTTCGACTATATTCAATCAGGGTTCTCTTTTCATGGTAGAGAAGGTGACGCGCCCCAATGAACAAAAGACAGATTTGAAAATAAGCCACTAAAAGATTGATTGCTATTAAAATGAGAAAGGCTAAACTGACAAAAGGCGAGCCTTGTATAATCGCCCAAAAGTTATTGTAGGAGATAAACAAGTAACCTGTTTGTCTTAGAAGTATGCCAGCTATCCATGAATTCAATGGCAACCAAACAAACTCTACCATCATGAAAATCAAGAAAAATAGAAATAGTATTTTATCTAGGTTATAGTATATCTTCCTAAAACCTAGCTTTTTAGGTTTTTCAGGTTTCATAGGCACTCCTAGTCTAAAAATTGAGATAAATCTAAGCCACCGAAAGGATTATTCAGAGAAAAACTACTCTGGTCTTCTATTAATAGCTTTCCTTCATCCGATTCTAAAAAGGCTTCGTAAACACGCGCCGTCATGCGGGCATCCTCTAAACTGTTATGAGACTTCCCGTGAAAACCTAAAAAATTCGCGACAGTTTGTAATTTAAGATTAGCTATCCCGTGTAGGTCAGAACTACGCCGTTCAAAAGCCTCATCATATAGATCAACCTTATACTGGTCACGATAATCGATACCGTGCTCCAAGAGAATAGGCAGATCACTCTTGGCCGCATTGTAACCAACCATAGGTAAATTACCAGCAAAGGTCTGAAAATCTCTTAAAACTTGTTCCACCATTGGCGCATCTTTCAAGGTTTCAGCTGTGATTCCAGTTAAGCCATTGATAAAACTCTTCAAAGGTGCTGTAGTATGAACATAAGAATCAAAGGCACTTATTTCTTGACCATTTTGAAAGCGAACTGCTGATACTTGAATTAAATGGGTAACCCCTTCGTATTGATTGAACTCCAAATCAAAGGCAATATAATCTCTTAATTTTTCCATTTTTTACCTCAGTTCCGACTCGATTTAAACCATAAATAATAAAAGAAGCTATCAGGTTAGTGAATAACCCAAACAGCTTCTTTATTTTCCTCCAAATAAGCGAGCAAAAAAGCCTTTTTTGGTTGCTTGGACTTCTTCTTTTGCTTGGTCCAACTCGAGTTTCAAACTTTCTTGATCCTTCATAGCTTGAAGAGTTAATTGTTGCTGTTGGTCCAATTGTTTGTCCTTTTCAGCAATCTGTCGATCTTTAACACGCATCTGCTCATCTTTTTCTGCCAGTTGCTGGTCCTTGGCCTTGAGTTGCTCGTACAAACGAAGAATTTCAGCATTTTTCTCATCGACCAAGATTTCCATCAGTTCGCGTTGTTTGACATCATCACTGACTGGTTCATCTTCAAAAATCGTTTTTTTATAGATTTCTTCTAGCTTAATCAAGCCACTTCGAGTAACTACTGTTACACCTTTGTCATTTTTTTTCGTGTCCTCTTCGGGAAGTTCTTTGACACGATTGTTGATTGCTTGACGAGATAGTCCTAAGACCTCTGCAATCTCACTGACGGTCATTTCAATACTCATAATATCCTCTGAAACGTTTTCTAGCTTTTCTTTATTTAAATCTTATCATAAGCTAGATAAACTGTCAAATTTCCGCTTAATTCAAGGCCTTTAAAAAGGCTAGTAAGACTTGGGCCGAACGACGTCCAGCTTCGATAATAAACTCATCAAATGAGATAGAGGCCTCGTGATTGGCATTGTCGCTCATGGCACGAATGACTAAGAAAGGTAGGCCAAGAGCCTGAGCTGCCTGTGCAATCGCTGCCCCTTCCATCTCAACAGCTAAAACTTCTGGGAAATGAGACTTAATCGCTTCTATCTTGTCATTTCCTGCAACAAAACTATCTCCTGTAGCAATCAAACCAAGATGCCATTTTTGATTCAATTGAGATAGACTCTCTTGGATTTTGGCTACAAAGTTTTTATCTGATTCGAAATAAAGTGGTTGTTGCGCCATTTGTCCATAAGCATAGCCAAAAGCAGTTACATCCACATCATGGTAAGCCAACTTATCCGCAATCACTACATCTCCAACGGCAATCCCTTCTGCAACTGCACCTGCCGATCCTGTATTGATAACGGCATCTACTTGGAAATGATTAGCTAACACCGCTACACTCATAGCTGACATGACCTTTCCAATCCCACTCTGAACTAGAACAACTTCTGTCTTGCCAACAGTGCCAGTATAGTAAGTATTTCCGAGGACTTGGACTTCTTGTGCTCGGTCTAAATTCTGAGTCAAGTGTACGAGTTCTTCTGGCATTGCTGCAATGATTCCAATTTTCATTTTATTTCCTTTTCTATTACAAAAGTTTCATCGCCAACACAAGTAAAATCAAGAGTAGGATGACTGTAAATAAGATTCTATTTAATTTTGAGTTAAAAACATTTCTCTTGGTGTTCTCAATGCGACGGCTCTTATGAATCGTTGGCTCTACTTCGATTGTTAAAGTATCTTGAATAGAATTATAGTCTCTAGAACGTGAATAACCAAAGTTTTGTGAAGAAGTTGATAAAATTTTAGTTTCCTCGTCATCTTGAAGAGGTGGCCCAGAGATTTTCTCCCCACGATTGGCACGTTCGATTATTTCATCTGTTAACAAAGGTTTTCCCATGGGCTACTCCTCTATTTCTTTTGCAATTCCCAGTACTGGATTGCCATAATCGTCTTGGCATCACAGATATGGCCAGACTGAATTAAGTTTTTTGCTTCCTCAAGGCTGACCTCTAGAACTTCCAAGGTTTCATCATCATCTTGCGGACGAGGATTTTCTACCTTAGTTAAATCTCTTGCGAGGTAGAGTTTTAATTTTTCGTTACAAAAACCAATAGCAGAGTAGAAATCATATAGAAGCTCTAACTTACCCGTATAGGCAACTTCCTCCTCCAATTCACGAAGGGCCGCCGACATGGGATCTGCATTTTCACCAATTTCCAGTTTACCAGCAGGAACTTCATAAGAGATAGCTTCAATAGCTTTTCTGTATTGCTTAACAAGGACGATTTTGTCCTCAGCTGTTACAGCTAGAACACATACGCCTCCATTGTGAAAAATCAGATCACGTTGGGCAGTTCCCTTCCCTTCTGGTAGTTCCACCTGATCTTGCACTAGCTTAAAAATAGGACCTTGGTAGATTTCCTTCCTGCTAATCGTTTTTTCTTCAAATTCCATAATAGACTCCTACTGATTCTTAGGATGATGAGGCAAACGTAATGCATATTCATCTTTATTAACTTGACGTCCACGTCCAATAGCAATGGCGTCAGCTGGAACATCTTTTGTAATCGTTGAACCAGCTCCAACTAGTGAATTATCACCAAGTTCTACTGGAGCAATGATGGTTGAGTTTGATCCAACAAAGACATTGTTGCCAATGACAGTCTTGTACTTATTCTTCCCGTCGTAGTTAACTGTAATCGTACCTGCACCAAAGTTAACATGGCTACCCACTTCACAGTTTCCGATATAGGTTAAATGACCTGCCTTGGTATTTTCACCGATTGAAGATCCTTTTACTTCAACAAAGTTTCCAATGTGAACTTGAGAAGCAAGACTTGAGCCTGGACGAATATGAGCATACGGACCGACTGTCACACCATCTGCAACTGTACTTTCCTCAATCATGGAATTCGTAATCACAGCTCCAGCTCCGATAGCGCTATCCACGATATAAGTTCCATTTGTTAAAACAGTTTCCGCCCCAATCTTCGTTTGACCTTTCAAGGTAACGTTGGCTTCAATTTGAACTTCAGGTGCAATCTCGACATCAATATCAATGTAAGTTGCTTCAGGATTGACAAAGCTAACACCATTAACCATGTGCTTTTGATTGATACGGCGACGCATCACTGCTTCCGCAGTCGCAAGAGCTACACGGTCATTTACCCCAAGACTTTCATCAAAATCCTTGAGAGTATAGGCCCCAACCTTCTCACCTGCATTACGGAAAATACCAATCACATCAGTAATATAGTATTCACCTTGGGCATTGTTGGTGTTGATGTTTTTAAGGGCCTCAAAAAGACGTTCATTGTCAAATACATACGTTCCCGTATTGATTTCCTTAATTTGTTTTTCAAAATCTGTGGCATCTTTCTGCTCCACAATGCGAAGAACTTCAGCGTTATCGTTACGGACGATACGACCATACCCAAAAGGATCTGCTGCTTCAGCCGTTAAAATAGTCGCCACATTTTTGTGATTGATATGGAAATCCAAGAGATTTTTCAAGCTTTCACCTGTAATCAGAGGAGTATCTCCAGCGATAACCAAGGTGTGCCCAGAGCGGTTTTGGAGAATGGGTTCTGCCATCATAACGGCATGCCCAGTTCCTAGTTGTTCCGATTGAGTGACAAAGTCTGTCTGACCAGCCAATACTTGCTCAACTAACTCCGCCTTGTGTCCCACAACAGTGACTGTTTTTTCAGGTTGAATAGCACCAACACTACGAAAAACATGCTCCAACATCGAAATTCCTGCTACTTTATGAAGTACCTTTGGAAGATCTGATTTCATGCGAGTACCTTTACCCGCTGCTAAGATAATGGCATAATTTGACATACTATTCTCTTTTCTGTAAAAATTCCCTTATATTATACCATAATTTACTTCCTTAGGAGTAAACAAACAGAGAAATAGGGGAAAACATGCTAGTTCATTCATCTTTTCAACGTTTTCTTTGATTTTTTTATCTATTTACGTTAAACTAATTAGATATGAGAAAAGAGATTCATCCAGCTATTATTTTTAGTCTATTCACCATTGTTATAGCTATTTTAATCTTTAATAAACCAGCTTATGAAGATCATTCGGTCAAGTCAAAAAGTAACACTGTCCAAGTTGAAAACCAGGCCTTGCATAATCTTGATAAACCTATTATTGACATTTCTGGTTGGCAAAGACCGGAAGAGATAAACTACGATATTTTATCTCAAAATATTTCTGGAGCTATTGTTCGCGTACACAGTGGTACTCAACACACGGAAGCAAATGATGCAGCCTTTATCAACGGGGTCGATAAATCCTATAAGAATCACATTTCAGAATTTCAAAAGCGCAATGTTCCCGTAGCCGTCTATGCTTATCTAGCTGGTACGAACAAAGAAGAAATGGAAAAAGCGGCTGAAGTTTTCTACAATTCTGCTTCTCCATACAACCCTAGTTATTACTGGCTTGACGTTGAGAAAAAAACAATGGCAGATATGAATGACGGAGTCGAAGCTTTTCGAGCTAAACTTGAATCGCTGGGCGCTAAAAATATCGGGATTTACATTGGTGTTTATTTCATGCAAGAACATAGCATCAATACGGAAAATTTCTCTGCCGTCTGGATCCCTTCTTATGGGACAGACTCAGGCTACTTTGAGTCCACACCCAATACTGATTTAGACTATGACCTCCATCAGTATACTTCCAAAGGAAAAATTGCAGGATTTGAACATCACCTAGACATCAATCTCATTTCTACTAATAAGGAAAAAGAAGAAACCTTCCGAAAGCTATTTTTAAGACCATAAAGCAAGTCAAAATCGCAACTTTTTCACTTGCTTTTTCATTTTTTTGCTGTCTGTGTTATAATTGATAAGACAGAGAAAGAAATTTATGAAATTGAGGAGTCTAATATGTTTTCATGGATTGCAAGAGTTATCAAAGGAATCGTCATCGCCTTAGGATTTATCCTACCCGGAATTTCTGGTGGTGTTCTAGCAGCGATTTTGGGAATTTACGAGCGAATGATTGGCTTTCTGGCTCATCCCTTTAAGGATTTTAAAGAGAATGTCCTATACTTTATCCCAGTAGCTATCGGGATGTTGCTAGGTATTGGTTTGTTTTCCTATCCGATTGAGTATTTGCTAGAAAATTACCAAGTCTATGTTTTATGGAGCTTTGCTGGAGCTATCATCGGTACAGTTCCTAGCCTCCTTAGAGAATCTACTCGAGAATCTGATCGTGACAAGATTGACCTAGTCTGGTTCTGGACTACCTTTATCCTTTCAGGTCTAGGGCTCTACGCGCTAAACTTTGTTGTTGGATCTCTCAGCGCCAGTTTCGCTAGTTTCATCTTGGCAGGTGTTCTTTTAGCTCTTGGTGTCTTGGTGCCTGGTTTAAGTCCATCAAATCTACTCTTGATTTTAGGACTGTACGCTCCAATGCTAACTGGCTTTAAGGCCTTTGATTTATTTGGTACCTTCCTTCCTATCGGGATTGGTGCAGGAGCAACTCTCATCGTTTTTTCAAAATTAATGGACCATGCCTTAAACAACTACCACTCTCGTGTTTACCATTTTATTATTGGCATTGTTCTTTCAAGTACTCTTTTAATTTTGATTCCAAATGCTGGAAGTGCTGAAAGTATCCAATACACTGGACTTTCTATCGTGAGCTATGTTCTCATCGCCTTCTTCTTTGCGCTTGGCATTTGGCTTGGTATCTGGATGAGTCAATTGGAGGATAAGTATAAATAATGGCAAAAAAAGTAAAAATTAAAAAAACTCTTGTCGAGCAAATCTTAACCAAAGCAGGAATTGAGCATACAGGGATTCAAATCAATGCGCTTGAGGGTGAACTTCCTTCGGAATATGATCGAACACATATCTTTAAAACCTTGGCTCTGCTGGGGGACAAGACAGGCCCAATTATCGGAATCGTCCCCATAACAGAACACCTCGCTGAAAAAAAATTAGCAAAGGTTTCTGGTAATAAAAAAGTGAGTATGATTCCACAAAAAGACCTAGAAAAAACGACAGGCTACATTCATGGAGCTAATAACCCCGTCGGCATTCGCCAAAAACACAACTATCCTATTTTTATTGATAAAACAGCTTTAGATTTAGACAAAATGATCGTCTCTGCTGGGGAAGTCGGGCATAGTATCATTATTGCTTCACAAGACTTGGCTAGTTTTGTGAAAGCAGATTTTGCAGATATCTTGGAGGAAAACAACTGATGAAACTCTATTTTGTGCGTCATGGCCGAACTATCTGGAATCTTGAAGGACGTTTCCAAGGTGCCGGAGGGGACTCACCTCTTCTTCCTGAGTCTATTGATACCTTAAAGGCGCTCGGTCAATATCTCAGCAATATTCCTTTCGATGAGATTTATTCAAGTGATTTACCAAGAGCGGTCAAATCTGCTGAAATTATCCAAAGCCAACTCCAGACGCAATGTCCTTTAGAGACTATTCCTGACCTACGTGAATGGCATCTCGGAAAACTAGAGGGATTAAAAATTGCAACATTAGAGGCCATCTACCCACAACAAATCAAGGCTTTTCGTACAAACTTAGCTAAGTTTGATACAAGAATGTTTGAAGCGGAATCCCTCTACAGTACAACTCAACGTACCATTCAATTTATCAAATCTCTGAAGAGGAGTCAGGCTGAGAGAGTTCTAATTGTTGGCCATGGAGCTAATCTTACTGCCAGTCTTCGTACTCTTCTAGGCTATAAAGAACCTCTTCTTCGTAAAGCTGGCGGTCTAGCAAATGCCAGCCTGACAATTCTTGAAACCCATGATTTTGAAACATTCACTCTTGATACTTGGAATGATACCTCTTATCAATAAAGAACTTGATCTTAATGGTCAAGTTCTTTTTAGTTTTTATAGAATATCCGTGAATTTCTTGACTATTTATGATAAAATGGGAGTATCGTGAAAAATTGATTTATTATTTCAAAATTTGATCAAAAATTAGGAGGAACCCATGTCTACAGAACATATGGAAGAACTAAATGACCAGCAGATCGTTCGCCGTGAAAAAATGGCTGCGCTCCGTGAACAAGGAATTGATCCTTTCGGTAAACGTTTTGAACGTACTGCTAACTCTCAAGAACTAAAAGATAAATTTGCAGAACTCGATAAAGAACAATTACATGAATTAAACGAAACTGCTACTATCGCTGGACGTTTAGTTAGTAAACGTGGTAAAGGAAAAGTCGGCTTTGCTCATTTACAAGACCGTGATGGCCAAATCCAAATCTATGTTCGTAAAGATGCTGTGGGTGAAGAAAACTACGAAATCTTTAAGAAGGCTGACCTAGGAGACTTCCTCGGTGTCGAAGGTGAAGTGATGCGTACAGATATGGGAGAACTTTCTATAAAGGCCACTCATATCACCCACTTATCTAAAGCCCTTCGTCCTCTTCCAGAGAAATTCCACGGTTTGACTGACGTTGAAACCATCTATCGCAAACGTTACCTTGATTTAATTTCAAATCGCGAAAGTTTTGATCGCTTTGTCACTCGTTCAAAAATCATCTCTGAAATTCGTCGTTATCTAGATGGACATGATTTTCTTGAAGTGGAAACACCTGTACTTCACAACGAGGCCGGTGGTGCTGCTGCCAAACCATTTATTACACACCACAATGCTCAAAATATTGATATGGTGCTTCGGATAGCTCTGGAACTTCATCTCAAACGTCTAATTGTCGGTGGTATGGAACGCGTCTATGAGATTGGCCGTATCTTCCGTAACGAAGGAATGGATGCAACTCATAATCCTGAATTTACTATGATTGAGGTTTACCAAGCTTATGCCGATTTCCATGATATTATGGATTTGACAGAAGGTATTATCCAGCATGCTGCAAAGGCTGTCAAAGGAGATGGTCCAGTAAACTATCAAGGCACTGAAATCAAGATTAATGAACCATTTAAACGTGTTCACATGGTGGATGCTATCAAGGAAATTACTGGTGTTGACTTCTGGCAAGATTTGACTTTCGAAGAAGCCGTAGCTCTTGCCAATGAAAAACATGTACCTGTTGAAAAGCATTACACTGAAGTTGGTCACATCATCAATGCCTTCTTTGAAGAATTTGTCGAAGAAACATTGATTCAACCAACCTTCGTTTATGGACATCCAGTAGCTGTATCTCCACTCGCTAAGAAAAACCCTGAAGATGAACGCTTTACTGACCGTTTCGAGCTCTTCATTATGACCAAAGAATACGGAAATGCCTATTCTGAGTTGAATGATCCAATCGATCAACTTAGTCGTTTCGAAGCTCAAGCCAAAGCTAAAGAACTTGGGGACGATGAAGCAACAGGTATCGATTACGACTACATCGAGGCTCTTGAATACGGTATGCCACCAACAGGTGGTTTGGGTATCGGTATCGACCGTCTCTGCATGCTTCTCACTGATACAACTACTATCCGTGATGTATTGCTCTTCCCAACAATGAAATAATACTCTTCGAAAATCTCTTCAAACCACGTCAGCGTTGCCTTGCCGTACTCAAGTACAGCCTGCGGCTAGCTTCCTAGTTTGCTCTTTGATTTTCATTGAGTATAAACTCTTATCCTCTGGTACTTGCCAGAGGATTTTTTGATGCAAAAAGAGATTGAGGAAAAACTCAATCTCTTTTCTTATTCTTGATTTTTAACTTGACTGGTGGCCACATCTTCTCCAAACCATTTCTGGCTGATTTCCTGGAATTTTCCTTCTTGGTATAGTGAGATAAAGGCTTGATTCAGAGCAGCTAGCAAAATTTTATCAACAGGTCTAACACCCACTGCAAAAGCTTCACTTTCAAATCCAGCTGAAAAGACATTGTAGTCATTTAATATTCCTTCAGACTGGAGATAGTAATTAGCATATACCCGGTCAATCAACAAGGCATCAATACGATCGTTTTTCAAATCAATTAAGGCTTCATTAAAACTTTGGTATTGATTGGCCTTCTGATCTTTTACTCGATTCTTGAGTAATTCGGGTTGTCCTTCAAAATTCAAATAGCCAGAAGATCCAGCCTGGGCCCCTAAAACTTTGTCAGTCATATCCTGAACTGAGTGGATATTTTGAGACTTTTTAGAGACCAAAACTTGTTGATTTTCCATGTAAGGAATAGTAAAGGCAACCTTCTCTTTCCGTTCATCTGTAGCTGTATAGCCATTCCAGATGGCATCAATGGTACCATTTTGTAGTTCGGTTTCTTTCATATCCCAATCGATGGGTTGAAATTTAATCTGAATTCCTAGCTTTTCAGAGACAGCTTGGGCTAGGTCAATATCAAAGCCCGCGTACTGGCCATTCTTTTCCTCAAATCCCATGGGAACAAAGGTATTGTCAAATCCAATAGTAATGCTACCCTGCTTTTGATATTTGGACCAATTATCCTGATTTGGATCACTTGCCTTCTGAGTACAAGCCGTCAGGAAGAAGCTAAAGAACAGAGCAAGTACAAGGGCAATTTTCTTTCTCTTCATAGACACCTCCTACTTTGGATCAACCTTAAGGATCTGATCGGCAATGTTTTCCGCAAATTGAAGGTCGTGCGTCACAACAATCTGGGTCATCCCACGCTCTTTATTTTGAAGGATAAGTTTTTCTACTTCTAATCGCAATTCTGGGTCTAAGGCCGATGTAGGTTCATCATATCCAATAATTTCTGGGTTTATCATCATGGCGCGTGCTAAGGCCACCCGTTGTTTTTGCCCACCAGATAATGAGAAAGGAAAGGCATCTGCATGCCCAGCTAATCCAAGTTGTTCTAACAAACCACGCGCCTTCTTCTCAGCAACTTCCTTCTCCATGCTCATGGTTTTTATGGGCGACAGAGTTAAGTTTTCTAGAACTGACAAATGCGGAAAGAGTTGAAAATCTTGGAAAACAAATCCCAGAAGATTGCGCTTTTCGAGTTCATCTATAGCTAGCGATTCGCCGTTATAGTAGATTTCTCCAGAATCGATGGTTTCCAATCCAGCTAGCATACGTAACAAGGTGGTCTTGCCTCCTCCTGATGGACCTACGATTGCGAGGATTTGTTTCTCAGGAATTGATAGGCTGAAATTGGTTAAGATTTGTTTGCCACCAAAGGATTTATTGATATTTCGTAATTCTAACATAGCAATCCTCCTATCTGTAATAACTGTACTTCTTCTCAAGTTTTTTCGCTACAATGGTTACAAGACCAATCATGATTAAATAAATAGCTCCAGCTAAAAACATAGGAACAAGACTGGCATCTCGATTGGCTGCAGTCCTACTAGCCAAAATCAAATCTGAAATCCCCAAAGCATAGACCAAAGAAGTATCCTTGACCAAACTCATAATTTCATTAAAGACACTCGGTAAGACAATCTTTGTAACCTGAGGAAGGATGATATAGCGAACTGTATCAAAGGAGCCAAATTTTAACACTTTTGCGGCTTCATACTGCCCTTTGGGAATGGTTTCAATCCCACCACGAAAGATTTCTGCAAAGTAGGCTGCATAGTTCAATACAAAAGCGATCACAGCAGCAGGCAAACGATCTAAACGTATCCCAATGCTAGGAAGAACATAGTAAATAAAGATTAATTGCAAGAGCAAAGGAGTCCCTCGCATTACCCAAATATAAAGGTCAATGAGATAATGGAGGGGTTTCCAACGGACTTGCAAAGCAAAGGCAACGACAATACCTAAGGGAATTGAAAAAATTAAAACCAGAGCAAAGACCTGAAGTGTCATACTTGCACCGTTTAACAAACTTGGTAATATCTCAAACATATAAGACATACTGCACCTCCTAAAAATAATTGTTCCTATTATAGCATAAATAAACAATTTAGCAAGAGTAATTGAAAAAAAATTCTATTTCTTCCAAAAAAACGTATCTGCCAAATTGACGGATACATTTTTAGAGAGATAACTTTTAAAGTGTTTCTAAGAGTTCTTGTATCTGAACATCATCTGGAACGAGTTTTAAATAGGCTTCAGCTTGTACCTTTGCTTCTTCAAAATATCCCAATTCACGCAAAAGATAAGTATACTGCTCCAAAAACTCGGGATTATCCTTGAGGTCAGGCGATAGTTCCTGATAGAGCTCATGGGCCTTATCTAAATCCTCGATTTCCTGGTAAGAGCGTGCAATCATCCACTTGGTCAAAAGATTTTCAGGTTCTTGACTTTGGAGAGCGATGATATCTTCATACCGCTCTTGTTCCATATAAATGGTTGCGAGGCGAAGAAAAATTTCTTCTGTATCCTCTGCATCTTCTTTAGCAGTAAGGAGAAACTGCTCTGCAGCACTAGGATCATGCAATTCATACGAAAACTGAGAAGCAGCTAGTAAGAGCCGAGTTTCAAATGGATTTTTCTCCAAACCTTGTTTAACGGTACGAAGGGCCTCTTCCACCTGATGTTCCTTATGCAAGGCTTGACTATAACCATACTCATATCCTTCAAAATCTGGTGAAATGGTATCAATCTGCTTAAAGTAAAGAACAGATTTTTGATACTCTTCTTGATCAAAGTAAAGACTAGCCAGTTCAAAGGCAGTTTGGTCATCGTATTCTAGTTCTAAGGCTTTTTCTAAGAACTCAGTTGCAGCTTCAAACTTGCCTAACTGGGCATAAGCGTAGCCAATTCGTTGGTAGGTTGATACACCTGTTTGTTCGTAGATGGAGCGATTATCCAACTGAGCATAGCCCTGAATGGCTTCCTGATAATTCCCTAACTCGCTATCCAACTCAGCCAAACCAAAAACTAATAAGGGATCGTCTGAGTAGTTTAGGGCTTCCAGTAACTTTTCACGCGAAACATCTGTCAATCCTTCCAACTGATAGAGGTCTGCCTTCAAGGCCAAGGCCGATACGTACCAGTCACTTTCGGGTGTGATTTCCTCAAGGTAAGCAAAGGCTTCCTCAACATTGCCATCCTCACTAGCAATGCTTGCTAAATTCAGATTCACTTCTGGGAATTCTGTAACGATATGTTGGTAAATTTCTTTTGCTTGAGGATAAAAGCCAATTCCCTCTAGATAGCTTGCTAGTTCGTAAAGAACTTCACTTGAATCTGTTTCGAGGGCTTTGTGATAATACTGATCCGCCTTGGTTAAATCCTGTTCATCCAGAGCCTGGAGCATGCGTTGACTATTGTTCACTCTTGATTTCCTCCCCTTCTTCTTCATACAGACCGCTGACTTTTTTATACCAGTTAAAGATAGCTGAGATAACGACCTTGGCAGAAGCATAGACAGGAATTCCCAGCAAGACTCCCCAAATACCAAACATAGAACCTGAAGTTAGGAGAACAAAGAGGACATTGATCGGATGGATGTTTAGCTGACTACCTAAAATAAGCGGAGAAACGAAGCGACCTTCAATCGTTTGTTCAACAATAAAGACAATAATCACTTTCAAAAGCATCACAGGTCCTGCAATCAAGCCCAAAACCAGAGCAGGCAACATCGCTAGAAAACTACCCAGGTAAGGTACTAGATTGAGGATACCAGCCGTAATACCAAGAGTCACAGCATATCTGAGACCAATGATCTTAAAGAAGATAATAAACATAATTGCCACGATAATAGCAACAGTAACCTGCCCTCTAACATAGTTTGATAACTGTTTATTAACATCTGACAAAACTTGTCCGACAGGTTCTTTTAACTTGTTTGGGATGAATTTAGTTAGGTAATCCCGCAAGCCTTTTCCATCTCTCAAAAGATAAAAGAGCATGAAGGGTACGATAATAACCGCTACAATGACCTGGGAAACACTACTGATAAAGGCGCTAACCCAGTTAACAGCTTGAGAAGAGATTTTGCTGGCCCACATCGTCGCTTCTGTAGAAACATTTGCAAGTACTTGCTCTAACTGAGGTCTAAAATCATCTGGCAAGCGTTTGGTTACAAGATCATTGATAACACGGTCAGCATCTTCGAGGTAACTAGGCACATTCTTTGCAAAATTTAAGACCTGGCGTTGAAGATTTGGAATAGCGACTGCCAGACCCCAAATGATAAAAAGTCCAATGATGACAAATACAATACTGATGGCAAGTACACGATTGATCTTGTGTTTCTCCATCCAGTCAACAATCGGATTGAGGAGGTAATAAAGTAAACCAGATAAAATAACTGGCAACATGACAACTCCTAGAAAATCCAAAACCGGTAAAAAGATAAAACTAATCTTACTTAGAATGAAAAGATTCAAGCCCAGTAACAAGGTCACTAAGAATACAGTAATAGCTTTATTATCTAAAAACCACTTGAAGAACCAAGATAGGCTAAAATGTTTCTCTTTATGTTCCATAAATACATCCTTTCTGTCATTCTCTCATTATACCATTTTTAGACTAAAATAACTCTTTTTTAAAGTGCTTACATAGATAGACAAAAAGAAAAATCTCCTCAATTGAGGAGATTTATTTAATCTTTAATATGACTTGATAGTTGTTTTTGGTATTCTTCGTTTGATTTTGCTTTTTCTTCAGCAAATTTCTTGCGAAATTCTTCCATTTCTTTACTTGTCACAATCTTATCTTGAATCTTCAGATATTTATAACTGTTTTCGCCTGTTTTATCACCGACCCAACCATCTGCTCCTGTTCCTGGAACTTTCTTTGTAACAAGCATTTGGGCACCGTCTGAGTGTACAGGAATAACTAGAGCACTATCTGTCAACCATGCTTGAGCTTTAGCATATTTTGAATAGCGTTTTTCGAGATCCGTTTTCTCACTGTTAGCATCATCAAGTAATTCCTTGTATTTATCCAATCCTACTGCCTTAATGGCTGAACTATCTGATCCTGGTGCAATACCAAGTGCTCCAAGAAGAGTTGGTCCAGATGTTGGATCAAATGCATCAAGATAGGTTGATGGATCTGCATAGTCTGGGCTCCATCCACTGTTTGGATTGATATCCCAGTCGATATTGTCTTTTGAAGTTGCAAGAACGGTCATACTTCCCAATTCATCATCAGAAACTTGTTGGATATCAACCACTACATTTTCAACTCCAAGAGCTTCCTCTATTGATTGTTTATACGATTGAGCTTGACGTACAAAATCCGTTTGAGTAGAGGAAACTGGCAAGTCCAAATGAATAGGGAACTGAACACCGTCGGCTTGAAGAGTTTTTTTAGCCGCTTCAAGTTTGGTTTTAGCTTTCTCTACATTATGAAGTGAATCTTGTGCATCATCTAGGCTAACATCGCTCCAAGCAGTATCCAACTTGTCAAGTTCTGCTTTTGTTACTTGACCAAAAGATTGATCTCCAATTTGAACAAACGTTGGAGGTGTAAAGCTAGTACGTAATTTACGAGGGGCAACTTCATCACCAAATACTTGAGAGACAGCAGCCTTACGATCTGCTCCAAAAGCCAAGGCTTGGCGGAAATCTTTGTTCAACAAAGCTTTCTTAGTAGATGTCTTTTCTTCGTCCGTTGTTTTAGAAGTATGGTTATAGGCTACACGGTCAATATTAGTTGAAATGTAGTAGCTACCTCCTCTTTGTTGACCATACACAATGTTGTCTTTGTATTTTTCTTTGAATCGCTCATAGTTTGCAGAATTCTTAAAGAGGGGAGCTGCTGGGTAGTGGCCTTCATCAAAACCACGACCAAGAGAGTCTGCATCTTGACCATCAAAGAAGGTTAATTTTATATCATCAATAAAGACATTTCCTTTATCCCAATAGTTTTGGTTTTTCGTCATCTCGATTGAAGATTTCGATGTGAGACCTTTCAGAAGGTAAGGACCATTGTATAGAATACTTGTAACATCAGTAGGTTTACCAAAATCATCCCCCTTAGAGGCTAAAAAGTCTTCATTGATTGGTGCTAAAACACCCATCGTTGTCTTGGAATTCCAGAAAGATTCAGGATTATTAAGCGTATAAACAAGAGTATAATCATCTGTCGCCTTAATTCCAACAGTAGAAAAATCATTTGTTTTCCCGTTAATATAATCATCTAACCCTTTGATTGAATCCTGTACGAGATAGAGGGCTTGTGATTTCTTAGCGACAGCATGTTTCAAACCTGTCACGAAATCCTGAGCCTTTACTTCACCATATTCCTCGCCTTCATTAGTGTACCACTTAATCCCTTTCCGGATTTTATAGGTGTAAGTCAAACCATCTTTAGAAACACTCCAGTCCTCTGCTACAGACGGCACAAGATTTCCATATTGGTCATTCTCAAGCAAACCATCGATGACATTCCCAGTCACCTGTTTGGTACTGGAATTTCCAGAAACTGTATAGTCCAAAGTTGCAGGATCCGATGAGAAGACATAAGTATAAGTCACAGGTTGGTTGGCGTTTTTACCACCAGACGAACAAGCTGCTAGTAGTGCTGATGACAACACTGCTACTGCAGCCATTAGAAAAATACGTTTTTTCATAAGACACTCCTTTAAATCAAATATATCATTATTATATCACTTTGATTTTTGAAAGCAAGGTAAAAACTAAATAAATCTCCCTAAGATGTTTTCTGTAATTTTCAAAAAATGATGAAAGTCAGTTAAGAATTTCATTTTGTGGTATAATGAACTTATCATTATTAAGAGGTATGGACATGAAAGAAACTGTTTATTTTGGAACTTACACTCGTCGCTTATCTAAAGGGATTTACAAAGCTGATTTTAATACAGAAACAGGCCAGCTTGCAAATCTTGAACTCTTTGCTGCTGAACCAAGTCCGACCTACCTTGCCTTTGACCAACAGCAACACTTATACACCGTAGGGAGCCAGGATGGCTTGGGTGGAATCGCTGCTTACAAGACCGACGGCACTTTGTTAAATCATGTGGTGGAAGAAGGCGCTCCTCATTGTTATGTGACAGTAGATGAAAAACGTGGTCTCGTTTATGGGGCCAACTATCATAAAGGTCAAGTTCTAGTTTATAAACGTCAATCGGATGGTAGACTCATCCAAACAGATCTAGATCAGCATAGCGGACAAGGTCCTCATGAAAACCAATCTTCCCCACATGTACACTTTACAGATCTAACACCTGACCAGTATCTCGTCACATGTGATCTAGGAACGGATGAAGTAACGACCTACGATGTTAGCCCAGAAGGAAAACTAAGTAAACTCTACACTTATCACAGCCAAGCTGGAGCAGGTGCTCGCCACATCGTTTTCCATCATCATTATAAGATTGCCTACCTCATCTGTGAACTCAACAGTACCATTGAAGTCTTGATTTACGATGGTGTTGGTGAATTTGAACGCATGCAAGTCATTTCGACTTTGCCAGATGGATATGAGGAATTTAATGCTACTGCTGCCATTCGTCTTTCAAAAGACGGCAAATACCTCTATGCATCCAACCGAGGTCATGATTCCATTGCTGTATTTAGCATCCTGGCTGATGGTAGTCTGGAATTATTAGAGATTGTTCCAAGTCATGGTAAAACACCACGTGATTTCGACCTAACTCCTGACCAAGAATTTCTAATTGCAGTTCACCAAGATTCAGATAATGCAACCGTCTTTAAACGTAATCCTAAAACTGGTCGATTAGCTGAGCTTTCTAACGATTTCCGAGTTCCCGAAGCCGTTTGCATCACATTTAAACATTAATGTAAAATAAAAATGAACTTGCTTAAGCAAGTTCATTTTTATTTTATAATTTATTTCCGACATTGATACGGTTAATGGCACGTTGCAAAGCAACCTTAGCTCGCCGTTCTTGGTCTATTAAATGCTTTTCATGGGCTTCTTCGATTTCTCGTTCGGCGCGAAGTTTAGCACGTTCCGCACGACTGATATCGATATCACGAGCACGCTCTGCTGAGTCGGCTACAATGGTAATGATGTCATTGGCAATCTCGATAATCCCTCCGTTCACTGCAATCCAGTTTACATGAGTATCATCATCGATTCGCTTTACCTTTACTTCATCAACCGCTAAAACCGCAATCATATTTTCATGTCGTGGCAAGATCCCCATCTCACCATCCAGAGTTCGAACCGATACAAAGCTGGCATGGTGATCATAGACGAGGCCATCTGGTGTCACGATCTGGACAGTTAACTGAGCCATAGGTCACCTCTTAAAATCCCATTTTCTCTGCCTTAGCAATGACGTCTTCGATTGAACCGACACCACGGAAGGCATCTTCTGGTAGCTGGTCATATTTCCCTTCAAGGATTTCCTTAAAGCCACGAACCGTTTCCGCTACTGGTACATACGAACCAGGTTGGCCAGTAAATTGCTCCGCAACGTTGAAGTTTTGAGACAAGAAGAACTGGATGCGACGGGCACGAGCAACCAAAGTCTTTTCTTCATCAGAGAGTTCATCCATACCAAGGATAGCAATGATATCTTGCAATTCATGGTAACGTTGAAGGACACGTTTGACTTCAGCAGCAACTGCATAGTGCTCCTCACCAACAATCTCAGGTGCCAAGGCACGAGAGCTTGAAGCCAACGGATCAACGGCTGGGTAGATACCCAACTGTACCAACTTACGTTCCAAGTTTGTTGTTGAATCCAAGTGAGCGAAGGCTGTTGCTGGCGCTGGGTCAGTGTAGTCATCTGCTGGCACATAGATAGCCTGGATAGAGGTTACAGAACCCTTCTTGGTTGATGTGATACGTTCTTGCAATTGACCCATTTCAGTAGCAAGTGTTGGTTGGTAACCAACGGCTGAAGGCATCCGACCCAAAAGGGCAGATACTTCTGAACCAGCTTGAGTAAAACGGAAGATATTATCGATAAAGAGAAGCACATCTTGGCCTTCTACATCACGGAAGTATTCAGCAATTGTCAAACCAGTAAGGGCAACACGCATACGTGCTCCAGGTGGTTCATTCATCTGACCAAATACCATGGCTGTTTTCTCGATAACACCTGATTCTTTCATTTCCCAGTAAAGGTCGTTCCCTTCACGAGTACGTTCCCCAACACCGGTAAATACTGAAATACCACCGTGTTCTTGGGCAATATTGTGAATCAATTCTTGAATCAGGACGGTTTTACCAACTCCGGCACCACCGAAAAGTCCAACTTTACCACCTTTTAGGTAAGGGGCAAGAAGGTCGATAACCTTGATCCCTGTTTCCAAGATTTCAGATGAGGTAGACAATTCATCAAAAGTTGGAGCTTTCTTATGAATTGGCTGACGCTCAGCGTCCTCAGCGAAAGGAGCATCCAAGTCAATGGTATCTCCCAAAACATTGAAGACACGTCCCAAAGTTTCTTTACCTACTGGAACAGAGATTGGACGGCCTGTGTCCAAAACTTCCATTCCACGAGTCAAACCATCTGTTGATTCCATGGCGATCGTACGAACCATACCATCACCCAACTCCAAGGCTACTTCAAGGACGATTTTTGTTTTTCTTTCGTCATTTTTGTAGACGACAAGTGCATTATTAATCTCAGGAAGTGTTTCACCTGCTGCGAACAAGACGTCGACAACGGGTCCAATAACCTGAGCAATTTTACCTGAACTCATCTCCTTCTCCTATTCTATATAAGATACTGTCGGTTCCTAGTTCACCTAGGGCCTAAGTTCATTTTGATATGGGGGAGGCAAAGCCTTATTCTAAGGCACTAGCCCCCGCTACAATTTCTGTAATTTCTTGTGTAATCGCCGCCTGTCTGGCACGGTTATACTGGATTGTCAAATCATTGATGACTTTCTTGGCATTATCAGTCGCCGTTTGCATGGCTGTCATACCTGCAGCATTCTCAGCTGTCTTGGCATCGATGATAGCCCCGTATATCATACTTTCTGCAAACTGAGGTAACAACTGCTCTAGAATCTCATCACGACTCGTTTCCAACTCAAATGTCAAGCTATACTCTTCATCCGCTTCATTTGGATCTAAGTCAACAATCGGCAGCATTTGTTCCACACGCATTTGACTTGTGAGAGTATTGACATGATGATTGTAGCAGACGTATAATTCATCAAAAAGTTCATTTTGATACATTTCAATCGTTTTTGAAATAATTTTACGAACTTCATCAAAACTTGGTTGGTCGGCCAAGCCACGTAGTTCATAGATTGGTTGAATGCCACGAGCCTTAAAGAAATCAGCTCCCATACCACCAATACAGATTATCTCAAAACCTGTACCATCTGGATGGTATTCTTCTTTCAGCTCCATCACAGCTTTAAGGATGGAAGCATTATAACCTCCAACCAAGCCACGGTCTGAAGTAATAACGATATAGCCTGTTTTCTTAACTGGGCGACTAATGAGCATCGGATTGGTAGAACCACCAGATCCGTTACCATGCAGAATATCCGTCAAAAGCTTACGAACCTTCTGAGCATAAACTTGAAAGTTACGTGCTGCTTCTTCAGAGCGACCTAACTTGGCAGCCGATACCATTTGCATGGCATTGGTGATTTGACTAGTATTTTTTGTTGAGGCGATTTTTGTTTTAATATCATTTAGAGATACTGCCATCTGACACCTCTATTCTTATTGGAAGCTGGATTGATTGAGAAACTCTGTAATCGCAGCATCCAAGACTGCTTCTTCTGGCAAGTCTTTTGTTTCACGAATAGTTTCCAAAATCTCTGGATGTTGTGCATCAAAGAAATCATGAAACTCTTCCTCAAAACGAACAATGTCATCTACAGGAATCGTATCCAAGAAACCATGTGTCAAAGCATAAAGAATGGTTACTTGTTTCTCAACAGGTAATGGTTTATGAACTGGTTGTTTCAGAACTTCAACGGTACGACGTCCACGATTTAACTTAGCTTGAGTAGCCGCATCCAAATCAGAACCAAACTTAGTGAAGGCTTCCAACTCACGATATGAAGCAAGGTCGATACGAAGTGTACCAGCAACCTTCTTCATAGCTTTGATTTGTGCAGAACCACCTACACGAGATACAGATGAACCCGCATCAATAGCTGGACGAATACCCGCATTGAAGAGACCATCGCCAAGGAAGATTTGACCATCTGTGATTGAAATCACGTTGGTTGCGATATAAGCAGAGATATCTCCTGCTTGTGTCTCGATAAATGGTAGAGCTGTGATTGAACCACCACCAAGTTCATCAGAAACCTTAGCTGAACGCTCAAGCAAACGGCTATGAAGATAGAAAACATCCCCAGGGAAGGCTTCACGACCTGGTGGACGACGAAGCAAGAGGGAGAGTTCACGATAAGCGACCGCTTGTTTTGAAAGATCATCATAAACGATCAAAACATGCTTCCCTTGGTACATAAACTCTTCTGCCATGGCAACCCCAGCATAAGGAGCTAGGAAGAGCAATGGAGAAGGTTGTGAAGCAGAAGCTGTCACAACGATTGTGTAGTCCAAGGCACCGTACTGACGAAGTGTTTCAACTTGCGTACGAACAGTTGACTCTTTTTGTCCAATCGCTACATAGATACAAATCATATCTTGACCTTTTTGGTTCAAAATAGCATCAATAGCGATGGTTGTTTTCCCTGTCTGACGGTCACCGATAATCAACTCACGTTGACCACGACCAATCGGAACAAGGGCATCAATAGCTTTCAAACCTGTTTGCAATGGTTCTGATACAGACTTACGTTGCATAACACCAGGAGCCGGCGCTTCTACTGGACGAGACTTATCAGTATGGATTTCTCCAAGACCGTCAACTGGACGACCAAGTGGATCCACAACACGTCCAATAAGGCTCTCACCAACAGGAACTTCCATGATTTTACCTGTACGACGAATTGTATCGCCTTCACGAATATCTGTAAAGTCACCTAGGATGATAATCCCAACGTCTGTTGACTCCAAGTTTTGCGCCATCCCATAAGAACCGTTTTCAAAAATCAACAGCTCTCCACTCATGGCATTTTCAAGGCCGTGAGCACGCGCAATTCCGTCCCCGATATAGGTTACAACACCTGTTTCAGATACATCAAAATTGGGTTTGAAATTTTCAATTTGTTGCTTAATTAAAGCGCTGATTTCTTGTGCGTTAATTGCCAAAAGAACACCACTTTCTATTTCAAATTTTCTTTAACAACTCGAAGTTGTTGTTTAATACTCACATCAATTGTCTTGTGATTAGCAAAAATGACAAAACCACCAATGAGTCCTTCATCAATTTGTTCTTTGACGCTCCGCACTTTCAGAGACATTTTTTTCTCTATCAATGGGAGCAGACGTTCCTTCTGTTCATCTGTTAAAGGATGAGCTGAAGAAATCGTGACTACAAAACGATTGGTCTCTTTTTCAAGGCGATTCAAACAATCTGCAATTACTTCATAAAAAAGATTTGCTCTGTGATTGTAAACCAGAACTTGAATAAAGTTTTGCATTAAAGGTGACACAGAGTCTTGAAAGAAACGAACTGTTTTTTCCTTATCTGACTCATCGACTGCCACCTGAGCTAAAAAAGAAGGTAAACCCGTTTCTTCTGCGACTTGCTTGATTTGATCCAAGTCTGAAAAAATCCGGTCCTCTTCTCCTTTTTCAATCACTAATTGGACAAAAGGCATGCTGTACTTTTCAATGACCTTTGCTGTTTTCTTGTCCATTAGGCTTCTCCTAGCTGATCGATATACTGATCAATGAGTTCCTTATGGGCATGACTGTCAAGGTTTTGTGAGATGATTTTCCCAGCTAGACTAACTGTCAAATCTGCCACCTCGCCCTTAACACTTTGTAAAGCTTCAGCTTTATTTTGAGCAATTTCTTGGTTGGCTTTTTCTTTTAAGCGCCCTGCTTCAAGTTTAGCTTCGGCTAAAATATCGGCTTTACTTTTCTCAGCAGTTCCCTTTGCATTCTCGATAATCGTTTTAGCTTCGGTACGGCTACCTGCTAACTCAGCTTCACGTTTGTTAGCTAGTTCCTCAGCCTTTTTACGGGCTTCCTCGGCACCATCAATATCTGAAGAAATCTTTTCAGCACGTTCATCCAAGATGCTGGAAATATTTCCCCAAGCATATTTTTTCACTAAAAAGATCAATAAAAGGAAGGAACCAGCGATAAGAATAAAGTCACCGATAATGGTACTAATAGTTAAATCCATCTTCTAATCCTCCTCTACTTACTCTTCCCCTTCATTTATTTTTTTACCAATGTACATAGATGACAACATGGTAAATACATAAGCCTGAATACATGAAATGAAAATTGAAAAGGCTGTCCATAACATGTTTGCGATAAAGGCAAAAGGATACCAATACAAAGCATTTTGTGACAAGGCTAATAGCAATCCAGCTAAGACCTCACCGGCAAAAATATTTCCGTAGATCCGAATCGCCAAGGAAGCAAAATTGGTGAACTCTTCTAAAATGTTCATCGGAGTCATAAAGCCAGGTGTAACAAATGCTCTCAAATATTCTTTAACGCCTCTACGACGAACTCCTTCTACATGGGCGATCAAAGTGATCAAGAATGATAGGGATAAATCGTATCCAAGGTTGGCTGTTGGGGAAGTCCACAAGTTATAACCGTTTGTTGTTTGTACTTTTGCCATTAAGCCGATATTATTGGCAACCAAGATAAACAGAAATAGAGAAAACAGAAATAAGGAATAATCCTTGATGTATGATTCTCCAATGTTTGGTTTGGTAAAACCAATCACAAAGTCGTAAATCATCTCAAGAGCATTTTGTTTGCCCTTTGGACGGATGGTCATTTTACGACTTGCCCAGTAGACAAAGGCAAAAACCATCAAAACAGTTACAAGAGACATGGCAAGCAGGGTCAAATCAAAGGATATTGGTCCAATATTAACGGTTGGATTCAAACTTTCTTCCATGGTTTGACACCTCCATTTCTAAATAGAGTTGTCTATTTAATGACAAATGACATCGCCAAGGTTACAAAGAATGTTCCTTCGATAAAGGCAATCCCCATGATCATCAAACTACGCAATTGTGGGATGATGTCTGGTTGGCGTGCTGCAGACTTGAACAAACCGTTCATCAAAAATCCTTCTGCAAGAGATACACCCATACAGGCAAGACATAGACCGAAAAATGTTAAATTCATGATGAATTCTCCTTTTATTTAAAATTTACTTACTTAGTTTAGTCCTAAAATTTGTTTTTGTCAACTTTTTACTTACGTTGGAAGCGTTTCAGATGATTTATTTCTATTTTTGCTATTTTTATACCACTGTATAGATAAGTTTCTCATTTTATGATGAAATGTGTTTCCACTTTTTCTATATTTTCCGAAATAAATTGAAAAATCTAAGTTTAGAACTTGGATAGATTCATTTTATTTGAAATGGTAGGAATAGTGTTGTTTACACCCTGGATTAAATGGAGCGCTACAATAAGGACAAGCTATCTGTTCTTGATATTCTTGAAAAGTCATTGTCCTTTTACAGGCCCCACATAAAATCGGTTGATCCTCAGAAAGCGCCAAGGGGTAGGGAGAAAATACATGTGTTTCCAGAGCATTGTGACACTGATAGCATGCGTAATATTTCTTGCATTCATAACACTGGAGTGAAACAATATCCCTTTCACTATGATAATGAACACATCTGCTTTCATCATCTACCAATAAACCTTGAGCTTGAATCATTCCCTTTTCCTTATCTAAGCACGAACTGTGACACTTGTCCCGTCTTCCTTATAGAGGTTGATAAGCCCTTCTTTCAGAGCACGTACCATATCCCCAGCTTGTACAGGTTGCGGAACCTTGATTGTCAAGAGTTCCATTGGATTTGGAGCGCGATCGATTTTATTTCCCTTGGCATCGTGAAGATCCTCGATATAGGTTTCAAAATGACGGAAACCTGGTCCATAAAACTCCACTTGGTCGCCTTCGTTGATGACATTCCGTTGACGAATGGTTGCCGTTTGAGTCGTATCATCGTACGCAACCACTTCAGCGACAAACTTGTATTCAGGGATTTTACGACGTGCACCAAACAACTGTTCATTTTCTGTAGGTGTACTATAGTAGAAACCTGTTGCCAATTCACGTTGGGCAACTTTCCACATCTCATCTACCAGGTCTTGTTTAATAGCTTCAAATTTTTCTGGGCTTTCAAGGTAAGCATCCACAGCCGCCTTGTAACAGTTGGTTACTGTTGAAACATAGTGGATTGACTTCATACGACCTTCAATTTTTAGACTATCTACACCATTTTCAATCATATCTGGAATATGGTCAATCATGGACATGTCAACGGCTGACATCGAAAATTCTTCTGGAATTTCACCTTTAAGACTCTTGCGTTCTTGACCAAAAGGCATGTCGTAAAGGTCGTATTTCCAACGGCAAGACTGCGAACAACCACCACGGTTGGCATCACGCATACTCATGTGGTTTGATAGCGTACAGCGACCTGAGTAGGAAATACACATAGCTCCGTGAACAAAGGCTTCAATTTCTACATCAGTGCGTTTGCGAATCTCTGCCAATTCTTCCATTGAAACCTCACGAGCTAAAACCACACGAGTTAGACCAAGTTCTTTCCAGAACTCAAGAGTTTCATAGTTGGTCGCACTGGCTTGAGTTGAAAGATGGATTTCAAGACCTGGCGCTTCTGTTGCTGCAATCATAATCAAGGCAGGATCTGACACGATAACTGCCGCAATCCCGATATCACGCAACTTACGGAACCATTCACCAGCACCAGCTTCATTTCCTTCATGCATGACCATATTGGCAGCCACATAGACCTTAGCACCATACTTAGCGGCGAACTGCACACCTTCTTCCATCTGTTCAAAGGTAAAGTTTCCTGCACGGCTACGAAGACCATAGGCCTGTCCACCAATGAAGACTGCGTCCGCACCGTATTGAACAGCTACTTTTAGCTTCTCTAAAGTCCCCGCAGGTGATAAAACCTCAGGACGTTTTAATGTTTTTGTCATTTTTTCTCCTATTTGCAATATAAAAGTTTGACGTTTTTCCTTCTCATTTTATAGTAAATAAAGGATAAAATCAAGCCTAGACAGATTGTTTTGACAATTCTAATCTTTTAAGAAAACAAAAAACTAGCCTTTCTAAACTAGTTATTTTCAAGATAAAATTCAAAGCGTTCACCCACGTATTGACTCTTTACATATTCAAAAGCTGTCCCATCTTCAAGATAAGAAACCTGAGTCAAGGCTAAAATCGCATGCCCCTTTTCGACTTCTAGATAGTCAGCAATCTTTTCCTTAGCCAATCTCGCATAAATGGTCTGTTGGGATTTGCCAATCCGGTAGCCATACTGCTGCAAGGTTTGAAAGAAGTGACTGGTGATTTCTTCTTTTTTGAAATCCTTAATAAATTTCTCAGGAATGGATGCGACTTCATAGACTAGTGGAACTTGGTCAGCATAACGCACCCGTTCCATGCGGATAATATTCTCTGTTGGAGTAATCCCCAGCTT
Source organism: uncultured Streptococcus sp. (assembly GCA_934229205.1). Lineage (GTDB taxonomy): Bacteria > Bacillota > Bacilli > Lactobacillales > Streptococcaceae > Streptococcus. The sequence continues at coordinate 83,170 of CAKQDJ010000005.1, forward strand.
TGCGACCTCTTGCTCATTTGGAATGGTTCTTCTGTAAGAAATGAGTTGGCTGGAAGGTACTTTCCCCTGAGATTTGACAATCTCCGTAAAACTGGTTGTTCCTCGCATTTTTTCTTGGACACGAGTGCTAGAGACAAAGGTTCCACTTCCTACACGACGCTCCAAAACTCCTTCCTCGACCAAGAGAGAGATAGCTTGGCGTAATGTCATCCGGCTAACTTGAAACTGTTCAGCTAAATCTCGCTCACTTGGAAGCCTCTCTCCGATTTTCCAATGATGCTCATCTATATCCTTCTTGATCTGATCGTGGATTTTCATATAAGCTGGTAACATGATTCTCACTTCTTTTCTTTATTTTCTCCATTGTACCGTATTTGCTAAGAAAAAGTCAAACTTTGCCTTGTTTAGTTGGTAATTCGCCCCTATTTGTGATAGAATATTGAAAAAGATATTTCTTTTGAGAAAGGAAAAAGATGAGCAACATTTCAACTGATTTGCAAGATGTCGAAAAAATCATCGTGCTGGACTATGGTAGCCAATACAACCAGCTGATTTCACGCCGTATTCGTGAAATTGGTGTTTTTTCAGAGCTAAAAAGTCACAAAATCTCAGCTGCAGAGGTTCGTGCGATTAACCCTGTAGGGATCATCCTCTCTGGTGGACCAAACTCTGTATACGAAGATGGTTCATTTGATATTGACCCAGAAATTTTTGAACTTGGCATTCCAATTTTGGGAATCTGCTATGGTATGCAACTTTTAACTCATAAACTTGGAGGAAAAGTTGTTCCTGCAGGTGATGCTGGTAACCGCGAGTATGGCCAATCACCACTTACTCATACCACTTCTGCCCTCTTTGAAGGGACTCCTGAAGAACAGATTGTTTTGATGAGTCATGGCGATGCTGTTACAGAGATTCCAGCTGATTTTGTTCGTACTGGCACTTCTGCTGACTGTCCTTATGCAGCTATTGAAAACCCAGAAAAGCACATTTACGGTATCCAATTCCACCCAGAAGTGCGCCATTCTGTATACGGAAATGATATCCTTCGCAACTTTGCCCTTAACATCTGTAAGGCTAAAGGCGACTGGTCAATGGACAACTTCATCGACATGCAGATCAAGAAAATCCGTGAAACTGTAGGTGACAAGCGTGTTCTTCTAGGTCTATCAGGTGGTGTTGACTCTTCTGTTGTTGGGGTTCTTCTTCAAAAAGCAATCGGTGATCAATTAATCTGTATCTTTGTAGATCACGGTCTTCTCCGTAAGGGAGAGGCTGACCAAGTTATGGACATGCTTGGTGGTAAGTTTGGTTTGAATATCGTCAAAGCAGACGCTGCAAAACGCTTCCTTGACAAACTTGCTGGCGTTTCTGATCCTGAGCAAAAACGGAAAATCATTGGTAACGAATTTGTTTATGTCTTTGATGACGAAGCAAGCAAGCTAAAAGATGTAAAATTCCTTGCTCAGGGAACGCTTTACACTGACGTGATTGAGTCTGGTACAGATACAGCCCAAACCATCAAGTCACACCACAACGTTGGTGGTCTTCCAGAAGACATGCAGTTTGAATTGATTGAACCATTGAACACTCTTTATAAAGACGAAGTCCGTGCCCTCGGTACAGAGCTTGGTATGCCAGACCACATCGTATGGCGCCAACCATTCCCAGGACCAGGTCTCGCTATCCGTGTCATGGGTGAAATCACTGAAGAAAAACTGGAAACAGTTCGTGAATCAGACGCTATCCTTCGTGAGGAAATCGCTAAAGCAGGACTTGACCGTGATATCTGGCAATATTTCACTGTCAACACAGGCGTTCGTTCAGTTGGTGTTATGGGTGACGGTCGTACATATGACTACACCATTGCCATTCGTGCTATCACTTCTATCGATGGTATGACAGCTGATTTTGCCAAGATTCCTTGGGAAGTCCTTCAAAAAATCTCAGTACGTATCGTAAACGAAGTTGACCACGTAAACCGTATCGTCTACGATATTACAAGTAAACCACCTGCAACCGTTGAGTGGGAATGATTTATAAATATGATTTGAAGTGAAATGGTTGGTTTAACAGCATTTTCAGTTATTATAAAAGGTTAAAAATCAATCAAAATTGATTGGTTCCCCACCAAAAATCCCACCAGAAATATTCTGATGGGATTTTTTTATGATAAATTGCAAGAATAAGTGCAACATTTACTTTAACTCATCCACTAGAGCTTCATAAGACGTTCTGTAAGCTAAACATTTTCGTGGTCGGTGGTTGATATCATATAAGGCCTTGTTCAAAGCCTCATCAGATATAGCAGCTAAATCTGTTTTCTTTGGGAAATATTCTCTTAGTAAGCCATTTGCGTTTTCATTGCTTCCTCTCTGCCAGGATGAATAGGCGTCCGCAAAGAAAAAGGAAATTCCTAAATTCTCTACCAGAGGATAGCAGGCGAACTCTTTTCCCCTGTCTGAAATGAAGGTTTTAAGAGTCTCTTTTGGAAATAGCTTACAAAGTTATTCGATGGCTGAAAACATGGCTTTGGCTGTTCTGTCTGGTATCTTGAAAGCTAAGTAAAAGCGCGTTTTTTGCTCTAGAAAAGTCGCTAAACACCCCTTGCTTTTGCCTCTGGAAGACACTACAGTATCAAGCTCCCAGTGACCATAAGTTTTACGATTCCGAATCTCTTTAGGACGTTTGGCAATCGACGTGCCAATCCTAAACGTCCCACGTGTTTCTTTGAGTTGTCGAGTTCTTCCTTTACGACGAAGGACGCTTAAATCCAGATCAATCAAACCAGCATAGAGCCAGTTATAGATGGTTTTAAAAACTACCATTGGCTTTTGTTCAAGCTGATAGCGCCCATAAATCTGTTCGGGCGACCAGGAGGATTTTAAACCGTTCTCAATTTCCTTTTTCAACTTTGGTATTAAACAAGACTTCCGACCTTTTTGCTTAGCCCTATGGTCGTACTGTTCCTGTGCTAAGACGGCGGAGTAACCATTTTGGCATCGTCTTAACTCTCTTGAAATGGGAGACTTATGGACGCCAAGTTTACTTGCAATTTGGCAAGGTTTTAAACCTAATTCCATGTAGGTTTCTATCTTTATTCGGTCCGTTATGGTAAGATGGCAGTAGCTCACAGTTTTTCCTCGGCTTCTGTTTGTGTGGTTACTTACAGTTTACACCAATGAAACGCTATGAGTTTTTTTGTTGCACTATATTTTACAATTTATCAAATACAAAGTCTACATCATCCACACCTATTCCAATGTGAGTAGAAGGCTAACAACAAACTCATCAAGGGCATGAGACATCATGTATTCGTTTTTCGAATCTTCAAAAGCTTTAA
>CAKQDJ010000006.1:0-79576 GCA_934229205.1 uncultured Streptococcus sp.
GACTGTATAAATTTTGATCATGTACCTACCCCTTTCGCTACATGTTACTATCAGTTTAGTCTATTATACCATAAAAAGCATCCGACTTGCGACCTATTTTTAAAAAAATTTAACTTTTTTCGCAATTTTCGTACTTTTTTCTTGACAAATTCAATTTATAACCAACTTCTAAATTTTTTGATATAGATTCGTTTCACAATTGTAACACTTATCATATAAAGAATAATTATCAAAAGCAAAAAGAGGAAATAAATTGGTTTCAAAGGGGTTAAACGAAGGAGGTTAGCAATTGCAGAATAGGGAAGGAAGGTCACAAAACTAGCTGCTAGCAAGGTTGTCCCAAGAACCAACCATGACGGACGGCTTTGTAAGAAAGGGAGTTTTGCTGAGCGAAGCATATGGATGACCATAGTTTGGGACCACATGGATTCAATGAACCAACCTGTCTGGAACAGGATGATAAAGCCCGTTGCAGACTCTGCTCCGTGAACATAAGCATGACCTGTCGTCATTGGGACAATGACAAAATAGAGCAAGATAAAGGTCAAAATATCAAAGACAGAAGAAATCGGACCCATCCAAATCATAAAGCGAGTAATGGACTTGGCTTCCCACTTATGAGGATGCTTCAAAAAGTCTTCATCCACATTATCAAATGGCAAGGCGATGCAAGAAAGATCATAGACTAGGTTTAACACAATCAAGTGAATCGGAGCCATAGGGAGGAAAGGTAAAAAGATACCAGACACTAAGAGTGAAAGAATATTCCCGAAATTAGAGCTGACCGTCATCTTGATATATTTGGTCATATTGGCATAGACTTTGCGTCCTTCAACCAGACCTTTTTCAAGCACCATCAAATCCTTATCCAGCAAAATGACATCAGCTGTCTCTTTGGCAATATCTACTGCTGTATCAACAGAAATCCCAACATCTGCTACTTTCATAGAAGGGGCATCATTGATCCCATCTCCCATATAGCCGACACAGTGTCCATTAGATTTAATTTGCAAAATGATTCGTGCTTTTTGATCCGGAGAGAGTTTAGCAAAGACCGTCACCTTCTCAACTGCTTGGGACAACTCTTCGTCCGTCATGGCATCAATATCAGAACCCAACAAGATTTGATCAACGTCTAAACCAACTTTTTCGCATACTGCTTGGGTTACCTTCTCATTATCCCCAGTCAAGATCTTGGTTTGAACACCATACTCTAATAAAGCTTGGATAGCAGGGGCTGCAGATGGTTTTGGTGGATCTAGGAAGGCAAGATATCCTGTTAGAATCATCTCCTTTTCATCTTCAACAGAGTAAGCAAAACCTTCCTTTAAACCTGTTTTATAAGCGACTCCCAAGACTCGTAAGCCCTGTTGATTGAGTTGGTCCACTTCTTTTAAGATTTCCACTCGGATATCATCCGTCAGAGGGCTAATCTGACCTTGATATTCCACATGGGTTGAAATCGCAAGCATCTCCTCTAGGGCACCCTTAGTTACCAAACTAACAGCTTCATTCTCATCCTTGACGATGACACTCATTCGTCTGCGTTCAAAATCAAAGGGCAATTCATCTATTTTTTGAAAGCTAGTATCCAAATTTTGTAGAATAGCGTGTTCTTTAGCTTCTTTTTCAGTTCTACTGATAATGGCACGATCCATCAAGTTTTTCAAACCGGTTTGAAAATAGGAATTGAGGTAGGCTCGTCTCAACACAGATAAATCCAAATCCCCATGTATATCCAAAGGATATTCAAGGACAATTTCGTCTTGGGTGAGGGTTCCCGTTTTATCCGTACACAGGATATCAATAGCACCTAGATCTTGTATGGCATTGAGTTTTTTGATGACGACTTTTTCCTTTGCCATGATAATGGAGCCTTTTGCTAGACTGGCCGTGATGATCATGGGTAGCATCTCAGGTGTAAGCCCGACACCTACGCTCAAAGCAAATACGCCAGCTTCTAACCAATCTCCATCTGTCAAGCCATTGGAGAGAAACACGATGGGAACCATGACTAACATCAAACGGATTAAGAGCCAAGAGATACTGTTCATATCCCGTTCGAAAGAAGTGGGCTCGTCATAAGTATTGAGAGTCTGCTCTATTTCCCCCATCATAGTGTCATCACCGACCGCTAGAATCAAAGCCTTGGCGCTTCCTGATATCACGTTGGTTCCCATGAAGGCGAGCGCTTCTGCTTCTAGCAGACTATCAAAATTTGACTGACTCATTTTTGACAAAGCCAATTTTTCAACTGAATCACTTTCACCTGTCAAGCCAGACTGTTGAACAAAGAAATCACGTGATTCAATCAAAAGGAGGTCTGCCGGAATCATATCCCCAGCACTTAATTTGACTATATCTCCAACGACTAAATCCTCAATCGCGACCTCTAAACTCTGGCCTTCGCGAATAACCGTGGCTGTATTCACAATCATTTTTGAAAGATTGGTCGCAGCTTTGTCACTTCGCAGTTCTTGGACAAATCGAATGCCACCAGAAATGAGGACTAGGACAACGATGATGATAGAGGTCGTCGGATCTTCTTGCCCAGGCTTCGCCAACCAGACGTTGGTCACCATGGAGATCATAGCGATGACCAGGAGGATGATTGTAAATGGATTGATAATAGATTCGTAAATTTTTTTGAGGATACTGTCTTCCTGACCCTTGGTGATGGTGTTTTCACCATATAAATCACGATTCTTTTCTATCTGTTCCTCAGTTAAGCCTGTTAGACTTGTCTTGTAAAAAGATAGAGTTTCGTTTAAATGTGTATGAATAGCTGCTGCTAATCTTTCTTTTGTAGTTTTCATTGGTTTCTCCTATCTGTATGAATGATGTGTTTCATACACAGAGACCAATCACTTTATAAGGGCAGAACGACACAAATCAGCGATTGGCTGTGTATGTGCGGTTCTGGGTGGTCGTCAATTTGCATCGTCTGTCTCCTTTCCCTGTTCTAAAACAGTAGAAAATCCTGCCATAAAATAGCAGGATTAAAAAACTAATTATCTGTTTTTCGTTCAAGCTTTAACTCCATAGGGCAATGAAATGAGCTTAGTCTTGGCCTTCACGACCAGGACTGTTGACCAACGAGTAGTGTCTCCACTGCTTTGCGGTAGTCATCCGTATCCCTATGGTAGCCTCACCTACCGTTTTCGTCTATCAGTATAAACCTTTAAAATATAAAAGTCAACGATTTATCTCATTTTTTAGATAACAATCAATTCTTTTGGAGCAAGTGTCAATAACTCACAACCGTTATCTGTAATTAGGATATCATCTTCAATACGAACCCCGTATTTCCCTTCAATATAAATGCCTGGTTCATCAGTCAAGACCATACTAGATTTAATGGTTTCTTTGGAAGTTTGGCTAAAGTAGGGCTCTTCGTGGATGTCCAGTCCGATACCGTGTCCGATACCATGTGTAAAGTATTCTCCATAGCCTGCTTCCACAATGATATCACGAGGGATTTTGTCAAAGTCACGGAAACCTAGACCTGCCTTAGCTTGGTCAATCAGAGCTTGATTGGCTTTCAGAACCGTATTGTAAATCTCTGCTTGCTCGTCACTGACATGGCCTAGATAGATGGTACGTGTCATATCGCTGACGTAGTGGTCGTAGAGACATCCGAAGTCCATGGTAATAGCTTCTCCCAGCTCTACTGGTTTGTGCATTGGATGGGCATGTGGTTTAGAAGAGTTGATACCACTCGCTAAAATGGTATCAAAAGACAAACCTGCCGCTCCTAGCTCCCGCATACGGAAGTCAAGGAAATTGGCAATCTCAATTTCAGTCTTTCCTGGTTTGATAAAGTCAAGCGCATCGCGGAAAGCCTGGTCTGAGATGGAACAAGCCTTGCGAATAGTCGTAATCTCCTTCTCATCCTTAATCATACGAAGCGCTTCAACAAACTGAGCCTGTGGCAACAAGTTGATTCCTGCAAAGGCAGCCTGCATACGGTGGTAATAAGAGACCGAAATCTCATCCTCAAAACCGATGCGAGACAAACCCATATCCTTAACCATGCCTGCAATGACAGTCAATTCATCGCGGTCAGCCACAATCTCAAAACCTGTCACTTCTTGCTTGGCTGCAATGATATAGCGAGAATCCGTCACCAAGACCTGACGGTCACGACTGATGAAAACTGTTCCGTTTGAGCCCCAAAAACCAGTCAGGTAATAGACGTTTTTTAGGTTGTTGATGATGATGCCATCTAGTTCTTTTTCTTGCATTTTAGCTAGAAATGCTTGCACGCGTTTATTCATGATGTAACTTTCCTTTCAAATAGTGTCCTGTGTAGCTGGCTTCGTTGGCCGCTACTTCCTCTGGTGTTCCTGTTGCGATGATGGTTCCACCACCGACACCGCCCTCAGGTCCCAAATCAATAATATGGTCTGCCGTCTTGATGACATCCAGATTGTGCTCGATAACGAGGACGGTATTGCCATCGTCAACAAAGCGAGCCAAGACTTTAAGCAAGCGAGCGATATCCTCAGTATGAAGCCCTGTCGTCGGCTCATCCAGAATGTAGAAAGATTTTCCTGTCGAGCGTTTATGGAGTTCGCTAGCCAACTTCATACGCTGGGCTTCTCCTCCAGAAAGGGTGGTAGCTGGTTGACCTAGCGTTACATAGCCCAGCCCCACATCCTTGATGGTCTGAAGTTTGCGTTGAATTTTCGGAATGTGTTGGAAAAATTCCACCGCATCATTAACCGTCATATCCAAAACCTGCGAGATATTTTTTTCCTTGTAGTGAACTTCAAGGGTTTCACTGTTGTAGCGGGTTCCGTGGCAGACTTCACAAGCCACGTAAACATCTGGTAAGAAGTGCATCTCAATCTTGATGATCCCGTCACCCGAGCAGGCTTCACAACGGCCTCCCTTGACGTTGAAACTGAAACGGCCCTTCTTGTAGCCTCGTATCTTGGCTTCATTTGTCTGGGCAAAGAGGTCACGTATATCGTCAAAAACTCCCGTATAGGTAGCAGGGTTAGACCTTGGAGTCCGTCCGATCGGGCTCTGGTCAATATCAATCAAGCGGTCTACATGCTCAATCCCTGTAATCGTCTTAAACTTACCAGGCTTGTCTGAATTGCGGTTGAGCTTCTGGGCAATGGCTTTTTTGAGGATGCTGTTGATTAAGGTCGACTTCCCTGAACCTGACACCCCCGTCACCGCGATGAATTTTCCTAATGGGAAGCGAGCAGTGATATTTTGCAAGTTGTTCTCACGCGCACCTGTCACCTCGATAAAACGACCATTTCCGGAACGGCGCTCTGCTGGCACTGGAATCGCTCTTTTTCCTGACAAGTACTGACCAGTGATAGACTTGCTGTTGCGAGCCACCTGTTTGGGCGTTCCTGCAGCAACAATCTCTCCACCAAAAACACCGGCACCCGGACCAACATCAATCAGATAATCCGCCTCGCGCATGGTATCTTCGTCGTGTTCCACCACGATGAGAGTATTGCCCAAGTCACGCATCTTTTTCAGACTGGCAATCAAGCGGTCATTATCCCTCTGGTGAAGACCGATGGACGGCTCATCCAGGATATATAGGACACCTGATAGGTTGGATCCAATCTGGGTCGCCAAGCGAATACGCTGACTCTCCCCACCTGAAAGGGTTCCTGCCGAACGTGACAGAGTCAAATAGTTAAGACCTACGTTATTGAGGAAGGTCAAGCGATCCTTGATTTCCTTGAGAATGGGACGGGCAATAATGGCTTCATTTTCAGACAGAGTCAACTGGCTGACCAAGTCCAAGTGGTCTGCGATAGACAGGTCTGAAATTTCTCCGATATGTGGCCCATTCTCGCCACCCACACGGACAGACAAGGCCTGATCATTGAGGCGATAGCCGTGACAAGTGCCGCAGGTCAACTCATTCATGTAGAGGCGCATCTGGGTGCGTGTGTAATCACTGTTAGTCTCATGGTAACGACGCTTAATATTAGTGACAACTCCTTCAAAAGGAATGTCGATATCCCTCACACCACCAAATTCATTCTCATAGTGGAAATGGAATTCCTTGCCATCAGATCCATAGAGAATCAAGTTCTTATCCGCTTCTGATAGGTCTTCAAAAGGCTTATCCATATCCACTTCAAAGGCTGTCATAGCCTGTTCTAGCATGTTAGGATAGTAGTTAGATGAGATAGGATTCCAAGGCGCTAACGCCCCTTCGCGTAGCGTTTTACTGGCATCTGGCACCACTAGGTCGATATCCACCTCCAACTTGATGCCCAAACCATCACACTCGCTACATGAGCCAAAAGGCGCATTGAAGGAGAAGAGACGAGGCTCTAACTCTGGTACGGTAAAACCACAAACTGGACAGGCATAATGCTCAGAGAAGAGCAACTCAGAATCATCCATAGTGTCGATAATCACATAGCCTTCTGCGATACGAAGGGCAGCTTCAATGGAATCAAAGAGACGGCTACGAACGCCCTCCTTGATGACAATACGGTCAACCACGACATCAATATTGTGTTGTCTGCTCTTGGACAACTCTGGCACTTCGGTCATATCATAGACTTCCCCATCCACACGGACACGAACATACCCATCTTTCTGAATCTTTTCAATAACGCTCTTGTGCTGTCCTTTTTTCTTACGGATAACTGGGGCTAAGATTTGCAGGCGCTGGCGTTCAGGTAACTCCAAAACCTTATCCACGATTTGCTCCACAGAAGAAGCCTTGATAGCCCCATGCCCGTTTATACAGTAAGGCGTCCCCACACGCGCATAGAGGAGACGCAGATAGTCATTGATTTCAGTCGTAGTTCCCACCGTCGAGCGAGGATTTTTACTAGTCGTTTTCTGGTCGATAGAAATAGCTGGGCTGAGACCATCAATGGCATCCACATCAGGCTTCTCCATATTCCCCAAGAATTGACGAGCATAGGCTGACAAACTCTCCACATAGCGACGTTGTCCCTCCGCATAGAGGGTATCAAAGGCCAGACTGGATTTCCCCGAACCCGACAAACCGGTCACGACAACCAACTTATCTCGCGGAATCTCCACATCAATATTTTTTAAGTTATGGGCACGTGCCCCATGAATCACAATTTTATCTTGCATCTTTGTTCTTTCTAGTCCATTATTGCTTTCCATTATACCAAAAAATGTGAAATTCTATTACCCAAAAAGCTGTTTTTATAGTATAATAGTACGGTGCAAAAAATGAATCACTGAATAGTAGGAAAGGATAGGGGATATGAAACAAGTTTTTCTCTCAACAACAACTGAATTTAAAGAGATCGACACGCTTGAACCGGGTACTTGGATCAACCTCGTCAATCCTACACAAAATGAATCGTTGGAAATCGCTAACGCCTTCGACATTGACATTGCCGACCTTCGAGCACCGCTCGATGCGGAAGAAATGTCCCGTATTACCATCGAAGATGAGTATACTTTGATCATCGTGGACGTTCCCATCACAGAGGAGAGAAACAATCGTACCTACTACGTTACGATTCCGCTGGGGATTATCATCACCGAGGAAACCATTATCACTACCTGTTTGGAATCCCTCCCTGTTCTCGATGTCTTCATCAACCGCAAACTGCGTAACTTCTACACTTTCATGCGGTCACGCTTTATCTTTCAACTCCTTTATCGCAATGCTGAGCTTTACCTGACTGCCCTTCGTTCGATTGACCGTAAGAGTGAACAAATCGAAAGTCAACTTCACAAATCCACTCGAAACGAAGAGCTAATCGAGCTCATGGAATTGGAAAAGACCATCGTCTATTTCAAGGCCTCACTTAAGACGAACGAGCGCGTGATCAAGAAATTGACCAGCGCAACCAGCAATATCAAGAAATACCTAGAAGACGAGGACCTACTCGAAGACACCCTGATTGAAACCCAACAGGCCATCGAGATGGCAGATATCTATGGAAACGTCCTTCACTCTATGACAGAGACCTTTGCCTCTATCATTTCCAACAACCAGAACAACATCATGAAGACCCTGGCTCTCGTGACCATCGTCATGTCTGTCCCAACCATGATCTTCTCAGCCTACGGGATGAACTTTAAAGATAATGAAATCCCTTTGAACGGTGAGCCACATGCCTTCTGGTTAATCGTCTTTATCGCCTTTGCTATGAGTGTCTCGCTCACTCTCTATCTCATCCATAAAAAATGGTTCTAAGAGGAATCCCTATGTCTCAGATTGATCTACAAAAACTAACTAAGAAAAACCAAGAGTTTATCCATATTGCTACCCAGCAATTTATCAAAGATGGCAAAACAGATGCTGAAATCAAGGCTGTTTTTGAGGAAGTCATTCCTAAAATCCTTGAAGAGCAAGGCAAAGGAACAACAGCTCGTTCCCTCTATGGTGCTCCAACTCACTGGGCTCACAGTTTCACAGTCAAGGAACAGTACGAAAAAGAGCATCCTAAGGAAAATGATGATCCAAAACTCATGATTATGGACTCAGCCCTTTTTATCACCAGTCTCTTTGCACTGGTTAGCGCTCTGACTACCTTCTTCTCTACAGATCAGGCTATTGGCTATGGGGTGATTACCCTCTTGTTGGTTGGACTTGTAGGAGGACTTGCCTTCTACTTGATGTACTACTTTGTCTACCAGTACTATGGACCAGACACAGATCGTAGCCAGCGCCCTCCATTCTGGAAATCAATCCTCGTCATTCTGGCCTCTATGGTCCTTTGGTTGGTTGTCTTCTTTGCAACAAGCTTCCTACCAGCCAACCTCAATCCAGTCCTTGCTCCATTGCCTTTGGCTATCCTGGGGGCTGCCCTTCTCGCTCTTCGCTTCTACCTCAAGAAACGTTTCAATATCCGAAGTGCGAGCGCAGGTCCATCACGTTATTAAGAATAGTGAAAAGCTATGGCACATAGTCAATCTTTAGCTCAGCAGATTCGAAAAATTCTAGCACTCAAACTTCCTCCCCAAATTTTCGAAGAAGAGCTAGAAGAAAAGAAACTGTTTGGTGGCCTGGCCTTTATGATTCGTGGGAAAATGGTTCTTACAGTCAGTTCCAGAAAGGACGAGCTGGTTATGGTGAGAATTGGCAAAGAAATGGAAAAGCAAGTCCTACCCCGAACAGGAGCTCATACTACATTGATGAGAGGGCGACCTTATCATGGCTATATAGACCTAGATATCGAAGATCAAAAAGAACTTCCTTACTGGATTGATTTAGCCCTCTCCTATAATCAAGAGTTAACCAAGTAACTCATATCTGGTTAGATTAGAAAAACGAAAAGCAACTGCTAAGGCGGTTGCTTTTTCACTTGCTTTCTTGAGATTCAATAGAACTTCTGAGTCTCATTCTTGTAGTTTTCTCTCATCTTTTATGATAAAATAGGCACAATCAATTTCTAGGAGGATGAGATATGGTTTCTACTATTGGTATCGTGAGCTTGTCTAGTGGTGTTATCGGAGAGGATTTTGTCAAACACGAAGTCGATTTGGGTGTCCAACGTCTCAAGGATTTGGGACTCAATCCTATCTTTTTGCCCCATTCGTTAAAAGGTTTAGACTTTATCAAGGACCATCCTGAGGCGCGTGCAGAGGATTTGATGCAGGCATTTTCTGATGATAGCATCGACATGATCCTCTGCGCCATCGGTGGGGATGATACCTATCGCTTGCTACCTTATCTTTTTGAAAACGACCAGCTTCAAAAGGTTATCAAACCAAAGATTTTTCTTGGCTTCTCGGATACCACTATGAACCACCTCATGTTGCATAAACTAGGGATCAAGACTTTTTATGGGCAATCCTTTCTAGCAGACATTTGTGAGTTGGACAAGGAGATGTTATCCTATAGCCTCCACTACTTTAAAGAACTGATCGAAACAGGAAAAATCTCAGAAATCCGCCCTAGCGACCTTTGGTATGAGGAACGGACTGACTTTAGTCCCAATGCTCTGGGAACAGCTCGTATCAGCCATGTAAATACAGGTTTTGACTTGTTGCAAGGAAATGCCCAGTTTGACGGAGAAATCCTCGGTGGGTGTCTCGAGTCCCTCTATGATATCTTTGACAATTCTCGATATGCAGATAGTAGAGAACTCTGCCAAGAGTACAAACTCTTCCCTGACTTATCCGACTGGGAAGGAAAGATTCTCTTGTTAGAAACAAGCGAAGAAAAGCCTGAGCCGGAAAACTTCAAAAAGATGTTGCAGGCTTTGAAAGAAACTGGGGTATTTGAGGTCATCAGTGGACTCTTGGTCGGAAAACCTATGGATGAAGCCTTCTATGACTACTATAAAGAGGCTTTAATGGACACCATTGATAGCAATATCCCGATTATCTATAATCTGAATGTCGGCCACGCAACTCCAAGAGCCATTGTGCCCTTTGGCATCTATGCTTATGTGGATGCAAAGAAGCAAGTCATTCGCTTTGACTATAATAAAAAAAGCTGAGATGAATTTCTCAGTTTTTTTCTATATTCTCAGATAGTTAAACGCCTGCACCGCTCTTCCACTCACAATCATTCTCATGATCATCTATCAGACCTGCCGCCTGTAGAAAAGACAAAACAGCGACGGGACCTGTAAACTTGAAGCCTCGTTTTTTGAGATCTTGAGATAACTTTTCAGACAGGGCTGTTTTAGCAGGTGCTAGGCGATAGTCAGGGACATCATTGATGATGGTTTGTCCATCAACAAAAGACCAGAGATAGGCATCAAAAGAGCCATAGGTTTTCTGGACTTGTAAAAATGCTTGAGCATTGGCACGCGTAGCAAAAATCTTGGCTCTATTTCGAATGATGGTTGGATTGTCTAACAAGGTCTCCAACTCGGCATCCGTCATCTCTGCAACACCTTGGACTTGGTAGTTGTAAAATGCTTCTCTGAAAGCTTGGCGCTTGTTTAGCACCGTTTCCCAAGACAGACCAGCCTGATAGGTCTCCAAACAAAGCAACTCAAAAAGGGCGTGGTCATCATGAAGGGGCTGTCCCCACTCTTCATCATGATAGGCGATGTAGAGCGGATTGGTCATCTTGACCCACGAACAACGTTTTGTCATGATCTGCTCCTATTTGACCAACATTTTAAGGGCCGACTTGATATAGTTCTCAGCTGTATCTGTCGTTCCTTCAAAGAATTTCTTGATTTTCTTGAGCTCGGTTGCCTTGTAGCCCAGCGCCAACATAGCTTCCATAGCTTCTTCCAGTTCTTGGTTTTCAGCACTTGCTTGCACTGCCACCTTAGCAGGAAGGTCATCACTAGCCACAACTACCTTGCCTTCCAAGTCCAGCACCATCTGCTGGGCTGTTTTCTTGCCAATTTTAGGAAACTTGGTCAAGTAGGTGATGTTCTTGCTTTCGATGGCTTGAACCAAGCCAGCATTGTCATCAGCAGCGATAATAGCAAGAGCTGACACAGGCCCAATCCCAGATACCGAAATCAGACTGAGAAAGAGTTTTTTCTCATCTTCTGAGCGAAATCCATAAAGTAGATGGGCGTCCTCACGCACAACCTGATGCACATAAATTTGAGCTTCTTGATTGACCTGTCCCGAGTAAGCATAGGGATTGGCTACATGCAGGATATAACCGATACCGTTGGTTTCAAGAACAATGTATTTAGCAGTAATTTTGGTAATGATTCCTTTTAAATATTCGTACATAGTTTTCCTTTTCTCTTATTTCGTTTATCTAGTATATCATATTTTCTTTATCCGAGGAGTGAGAATCGACTATCACAAATACAGTATATCAAAAATAATTTATGCTTATCTATTGACATATTGAAAATTAAGTACTATAATCATTTGTAATTGAATAACTATCTTCAGGGCAGGGTGCAATTCCCTACCGGTGGTATAGCCCACGAGCCGAAAGGCATGATTTGGTGAAATTCCAAAGCCGACAGTATAGTCTGGATGAAAGAAGATAAAAGTATATTTGTGCTTTTTGCGTGCTCTGAAATGATTACTTGTCATTTCAGAGCATTTTTGTTAATCGCATAAGTTTTCTTTTGTATGCCTTGAATAGTCCCCTATTCAAGGTATTTTTTTTTGGAGGTAGTGAGATGAGCGACTCAAAATATATGAAATTAGCAATAAAATTGGCACAAAAAGGAGCTGGTTACGTCAATCCCAATCCTATGGTTGGCGCAGTTATTGTAAAAGATAATCACATTATCGGACAAGGTTATCATGAGTTTTTTGGTGGCCCACATGCTGAGAGAAATGCTCTAAAAAACTGTAGAGAATCCCCTGTCGGAGCGACGCTTTATGTAACACTTGAACCCTGTTGTCACTTCGGGAAAACACCTCCTTGTATAGACGCTATAATCGATAGTGGTATTACAAGAGTAGTCATTGGAAGCCTAGACTGTAACCCTATTGTATCTGGAAAAGGAGTAAAGATACTTGAGGAAAATAATCTTCAAGTTACTGTTGGAGTTTTAGAAAATGAGTGTCTTAACTTAATAAAAAGTTTTAGAAAGTATATTACCCAGCATGTACCCTATGTTTTTATGAAATATGCAATGACAATGGATGGAAAAATAGCCACTAAAACAAATCAATCCAAATGGATTACTGGAGAAGAGGCAAGAAAGCATGTACATCAGTTACGACACCATGTTAGTGCGATTATGGTGGGAGTCAATACTGTTATTCAAGACGATCCTTTGCTGACATGTAGATTGGAGGAAGGGAAAAATCCTATCCGTATCATATGCGATACACATTTACGAACTCCTCTTACCTCTAAAATCGTAAAAACAGCAAATGATATTAAAACTTACATTGCCACTTCCTCTGAAGACAAAAATAAAATGAAGCTATATCAAAATCATGGCTGTGAAATACTTTCCATAAAGAAAAAAGGCAATCATATAGACTTATCAAGTTTAATGCAACATCTAGGAAACATGCAGATTGATAGCCTACTTCTGGAAGGGGGCAGTCTAATGAATTGGAGTGCTTTAGAACAACAAATTGTTGATGAGCTGAAAATATATATTGCACCAAAAATTTTTGGAGGCAATGCCAAGTTTCCTGTCGGAGGTGAAGGTATTTCATTGCCAAATGACGCTATTAGCTTGAAACCTTATGCTTTTTCTCAAATAGGAGATGACTATCTCATAGAAAGTGAAGTGATTTATCCATGTTCACAGGAATAATTGAAGAAATCGGAAAAGTTGAAAGAATACAGAAAGACTCTCGTAATTGCAAACTATCAATTAAAGCCTCAAAAGTATTAACGGATATCCATTTAGGCGATAGTATAGCAGTAAATGGTATCTGTCTTACAGTTACTCATTTCAATCATCAATCCTTTACAGTTGATGTAATGAATGAAACATGGAGCCGAACAGCTCTTACACTATTAAAACATGGAAGTGAGGTAAATCTAGAAAGAGCCTTATCTGTCAACAGTCGACTTGGAGGTCACGTCGTTACAGGACACATTGATGGTACAGGAAAAATCTCGTCAATAAAAAAAGATGATAATGCTGTATGGTATCAAATCAACACACAAAAAGAAATTTTAGATTTAATAGTTGAAAAAGGATCTATTACAATTGACGGCATTAGTCTGACTGTCGCTAAAGTCTCCAAACTAAACTTTTCAGTATCTGTTATCCCTCATACTTTGGAACAAACTATTCTTAAGAGTAAACAAGTCGGATGTACAGTAAATCTTGAAAATGATATATTAGGTAAATATGTGCAAAAACTAATGGATAACTCTCCGAAGTCAGAGATATCTAAGGAACTATTATACCAAAATGGATTTTAGCAGAAAGGATGATCAGTCAATGGAATATCGAAAAATACAAGAATCATTAGAAGCATTGCAGAAGGGACGACTTGTTCTTGTTATAGACGACAAGGATAGAGAAAACGAAGGAGACTTAATTTGTTCCGCACAAGCAGCTACAACAGAAAATGTTAATTTCATGGCTACTTATGCCAAAGGATTAATTTGTATGCCTATGAGCGAAAGTTTAGCTAATCAATTAATGCTTTCACCTATGGTTGAAAACAATACAGATAATCATAAGACTGCTTTTACAGTTTCAATTGATTATAAGGAAACGACCACAGGTATTTCTGCCGAGGAAAGAGGATTGACCGCACGTATGTGTGTCTCCGAAGATATAAGACCCTCTGATTTTCGCAGGCCAGGACACATGTTTCCTTTAATTGCGAAAAACGGTGGTGTTCTAGAAAGAAATGGACACACAGAAGCAACTGTTGATCTATTAAAATTAGCAGGACTAAAAGAGTGTGGCCTATGTTGTGAAATAATGAATCATGATGGCAAAATGATGAGAACAGATGATTTAATTCAGTTCTCTAAGAAACACAACATTCCATTAATTACCATCAAAGAATTACAAGAATATAGAAAAGTATATGATCAGCTGGTAGAACGAGTTTCAACTGTCAATATGCCTACTAGATACGGTAATTTTAAAGCAATTAGCTATATAGATAAACTAAATGGGGAACATCACCTTGCTCTTATTATGGGAAATATAGAGGATGGAACCAATGTATTATGTCGGGTCCACTCTGAATGTTTAACAGGAGATGTTTTAGGCTCTTTACGGTGCGATTGTGGACAGCAATTTGATAAAGCTATGAAAATGATTGCTGAGAATGGTTCGGGTGTCTTACTTTACTTGCGACAGGAGGGACGAGGAATTGGACTTATCAATAAATTAAAAGCCTATCATTTACAAGATCAAGGAATGGATACGCTTGATGCCAATCTTGCGTTAGGATTTGAAGGTGATTTAAGAGAATATCACATTGGAGCACAAATGCTTAAAGACCTGGGACTACAGTCACTACATTTACTGACAAATAATCCTGACAAGGTTGAACAGTTAGAAAAATATGGAATTACCATTTCCAGTAGAATACCAATCGAAATAGAAGCTAATCCTTACGACAGTTTTTATTTAAAGACAAAGAAAAATCGAATGGGTCACATTTTAAATATGGAGGAAAAATAAATGAACACTTATGAAGGTAATTTAGTAGCGAACGATATTAAAATAGGTATTGTTGTAGCGAGATTTAATGAATTTATAACTTCAAAATTATTATCTGGAGCACTAGATAATCTCAAAAGAGGGAATGTAAACGAGAAAGATATCGAGGTAGCCTGGGTTCCAGGAGCTTTTGAAATACCGCTGATTGCATCAAAAATGGCAAAAAGTAACAAATATGATGCAATTATCTGCTTGGGCGCTGTCATTAGAGGTAGTACAAGTCATTATGATTATGTATGTAGCGAGGTATCTAAGGGAATCGCCCAAATCAGTTTAAATAGCGAAATCCCAGTTATGTTTGGTGTGCTAACGACAGATACAATTGAACAAGCCATAGAGCGAGCTGGCACTAAAGCAGGAAATAAGGGTTCTGAGTGTGCACAAGGAGCTATTGAAATGGTCAACCTAATTCGTACATTAGACGCTTAGAACAGACTCTACTTTTAAATGAATAAAGAAACTTGGCAAAATCGCAATTGAATACTCTATGAAAATCATAGAGCAAACTAGGAAGCCAGTCGCAGATTGGTAAAACACAGCTTCGATGTTGCAGACAAAACTGGCAAAATTAGCTCAAAACACTATTTTGAGATTACTGATAAAACTGATGTGGTTTAAAGAGATCTTTGACGAGTATTCGGAAGAAAAAAAGTAAATATTTCTATGATAAAACGCATAGAATCAAGGTTTTTGAAGATCTGATTTTATGCGTTTTTCTGATTTTGAAAATTTTTCCCAGTCTTTTTTGTACTTTTATACTCAATGAAAATCAAAGAGCAAACTAGGAAACTAGCCGCAAGCTGTACTTGAGTACGGCAAGGCGACGTTGACGTGGTTTGAAGAGATTTTCGAAGAGTATTAATATTTCCCCAACTCACGGAGGCTGGTGTGATTTTCCTGAATGCGTCGGAACATCTTTTCCATATCCGACTTGGTGAAATGCACCAAAACAGGACGTCCGTGGGGGCAGTTGTAGGGGTTATCACATTGAGAGAGCTGATAGAGGAGCTGTCTGGCTGAGTGGTCATCGATACGATGGTTAGCCTTGATAGACCGCTTGCAGGACATCATGATAGCTAGTTCTGCTCGGTATTTCTTGATCGAAACTTCCTTGGTCAAGAGCAGCATATCACACATTTCATAGATTCCTGACTCGATTTCTTCCTCTGCCATCCAAATAGGATGTTCACGTAGGATAAATTGATTTTCTCCGTACTCTGCTAGAAAGATGCCCACTTCCTCCAAAAGAGGCATTCTTTCCCTGAGACGAAGGGCATCATCTGCAGGAAATTCAAAGATGTAAGGTACTAGGAGTTGCTGCTGACTCTGGTCAACATTGCCAATACTTTCTCGGTATTCCTCATACTTGACCCGTTCCTGGGCTGCATGTTGGTCTATGATGTAGAGGCCATCTCGCCCTTGGGCAAAAAGATAAGTTCCGTGCATTTGTCCGAAAAACTCCAACTCTGGGAAGCTGGATGCTTCTTCTCGCTCCAGCTTGTCATAAGCCTTATCGAGGCTAGCAAGGTCTAACTCTGGATGATCTAGTTGGTCATAGCTGACAGGTTTTCTCTCTGCAAAATGGAGTTTTGCTGGCTTGGTCAGCTGGTCCAAGGTTTCCTTGGCAAACAGGGTTAGGTCCCTACCTTCCTCAGTTAATTCAACCTGGTGATCAGCCACCTCAGCTTGACTGGGTCTAGTTACCTCCGTTTTTTCATAGTAAAGCGTATTTTCTTTGAGTGGGAGAGTGGTCTGCTCTACTTTTTCACGATTACGAAGGGTAGACTTGGCCAGATTTTCCAAGGCATCTGGAATCAAGGTTTGTTCCTTAAGACTCTTTGCGATAGCTTCTGAGACCAGCTTCATCAGTTCTCTTTCCTTGGAAATCCGCACTTCTTGCTTGGTCGGATGCACGTTGACATCTGCCAAATAAGGGTCAATATGGATATGAATCACAGCCAGTGGAAAACGGCCCACCATAAGTTTACTGCCATAGCCATCAAGAATAGCACGATTGAGCAGGAAATTCTTGATATAACGGCCATTGATGAAGAGGCTGATATAGTTGCGATTAGCTCGAGTCAACTCAGGCAAAGACACAAAACCTGTAATTTCGAAATCTAAGTCAGAGTTCTCAATTTCAATCATCTTCTTAGCACTCGCCAAACCGTAAATCCCTGCGATGGCTTGGCGCAGTTGACCAGTCCCTGCTGTCCGCGTCATTTCCTTACCATCACTAATCAAACTGAAGGAAATCTCAGGATGGGCCAAGCCCAGACGGTTGACAATATCAATGATATGAGACAACTCTGCTTGTTGGCTCTTCATATATTTGAGACGGGCAGGTGTGTTGAAAAAGAGGTCCTCCACACAAACCTTGGCCCCCACAGGACTAGTCGCTGGGATGACTTCCTCAACTTCACCTCCACGCGCAACGAGCTTGGTCCCATGACTCGCACCATCCACCGCCGTCAACAGAGTCAGCACACTAACAGAAGCAATAGAAGGCAGGGCTTCACCACGAAAGCCGAGCGTCCGAATCCGAAAGAGGTCTGCTTGATTTTTTATCTTACTGGTCGCATGTCGACGCAAGGCCAATTCCACCTCATCGTGGGCAATTCCATGACCATTATCTGTGATTTGGATTTTCTTGAGACCGGCTTCCTCGATCTCAATGATAATCTGGCTAGAACCCGCATCAATGGC
Organism: uncultured Streptococcus sp.; assembly: GCA_934229205.1. Taxonomy (GTDB): domain Bacteria; phylum Bacillota; class Bacilli; order Lactobacillales; family Streptococcaceae; genus Streptococcus. The sequence continues at coordinate 17,739 of CAKQDJ010000006.1, forward strand.
ATTTTCTACCAACTCTTTGACCACGCTGGCAGGACGTTCAATGACCTCTCCGGCCGCGATCTGGTTTGCCAGCACCTCTGGCAATTCAATAATATGAGACATCTTTCAGCCCCTTTCTATATCTATTTTCCTAGAAATTGATTAGTGCTATTATACCATATTTCAGATGTTACCAGAAAAAGCAAATACCACATAGACTCCAAATCCCTCCACATAGACAAAGTCCCTTGCCATGGGTCGTAAAATAGTGTTTAATAAAGGTGTACAGGAAGTGATCACAACCTTGTATAACTGAAAAGGAGGGAAATTTATGAAAGTAGAATTACAGATTAAGGAGACTTACGAGGAGGAAAAACTGATTGTCCAAGCTCCTCAAGAAACTAAAAAAGTCCAAAAAGTCATCGAATTTGCTGAAAATCTTGACCAAAAAGAAACAATCAAAGGAAAGATTGATGATCAGGTCTATCTAGTTGAAATTGGCAAGATTCAGCGCTTCTATATCGAGAATCGAAAGGTTCTAGCAGAAACTGCATCTCAGACCTACAGCGTTGATTTGCGACTCTATCAGGTTCTTGAAATCCTGCCGACCACTTTTATCCAAATTTCCCAATCAGAAATCGTTAATATTGACGCTATCTCTCATCTCAAGCTCACGCCCAATGGTCTGGTTGAAATTTTCTTAAAAAATGAAAGCTTCACCTACTCTTCACGCCGTTACCTAAAAACCATCAAGGAGAAATTAGAACTATGAAAAAACAAGTATTTCACGATGCAGCCGCTGGTGTACTTATCGGCCTCATCCTCTCTATCCTTTTTTCACTCATTTATGCACCAAATACCTATGCCCCACTGAGTCCCGAGTCTCTTATCGGCCAAGTGATGGTTCAACATCAGGTTCATGGTGCCCTGGTCTTGCTCTACTGCACGATTATCTGGTCAGCTATCGGCGTTCTCTTTAGCTTTGGCAGCCGCTTATTCAATCGTGACTGGAGCCTGCTCCGTGCCACACTTTCCCATTTCTTCCTCATGCTGGCTGGCTTTGTCCCACTGGCAACTCTGGCTGGTTGGTTCCCCTTCCACTGGACCTTCTATCTCCAGCTTATTCCAGAGTTTGCAATCGTCTACCTCATCATCTGGGTTATTCTCTATAAAAGAGAAGCAAAAAAAGTAGACCACATCAATCAACTCTTGGCCCATAAAAAGTAACAGAGAGAATCCCACTCACAAATGCATGAGTGGGATTCTTTTTATAACTTTTGTTTGAGCTTGACTAAGACATTCATAGCCTGCATAGGTGTCATGTTGTAAACATCCAGTTCTGCTAATTCTGCTAGAATAGGGTGCTCTTCAGGCGCATCAAAGAGTGACATCTGCTCTGTGACAGCACTTGTTTCTCTAATGGGAACAGGACTTTCCGTCCCTTGATTCTCCAGTTGGGTCAAAATCTTATCCGCCCTTGCTAAAAGTTCTGCTGGTAAGCCAGCAATCTTAGCAACATGGATACCGTAGGATTTGTCAGCTGGACCTGGTTCAATCTTGTGAAGGAAGGTCACCTGCCCACCCTGCTCCAAGGTTGCCACGTGAACATTGACCAAGTGTTCCAAGCTAGACTCCAGACTGGTCAACTCATGGTAATGGGTGGCAAAGAGGGTCTTGGCTCCGATATGCTCATGGATGTATTCGATGATGGATTGGGCCAGAGCCATTCCGTCATACGTTGCAGTTCCGCGTCCCAATTCATCAAAGAGAATCAAGGAGTCCTTGGTCGCATGCGAAATGGCATTGTTGGCCTCCATCATCTCCACCATAAAGGTTGATTGACCTGAAACCAAGTCATCTGCTGCTCCGATACGGGTAAAGATAGCATCGAAAATAGGCAAATAGGCGCTCTCCGCCGGCACATACGAGCCCAGCTGGGCCATAACCGCAGTCATGGCTAACTGGCGCATGTAGGTTGACTTCCCACTCATGTTGGGTCCTGTAATTAGCTGAATACTCGTATCCTCTGCCATCTGGATACTATTTGGAATATAGGTCTGAGCTCCCATGACCTTTTCGACAACAGCATGGCGCCCTTTCTGGATATCAATTTGTGAATCGTCTCCAAACTCCGGTCGGATCAAATGCTGGGTTTCAGCCACAACCGCCAGACTTTGCAAGACATCAACGGTCGCAATTCCTTGTGCTAAAGCCTGCAAACGCTGGATGTACTTGCTGACTTCCTCACGGATGCGCATAAAGATTTCATATTCTAGGTTGGCTGACTTCTCACGCGCCTCCAACATATCCCCCTCGATACGGGCTAATTCCTCAGTCCCAAAGCGTTCCGAGTTTTTCAGCGTTGCCTTGCGGAAAAAGTGGGCAGGCACATTTCCCAGTTGCGAATTGGTCACATGGAAATAGTAGCCATCCTTTCTATTGTAGTCAATCTTCAGCGTACTGATGCCAGAGTTTTCTCTCTCCTTAGCCTCAATCTCAGCAATCCAGCTAGTCCCTTCTCTGAGCACACGACGGTACTTGTCTAAGGTCTCATCAAATCCCGTACGGATAATGCCCCCTTCCGTAATCAAGTGAGGAGCCTCAGGAGCAATCGCCGCGCTAATCAAGCTCTCCAACTCTGGAATGGCATCTAGCTGTGCGATGAGATAGGCCAGAGCAGGCTGCTCCATTCCCTCTAAAATCGCTCGAATCCGTGGCACACTAGATAAGGTAGTCGCCAACTGCAAGAGATCCTTGGGATTGGTTTTGCCAAAAGAAACACGACTAGCCAAGCGTTCGATATCATAAACACCCTTGAGACTGTCTGTCAAATCACTACGCTCAAAGAAGTGGTCAAGAAAGACCTGCACCACCTCTTGACGTTGGACGATTCGTTCCTTATCAATCAAGGGACGATGAATCCAAGAACGCAAGAGCCGCATACCCATAGCCGTTTTGGTTTCATCCAAAAGCCAGAAAAGACTGCCTTGCTTCTTGCCTGAACGGGCATTCTCAACCAAATCCAGACTAGCCTTGGTCGCATAATCCATCTGCAAGAAATCTTTGATTTCATAGCGAATCACTGGTTTGAGGTGGTTCAATTCCCGCATCTGGGTCCGGTGAACATACTGGAGCAACTTACTAGCTGCCGCTTGCTCCACAGCTGCCAAGCGCGAATCCAGTAGATGGACATCCTCAAAGGATTCTTTTTCATAAGAAAGAACCAAATTCATCTGTCGACTGAGGATTTGCTCTTCTTCGTCTGACAAGTCATAACCCAGCACCACTTCTCGAGCCTTGAGGTTACGGATTTCCCCACAAACCAACGTGAAATCCAATAGACCTGTCACATAGAAATCACCCGTCACCAAATCCATATAAGCCAGACCAAACTGATTGCCATCACGATCTAAGGCAACCAAGAAATTATTCTGACTATCGGGCTTACTACTATCGACTACTGTACCAGGTGTGATGACCTGCACCACCTCTCGCTTGACAACCCCCACTGCTTGTTTGGGATCTTCCATCTGCTCGGCTATGGCCACCTTATAGCCCTGCTCGATCAATACGTCGATATACTGCTGGGCAGAATGATAGGGGACACCTGCCATGGGTATCGGATTTTCTGCATTTTTATTCCTACTCGTTAAGGAAATTTCTAAAATCTGTGCTGCATTGATTGCATCTTCATAGAACAACTCGTAAAAATCACCCATCCGAAAAAGCAAAAAAGCATCTGGGTATTGTTTTTTAATATCCACATACTGTTGCATGCCGGGTGATAGCTTTTCTGTTGCCATTTTCCGTCTCTCCTTGCTAAAAATAAGTCTTGAGAGCAACTCCCAAGACCTTATTTATCTTTCATCAAATCTAGCAAACGATCTTCCATCAGCTTGGCAACGTGCTGGTCTCGACAAATAACCAATAAGGTATTAGCACCAGCAACCGTTCCTAAAATCCATTCATCCTTGTTTGCATCTACAATGTTTGCTAAGACTGCAGCTTCCCCAAGTTTGGTATGAAGTACCAAGGTGAACTCTGCTCTTGCAACTCCTTCTAAATGATGAGACAAAAACTCAACTAAATCAATCTTATCTGTCTCATTTGCTAGTACATAATACACCATATCATTTTTCTTAACCTTGGTCAAGCCGATTTCACGCAAATCACGTGACAAAGTCGTTTGTGTCACATAAACATTACGAGCTTCTAAACGATCTTGAATCTCTTTCTGTGTCCCAAGTTTTTCTTCGGTGATCATCTTTTTAATCAATTGATGCCGTTCTCTTTTTCTCATATTATCCTCTTAAGTGAATATTTATAACAAATTTTACATTTATTTTATAACTATATTATACCAAAAAAACTAGATAATTCAAAAAAATTCTTTTCTTTCTCAAAAAATGTAGTAAATTGTGTTAAAATAGTAAAAAAGCCCAAAAGGAGCCCTTATGAATACAAAAGAATTGATTGCTAGCGAGTTGGCTAGCGTCATTGATAGCCTGGATCAAGAGGCTATTTTAAATTTACTGGAAACACCTAAAAACTCAGAAATGGGAGACATCGCCTTCCCTGCCTTTTCTCTAGCAAAGGTCGAGCGCAAAGCTCCGCAAATGATTGCAGCAGATATTGCTGAAAAAATTAATAGTCAGGCCTTTGAAAAGGTTGTTGCTACAGGACCTTACGTCAACTTTTTCCTTGATAAAAGTGCTATTTCGGCTCAGGTATTACAGGATGTTATCACTGAAAAAGAACACTATGCCGACCAAACCATTGGCAAGCAAGAAAATGTCGTTATCGACATGTCTAGTCCCAACATCGCAAAACCATTCTCTATTGGGCACCTGCGTTCAACCGTTATCGGAGATAGCTTATCACATATTTTCCAAAAAATCGGCTATCAAACGGTCAAGGTCAACCACCTTGGAGACTGGGGAAAACAGTTTGGAATGTTGATTGTTGCCTACAAGAAATGGGGAAGTGAGGAAGCTGTTAAAGCTCATCCAATCGATGAACTGTTAAAACTTTACGTTCGCATCAATGCTGAAGCTGAAAAGGACCCTAGCCTGGACGAAGAAGCACGCGAATGGTTCCGCAAACTGGAAAATGGAGATGAGGAAGCTCTCGCTCTCTGGCAATGGTTCCGTGATGAAAGTTTGGTGGAATTTAACCGCCTTTACAATGAATTGCAAGTCGAATTTGACAGCTACAACGGAGAAGCCTTCTACAATGATAAGATGGATGCTGTTGTAGACATTCTTGCCGAAAAAGGACTTCTTGTTGAGTCAGAAGGAGCCCAAGTTGTCAATCTTGAGAAATATGGAATTGAACATCCAGCCCTTATCAAAAAATCTGATGGTGCAACTCTCTATATCACACGTGACTTGGCTGCAGCTCTTTACCGTAAAAACGAATACCAATTTGCAAAATCCATCTATGTTGTTGGTCAAGAGCAATCTGCCCACTTCAAACAACTCAAGGCAGTACTACAAGAGATGGGCTATGATTGGAGCCAAGACATTGTCCATGTTCCGTTTGGATTGGTAACAAAAGAAGGGAAAAAACTCTCTACTCGTAAAGGAAATGTCATCTTGCTAGAACCGACTATCGCAGAGGCTGTTAGTCGTGCCAAAGCCCAAATCGAAGCGAAAAATCCTGAGTTAGAAAATAAAGACCAAGTTGCCCATGCTGTTGGAGTTGGGGCTATCAAGTTCTATGATCTTAAGACCGACCGTACAAATGGATATGACTTCGACCTTGAAGCAATGGTATCCTTTGAAGGTGAAACTGGACCTTACGTTCAATATGCTTACGCTCGTATCCAATCTATCTTGCGCAAAGCCGATTTCAAACCAGAAACAGCTGGCAACTACAGCCTGAATGATGCTGAAAGCTGGGAAATCATTAAACTACTCCAAGACTTCCCACGTATTATCAGTCGTGCAGCAGATAACTTTGAACCTTCTATCATTGCGAAATTTGCGATTAGTTTGGCTCAAGCATTTAACAAATATTATGCACATACACGTATCCTAGATGAAAGTCCTGAGCGCGACAGTCGTCTGGCCCTCAGCTACGCAACCGCAGTCGTCCTCAAAGAAGCTCTTCGTTTGCTCGGGGTAGAAGCGCCAGAGAAGATGTAAATCGCCAAAGTTACTTGATTGCAAAGCAATCTAAGTAACTAACACCAAATCCTATCAGGGATTTGGCTTGGCGCTTCACTAGTAAAGAAACATAAATATTCTCGATTTATGTTTCTTTACGTCGTAACCAGAGACACTTGCCTAAACACCTCACTAAATTGGTCAATCAAATCTATTAATTAGTTTAAGGGCTGGTCGTAATCTTCAAGTCACTTGAATGCAAGTCAATCTAAGCAACGAATGTCAAAGCCTATCATAGATTTGGTTAGGCGCTTCACTAATTCGATCTATTCACTACTATTTCTTTATCATACATGGAGATTTCCTATGAGCCAATATGCTTATATCCTCGTTATAATTAGCTTGGTTTTCCTTTTTCTGCTCAATAAGTACGAGAAAGAAAGACTGCAAAAGCTCTACCAAGAGCAACTCTTGAAGGATGAAATATTTAAGGCTGATATCAAAGAGAAAATTCACACGACTGACAACATCAATGATGTCATTGCACATATCAATAAAACTTACCATCTGGGAATGTTGCTATCAAAAGACATCACAGATCAATTAAAATGACCAAAGTCCGAGAAGAAAACTTCTCGGATTTTTATTCACCCTAGTCAACATCATCCCCTTGAAACAGTCACAGTTATTTTCATATGATTTTTGTGAATTTTCAGGATTTTCTAACTTTTTTCAAAATATTCTTGCATTTCTTTTAAGTTTTTTGTAAAATAGAAGCTACCTATTCAGATTATTCTGAAAATTCAAAAACGGGAGCATCTATTATGTCACAAGTTACGTTATCAAGCCAGTCAACCTGGACAAGCAAACTAAAGGCAATGGGACCAGGAATCCTCATGGCTTCTGCCGCCGTTGGAGGTTCTCACATTGTATCCTCTACTCAAGCTGGTGGTTCTTATGGTTGGTCACTACTCCTCTTGGTTATCTTGGCCAATGTTTTTAAATACCCATTTTTCCGTTTTGGCGCCGAATATACTGCTGACACTGGTAAAACCTTGGTCGAAGGCTATGCCGAAAAAGGAAAAATCTATCTCTGGATTTTCTTTGTCCTCAATGTTTTCTCTGCCATGGTCAACACAGCTGGAGTCGCTATCCTTTGCTCAGCCATCATCGCTAGCGCCTTCCCAATGATTGGCCTTAGCATCACTCAGTGGTCCCTGATCCTTGTTGCAGTCATTTGGGCCATGCTACTATTTGGTGGCTACAAACTATTGGATGGTATGGCAAAATGGATCATGTCTGCTTTGACCATTGCAACTGTTCTTGCAGTTATCATTGCGGCAATTAAGCATCCAGAATACAGCTCTGATTTTGTCGAAAAGACACCTTGGCAAATGGCGGCCCTCCCTTTTATCGTTTCCCTCTTAGGATGGATGCCTGCACCTATTGAAATTTCAGCCATCAATTCACTCTGGTCTGCTGAAAAGAAAAAGACCGTCAACTTTAATACAGCGGACGCTCTTTTCGACTTTAACGTTGGTTACATTGGAACTGCTATCCTAGCTGTATTCTTTGTAGCACTCGGAGCACTTATTCAGTATCCTACAGGTCAAGCAGTTGAAGCCGCTTCAGCCAAATACATCTCTCAATTCGTGGGTATGTATGCCTCTGTTCTTGGAGAATGGTCCCGTTATTTGATCACCTTTATCGCCTTTCTCTGTATCTTTGGAACAGTCATCACCGTTATCGATGGTTACTCTCGTGTCAATCAGGAATCGCTGCGACTCTTGATTCGTCAAAAAGAGGATTCTCGCAAATCTTTGAACATCTGGATGACCATTACCGCTATCATTGGTATCGTAATCATTAAATTCTTTGCTGGTCAAGTTTCTACCATGCTTCGCTTTGCCATGATTGGTTCTTTCCTGACAACACCATTCTTCGCTCTTTTGAACTATGTATTGGTGACACGTGAAAATAAAAATCTTCCTTCTTGGCTAAAACTCCTCGCTATCGCAGGATTGATTTTCCTCTTTGGCTTCGCTATCTTCTTTATCTATGCACTTGCTATCGGAAAAGCAGGATAGTTTATAAATGGCACCCTTACGGGGTGCTTTTTGTATACACAAAAAGCAGTTGAAAATCTCAACTGCCCCTCAGTACTACTTTATTTTTCTGTTTCTAACTCATACAAATCTGCAATGATTGCTGCGACCTTTTTAATATCTCCCAGCATACCACGCATTTCAAAGTCAGCCAAAACTGGGAAACCAAAGCGCTGACTATACTGCTTGGCTGTCAGACAGTATTGATTGTTAAAATTACGATTACCAGAACCGACTACCCCAAAACACTTACTAGCATTGTCCCCATAGGCGATAAAGTCGCCCAGTGGAGTTGTTAAAATCTCAACATCGCCGTTATCGACACCATTCCCACCTTCTAGATAGGTCGGCAAAAAAGCGATATAGGGATGTTCCATTTCAAAGAATTCTTGACCTTCCTTGACTAGGTCCTTGATATGGATTTTTTGGACCTCAATCCCTTCGTACTGGGACAAGAGATAGTCCTTGAGTCGGGTTACAAAACTTTCTGTATTCCCACTCAGACTGATATACACTAAGGATATTTTTTTCATGTTGACCTCGATTTTTATGTTTACGATATAAAAAGAACTACCAAAATTGTAACTTGATAGTTCTTTTTTGTCAATACTTAGGCAGCTTCTTCTGCTTCAACTTCCTCAGCCAAGTCCTTTTGTTGGCGCCACATCTTGTAAAAGACTAAGGCTAAAAAGAGAACATTGATGATGATGAACAAAATATCCGTCCCTTTTGCTAATGCTCCCATTCCTAAGCCAAGGGCACTATCTTTGATTAATTGAACTGCATCTTGAATGTTCATATAGCTATAAACCAAACCAACAATAGCTAGTAAAACATAGCCAATATAAGTATAGTTTGCAAATTGCACGTTTTTACGTACGAGAAATACAAAGGCCACTACAACTAAAATTGCAGATAAAATAATCAACAACATATTAAAAATAGAGTGAGAGGATTCTGACACTTTGTAAGTATAGTTGACCGTGTCTTCTAATTGCTGGGCAGTGAGCGTCCCGCTATTCGCCAGGCTAGCACGAAGAGCATCTTTACTTGGCAATGGACTCAAGATTCCAAATAGTGACATAGATGAAATAAGGGCTGATAGGACTAGCAAGACCCAAAGATAAATAGGATTCTTTTTCATGTTTTCCTCCATAAGATATTTTGAACATTATAGCATTTTTTGTACAGGAATACAACTTTTACAAGCTGGTTTCGACTTGTTTGCGATAGGCTTTTGGTGATTTTCCGCACAATTTACGGAAAACCTTGTAGAAATATCCAACATTACTGTAGCCAACTGCATAGCAAACATCTTCAATACTATCATTGGTTGAAAGCAAGAGCTGTTGTGCTGCCTTAATTCGCTGTTTGTTGAGCAATTCAGCAAAGGTCGAGTTGGTTTCTCGCTTGATTAGCTGACCGAGATAGACAGGATTGATAAAGAGATCCTTGCTGATATCCTTAAGCGAGAGCTCTTTCTGATAATCACGCCCAATCACCTCCAGAACGCTCACCACATTTTCATTCATGCGGTACTGGCCAAAGAACTTGGTCAAGGTTTCTTTGATATAGGCAACCAATTCTTCAAAGGAGTTAATGGCATGGATGGCTTTGACAATCTCCGTCATATCATCTGCTTTTAGGTGTTCAAACAAATGAAAGACATCCATGACAAACTGAGTGAAAAGCTGCTTCGTGATAGCAACGCGCGGGGTATTCTTCAAAACAATCTTCTCTAGCAGGGTTAATTCTTCAATGATTTGATTGATATTCCCTTGGATAATCACCCGATAAATCGGCTCGTAATAAGCAAACAAACTCTCGGATTTTTCTAGATTGACTGAACCGTAGAAGAGGGCTTTTTCAGCATTGATCTTCCAATTTTCAAAGGACTGCTGGTAGGGTGCTTCAAATGGTGTCACGACGATGCCATCGAGCGGTTGATCAGAGATGAAAATCTGCCAGTCTTGCCCCAAAACATAGTAAGGAATGGTAAAAGAGCCTTGCTTTTCCTTTGAAAGTCCTATCCACCAGTTTTCTTTACCTGCTAAGAAACTGATAAAGCCTTCTTCATCTAATTCTTGACTGAGGGTCTGACTTTGCTCCACCTTTTCTTGAAGCTGTAGCGCAATCTTTTCTAGTAAATTGCCCAACTCCACCTTGTCTACTGGCTTGACCAGATAATCCACGACACTAAGGTTCATGGCTTTTTTGACATAATCAAACTCCTGATAACCAGACAGCAAGATATAATAGGTATCTGGAAGTAGCTCTTTCATTTCCCTAATCATCTCAAGTCCTGTCTTATCTGGCATGTTGACATCGGAAATGATCACATCCACTGGATTTTTCTTAACATAGTCCAAAGCATCATCTGCGTGATTAGCTGTCGCGACGACTTGCATATCCCATTTTTCAAAGGGGATTAATCGCTTGAGCCCCTCTGTCACCATGTACTCATCGTCTACTAATAAAACTTTATACATTTCTACCCTTTCTATTCATCCTGGATAGTGATATGGTAACGAACACCTTCTTGCTCAGCTGACTCTACACTGATTTGGTAGCGATCCCCAAAGTAGAGAACAAAGCGTTCGTGTACATTTACTATTCCAATTGATTGCCGCTCCCCACTATAGCTTGCCTCGTGTTCAAAACTTCGTTGAGCTAATTTTTCTTGCAAGCTAGCTAGTTTCTCAGAGGACATTCCCCGACCATTGTCTACTACTAAGATTTCAACGAATCCTTGACCCTTCAAGGCTTTGATACTGATGACATTATCTGTTCTACGATGGTCAACACCATGGGCAAAGTAGTTTTCTACTAATGGTTGGAGTGTAAATTTTGGAATCCTCATTTCTTCCAATTCTGGTGCAATCTTGAAACCATAAGCAATGGATTTAGGATAACGTACCATGCAGAGATAGCTATATTTTCGGCAGAATTCCAACTCCTGCTTCAGCGTGGTTTCCCGCTCGTCGGAGATATTGTTGCGTAACAAGCTACTAAATTCATAGATAATATCTGCCAGTTCATCCTGGCTTTCCATAACGGCATACATCCGTAAAAACTCCAGAGTATTGTACATAAAGTGAGGATTGATTTGAGCTTGTAGGGCTCGCATATTGGCATCCTTTTGACTGAGCTCTAGCTGATAGATATCGTGGATATTTTTTTCTAGGCGATCCAACATATCATTGGTTGTTTCTGCAATGAGAAGCAACTCTTGGTCTTTTTCAGAGGTATCAATTCGAAGCCCTTCTTCTCCTTGAGCAATCACCTCGATAGAATCTACTAGATCTACGACCTGTTTTTGGTAATTTGAGAAAGTCTGTCTAAGAGTCACGTACAAAATGATGATAAAGAGGATACTCAGCCCAATAATAATAGCTGAACTCGTCAAAGTTCCAGTAAGAACAAAATTTTTAGGAACAGCAGCTCGAACCTGATAACCGTGAGAGGTAACACCTACAAACCAGTTCTCCCTCTCGACTGATACCTTCTCCCCAATATGGAACATCTCAGTCTCAAAAGGCGAAGTTACTGTTACAGCCATCGGGATATGACCCCTTGTATTGTCAATAGCTCCATGGAGAACATCTGGCGATAAGGAGATATAGATCACTCCTAAATCCTTGTCAGACACAGGATCGGAAACGGGAATGGCAAAACTGTTGGCTGTCGGCTTAAAATCCTCCGCAGGGACTTTCTCTCCGCTGCGTTTTTCTCTAGTCGAAACATACACTTCCTTATAGTCCTGAAGGACAATAGCCACTCCGGTCACAAAATCATTCCGAACATAGATATTATCAATATTTTCATACAAGGATACAGAAATATAAGGCGATGTTTTACGCTCTAATTGCCAATAGAAATAGTCTGGGGTGCTAAGACTGAAATACTTGTAAATCCCTTCAATTCGGGCTTGATTTTCAACCAAAGACTGAGCGAGTTGAGTTGACTCTCTGTGATAATATTCCACTTCACTCACTGTCCGAGTGGTCACACGTTCTGCAACCCTTTGGGCCTCTTTCTCACGCGAGTTCCAGTCAGCATACGATAGCATAATCGCAAAACTGGCAATGACCACGATCATAACCAAACTATAAATCCGTAAAAGAGAGTGAAGCCAGAACTGCTTCATTCTATTTTGTCGCCAATTTTTCATGGATACTTTCATAAATAGGTTCCAACATATCACTAATAAAGAAATGCCACATTCCAATTCCTACAAAAAAGAGCAAGGCAGGCATATAATAACCAACTCCTACAAGGAGAGCTGACCCGAGTAAAACCTTGGCAATCGCAGGCAAGCTCATGAAAATCCCGATAAGGGACAGTTTCAAGGTATTTCGGTAGGATAAATCAAAGTACACCTGAAGTTTCAAGGAAACAGTGTAGGCTAGAAAGACAAGAGCAACTACAAGGACATTGAGAAAGGTCGCCAAGAGGTGGAAAATCGTCTGATGGGGCAATTGAACTAGAAGATACAAACCATAAACTAGAACAAGATCCACAAACACAAAACTATAGAAAGCTAGATTACTCTTGACAAAATTGCTCTTATACAATTCCCAAGCTTCCTTCAAATGGTATGCTCGATAGGTATAACCATGCTCCGCATACAAACTCATAAGGGTGGCACTAGCTGGTGCCAAACCAAAGACCACTCCTCCTGCCAGTGTTAATAGCCAGAAATAAGCCGTCGCAATCATTCCCAAAAAGATACGATTAAAGACGAATTCTAGAAATTTTCCCATGCTACTCTCCTTAAACTAACGATGTAACTATTATATCATATTTCAAACGTTTTCAAAAATATAGAACTCCCATTTACAATCCTCAAAAAGCGTGATACAATTGGTTTTGTTAATTCGCATCAAGGAGATTCTCATGAAGAAAAATATCTTAACCACCCTCTTAGCCGCCGTCCTCTACTTTCTCTGTGTAGGGATTGGAGTCTTCCTAGGACACCTAGTCGACCAGACAGGCAATATGTTCTACGCGCCTGCCTTTTCTGCCCTTGTCGGTGGCAGTGTCTACATGCTTCTTTTGACGAAGGTCCCTCGTTTTGGCGCTATTACAACTCTAGGCCTTTTTATGGCAATTTTTTTCCTAGCTAGCAAGCATGGTGCTGGTGCTTTTCTTCCAGGTATCGTCTGTGGTCTTGCAGCAGATGCCATCGCTCGTCTCGGAAACTACAAAGACCGAATCAAAAACATCCTCTCCTTCCTTATCTTTGCTTTCAGCACAAGTGGTCCTATCTTCCTCATGTGGATCCGTCCCAAAGCTTACATGGCCACCTTACTTGCGCGTGGGAAGTCACAAGAATACATCGACCGTATCATGGTCGCTCCAGAGTTGGACAAAATCCTTCTCTTTGTTTCAAGCATCCTCCTAGGTGCCTTGATGGGGGCTGTGATGGGGCAATTTCTAAGTCAAAAAATCACCGATAAAATGTAACGTAAAAGCCCTAAAGACTAGTAATACCTAGCTCCAGGGCCTTTTTGTATACAATCTTAGAATTCACTATAGATAAATTCTTGGATGTTCGAAAAATCGGTCACAAAACAGTAAATCACGATGCTTAAGATAACCGTATAGAAAAATAGTGTCCACAAGATTAAACGCTGTGTGTTAGTTAGCTTGGTTTGCAAATTTGTAAAGTTCTTTTTCAACTTCCATCCATCCTTTCACTCCAACGTGCATCACGTCAAATAAAAAGTAATCATCATACTCTCTGTTTCCATAGTTTAGTACCGTTGCACCATGGCTTTTTGCGACATCTTCTATTTTTTTATAAGTTTTTTCTCGCATTTCTCTTGAGACACCAGTGTAGTCGTTCCATTTCCCGTTTACTGGGAAAATAATAACCTCAACTTCAATGCCCAATTCCTTAGCAACTGTCAAGAAAAGTTCCATATCTGAATATTCTGGTGACTCTAGGTAACTCAAATCTTTATTAGAATCTTTCAGTGATGCATAGCGGTCTTTTAAGTAAGTATTGTAGTAGTTATTATCAACAGCATAGTCATTATTGTCTGTTTTCTTTTTGACCTCTTCCACAAACTGATCCGTCATCTTCTGCCAATCATAGTCTGGGGTTTTGTCTCCTAGCGAAGGATAATCTGATTTGGCATGCTTTTGATAAAAAGTCTGTTTGAGCTTAAAGGAATACATCGCGTTATCTAACTCTAATAGTTTTTTATCAACAATAGTTCCTTTTCCATCTATGAAATAACTTTTATATTTTTTATAGATGTCATTTTGTTGCTTGTTTCCCTTGGTGATTTCAATAATACGATTGATCAGTTTTTCTTTCGTTTCCTTACTAATCTTGTCATTATCTAGCATGTGGAAAATATGTTCCTGAGAAGCCTTGTTCAAAAAGGCATCTTGATGGGTCCCATCTTTTTCAAACCACTGAACCGACTCTACTATAGCTACTTTTCGCTTACTCATAGATCCTTCAATAGAGCCCAAGGTCGTAGCCTGAATGATGTTTTGAGAATAACTAGTCCCAATCTGCATGATATTAAAATCGTTGTAGTTAAAAATTTTATTTGGATGATAGTCTTCATTTATCGTCGCAACCAACTCTGAAGAACCCATTAGAACCAGTGTATTGGGGGTGATATTGCTTGTTATAATATCTCTACTTTTATACTTTTCATACGAGGTGCTATAACGAATACTGTTATCCTTGACTTTATAATAATCATCAATCTTCTTGACATACGTCACATTTAAAAGGGCAAGCGTCGCAATTACGAGCACAAGCGATAGTAAAAATGCTTTTAATTTAATCATCTCGTTTTATCCTATCCCTTCAATCTGGCAGACTTCTTTTCAATCTCTTATCTCTTTAAAATCGTAAGCAAGATTTTATAGGGTTCACCTGAAAAGATAAAGAAACCAACCATAACCAAATTCATGGTCACAAACCAACTTAGTAGCTTATACCAGTTTTTGTTTTTATTTTTCTTATAAAAATTGCTTTTCTTTTGATACACTTCAAATCCAGCCATCAAGACACCATGATAAAAACCATAAACAATGTAGCTAACACTAAGACCATGCCAAAAACCCATGACCAACATATTGACCATATAGGCATAGGTTGCATTGTGTAGTCTATTTTTAAACCATTTTTTCCTGATAACCTGCATCAATACTCTTGAAAACACGAAATCTCTCAACCAAGTCGACAAGGTGATATGCCATCTGGTCCAGAAATCCTTGATATCGACACTCAAGAAAGGTTTGTTAAAGTTCATCGGTGTCTGAATACCTAGAATGTTACTACTTCCAACAGCCATTAGACTATAGCCTGCAAAGTCGAAAAATAGATACAAGGTATAGAGGTACATATATTTAATTGAGTAGACGACTGTACCCGTATTGCTTAGAGCGAGTAACATCTGATAAACATAGGTTGACAAAACAACCTTATAAAGTAGACCTAAAACGACACGATAAACACCGTCCCCTGCCAACTCTAGATACTCTTTTCGAGGCATGACCTCGTTTATCACTTTTAGAAATCTCCTACTTCGATCAATTGGTCCTGCACTAACCGTAGGGAAAAAAAGTAAAAATTGCAGGTAGTCTTTTATGCTAATCTTTTCTTTGATCAAGCCATCCGATATCTCTAGCATGATCTGAATGGTCTTAAAGGACATGTAAGAAATTCCAATAAAGGCCAACAAATGCAGAGAAGTCAGGGCAAAAACTTTATTGATCACCAAGGGAAAAATAGAAAGGAAAACCAGTGGTTTCAGCCGCTTTGCTTCTATCCTCTGTGCTAGAAAAACCAGAAAATATTGATAAACGACAAAGGCGAGCAAATATACCATCATCGCTCGACTCTTACCATAGATAGCTCCTGCAAATAAGAGGGAGAGCGTCAAAATATAGTAGTCCTTACGTTTTTCAAAAAAGTTTACCACAAAACCAATCAGTAAAACTACAAACAAGAGAAGGAAGAAATCATTCCCCTCGAAATAATTCATACCAGCTAGACTCCTTTACATTATCATCTCTTCTACAGCAAACTTTCCGATTTGCTAATTGAGGGACCTTTCTTTATTATAGCATATTTCTAAAAAGAAGCTTTACTCTTCTTGCATTTTGGCGAGAAAACAAAAAGGAGTCCCGTTGGGCTCCTTCCATTTATTTATGACTTAATTTCTTGGTCAAGAAATCTCCCAAGAACTGGATTGCAAAGATAATCAAGATGATAATGATAGTCGCCAAGATGGTCACATCGTGATTGTAGCGGTTAAACCCATAGGCAATGGCCACGTTACCGATACCACCAGCACCAACCGCACCGGCCATGGCTGTTTCCCCAACAAGGGAAATCAAGGTCACCGTCGTCACACGAATCAAATCTGGAAGACCTTCTGATAGGTAAACACCCACGATATCCCAGAAGGTCGCTCCGCTCGCTTGAGCCGCCTCAATGACACCGCCATCCAACTCAGCCAAGACCACCTGCACCTGACGGGCAAAGAAGGCAAAGACTGCAAAAGAAAGGGGGACAAGAGCTGCATTTGGCCCGATACTAGTCTTCACAATCAAGTGAGACAGTGGCGACATGATTGCCAAGAGGATGATGAAGGGAACCGCACGAAAAATAGAGGTAATCTTGTCTAAAATCCAAAAGATAACCTTATTTTCCAAGACACCGCCTGGTGCTGTCAAGACGAGGAAAAGACCTGCCACCAGCCCCAAGAACCCTCCGATGATGAAGGAAAGAACTGTCATATAAAGGGTTAGGTAGATAGCCGTTCCCCAGCCTGCTTGACCAGCCCAGCCCATTTTATAGACATTTGGTAAATAGGTTTGAATCAATGATTCCATCTTACTGTCCTCCCTTCAATACTTTTAGCTGTACGCCTGCTTGACGAATAGCTTCTTGAGCACCTGCTAGCGCTGCTTTTTCACCTGACAAGACCACAACCAATTCTCCAACAGGAGTGCCATCGAGAATTTCGATATTTCCATAAAGGATATTAGCCGTTACTTGGTAACACTTGTACAATTCATTCAAAAGTGGCTCGTCTGTCGAAGCCCCTGCATACTTGAGCTGCACTAAGATACTGTTCTCAGATAAATGCTCTACGATTTCTTGCTTCTCAATCTTGACCATGGCTTCGTCAATACCTGTGGCAGTTGAGATAAAGTCTTGAGTCAAAGGTTGTTTAGGATCTGAGAAAATTTCAAGGACACTGCCTTCTTCAATCAAACAGCCATCCTGCATAACTGCCACACGGTTGGCAATGTCTTTGACAATCTGCATTTCATGCGTAATCAAAACAACAGTCAAACCTAATTTTTGGTTCAAATCTTGCAACAAGGCTAGAATTTGCTTGGTTGTCTTAGGGTCGAGGGCAGACGTTGACTCATCTGAAATCAAAATTTTCGGATCATTTGCCAAGGCACGCGCAATGGCCACGCGCTGTTTTTGCCCTCCAGATAGTTGTGAAGGGTAGTTTTCAGCACGATCCGCCAAGCCAACCAAGTCTAACAACTTAGCTACTTTGGCCTTCTTTTCTTCCTTGCTGAGTCCAGAGTGTTTAAGGGCAAAGGCTACATTTTCCTCTGCTGTCTTTTGACTCATCAGATTGAAATGCTGGAAAATCATCCCGATATCCTGACGTTTACGACGCAACTGTTCTGCCGTCAAGGTCACCTTGCCATCAAAAATGACGTCGTTATCAATGGTAATTTTTCCTGCAGATGGCTTTTGCAAGAGGTTAATCACCCGTACAAGGGTTGATTTCCCTGCTCCAGAATATCCAACGATTCCGTAGATATCCCCTTCTTGGATGTGAATGGTCACATCCTTGACCGCTGTGATGGTTCTCTTCTTTTGGTGAAAAGTCACATCGATCTGATCTAACTTGATAATATCTCTACTCATAGCTTCTAATCAGCTCCTCTACTAATTCAATATGGGTGTAGTAATCGGCGATTCGCACGTTTTCATCTCCACCGTGGTCTCGGCTATTAGCATTTCCTAGACCGAAGGCCACCATGGGTACCTCTAGGGCATCAAAGACCGTATGCATAGGTCCTGTTCCCGCTGTTGTCGGTAAGACCGATACGCCCTGCGGATAGAATTTCTTGGCCAACTCAATCACATTGAGAATGGCTGGCGCACTCATATCGCTTCGATAGCTCATCTCTCCCAAGGTATAGTATAATTCTACCTTATCAAAGCCATTTTTGTCTAGCTGTTTCCGAATTTTTTCCAGGACATTGTGCGGTTCTAGGCCAGGAACCAAACGAACTTCTAACTTGGCATTGGCTTCTGCTGGCAAAATCGTTTTAACCCCTTGCCCTTGATAACCTGACTGAATCCCTTCGATATTAAGGGCTGGCTCAAAAAAGAAACGTTTTAGAAAGGCTGCACGATCCTCTTGTAAGAGAGGCAATTCCAAGCCATAAATGCGCCTGATTTCCTCAGGATTGCGTTGGGCGTAGGTATCCACCAAGGCTAGTTCTCGTTCATTTGGCTCTTGAACATCCTCGTACAAGCCTTCTACTAAGATACGGCCA
The DNA here is from genome assembly GCA_934229205.1 of uncultured Streptococcus sp. Lineage (GTDB taxonomy): Bacteria > Bacillota > Bacilli > Lactobacillales > Streptococcaceae > Streptococcus. The sequence goes on from CAKQDJ010000006.1 coordinate 36,499, forward strand.
TTAGCAGCTCGCAGACTACTTAAGGCCTGGATAAGATACCAAGGTGCTGACTCCACGACACCACCATAACTCGAGTGGATATCCACATCCGCACTTTTTACCTTGGCATCAAAGGTCACAATCCCTTTATTTCCACCAGAGATTTCTAGCTGCTCCAAGGCGTTCTTGGTCCCTTGCTCCCAAACCAGCAAATCTGCTCCACGGAGTTTGTCAGCGTGTTTCTCTAAATACTTATCTAGATCCATAGAAGCGGATTCCTCCGCTCCCTCCATGATAAAGCTGATATTGACAGGCAGGTCATCATGGTGCTGCATATACTTTCTCAGAGCACTCAAACGAGCCGTGATATGGCCCTTGTCGTCGTCAACCCCACGTCCATACATAAAGCCATTTCGCACAGAAAGGGTAAAAGGATCCTCTGTCCACACCTGGTCACCATCCGCCGGCACAGTGTCATAGTGGTTATAGAAAATCAAGGTCTTGGCATCCGGACGCGAACTCTTGAAATGTGCCATGACAAAGGGCGCCGTGTAAGTCTCATCAATCTCCACTTCAGCCCCTACTCGCTTGAAAATCTCACCCAGATAGTTTGCGACTTCCTTGAGTCCAACCTGCTGGGCAAAGACTGATTTCTTGGAAATTAAGGTGCGCAAGACTTCAAAATAATGCTGGGCTACATGATCCTTTTCAAATTTTTCAATCTGTTCTTGTTCGCTAGGAAAAACCATTTTCTCTCTCTTTCTACTACGTACTTGTGTCCCTGGAACAACCACAAGTGCCTCTTTAAAATCAACTCTCTATACAAAAGTAAGAGGTGGAAACTCTCTCCCACCTCCCTATGTCTTATTACCAAACTGGTTGGTCCAAACCGTCTGATGTTTCTTCGATGACTTTTTTCACTTCATCAGTGTGGTAAGCTGCGATAATTTTCTTGATGGCATCAGCCTTAGGCGATGATTCCCAATCTTTTTTCGCAACAATGATGTTGTACCATTGTTTTGAGTTTTCATCAGCTTGTTCTTTGAAGAGTGCTTTCTTGTAGTCCAATTTTGCTTCTGTAACGAAGGTATTGTTTACAACGGCAGCATCAACTGATGACAATGAACGAGCTGTTTGACTAGCGTCCAATTCAGTAATCTTCAAGTTCTTTGGATTTTCTGTGATGTTAGCAACTGTTGCTAGAGCCGTTCCAGAAACATCCAATTTGATCAAACCAGCTGATTGAAGCAAGTAAAGCGCACGGCTTTCGTTTGTTGCATCGTTTGGTACGGCGATTTCACCGTTATCTGGGATTTCTTCCACTTTGGTGTACTTGTTTTCTTCTCCATTTTTACCTGAGTAAAGGCGGATTGGTGAGATGTAGGTATCTGCAATCGCTACAAGGTCTTTCCCGTTTTCTTTGTTCCAGTTGTTCAAGAAGTTGTAGTGTTGGAAAGCATTCAAGTCTACTTCGCCATCAGCAGTTGCCTTGTTTGGTTGTGAATAGTCTGTGAACTCTGTGAATTTCAATTTAATTCCATCTTTTTCAACCAATTCTTGGATTTTATCCCAACGTGCTTCTTCAGAACCGCTACGGTTAACTGTTGCAATTTTGACAACTGTTTCATTGTCTGCTTTCTTTTCTGAATTTCCGCAAGCTGCAAGAGCCAAACCTGCGACTGTAGCAAGCGCTGCTACACCGAGCCATTTTTTAATTTTCATGATTCCATCTCCTTTAAAAATAATACCGTAATAGTATCTCATACTTTATTTGATTTCGCAAATTGTTAATAGATAGGAAGACCTATAGTTTGAAACTATACATATTAAGCTAATATTAAACGACATTCGCTTCTGGACCTCTACATAAAAAAAGCTAGCTAGCTGCTCGCTAGATAGCTTTTAAGAATTATTTACCTTGTCTTCTGCGTCGTGTTGCGATGCCTGCTAAGCCAAGGCTCGCAAGTAAACCGTAAACTCCGAACAGAGTCGTTTGTCCATCTACACCTGAGTTTGTTCCTGTATTTGGTAATGCTTTTGTAGAAGCTTTTTCTCCAGGTTTATTAGCTTCTGCACCTTGAGGTTTATCAGCAAGTTTACGAAGATCAAATTCTGGAAGTGGGGCTTGAATTGGTGCATTTTTTGGTAGGCCAATAATCATTCCATCTTTTTCTGCCACTTTTAGCATATTTTCTGCTTCAAGTACATCTAATAAAGCTTGTAGCTTCGCTTTGGCTTCTGCTAGGGCTGCTTGAGCCACTTTCAATTCAGCCTCTGCTTGATCACTAACTTTCTGAGCCTTTGCTCTATCCTCTTCTGCTTGCTTCAATGTTGTTTCTAAGGCTGATGCTTGATCTTTCAAGGCCATTGCTTTATCGCGTTTTTCTTCTGCATTCTTAATAGCTGTAGCCAATTCTGCTACCTTGGCTTGCAAGGCTTTTAGATTTTGGCTTGCTTTAGTTGCCTCTTGTGATTTTGTAGCAACTAATTCAGATTTTGCTTTCGCATCAGCAGTTAAGGTTGCCAAATCAGATTTAGCTTGTTCCAAATCCTTTTTAACTTGTTCACGCGCATTGACTAAATTATTGGCTTGTTTATTTAATTTATCCAAGTTTGCTAACAAGTCCGCTTTTTTAGTTTCAGTAGCTACTTTTTTAGCATCTTTGTCAGCTTTTTCTGCTTTCAACGATGCAAGTTCAGCCTTAAGATCAGCAGATTTGTCAATAACTGTTTTTTCAACATATACAAAGTGATGCTCAGGCAAGAACTTCATGCGTTTACCATAGAAGGTCGGATGCAATTTATCGTCTTCATTAAAGGCATAGAAATTAGAACGGTATTCCTTCACTGTTTCAGGTGTATAGGCATTACTTATATATGTATGATAAATATAATTAGGATTTTTTCCTTCAATTGTTCCTTGGGCTACACCTACTTTTCCTCCAACCGGTGTAAGCAGGGCTCTGCGGTGTCCGTAGTCGATTCCTTTTATATTATTAAAGTCTGCATACCAAGCTAAGAGTGATTGATAAGCAAACTGTTTATAAGTCATGATCTTATCGAAATTATAAATCGTTTGACCGTTTTTAACTTCCACAAAGTTTGGTCCACCATCGGATCCAGGAATTAGATAAGACATTCCAATATTTTCTACACGAACATCTTCTCCATCTGGGTGTGATAACTTGGTATCATGGCTGAGGACTCCAGTGGTAGCCATTTCATTTGAACGTTCTTGTGCATGTTTAATGTAGGCTTCATCTAGGGCTAAGTCTTGTGTAACACCATTAGCATGACGGAGTTCATTTACTAGCTCAATGAAAGCTTCTGTCAATTTGCGATTGTCCACAACAAACTTAAAGACTGGTCTTGTTTTATATTTGGATGGATTTGCATTGTAGTCAGCCATAGCCTTAGTGAAGCGTTTCATTTCTTCAGTTGCTTCTATTTCAACTTCACGAACACCTTGGAAGTAAACATTCTCCATCAAAGGATTGCCTGAGGCATCTTTAGGACGATATTGCTTGTTATAGTCATAATCACTATCAAAAGCTGGAGCTTTACGTCCTTGTTCTTCTGGATTCAAGACCTTTTTCAAAACTGTTGGTTTGTAATTATCAAGCTCCTTTTGTTTGTCTGCGATCTTGTTCGCTACTGCATTTGCTGCTTTCGTTTGTTCTTGAAGAGACTGATCGGCTTTTTTAACCTCGTTTTCTGCATTAGAGATTTGATTTTTAAGACTTTCATCAGTCATGCCATCTAGTTCAGCTTGTTTTTCTTTTACCTCTGCTGCTTTAGCGTCACGCTTTTCATTGGCAGATTGGCTAGCTGTTTTAGCTTCTGTTTCTGCAGATTTAGCTGCTGTTGCTGTAGATTCTGCATTTGCCAAAGCTTTGTCAGCTTCCGCTTTTTCAGCACTCTTCTCAGATGCTACCTTTGATTCCTTTTCGATGATAGCATCAGCATTTTTAGCTATCTCAATAGCTTTCTTAGTATCGGCAATCTTCTTATCAGCCTTGGCTACATCCTTTTTAGCCTCCGCTTCTTTCGGAGCTTTTTCATCTACAGAGGCTTGAGCTTTTTTAACTTCCTCTTGCGCATCTGTAATCTGTTTTTCAAATGATGATGGTGCAACAGCTTTTTCCTTAGCATCTACAGGCTTTTCATTAGCTTGAACTTCCTGATTTATCGCACTTGCTGCTAACAAAGCAGTCGCTAATGTAAATGAGGATAGAAATTTTTTATATTTCATGACAATCTCCTTTAAAGGTATTATATACTATTATAACCCATGTAAGCGCCTTCTGTCAAAGGATATGAGGTAAAGAGGTCATTTTTTGAATGTGCTTACATAAAAAATACCCCTGTCATTAACAGAGGTGTTTTTAATTATTTAATGTCAGCTTCTGCTGGCAGGTAAGTGTCTCCGAAGAATTGTTTTGACAATTTTTCAAGAGTTCCGTCTTTGTAAAGCTCTTGGATACGTTTGTCTACAAATGATTTCAACTCGTCTTGACCTTTCGCAAGAAGTGGGTAAACGTAAGGTTGTTGGTCGCTTGGAAGTTCAATGACTTTCAAATTGTCCAAACCTTGATTCTTGATAACTGTTTCAACACCGATTTTATCAAAAATCTTGTAGTCAAACTGGCCATCGCTCAAACGAGACATGATTTGTTGGAAATCAGCCTTGGTGTAGTTAAGAACCGTTGGATTGTCTGCGTGTTGTTTGTTATAATCTTCTAGCTGTTTAGCTGATGTTGTCCCTTGAACAACTTCTGTTGATTTTCCACCGATATCATCAAGCGATTTAATGCTAGAATCATCTTTCTTCACTACAAGGACGTTAGGATTTTTAGCAGTTGGAGCTGCATAAAGGTACTTTTCAGCACGTTCTTTGGTATAGCTGATATTGTTCACAGCCATTTGGTAGCGATCGCTATCAAGGCCTGCAAAGACACCTGACCACTCTGTCTTTTCAAACTTGACATCGTATTTATCAGAGTCTTTAAAGATAGCACGGACTACTTCAATCTCATAACCAGTCAACTCACCATTTTCTTCGTAGTTGAATGGTTTTGGTGAAGCATTGGTTGCAACGATAATTTCTTTCTTACCAGCTGCTGCTCCTTCTTTCTTAGCACCACCTGAGCAAGCTGCTAATACACCTGCGGCAACAAGTCCCAGAGCAGCAAGAGATGAATATTTAACGATTTTTTTCATGTCATTTCCTCCAAAATAGAATACTTTACTATCTTAACAGAAAATATTTTTTTTCGCCATTATATGATTTCTATCTCGGTGATAGGTTTTTCTTATGGCTGACTAAAAGACCAGACGCAAGACTGCAATCAAGACCACTCCAAAGAGAACCGTGCCAACTAGATTGCGGTAGCGAAAGGCTACAAAAGCCGTTGGAAAAACTGCCAAGAAGTCCAGCCACTTGATCTGAGGTAGGCTCCCAATCTTACCTGACACCACACTTGAAAGGATCAAGGCAAAGATGATGGAAACAGGCAAAAATTTCAAAAAACGCTCAACGATAGCTGGCAAACCCTTGTACTTAACCAAGATGAAGGGAATCATACGAGGTATCCAAGTCACTAGGCCTGAAAAGATAACGGCTAACAAAAGATATTTACTGACCATCTAAGACCACCCCCATTGTACATCCAAGTAGCGTCGCAAATAGAACAGCTAGAGACTGAGACACCACTGTCAAGAGCAAAAAGAAAGACACCGTAACAACTGCTAGGATTTTCAGCAGATTGCGGACAGGAATCCGTCTTTGCATAATCTGGAACTGCGAAGCAAAAATCCCGATAAACATTCCCACAAGGGCAAAATCAAGGCCAAAGATTTCTGGATTTGGCAGTAAACCACCTAGAGCTGTCCCAACAACTGTCCCAACAAACCAAGCTACATAACTGTTGAGATTATTCCCATGCATCCACATAGGATTGACCTTGTCTGTATGGGCTAATTCTCCCATCAAAACCCCGTAAGTCTCATCTGTCAAGAGACTAGACATACCGATATTTTGCCAGAGACTGGTATGACGGAAATAGGTCGACGCATGCAAGCTCAGCAAAAAGAGTCGTAAATTGATTAAAAAGACTGTCATGGCAATGGCTGCTACAGGTGCTTGGACCGCAATCAATGCCAACATGGCAAACTGGGCGCTCCCAGCATAAACAAAGAGGCTCATCAGGCCCATCTCAACAGGTGTCACATAGGGCGCACCGATAATCCCACAAGCTAGACCGATACTAACATAGCCAAGGGCAGTCGGCATGGCAGCCTGAACACCTTCCCAAAATCCTTTTTCTTTCATCTTTTTCCTCTTATTTTCTTCGTTTGAGGCTGTTCAAGGTCACAGCCACAGCACGGACTATTATAACATATTCATAAAAGAGAAAAAAGTTTGCTGATTTTGGCCGTCATAAAAAGACTGGCAATCCAGTCTCAAACACCTATTATACAAATTCCCCGCTAAATGCTCTCACGAATATTCAAGAGCATGACAAATGCGGTTAGGAGTAATAGCAATAGAATAAAGCTGACTGCTAGGGTCCCAAAACTTGTAGCAATCGTTACGAAAACGATTGTGAATAGACTTCAACCGTAATAGCACCAATAGAGGATTGAACCGCTCCCATTGACTCCTCAGGTATTTGTTTAAAGACGAGTTCTTGCAATCTAGGAGAGAGTAACCCTGCGATGAAGGCATCCAAGGAGCTGAAAAGCAGAATCAAACCAAAATGAACTGTGGCAAATCCTACTAGAAGGAGTAACTGGATGATGACTGAGGCGTAGAGAGCTGTTTTTATAGAAATCGTATTTTTTAGATAGCCACTTACAAGACTTCCGACAATAAGTGCTAACAATTCTAGTGTTGATAACAAAGCGAGTGATTGACCGGTTTGTAAATTCAAAAACGGTTGGTTTCTTAAAAAAAGAGTCGAAATAGGAACAGTGACATTGATCACAGCTTGGCTGATAGAGACAATAAATAAAATGAAGATTACTCTATCCATATTCCAGATCAATTTTGATGATTGGAACAAATGCTGGCAAAACGATTTTATAGAAAGACCTTCTTGATAGCTAATTGTTTTTTCAACTTTCAAAAGATCATTTTTTATAAAGAGAATACCTACAAAGGCTATCAGAAATGTCAGAGCGTTTAGCAAGGAAATGAACTGAATGGAAAGAATTCCTAGTAAAATCCCTCCTAGAATATTACTGATTGTCCGAACTAAACTAACTGTTGATTGTTTAAAGCCAATGGCTTCTGTCAGATGTTCTTTCCCAATGATTCTTATAAAAATAGGAGTTAGCATGGCTCCTGAAAAGTAACTCAATGTATCCGACAAGAGGTTCATTAAACAAATAAAGAATACGAGCCATAATGAAAAGGACTGCCCTGAAAGCGAAAGTGCCACTATAGAATAAAGTACAAATTTGACAAAACTAATAACCGTATACTTTAGAACACGATGATATTGAAAGTCAGCCAAAACTCCCATAAAGATTTGCAGAACTTGAGGAACAGTCTCTGAAATCGTAATGAGTAAAATTGCCAAGGGGGCAAACGAAGCGTCTGCCACATAATTCAAAAAAGCAAGATAAAAAATCGTATCCCCAACCGTTGAAATCCACTGGTTGATGGTTAATTGCCTAAAATCTCTATTTTGAATAAATACTTTCATCGCAACTCCTTTTTGAGTTCAAACGGGAAGTTTTCCCCAAGGATAGACCAATAATGCTGAGCACCTAAAATTACAGCAACGGTAAAATTTGACCAATGCCATTGTAAACTATATGTAGCCCAATAGGCCAATAAATGGACTTTGTCACTCTAAACAAGACTGCAAGTATGAGACCGCCACCCATATATACGAAAAAGTCTGTCAAGACCCAACCGTGATTACTAATGTGCAAGATTCCAAACAAAGCAGCAGAACCGAGCACATCCAGTCCCCATTTCTTTCCTTTTTCCAGAGCAGTCATCACCAACCCACGATAAATCATCTCTTCAAAAATGGGACCTGCAATTACAGGATAGAAAAAATACATCAAAAATGCCGTTGCTCCCGTAAAAGTAGGAACATCCAGTTGATAAGCAATTTCATTTTTGGTAGATGGGAAAAGAAAAAAGGTAACGAAATTCCAAACAACAAAAGCAAGAAGAGCTAAAAAGGAATAAAAAAGATAGGAACCTCTAAATTTTCGACTGTTAATTTTCTGCCATTTACCTGACCAAACCATAACAATAATAGCAAGCAGAACCACAAGAAAATTCAACAGCATATCCGACAAATAATAGGAAAAGTCGGATAGACCAGCAGCAAGATCGGTATGTAAAAGCAAACGAATGAAGAACTGGTCAGCAATGACAAGTAGAATAGTTACAAACAAGTAGTAGCGTGAGATTATCTTTTTCATTTTATTTTCTCCTATACTATGAAATAAAGACAGTATAACACGAAAAATGCCCTATTTTAGAAAATCGCATATTTGACATTTTTTCTTATAGAAATTTCATTTTTGCGATTGTTTGTTAATCGATAAGGTCTTTATATTGCTGTAAGCGTAGTTCAAAAAGGGCTGTTAATTGAGGATTTTCTAATACTTGCAGAGATTGGATAAAGTGTTCAATCTCTTTTTGATTACTTCCTTTGGTTTGAAGGAAGACACTCATCTTCTTTAAAAATTGCCACAATAATTTCTCAAAAACATCATACGGACGCAGCATGCTCTCCAACTCGGACTCAAAGATTAGGATGTAAGAGAAAAGCTTACGCTCCATAAGCTCTGATATGATATTCAGAAAGCCACTTTTCATATACAATCTATTGTGAACCAACTCTTTAAATTCCTTGGATTTTTCGAGTAAAGAGGTTGATAAAAAAATCAGATCTTGGTTGCTCAAGAAGGGCATGGTATTGCAAAAAAGATAGAGTTCAAACCAGGTCCACGACTCAATAGCATAGAGATAGCTAGTCAAAAACTCGCTATCCTCCTCTTCTAGCGGATAGTTTTTATCCAAGGAATGGATAGCATCTTTGATCACTATAGCATTCAAACGACGATAAGTCTGCGCCATCTGTTCTTGTTCGACTTCCTTCAACAGTTGCTCTAAGCCATCTATATCTTGATGGGCAAAGCGAGCCAAAATCTTTCGACCAATTCGCATGTGTGGGGATTCTTGATAGTTGTTGAGCTTGTGCCCAAACTCATCGAAGGTCACATTGATCCCTTGGATAGCTAGTATCAGTTTATCCGCAGACAGCATAGACTGTCCTAGTTCAAACTTGGATAGCTGGGATGCTGTTAGTCCAGCACAAGCTACATCTGACTGCTTGAGTTTTCTCGCAAGACGCAATTCCTTGTGAAATTCTCCCAATTCCATTTTTTCAATCATGGCGAAACTTCCTTTACTATTCTATTTGTAAAAACTTTTCCTTTTTTAACATATTATAAAATTTTTTAGCAAAAAAGCCAGCTTCAAGCTGACTCTTTATTCCATAGTATCAAAGGCGAGACTTGGTTTGGCATTGAGGTCCAAACCTGCAAAGTTTTCTTTGTTCCACTCGCTTACGCTGGCATAGGCAATCATACCTGCATTATCTCCGCAGAGACGCAGGGGTGGGATGATGACCTTGACATCAGTGATTTCGACTGCCAAGCGTTCTCTAAGACCTTTATTGGCTGCTACACCACCTGCCACGACTAGGGTTTTAACAGGGTATTTTCCCAAGGCTTTCTTGGTTTTTGCCATGAGAATGTCCATGACTGCTGCTTGGAAGGAAGCACACAAGTCCTCTGTAGACAAGCTTTCTCCCTTTTGCTCAGCATTGTGGTGAAGATTGATAAAGGCAGACTTCAAACCTGAGAATGAAAACTCCAGATTGTCTTCCTTGATCATGGCACGAGGGAAGTCATAAACATCCTGACCTTGATGGGCCAACTCGTCAATCTCACGACCGGCTGGATAAGTCAAGCCCATGACACGGCCAACCTTATCATAGGCCTCGCCAACTGCATCATCTCGGGTTTCCCCAACAATCTTGTAATCCCCAGCCTCTGACACATAGACCAACTCGGTGTGTCCTCCGCTGACCAAGAGTGCTAGGAGAGGAAACTCCAAAGTCTCCACACTCTGAGCTGCCATGAGGTGACCAGCCATGTGATTAACGGGAATTAGAGGCAAGCCATGCGCCCAAGCAAAGGCCTTGGCAGCTGACAAACCAACTAGTAAGGCTCCAACTAATCCTGGTCCGTAGGTAACGGCAACGGCTGTCACGTCCTCTTCTGTAATTCCTGCTTCTGATAGAGCCTCCTCGATGCAGGCTGTAATGACCTCGACATGGTGACGGCTAGCTACTTCTGGCACTACGCCCCCAAAACGTTTGTGGCTCTCAATTTGACTCGCAATGACATTGGACAAGAGCTGGTCGTCGTTTTTTAAGACAGCGACACTGGTCTCATCACAGGATGTTTCAAATGCTAAAATATATCTATCCTTCATCTATTTCTCTCTTCATGATAATGGCGTCCTCAACTGGATTATGGTAGTAAGCCTTTCGCTCAGCGATGACCGCCATCTTTTCTTTCTTGTAAAATGCTTGCGCTCGTTGGTTTGACTTTCTGACTTCAAGGAAAATATCCTTTTCTGTCGGCAATTGAGCAAACAAGGCTGACGCAATTCCCTGACCCTGATAGGCTTTCTTTACAGCGATTTGCAGGACTTCTGCTTCAAAGAGATTCTCCTGAACGGCTAGAAATCCAATCACTTCTCCCCCATCATAAGCCAGAGCATACCAAGTCTGATCTTGGGACAGGTCTGCTTGGATTTGTTCCAGCGTCCAAGGGCTGACTGGGTAAACATCTACCATAACAGCATAGATAGCTTGAGCCAAGTCAGGTTGTTGCTGGATTCGTTTAATCTCTATCATAGGCGTTTAATGTAGGACTCGCCAGACTCGGTGTGATTCTTGAGCCAGTTTTCCTCAGCCTCAACTCGTTTGAGGTAATTTGGCACAAAGTCGTGCAAGGAGTCTGCTTCCTTATCCCAAGCCCAAAGAGCTAGATTAGCTGCATTTGGCAAGGTTTCTTGGTAGCTGGCTTGTGGTAGTTGTTCTTGGATTTGTCCCACAAAGGCTCCAACTTCTCCGACAAAGGTTACTTGTTCAGCATCCTTGACCTGCTCTAGCACTTCCGCAAAAGACAAGTGCGCTTCTGGCAAGACAGGCTGAGCATTTTCATAAAACCCTGCATAAACATTGTTGCGACGTGCATCCATCAAAGGGACGAACAAGCCTTCTTGTTGGCGTGGTACCAGAGCCAAGAGGCTAGACATCCCCACTAACTCAATGTTCAGGGTATGAGCCAAGGTCTTGGCAGTTGCTACCGCAATTCGCAAACCTGTGTAGCTACCTGGTCCTTCAGCCACCACGATTCGATCCAAGTCCTTGGGGGTCCAATCCAAACTTGCCATCAAAAAATCAATGGCAGGCATGAGGGTAATACTGTGATTTTTCTTGATATTGATCATAGTCTCGGCAAGAACTTGCTTGTCCTCTAAAATAGCGAGAGAAAGAGCCTTGCTGGACGTATCAAAAGCTAATACTTTCATAACACATTCCTATCTTTTTGTCTGTTTACTATTATACTACAAAAGCCAGCGCATGGAAATTTTCTTTGTTTTGAAACAAAAGGGCCTGCCACTTAGACAAAGAGGATGGCAAAAAAATCAAAAAAGTTCTAGCTTTTTTCTATCTTTTCCGAATATATAAGTGAACAAGAAAAAAGGAGGAAAGTTCAATGACAAATTTTGACGTTCTTGACAATCAATTTTTATCGTTATCTGAAAATGAATTATCAGATATTGATGGTGGTCTCGCTCCCTTAGTTATCTTTGGAGTAGCAGTATCTTGGAAAGCTATTGCAGGCGGGACAGCACTTGTAGGGTCTGGTTTGGCAGCTGGTTATTTTTTAGGAGGTTAGTATGATGAAAGGTTTGGATCAGTATTGTTCAATTTCTAATAAAGAATTGCAAGGAATCAAGGGTGGTTTTGGTGTAGGTGTTGGTATAGCTTTATTTATGGCTGCTTACACTATCGGGAAAGATCTTCGTAAGAAATTTGGATAAGTCATGTTAGATAAAAGACACATTTTTAGAAGGGTAAATTTTATTCTCTTCATCTCTTACAGTTTTCTCAGCATTTTCAATGATTTAAACATAACCAGAATCCCCTTACCAATTGATTTATCTGTTTGCATTATTTTCTTTTTATGTTTTAACTCGATTTTCGATGCGAGAAATCATGATCGTAAGAATTAAGATATCATCTGAAAAGAGAAAAGTCCGCCCCCTCTATCAAGACGGGGTGGATTTTCTGTATGCTTAGATGAATAACTGGAGCTTAAGCATTTAAACCAAAGTAAAAAACAAACCAGACAACATAGGTTACAAGGAGGAGAAAAATTGAATAGAGAGTCACAAAAGCAAGCTTCCAAAGGAATTTTGTTTTGCGGTGTTCCAGATGCACAAACAAGGCATTCCCCCCATAGACACAGACTACAAAGACTATAAACACCAAGAGGCGAACCCCTACTGCAAATTCAAACAAACTAAACATTCTTAATCCTCCTTGTTTTAAAAGCTATAGGGAATATTCCCATCCATAAACTCCCTTTCTCTTTCCATTATAACACCTAAGCGCACTCCAACCAAATTCTATCTATCTTTTTGCTCCCTCTTCCCCTCACGACTTTCTCATTTTCCGTCTTTTACTAATTTTTCATTTTGTGGTATAATTGAAATAATTGTAACGAATCAAGGTCAATCTAGACACAAAATGGAATGAAATTAAGCAAATCTCTGCTAAAAGTTTGGAATAAGCTGACCTGTAAATAGAAAGGAACTATATGATTTACAAAGTTTTTTATCAAGAAACAAAAGAACGTAGCCCACGTCGTGAAACAACACGAGCACTTTACCTAGACATCGATGCCAGCTCAGAACTTGAGGGCCGTATCGCTGCTCGCCAACTTGTCGAAGAAAACCGCCCAGAGTACAACATCGAGTATATCGAACTCTTGTCTGACAAATTGCTAGATTACGAAAAAGAAACTGGCGTCTTCGAAATCACGGAGTTCTAATATGGCCTATACTCTTAAACCTGAAGAAGTCGGCGTTTTTGCCATCGGTGGTCTGGGAGAAATCGGGAAAAACACATACGGAATTGAATACCAAGACGAGATTATCATCGTCGATGCTGGGATTAAATTCCCAGAAGATGACTTGCTGGGTATCGACTATGTTATCCCTGACTACTCTTACATCGTAGACAATATTGACCGCGTCAAGGCTGTTTTGATCACACACGGACACGAGGACCACATCGGTGGGATCCCTTTCCTGCTCAAACAAGCAAATGTCCCTATCTACGCTGGACCGCTTGCCCTGGCTTTGATCCGTGGAAAACTCGAAGAACACGGTCTCTTGCGTAACGCCAAACTTTACGAAATCAACCATAACACTGAGTTAACCTTTAAAAATCTCAAGGCAACTTTCTTTAGAACCACTCACTCCATTCCAGAGCCTTTGGGGATTGTCATCCATACTCCTCAAGGAAAAATCGTCTGTACGGGTGACTTCAAGTTCGACTTCACTCCAGTTGGTGAACCTGCAGACTTGCACCGTATGGCAGCTCTTGGTGAAGAGGGTGTTCTCTGTCTCCTCTCTGACTCGACAAATGCAGAAGTGCCAACCTTTACCAACTCTGAAAAAGTCGTTGGCCAGTCCATCATGAAGATTATCCAAGGCATCGAAGGTCGTATCATCTTTGCATCCTTTGCCTCAAATATCTTCCGTCTCCAGCAAGCAACAGATGCTGCTGTTAAGACTGGACGCAAGATTGCGGTCTTTGGTCGTTCTATGGAAAAGGCCATTGTCAACGGGATCGAGCTTGGCTACATCAAAGCTCCTAAGGGAACCTTTATCGAGCCAAATGAAATCAAAGACTACCCTGCAGGCGAGATTCTAATACTCTGTACAGGTAGTCAGGGTGAGCCGATGGCAGCCCTCTCTCGTATCGCTAACGGAACACACCGTCAGGTGCAACTCCAACCCGGCGATACCGTTATCTTCTCTTCTAGCCCAATCCCTGGAAACACCACTAGCGTCAACAAGCTGATTAATATTATCTCAGAAGCTGGTGTCGAAGTCATCCACGGTAAAATCAACAATATCCACACCTCTGGACACGGTGGTCAGCAAGAGCAAAAACTCATGCTCCGCTTGATTAAACCAAAATACTTCATGCCTGTCCACGGTGAATACCGCATGCAGAAAGTCCACGCTGGACTCGCAGTGGATACTGGTGTTGAGAAGGACAATATCTTTATCATGAGCAATGGCGATGTGCTTGCTCTTACTGCTAATTCTGCCCGTATCGCAGGTCACTTCAATGCCCAAGACATCTATGTCGATGGAAATCGTATCGGCGAAATCGGTGCAGCTGTCCTCAAAGACCGTCGTGATCTATCTGAAGATGGTGTCGTTCTAGCAGTCGCTACTGTTGACTTCAAATCGCAGATGATTCTGTCTGGCCCAGACATCCTCAGCCGAGGCTTTGTCTACATGAGAGAGTCTGGCGACTTGATTCGCCAAAGCCAGCGCATCCTCTTCAATGCTATTCGTATCGCGCTGAAAAACAAGGACGCCAGCGTCCAATCTGTCAATGGCGCCATTGTCAACGCCATTCGCCCCTTCCTCTATGAAAATACCGAACGTGAACCGATTATCATCCCGATGATCCTCACACCAGATGAAGAATAAGTCAACAAAACAGCCCCGTCTTCGGAGCTGTTTTTCTCTATGCTTTCTTTTCTTGATTTTTAGAAATACTACGATTTTTACCTTCCAGATACACCATCAAAATAGAAATATCTGCTGGGTTTACTCCCGAAATACGGCTGGCTTGGCCGATGGTTTCTGGATTGATGAGTTTGAACTTCTGACGAGCTTCTGTTGCGATAGAATCAATATCATCCCAATCAATATTGGCTGGAATGCGTTTTTCTTCCATGCGCTTCATCTTGGCAACCTGGTCCATAGCTTTGGAAATATAGCCTTCGTACTTGATTTCTGTTTCAATCAATTCGATAATCTTATCATCCAATTCCTCTGCAGCTGGTCCGATGAAGGCCACCACATCTTGGTAAGATACTTCTGGTCGACGGAGGAATTCCTTGGCTGTCACGGCATCCGTCAATGGCTTGAAGCCCATCTCCTCAACCTTAGCATTGGTTTCCTTGACTGGCTTGAGTTTGATGCTATCTAAACGAGCCATCTCATTGTCAAATTGGTTTTTCTTAATCTCAAAGCGAGTCCAACGTTCATCGTCCACAAGGCCAATCTCGCGCCCCATCTCGGTCAAACGCATATCGGCATTGTCATGACGGAGGATGAGACGGTATTCAGCACGACTGGTCAAGAGACGGTAGGGTTCAATGGTTCCCTTGGTCACCAAGTCATCAATCATCACTCCGATATAACCGTCACTGCGCTTCAAAATCAACTCAGGCTTGCCTTGGATTTTCAGAGCCGCGTTGATACCAGCGATAATCCCTTGGCCAGCAGCTTCTTCGTAACCTGACGTTCCATTTGTTTGACCAGCAGTGAAAAGACCTGAGATTTTCTTGGTTTCCAGAGTCGCACGCAACTGGTGAGGCAAAACCATGTCGTACTCAATGGCATAACCTGTTCGCATCATCTCTGCATTTTCCAACCCTTTGATAGAATGAACCAACTCACGCTGGACATCCTCAGGCAGACTGGTTGAAAGACCTTGAACATAGACTTCCTCTGTATTGCGTCCTTCTGGCTCTAGGAAAAGTTGGTGACGTTCCTTGTCCGCAAAGCGCACAATCTTGTCCTCAATCGATGGACAGTAACGAGGCCCCACTCCCTTGACCACACCTGTAAACATAGGCGCACGGTGGAGGTTGTTTTGGATAATCTCATGACTGGTACCATTAGTGTAGGTCAACCAGCATGGCACTTGATCCTTAACATAGTCCTCATCACGTGAAGTGTAGGAGAAGTGATTTGGTGCTTCATCCCCTGGCTGAATCTCTGTCACATCATAATTGATAGAAGAAGCCTTGACACGTGGAGGAGTTCCTGTCTTGAAACGACCAATTTCGAGGCCCAGTTCCTTGAGATTGTCAGCAAGGTTAATAGAAGCTAGGCTGTGGTTAGGACCTGATGAGTACTTGAGGTCTCCGATGATAATTTCCCCACGGAGAGCAGTCCCTGTCGTCACGATAACAGCCTTGGCAGCATACTCTTGATGGGTCGCCGTACGCACACCGACAACCTTGCCATCTTCCACCAAAATCTCATCAATCATGGTTTGACGAAGGGTCAGATTTTCTTGATTTTCAACTGTCTTGCGCATTTCCTTAGAGTAAAGCTCCTTGTCAGCCTGCGCACGAAGGGCGCGAACAGCAGGTCCTTTCCCTGTGTTGAGCATCTTCATCTGGATGTAAGTCTTGTCAATGGTTTTGGCCATCTCGCCACCGAGGGCATCGACTTCACGCACGACAATCCCCTTGGCAGAACCACCGATTGAAGGGTTACAAGGCATGAAAGCCAGCATTTCAATGTTGATGGTCGCAAGCAAGACCTTGCAGCCCATACGACTAGCAGCTAGGGAGGCTTCCACCCCAGCATGCCCTGCACCGATTACAATAATATCGTATTCTTCCGTAAAATTATAAGTCATTTTCTCTCCTATTCCTCAAGATGAATGTGTCTTAGTTGGCCGTCCCAAGCTGGTAGAGCTGTTTTCAAAAAGGCTGGAACTAGTTGGAAATCCTCAAGCTTGTCTAAGTCAATCCACTCACAAGGCTGCGGTTTTTCGTCTTCCTGCATGGTTAAAGGAGCGTCCTCCAGTAGATCAACCAGATAATGAAATTCGATGTTGTGATAGGAAACACCGTCTTGTTCAAAACGATTCTCAACTACAAAGGCTAGTCGCCCAGCCTCAGCTTTGACACCCAGTTCTTCCCTCACTTCACGGACTACCGCTTCTTCCGTTCTTTCATTGGCTTGGATGGCACCACCAATAGTGTAATACTTGTCCTTGTCTTTGGTAACTAGAAGCTTGCGATTTTGAAGAATCAAGGCTGTCGCCCGAACTCCAAAAACCGTATTTCCCACTTTGGTCCGAAAATCCACTTGAGTCATCTCTTTCCTTTCCTCAAAACGACACAAAAACAGTCAAAACTCCAAAGAAGTGCAGGACAAAAAGACCTGCAACATCCATGAGCTTTGACCATCATTTCTATTGCTTTTATTATTGTAGCAAATTGAGAAAATTTGTCAATCTATATGTACTGACAAACTTGTCCATCGCGGTAAGCATTGTCAATCAAACCGCCACCGAGACATTCTTCACCGTCGTAAAAGACAACTGCCTGTCCTGGTGTAATCGCGCGCTGTGGCTCCGCAAAGATGACTTCTGCCTTGTCTCCTTTGACATGTACAGTCACCTTAGAATCAGGCTGACGGTAGCGGAATTTAGCCGTACATTCGAGCGTGAATTCCTCTGGCATGTCACGAGTAAAGTGAACTTGACTGGCCTCTAGGCTAGTTGACATGAGCGAATCATGGTAGAAACCTTGGCCGACATAGAGGATATTCTTGCTGAGGTCTTTTCCGACAACGAACCAAGGCGCATTGTCACCACCGTGTTGGCCACCGATACCGAGACCGCCACGCTGACCGATTGTATAGTACATCAGACCTGCATGCTCACCCATATCGCGACCATCCACAGTCATCATACGACCAGGCTGGGCTGGTAAGTAGTTGCTGAGAAAGTTTTTAAAGTTCTTTTCTCCGATAAAACAAATCCCTGTCGAATCTTTCTTCTTAGCAGTTACAAGTCCTGCTTCTTCAGCTAGTCTGCGAACTTCAGGCTTTTCCAAATGTCCCAAGGGGAACATGGTTTTTTGGAGTTGTTCTTGCGAAAGTTGGCTGAGGAAATAGGTCTGATCCTTGCCATTGTCCACGCCACGAAGCATGTGAACGATGCCATCCTCATCACGCGCCACTCGAGCATAATGCCCGGTCGCTACATAGTCTGCCCCCAAGGTCATAGCATAGTCCAAAAAGGCCTTGAACTTGATTTCCTTGTTACACATAACATCTGGATTTGGCGTGCGCCCCGCACGGTATTCCGCTAGGAAATACTCAAAAACGCGGTCCCAGTACTCTTTTTCAAAATTAACAGAGTAGTAAGGAATGCCGATCTGGTCTGCCACCGCAGCCACATCCTTGTAATCTTCGGTCGCCGTACAGACGCCGTTTTCATCTGTGTCGTCCCAGTTCTTCATGAAGATACCGATCACATCGTAGCCCTGCTCCTTGAGCAAGAGAGCCGTCACCGACGAATCAACACCACCACTCATCCCCACGACAACACGTGTTTTAGAGTTATCACTCATGGTAAGTCTCCCATCTATTCGTTTATTCATACCCTTCAAAATTCTATTTACTATGACTTTCAATAGAATTTCTTTAAGTATAGTCTTTTCGTTTGCTTTTAGGAGTAAAATGGTCTGGGAGACCATTTTAGCCTATCATCTTAAAATGAAAATATGATAGGCAACGAGTCGCAGGCATAACTTGAGTTAGGCAAGACGAGTTAACGACGTAATAAAAGATAAACGAAATGACTAGTTCACGATTGAAGGTCGTGTGTGCTTCAACGATTGAAGGTCGCTTGAGCAGTATTCATTATAACACGCTTGGTTGGAGAAGACAAGAAAGAGGCTGATAAATCATCTCAGCCTCTCTTTCTTACTTTGCAAATGAATCAATTTTCCCCTTTAAGTTCTTTCTTCGCTTGTTCTATCTGGTATTTCACTTGCTCAAAGCCGGTTCCTCCTAAGGAATTCCGCCTCTGAACAGCGGTTTCTGGACGCAAGTAGATATAAATATCCTCTTCAATCAAGGGATGGTAGACTTGCAACTCCTTCAAATCCCAATCTTGAATGTTTTTACCATGTTTGATAGAGTCTAGAACCAGTTTTCCTACAATTTCATGCGCTTCTCTAAAAGGGAGGCCTTTTTCTGCCAAATAATCTGCCAGTTCAGTCGCATTCGAAAAGTCATTCTCTGTAGATTGCTGCATTTTGGCCTTATTAACCTGCATGCTCGCTAGCATACTTGCCAACACATCCAGAGAATTTAAAATCGTTTCTACTGTATCAAACATGCCTTCTTTGTCCTCTTGCAAATCCTTATTGTAAGCCAGAGGCAAAGACTTCATGACGGTCAATAGTCCAAGTAAGTGCCCGTAAACCCGTCCTGTCTTCCCTCGAATTAACTCGGCCATATCAGGATTTTTCTTCTGGGGCATGATAGACGAACCTGTTGAAAAGCTATCAGACAAGCTAATGTACTGATACTCAAAACTGCACCAATTGATGATTTCCTCACAAAAACGACTCATATGCATCATCAAAATGCTGGCATTTGACAGGAATTCCAAGATAAAATCACGGTCACTCACGGCATCCAAGGAATTGGTATAGGGTTGTTGGAAGCCCAATAAATCACTCGATAATTGACGATCGATTGGAAAAGTTGTCCCCGCTAAGGCAGCTGCACCCAGTGGAGATAGGTCCGTATGTTTCAGGTTAAATGCAAAGCGCTCGCTGTCCCTTTGAAACATATTGTAATAAGCCATGAGATGGTGGGCAAAACTAATCGGTTGGGCGTGTTGTAAATGAGTATAGCCTGGCATGATGGTTTCCACATGTTTTTCAGCCAAATCCAGCAAAACACTGTTCAGATTCGCCAACTTATCCAAGACATGGCCAAGCTGCTCCTTTAGATATAAGTGCATATCTGTTGCGACTTGGTCATTCCGAGAACGAGCCGTGTGCAGTTTCCCAGCCAGAGGAGCGATTTTCTCTGTCAGCAACACTTCCATATTCATATGAATATCTTCATTTGCAATATCAAAATGAAGCTCTCCTGCCTCTAAATCTCGCAACAAAGCTTTCAGACCATCTTGGATCTGCTCTGCCTCTTCCAAGCTCAAAATGCCAGTCTGTCCTAGCATTTGTACATGGGCTAAGGAACCCATCAAATCAAATTTTGCCAGCTGGTGGTCAAAGGAAATACTCGCACCGAACTGTTCTACCCAATCTTCCACAGTACCTTCAAATCGGCCACCCCATAATTTTGTATTTTTCGGCATATCCTGTATGTCCCTTCTATCGTATCACTGCTCAACATTTTTCTGAACTTCTGAATAAACCTTAGTCGGAAGCCCCCAAAGCTTGATAAATCCAACAGCCGCATCTTGGTCAAAAGTATCCGCACTGGTATAAGTCGCCAAATTTTCATCGTAAAGAGAATTTGGTGATTTCCGAGCCACTACCTGAGCGTTCCCCTTATAAAGTTTAACTTTTGCAGTTCCATTGACAACTTTCTGTGTCTCCTTGACATAGGCAATCAAAGCCTGAGTTGCTGGGCTAAACCACAAGGCATTATAGATGAGATTGGACAACTCATTTTCGATAATAGGTTTGAAATGAGCCACTTCTCTCACAAGAGTCAAATCTTCAATCTCCTTATGAGCTGCCAATAAAGTCACAGCGCCTGGGCACTCATAAATCTCTCTTGACTTAATACCGACTAGGCGATTTTCCACATGGTCAATACGACCGACACCGTGTTTGCCTGCAATTTCATTTAGCTTTTGAATCAAAGCCGCCACTTTCATCTTCTCACCATTGAGGGAGATGGGCACCCCGCAGCTAAACTCAATGTCAATAAATTCTGGACTGTCTGGCGCCTCTTCTGGAGAAGATGTGATTCCAAATGCTTCTTCTGGCGCTTGGTTCCAAGGGTTTTCCAAGACACCACATTCATTTGCACGTCCCCAAAGATTTTGATCGACAGAGTAAGGATTGTCAAGGTCAGCGGGAACTGGGACGCCGTTTTCTTTGGCATATTGGATTTCTTCTTCACGAGACCATTTCCACTCACGAACAGGCGCAACTACCTTTAAATTGGGATCCAAAGCTGCAATAGAGACTTCAAACCGAACTTGGTCGTTTCCCTTACCTGTACAACCATGGGCAATTGTGGTTGCCCCCGTCTGATGAGCTATTTCAACGAGTTTTTTTGAAATAAGAGGGCGACTCAGAGCAGATACTAAGGGGTACTTTTGTTCGTAGTAGGCATGTGCCTGAAGGGCCACTAAAACATAGTCATTAGCAAATTCTTCCTTAACATCAATGACATAAGACTCTACAGCCCCAACCTTGAGAGCTTTATCGTGGATGAACTCCAAATCTTTTCCTTCACCCACATCCATACAAACAGCGATTACATCATAGTCTTTTTTTAACCATGTAATAGCAACTGATGTATCCAATCCACCTGAATAGGCTAAAATAACTTTTTCCTTACTCATTTCTCATCCTTCTTTCTATTTTTCGATAGAGGCTTTAAAAGCATCGTCAATCAATTTGTCCAATTCCCCAGAATCCTTCAGCTTCTGGATGGTTTTGTCAACCGCATCTTTTAATTCTTTACTGTCTTTTTTCATCGCAACAGCGTAGGAATCTTCTTTGTCATTGTCAACATCAAACTCAGCGATGGCTAGGTCTGGATTATTCTCTACATATCCTTTCGCCACTGGCTCCTCAAAGATAACCGCGTCCAGTTGCCCTGATTTCAAGTCTGTTATCAAATTTCCATTTTTAGGAAGTGAAACGAGAGAAGAATCCTGCAAGGTTTCTTTGACCAGAGTTTCCTGGATAGAACCTTTCTGCGCTCCAACCTTTTTCTGAGCCAAATCCTTCACTGATTGGTAATTCGTTAATTCAGCTTTCCTTACGATAACCTTATTTTTCGAAGTGTAGTAGGGAATTGAAAAATCGTAAACTTGACTTCTCTCTTCCGTTTTAGAAACACCTGATATGGCAAGATCGGCCTTGCCTGAATCAAGACTAGCCAGTACATTATCAAAACTCATTGGAGAGAACTCCACTTCTACACCTAGTTCCTTTGCGATGGCTTTGGCTAGCTCAACATCTGAACCTACAATCTGATTTTTCCCATCAACCAATTTCTGGTATTCAAATGGAGCAAACTCTGGATTTAGGGCCACCACCAATTTTCCTTTAGCCTTAATGGCTTCAACACCTTGGGATTGAGTGTTACTACAAGCAAATAATAAGGGAAACATAAGCAAACCAAACATCGTCATCAACACCTTCTTCACTTTATTCATAGAAGAGCCTCCTTTTATTTTTATACTTTATTATTGTATAAATAATACTCCTCTCGTTTTCGTTTGTCAAGGAAAAACTGTGTTTTATTTCATTTTAATCAAGAAAAAGCTTATTATATGATATATTTTTACATATAATAAGCTTATTTATACTATTTGAGTTTTAAAACAATTTGAAGAATTTCGTTGGAATTATACAAATAGAGCATTACTGAGAAGATTGTTACGCTTTTTGTTATAGAGAAACAAAAAAGAGCCCTAAAGGACTCTTGTATTCTTAATACCAACCGTTGTTAAGCCAGAAGTTCTTGGCAGCTGTCCATGAACCATAACGTCCTGCAACGTAGGCATCTGCTACACGTTCTTGGTTTTCAGCTGAGTAGTCACCGTTCAAGTATGAATCTGTCAATTGGTAACGTCCGATGTATTGGCCATTTGTAGCTGTGTAGCTACCGCCTGATTCTTTTTGAGCGATCCATTCTTTGGCTTCTGCTTCAGAACCACTTACAGTAGATGTTGCTACAGTATTGCTTTCTGTTGCTGGTGCTTCATAAGTTGTAGTTGTCGCTGAAGTAGCTTCTTCAACAGTTTCTGTAGCTGCTGGAGCTGTTTCTTCCGTTGTTGCAACTGGAGCTGCAGCAGAAGCTGTTCCTTCGATGACCAAAACTTGGTCAACATAGATAAGGTGGATATCTTTGATATTGTTTTTTGCTGCCAATTTTTCAGCAGTCGTGTTGTACTTTTCAGCGATTTCTGAAAGAGTATCACCTGATTTAACAGTGTATGTTACAGTTTCTTGTGCAGAGGCAAGAGCTGGGGCAAAGAAAGCAAGTAAAGCTGCTACTCCTGCGATAGTTGTTTTGATTTTTTTAGTTGTTAATGACATATCTAAAAATTCTCCTTCCATTGAATATATCTATGATACCTTTTAAATATTACCGTTGTTTAACGGTTTTATGTAGAAATATTACAAAAATATTTTATATTTACTGAAACATTGATATTTTTGTCATAAAAGACAAGATTTTATACTATTTTTATCCATTTTTTCAGTTTTATAAGGGAAATAAGCACAGAACTTCATTCTTTGATATAATAGAAACAAGAATCTTTGTAAGGGGAAACAGATGCACTCACTTCGTTTTCAATCTGTCTTTGATATTATCGGACCTGTCATGATTGGCCCATCAAGTAGCCATACAGCTGGTGCCGTTCGTATCGGGAAAATCGTCTCATCCATTTTTGACGATACGCCAACAGAGGTAGAATTCCAATTATTTAACTCATTTGCCAAGACCTACCGTGGTCATGGAACGGATCTTGCTCTCGTCGCTGGTATTTTAGGTATGGATACGGATGACCCCAACATTCCAAATAGTCTCGAGATTGCCCATAAGCGTGGTATCAAGATTGTCTGGACCATTCAGAAAGACAGTAACGCACCTCACCCTAACACCACTAAAATCACTGTGAAGAATGACCATAAGTCCATTAGCGTGACAGGTATTTCTATCGGTGGGGGAAATATCCAAGTTACGGAGCTTAACGGCTTTGCTGTCTCTCTCAACATGAACACACCGACCATCATCATCGTGCATCAGGATGTTCCAGGTATGATTGCCCATGTTACTGAAGCCCTCTCTCGTTTCGATATCAACATCGCTCAGATGAATGTGACTCGAGAAAAAGCTGGAGAAAAAGCCATCATGATTATCGAAGTCGATAGTCGAAGTTGCGAAGAGGCGATTGAAGAAATTCGAAAAATCCCTCATCTCCACAATGTCAATTTCTTTAAGTAGGAGGAAACATGTTTTATTCTATCAAAGAATTGGTCGAGCAGGCAGATCTAGACTTCCAAGGAAATGTCGCAGAACTCATGATTGCGACAGAATATCAATTAACCGGTCGAGAACGGCCAGAAGTTCTCCTCCTCATGGAACGCAATCTAGAAGTCATGAAAGCCTCTGTTGAGCTCGGTCTCAGTGAAAATAAATCCCGTAGTGGCTTAACGGGTGGCGATGCTGCCAAACTAGACCGCCATCTCAAAAGTGGCAAGGCCTTGTCTGACTTTACCATCCTATCAGCAGCCCGTAACGCCATCGCGGTCAACGAACACAACGCTAAAATGGGTTTGGTCTGTGCCACCCCAACCGCAGGAAGTGCTGGTTGTTTGCCAGCCGTTCTCACTGCCGCTATCCAAAAATTAGATCTTAGCCACGAAGAACAGCTGGATTTCCTCTTTGCTGCTGGTGCCTTTGGATTGGTTATCGCAAACAACGCCTCTATCTCAGGTGCTGAAGGTGGCTGCCAGGCCGAAGTCGGCTCTGCCTCTGCCATGAGTGCCGCAGCCTTGACCTTGGCTGCAGGTGGAACCCCCTATCAGGCTAGCCAAGCCATCGCCTTTGTCATTAAAAATATGCTGGGTCTCATCTGTGACCCTGTCGCTGGTCTGGTTGAGGTTCCCTGTGTCAAACGAAATGCCATGGGAGCCAGCTTTGCCTTTATAGCGGCAGATATGGCCTTAGCAGGTATCGAATCTAAGATCCCTGTTGACGAAGTCATCGATGCCATGTACCAGGTCGGATCCAGCCTTCCAACTGCCTTTCGTGAAACGGCTGAGGGTGGACTCGCTGCCACTCCTACTGGTCGCCGCCTACAAAAAGAAATCTTCGGAGAATAAGCTTATCTATTAGGAGAAACTATGCCCTCTATCTCAGCAATCTTTTTTGATCTAGACGGAACCCTGGTTGACAGTTCTATCGGGATCCACAATTCCTTTACCCATACCTTTGAACAACTGGGAGTTCCAAACCCTGATGCCAAAACCATTCGTGGTTTTATGGGACCACCCCTTGAAAGTAGTTTTGCAACATGCCTTCCCAAGGAACAAATCTCAGAAGCTGTTCAAATCTACCGCTCTTACTACAAGAGAAAAGGCATCCACGAAGCCCAGCTCTTCCCCCGAATGACGGAATTGCTTCAAGCACTTTCACAAAACTACCCTCTCTACATCACAACAACCAAGAATACTCCTACTGCTCATGATATGACTAAAAATCTGGGAATCCATCATTTCTTTGATGGCATTTACGGCTCTAGTCCTGAAACGCCACACAAGGCGGATGTCATCCGTTACGCCTTGCAAACGCATCAACTCCCTGCAGACCAAGTCCTCATCATTGGGGACACCAAGTTTGATATGATTGGAGCCCAAGAAACTAGCATTAAAAAGTTCGCTGTTACTTGGGGATTTGGAGAAGAGGCTGATTTACTCAGCTATCAACCTGACTGGATTGCCCATACCATTGACGATATCATTAAGCAACTATAAATAATACAACGATTTGAAATTACAGAGTAAAAAGGCCAAGATCCTGTACAAACAGAACCTTGGCCTTCTATTTATAATTAATTGGTTGGACACTCTTACTCAACGTGGGTTGTCTCATTTGCAAAGGAAATAATCGCTTCTTTGAGCTCATCTCCGCTGAGTGAACGGAACTCTTCAATCTTTTGATCAATGGCTTCTAGAGGCATGACGTTAACCTTACCAACGAAAATCTTATCCATGACTTGGTTATCAACCAATTCGGTCGAAACCAAGAGTTCTTCGTAAAGTTTTTCGCCTGGGCGAATACCGACTTCAACGATTGGAATTTCACTTTCTGTGTGCCCGCTTAGAAGGACCATTTTCTTAGCCAAGTCGTAGATCTTGACCGGTTTGCCCATATCAAGGATAAAGACTTCTCCGTCCTTAGCATAAGCACCAGCATGGATGACCAGACGGCTAGCCTCTGGAATGGTCATGAAGTAACGTGTCATACGGAAATCTGTCACCGTTACAGGACCACCTTCAGCAATCTGACGTTCAAAGACAGGAATCACACTACCACGGCTACCAAGAACATTTCCAAAACGAACTGCACAGTAGGTTGATTTGCTGCGTTGGTTAAAGCCAGTGACAATCAACTCTGCCACGCGCTTAGTTGCACCCATAACATTGGGTGGATTAACCGCCTTGTCAGTCGAAATCATGACCATCTTAGGCACTTTGGCTTCATCAACAGCCTTGGCAACATTGTAAGTCCCGAGGATATTGTTCTTGAAGGCTTCTTTTGGATTGCGCTCCATCATTGGAACATGTTTGTGGGCTGCAGCATGGTAGATGATAGCTGGTTTGTACTGTTCAAACACTTGTAAAAGACGATCATAATCCTGAATATCTGCAATGACAGGAACATAATCAATCCCTTGGAATTTACGAATCAACTCATGATAAATAAGGTAGATTGAATTTTCACCATGTCCAAGCAAGACGATACGCTCTGGGTTGAAGCGGCTAATCTGGCGACAAATCTCCGAACCAATCGAACCACCGGCTCCTGTCACCAAGATGGTCTTACCTGTAATTTCTGCACCCAGACGTGATTCGTCAAGGCGAATTTCCTGACGGCCCAAAAGGTCTGTGATATCAATTTTTTGAAAACCACTACCTGATTGATGTAAACCTTGAACAACTGTCTCAACTTTAGGCATCTTGTAACATTTGACACCTAGTTTATTACACATCTGCAAGATACGTTCATACTCTGATGGATCAAGCGAAGGGATTGCTACGATAACACGCTCGATTTGGTGACGTTTGGCCAATTCAGGTAGATTGTCATAAGAGCCTAGAACTGGGATTCCACCTAGTTTTTGCCCTTTTTTCTTTTCATCATTGTCCAAAATCCCCACTATCTCAAGCTCACTGGTTGGATGTTGGTAGCTATTCATAAAGAGGGCACCACCATCTCCCGCTCCAATCAAGAAGGTACGACGATGCTCTCCATCTCCACTACCCTTTTTACGTTTGGAATAAATCAACTGCCAGGTGATGCGAGGAAGCAAGATGAGGAAGGTACTCAACAAAATGAAGAGCACGATGAAACGGATAGAAAATAATGGAAGAAAGGCATAGCAGATTCCATAAGAAAGAACACTACTGAGTGTCACTCCAAAAAAGATTTTCATAAAATCCGTAATCTTACTGTAGCGACTAATACTAGCATTCAGCCCCCAAAATGCAATTATGATTTGATAGAGAAGGAAGGCTAAAAGAGTATAGATCACATAGTCCACAGGCGCAGGATTTATAAGGCCATAAAACAAGATATAAGACACGATGATGGAAACCACCATACTCAGAATATCAAATATCCCCCAAAATACTTGTTTTTGCTGTTTATTTAAAATTTCAACCAGATCAATCACGTAATCTGTTAGTTTTTTATTCATAGGAATTTACTCCCCCTTAAAAGAGTCAGATGATACTATTGTTATGATAACCCGAATCGTTCAATCTATCAGGTCTTACTTGCTCTTTCTTAAAAGTTTGACAAAGATAAACTGACGTACAAAGCCTGGACAAAGTGCAACAATTGCCTGAATGAACATACTTTTAGCATATTCCATGTAAGAAATTTGCCCTCGCTCAAGCATCCGTTGGCGAGCTTGACGGTAGAATTTAAGGTAACGCAAGCCACCTCGACGCTCAAACATTCCTGCACCTACACGAACCTTACACAAGATTTGATCTAGGTTGCCAGTCTTGGCACCTGCCGTAATCATATTGAGCCAGAGGAGATCATCCTCCATGTAAAGCCCGTCTTCGTAGTTGCCCGCTTTGAGGACCATGTCCTTTTTGAACATGACTGTCATATGGTTAAAAGCACTTCTCATTCTCTGATAAGCCACAATGTCTGCGTGCTGAGTTGGAACACGACGATAAGACACAATCTCATCTGGATTGTCAATAAACTCTGCAATCTGCCCGCCTAAGAGATCGAGATTTTCTTTCTCCATTAGCTGAAGCTGTTTCTCAAAACGATCCGGAACGGCTAAATCATCCGTATCCATCCGTGCAATAATGTCATACTGGCACTGCAAAACACCGTAACGAAGAGCCAAGCCTAAACCTTGATTTTGCTCTAAGGGGCACCGTTTCACTGGAATGTCTGACTGAGCTTCCACTTCATCTAGCACCTGATAGATCTCAGGCGTGAGGGGCCCATCCTCAACAAGAACAAGTTCACTCGGTTTCAAGGTTTGATTTTGAACACTTTTGATAGCATCTCTCAAAAACGTCGGGTTTTCCTTTACATAGACCGACATCAAGACGCTGATTTTTTGCTTTTCAGGCACCGTTTTTCTCCAATATATAGATTTCCTTCCACTATTTTATCACAAATTTTCTCACTTTCCTATTTTTATATCAAATCAAGGAAAATTCTAGTAAAGAAATGTATCTCCTTTCACTCTATTCTCGCTTAAATCAATCGAACTTTCTTAGCTATCATTACTTGACATTATATAGAAAAAACCTTAAAATAAGCTGTTAATAAAATCATCTATTCGAGGTTTTTATGAAAAAACAATCACTCTTTTTTATCCTAGGAATTCTCTTAATCGGTACCGTTTTACGCTCTCCTTTAACTGCTCTTCCAACCATTTTAAGAGATATCGCTCAGGGACTAGGAGTTGAGGTTAGTTCTCTTGGGATTTTAACCAGTCTCCCTCTCTTGATGTTTGCTCTTTTCTCGGCTTTTGCGAGTCGCTTGTCACAAAAAATTGGACTAGAACATCTCTTCACTTACTGTCTTCTCCTCTTAACTATTGGCTCTGTCATTCGGATTTTCAATCTTCCCCTTCTCTATCTAGGAACTCTGATTATCGGTGCGAGCATTGCTATTTTTAATGTTCTTCTCCCTAGTATGATTCAGGCAAATCAGCCTCAAAAGATTAGCTTCCTAACAACTCTCTATGTCACTGCCATGGGGATTTCAACGGCCATCGCTTCTTATCTTTCGGTCCCTATCACCCAAGCTAGTTCTTGGAAGGGCCTCATCCTCGTTCTCAGCTTTCTCTGTCTGGTCACTCTGCTAGTCTGGTTGCCAAATCATCGCCACAACCACCACCTAGAAAGCCAAAAAGAAAAGCAAGTCAAAGAGAATATTCTAAAAAGTAAAGATGTCTGGGCTATCATTGTCTTTGGTGGTCTTCAGTCCTTGCTCTTTTATACGAGCATGACCTGGCTGCCAACGATTGCTATTAGTGCTGGTCTTTCTAATAGTGATGCGGCTCTTCTCGCTTCTATCTTCTCACTGATCAGCATTCCTTTTTCAATGACTGTTCCAAGTCTGACAACTCATCTGTCAGACGGCCACCGTCGAATCATGCTAACAATTATCTCTATCGCTGGGATGACAGGAATTGCCATGCTCTTGTATCCAAGTAGCAGTTTCCTCTACTGGTTAGTCGTCCACCTCTTGATTGGAACGGCTTGCA
The DNA here is from genome assembly GCA_934229205.1 of uncultured Streptococcus sp. Classification (GTDB taxonomy): domain Bacteria; phylum Bacillota; class Bacilli; order Lactobacillales; family Streptococcaceae; genus Streptococcus. The sequence continues at coordinate 66,138 of CAKQDJ010000006.1, forward strand.
GCGCCCTCTTCCCCTACCTCATGGTTTGCTTCTCTCTTAAAACCAGTTCGCCTGAAAAGACGGCTCAGCTATCAGGACTAGCGCAAACAGGGGGCTACATCTTAGCAGCTTTTGGTCCTACCTTGTTTGGTTACAGTTTTGAACTTTTCCAATCTTGGATCCCAGCTGTCCTTGCCCTTCTAGCCATTGATATTATCATGACTATCTCACTCTTTATGGTGGATCGGGTTGATAAAATTCTTTAAACTTCTAGTTTTTACTAGAAGTTTTTTATATATAAAATTTTTACACATATTTCTTGACAGGGCTTTCAATTTGAGATACAATATATTTGAAAAGAGTATATATAAAATTTTTATATAATATAAAGGAGGTTTCCCATGTACTTCCCAACATCCTCTGCCTTGATCGAGTTTCTCATCTTGGCTGTACTGGAGCAGGGGGATTCTTATGGTTATGAGATTAGTCAAACCATTAAACTCATCGCCAATATCAAAGAATCTACGCTCTATCCCATTCTCAAAAAATTGGAAGCCAGTGGCTTTCTGACCACCTACTCTAGAGAGTTTCAGGGGCGTATGCGCAAATACTACTCCTTGACCAATCGGGGCGTAGAGCAGCTCGTTACTCTAAAGGAAGAGTGGACGCTCTATACCGAAACCGTCAACGGCATCATAGAAGGGAGTATCCGCCATGACAAGAACTGACTATCTGACTCAGTTAGAAACCTATCTCCATAAACTACCTGAAGCTGACCGCATCGAAGCCATAGACTACTTTAAGGAACTATTTGACGATGCAGGTCCAGAGGGCGAAGAAGAACTCATTGCCAGTCTAGGGACACCAAAAGAAGCAGCTCATGATGTTTTATCTAACCTCCTCGACAAAAAAGTCAATGAAGCCCCTGCTCAAAAGAATGACCGCCAACTGCTACACATTGCCCTCTTGGCCCTGCTAGTGGCTCCTATCGGAATTCCGGTTGGGATCGGCATCCTCATGGCCATCATCGGTATTTTTATCGCAGCTGTCTCCGTCATTCTAGCCTTTTTCGCTGTTTCGGTGACGGGTATCCTGCTAGGTGGACTCTTTATCATAGAGAGCTTTAGTGTTCTGGTCGAAGCCAAATCTGCCTTTATCTTGATTTTCGGGGCCGGTTTGCTTGCTATCGGTGCTTCTTCTCTTGTTCTACTAGGCATCTCCTATGTAGCTCGTTTCTTTGGCCTCCTGGTCGTCCGCTTGGTGCAATGGATTCTTAAAAAAGGAAAGAGAGGTGACAGACATGCGTAAATTGACAAAAGGATTTCTCATCTTTGGTGTGGTTTCTACAATCCTTGGTTTTATCATGATCATTGTAGGCGCCCAGTCTAATGGTATTCAAAGTTTGCTTGCCATGTCAAAAGACCCCGTCTATGACAATCGTATCGAAGAAGTGACCTTTGGAAGTGAAGTGGAAAAACTTGATTTGACCCTTGAAGAACACAGCCTAACCATCACAGAGTCTGTAGATGACAAGATCCATATCACCTATCATCCTTCGGTGTCTAGTCGTCACGATTTGACTACTGGTATGAGTGACAAAACACTGAGCGTCACTGACAAACAAGCCTCCCAACATCGTTTTCTCGGTTCAGGAATCGAAAGCCTACTTCGTATCGCCAGCAACTATTCTAATCGTTTTGACGAAGTCGTTCTCTCCCTACCCAAAGGAAGAAAGCTGCAAGCTATCACCGTCTCAGCCAATCGTGGACAAACTAATATTCGTCAAGCCAACCTTGAAAATGCAACCATCAAAACAAAAGGCTATCTCTTAAGACTAACAGAAAGTTCTATCAAGAACAGCACATTAACGGCACCTCATATCATCAATATCTTTGATGCCGAATTGACAGATAGTCAGGTCAAGACGGAGGGAGCACACATCTATGCTGAAAATATCCAAGTTCACGGCAAGGTCGAGCTAGAGGCTTATTCCACTCTAACACTCATTCTCTCCCAGAAAGAGACCGACCGTATCAATCTAGAAATTTCTTCTCAGCATGGTGGTATCTATCGTCAACCCAAAGAAGAACATCGTGGACAAAAAGAGAATGTACTTGCCAACCCTTATAAAACGGAAAAAGCAGATATCAAGGACCTACTCATTGCAAAAGCCAACCAAGATATCTACCTACCAAAAGAAGAGTACTCTTCTCCATCTAGAAACCATTGACAAAAACGCTTTCATCTGCTAGTCTAAAGATAGAAAACGACCATAAAAAAGGAGGTTCCACCATGACACAAGAATGGTTTGAAAGTGCCGATCTTGAGAAAAAATCACCTCAGACGAAATCAGAAATCCAACCCGACGAGCCAGAGACTTCGCAAACTGTGGAAACTGAACCACAAGCAAGCAAAGAAACATCTGTCCCACCTAAAGAGTTGGAAAGGCATGAGGAGGAAGCTCCCGAAACGATAGAAGAAACCCAAACCGAGGAAGAGGGAGAAGGGAAAGCTGAAGAGGAACGCAGCCAAGAAGACTCTGTAAAAGAGAAAAGCATCCTCAGCAAGGCTTTAGAAAGTCCCTATATCCCAGACATTGACCCCCGCAAAACTGCTCGATTCAAAGAAGAAATCGCACTGTTTTGGACTTGGCTGCTGGACGCTATCCAAGAACCAACTGCCAGCAAGACTAGGGACCAAAAGCATCGTTATAGTGTCTTTGCCCTACTCACCTTGCTGTCGTCAATCAACCTTTTCTTTAGTATCTATCATATCAAGCGCCTCTACTATGGCTATATGATTTCTATTGCTAATAGTTCTCCTAACCAGCTCCCACCTTTAGATCTCTTTGCTGGACTTTCTATCTTGGTCGCTAGCGCTCTATTTTACTTTTCCATCATTTTGGGAGGCTTTACTGTCCGACGTGTGCTGGATCAGGAGAGCGACTTCACATTCCAAGAAGCCTTCGATCGGTATAGCAGACTCTTTGCTATCCCGCTTGTCCTAACGGCTCTAGCAAGTTTCTTTGCACTTTTTGGTGGCTTGCGATTCGCTGGCATCCTCACTCTTCTAAGCATGACCATCTTTGCCCTTGGCAATCTCTTTGTGATTAGCAAGCCAAGTAAGACCAGCAGCCTCGACCCATTTTATCGTTTTCTGCTAGCTGTCTTACTTGATGGTGCTATTCTCTTACCCTTCTTCATTGCAGAGTTAGCGCTGACAGTTGACTACCTTCGCATCCTGACCTTCTTTTAACCAAAATCCCTGCCATTTGTTAATGACAGGGATTTTTATGCTTGCTCTTTTTTAAACAAGACCTACTCGATGCTTGCCAATCCTTCAAATTCTTGTCCTAGGATGGGTTTTATTTCTAAAGTTCAGTAGTATTGTAATATTGCTATGAAATGCTTTGTTTCAAATATTATACAAACTAGTTATAGGTAAAATTAAGATCAGAAACCACCAATCTCCATTTTTTAACTTTTAATGAAATTGATCCATATTAATAACTTTGCTTGCTCTAGCAATAACATCCTTATCATGAGTCACGATAATAACAATCTTTTCCTCGTTCACTAATTTCTCAACCTCATTTAGAAATAATTCAGTTGAGTTTCTGTCCAAATTTCCTGTAGGCTCATCGAATAGATAGATGTCCTTTTCTTGTGATAAACTCCTCATGAGTAGAATTTTTTGTTTCTGACCTTGCGAAATATTGGTGGCTTTCCCATCAATCTGATGACTCAGAGATACATTGAGATTCAGACTATCTAGATTATTTGATTCATAGTTTTCCTTATTAAATAGGGTGAAATTAATATTTTTTGAAACACTTCCAGGGAATACATGAAATTCAGATGAATACACGCTTAAATAATCCAAAATATTAGTCTCCTCTAAAGTAGAAAAACTTTCCATTCCATTCAGTACAATATCACCCTCTGTTGGAGAAGATAATCCCTGAATAATATTCAAAAGAGATGATTTCCCAGTTCCATTACCGCCTGTAATAACGGTTAATTCACCACTATTAAACTCGAAATTTAATTTATTAAACACCAATCTTTCATCCCATTTTTTAGATAAATTATGGCAGGACAACTCTTTAATTTTAGCTACTGAAATAGGAATAACATCCCTTTTCGCTTCTACCTCCTCTGTTCCAATAAACTCAAAGGAATATTGACTTTTTTTCAATGCTACCCAAGATGTAATTAAAGAACTTAAAATGCTGGATAAAAGTAATAGAATCAAAATACTATTTGCATACTCTGCTATATGTTCATAATCTCTCATAGAAATTATAGTAGCAATCAAAAATGAACCAGTTAAACCGATAAATATCTGAGTAGAAGCTAATAATCTATTGGTAATATGTGTACTATCTAGTTTCGTTCCCAACAGTTCATTGAGTCTTTCATTAAATTCTTTGATAAAGTCACTAGATTTTTGGAAACTTATAATATCTTGCAAACCATAAATTGTATTTTCTACAAGAGAACTAAAGTTAGAACTCTTAGCAATAAATTCTCGCTGATTTTTTACAACTTTTCGTATCTCAAAATTTACATATAAACCAAGAATAACTATAGATAAGCTTGTAACTGCGAAAATAATGATATTCAATTTTAATAGCAATAATAGTAGCAAGCAGAACACTAAAAGCTGTACCTTTAAGTAAAATTTTTGCATAATACCTGTTGCTGATAACAACAAATTCCAAAAATAACTACTAACATACTCATAATTCTTTGTTAAGGAAAAATCATTTAATTGATTCTGATAAAAAGAGGACAGAATATCATTTAAAAAATCATTCTCAATCTTTCCTTTTAATCTCGTTTCTAATATAGAAAACTGCCAATACAAATATGAAGCTAATATTATTGAAGCTAGGCTAAATAATTGAATACTAAACTGAATGTTAAGTAGACCAGACATTGTTATTTGTAGTAAAAAAGCAATAGTAACTGGTAAGATAATTTTGGCTATTCCCAAGAAAAAGATTGCAACCTTTCTCTTCCAACCAAGTGAAGCTAGAAATCTATGATATAACTTATCTGCATAGCGTATCGTAACAATATCTTTTCTATCTTCTGAATTAACATTCTCATTCTTTTGAGGAATTAAAACAATTCCTACACTCTGACTAAAAAGTTCTAATCTTGAAATTTTCTCAATTTCCTCATTTGCAGGATCAGAAACAGTCAATGAATTACTATCTCCATCTAATACAACAATATAATGAGGTAAACCAGCTCTTTCTACCACCATCAAATAAGGAAATGATACGTTATTTAACAAACTAGGAGTGTCAATTTGATAAGAATCCGCATCAATACCATAGCTTTTTAATACATCTTCTATTTCAAACAAAGACAGTCCTTGGTGGTTATTATTATCAAATTGTAGACTATCTAAATGTTCTAATTTTGGGAAATAGTAAGAAATGATTGTCTTTACACAAGCCATTCCACAATCCAGCAAAGTTGCTTGTTTATAGTGACTAACCATCATTTTCTCCTTTTTCAACACTTATCTTACTATAGCCATCAACTTCAATGAAGCTGTTTGAAGTTTGATTTGTAGTAGGAACCCTTAAAACTTCTCCTGTATTGTTTGTATGTAAAGTATAAATCCCATCAAAATCTTTAGGAACTGTAATAGATACATCGCCAACAAGAGTATCTATAAATATTTTTTCGAAAGTAGCATTTTTTCCTAAGGAAATAGTTACATATAACTTGTCTTTCCCTTCTGAACTCAGAGCTAAATTAAAACCATGTTGTGAAAATGGTAGATATAGACTATCTGAACTCATTTTAACGTTTTTAGAAATATTATTCGCTGATTCCTCGGAAACTTTTCCTTCTATTTGAACACTTGTTTCATCTGATTCGCTCTTCACAACTTTAACATCAATTGCTTGCTTTGAGCCATAAAACTCTAACGTTTTAATACTTTTAGAAGAGAGAGTCCATGATTGTTTTACACTGATTGCCGTCTCTCCTCGTTTTAAGGTTAATAAAATTCCAGCTACTACAAACAGTAGCAACAGTCCAATTACAATTCCTATTTTTTTCATCATTAGTCCTCCTACTTAAATTCTTTTTTACTAAATACAGCTAACGCAAGCACAAGTACTGCTATACTCACTACGATAGGATAGCATACGTTTGTAAGGGTAAATTGACTAAAACTTGGTGATGCTTTCAAATTTAAAGTCATCAGTAAATAGTCTTTCACACTCTCACCAGAATTTGGAAGGACGTAAGCTAATAGGTTATCAAATAGTAAAATGTAGAGTGTATAAATCATACATGATTCATAAACCTTATCAAATATTTGAAAAATCAATAAGGAGATACTTATAATGACAAAATAGTATGGTAGTTGGTGTAAAAATGTCGAAACAATCAACACCATGTCCCCTTCCAAATAAACAAGAGCTGTTAAACTATAAAAAATAGTTACATATAGGAAAGACAAACAAAAGGTTCCCAAAGTTTTATATAAAAATAACTTCCATCGTTGTTTTTCTTTTGTGAGCAGAATATTGATCGTACGGAAACTATAATCTTCCCCCCAGAAAAATAAATTAGCAGAGATGAAAAGCAAAGGAATAAAACCACTCACATTTGAAATCAATACTCGAAATGCTGGCTCATTTTCATTTGATGACTTAAAAAACAAGGAGAATAAAAAAACTAATAACCCTATCAACAAACTAGGAAGCACTCCTCTTTTTTCCCAGTAAAATTTATACATATCTGCTTTAAGAGAATTCATGACTCTCCTCCTTTCTTAAATCATCAGATAATATTACGCAAATAGTAGTCCTCAAAGCGTTCCTTCTTAATATAAATATCCTGTATCACTAGATTTGAACCAATACTATATTCCAAGATAGCCATTAACCTCTCCTTTTCTGCCACAACCAGATAGTCATCCTGCTCAAAATGATCAATTCCTTCTTCTTCTAAAAACATTTTTAGAATCTGATTATCACTTGTCTTTAGGAAAATTTTTTCAGATAAATCATTCGCTAGCTCTTTTGAACTCATCACATTTAGAATCTTTCCTTTTTTCATGATGATATACTTATCGGTTATAAATTCCAATTCTGACAGAATATGACTCGAGATTAAAAAAGTAACTCCTAACTGATCCCTTAAATTCAAAATCATTTTTCTTAAATCTGAAATCCCTTGAGGATCTAAACCATTCACGGGTTCATCTAAGATAATAAGCTCTGGATTATCCAAAAGCGCAATTGCTATCGATAATCTTTGTTTCATGCCAAGAGAATAGTTTTTGACTTTTCGATCCCATGATGGTTCAGACAAGTGAACCAATTCCAACATTTTTGTGATATCTGTCTTTAAACCAAATCTAGTCTTGTAATATTGCAGGTGTTGACGTCCAGTCAAGTTTGGATAGAGGGCAGGTGATTCGATAATACTGCCAATCTTATGCTGCAAAACACTCTCGATTTCTCCCTTATCAGCTCGAATGAGTCCTAGGAGAATTCTCATTAATGTTGTCTTGCCAGCACCATTTTCACCAATAAGGCCACATATTTCCCCTCGTTCAATATCAAAGGAAACATTATGGAGAACCTGTTCTTTTCCATATGTTTTATCGATATTTTTAAGACTTAAAATCACACGATTCATCGTTTCTCTCCTTTCATTATATCTTTTGGCTTCATGAATTATCCTCCACCTCTGAAATTCCAAAATTCTTTACATCTGTAACTTCCTCAGGCAGAATTAAAACTCGCTCTTCACCTGCATCTAAAATTGCTAGGCGAAAGACTTCGTTATTTAATACTATCTCTACCAACTTTTGATTTGTCGTGTTATTTCGAATTATCAAACTGTGGCGAGTTTGTGTAAAAGTCTCTAGTGAGATACTAAGATTGCTCATCTCTTCCCTCCTAACCCAAATAACTCTCTTAACTTTTCATTACATCTCTAGTTTAACGCTTTCAAAAAGAAAAAAACATGACAAAAATGTCATGTCAGCTCTTCATTTCCTCAAAAGTTTTTAAATCTTTTTCTTTTTCTCCTAATATACGCGCTTCTAATACTGAGTCCCCAAATGCTTGAGCACAAACAATAGCTCTGTCATATAATTGGATAGCTTTTTCCTTATCCTGTTTATGAAATAAGGTACACATAGCTTCTAGCATATCAACAATTGGCTTGTTTTGAAAATCCTGCGATATAGTCATCAATGCGTTCATTGCCTTAACATAAGGCTCAAAAGTAGAGTAAGATTTTTCCATCCATTGAACAGCTAAAGAATCAAGCACAGTTCTCTTTAACATATAGGCTGTCTCTAAATCTGATGAATTTGTTTCTCTCATAAGCTTTTTAGAAAGCATCCAAAATAGTTCAGGATTATACTCAGTCGGTCTTGCTAAACATGAAACAAAGTACAGCTTTATCAAAAGCAAATCATTCACCGAATAGTTTTTCCTTATCTTTACTTGTTCAAAATATTCATCAAGCAAAGCATCGCCAAACCCTGCATCCTCACTTACAAAGACATCAAAACTAGCTTGTAAGGCACTAACTGCAATCTGCTCATCCTCAGGTAGACTGTCATAATAGTGTTCGTAAACTCTTTCAAACAACTCTTCCTTAACCTGGATTCTATCATTATCCCCATAAGTTTGAAACTTAATAAGTTTATCCTTTACTATCAAGTACTCTGAAGGTAAAATCATATGATCCATATCTACTATATGTGAAATTGGACAACCTAGTTTGTAAGCTATATACTCCACCTTGGATAAACTTGGGGAAGACTGCCCTGATTCAATCCGTGCTAGTTGGCGCACCGTTATCTCGCTTTCATCATCACAAAGAGTTTCACGAGTGATATGTTTCATCTCTCGCAACATTCGGATTCTTTTACCTACTTCCTTCTTGATATCCATCTTAAGATCTCCTGATAATTATTTAACGAACAATATTCTATTTTTTGTTATATTATACTATTTTTCATTGAACTAAGCAATTTTTGAAATTTCACATTACAAAACCTAACTAAGCTAAACTATCTTTCGCACGCTAAATAGCAGTTGACCTGCTTTACTTTTCTTGTGCCAATTCCTCAAAATCTTTTCCCAAAATGGCTTGTACTTCTAATTGATTGGCATCTAATTGCTGGTAAAATGCTTCTGGTAGTGACTCTAGGAATTTTGCATAATCCAAGCGAGCGATTGCTTCATAGTCTTCTGCTTTTGAGCCATCACCAGAAATCTTCACTAGGTCAATCTCCCAAACAAGCTCCTTTCCTGCCAGCTGCTCGGTATAAGGAGCTGGTACAAAGGGTTCCTTTGGCAAAATCGTCTTGACTCCCTGAGCGAGGTGATAGATACCGTGCACCTTGCCTTGAGCATCTGGGTAAAATTTCACACTGGCAAGGTAGGCATCAGATCCTTGAACCTTCTTGACCAACTCTTCAAAATGTGCCAATCCATCCTCAGCTAAAAAGCTCTCGAGGTATTCCTTGTTGAGATAGATAGGCGACAAGAGTCCTTGGCAATAGACTAGATGAGCTGCTTTGTCAGCTAGATAATGCTTGACTGTTTCTCGGAAATAAGCTTCAAAATCAAATCCTTCTCGCCCTTCTACCACTTGCCCCAACTTGCTCGATAGGGCTTGGAGGAGAGCTTCTACAATCTCCCAGTCCGCTCTAGTAAGGAAGTCTGGAATCACCACTTGATAGCCTTTTCGGCTATCCGCATAGTTGACCTTGAAAAGAAATTGCGACTGGCCTACAATCCCACACTCGATATACTCGAGACGATTGAGGGGTTGACGGAGATAGACTGCATCATAACTGTGTGACTCCAAGCCCTCCACAAAGGCCAAGATGGACTTGGCAGTCAAGACCTCCTGTTGTCCTAGAATGCTTTCTTTATTTGGGATAAAAAATGTTTTCGCCATAACTGGCCTCCTTTGAAATCGTTTACATACAGTATAACCTATTTTCCTGAAAGATACAGAAACAAACTTTAGATTTTTAGATAAAAAGCATAGAAAAACAGCCCTTTAGGACTGTTAATGTTTATTATACAACTTCAGAATGGTCTAGGTTCTCACCAATTGCTGCTAAACGCTCGATGACTTGATCTTGTGTCAATTCATTTTCTGAAACATAGCGGTTTCGTGGGTGAACACGGCACTCGTGTGAGCATCCACGAAGGTACTTGTCTTCATTTTCTTCTGATGTTAGGATACGACGGTTACAGAAGGGGTTGCCACAGTTGACATAACGTTCACATGGTGTTCCATCAAACCAGTCTTTCCCTACGATGGTTGGGTTAACATGGTTGACATCGACGGCGATACGCTCGTCAAAGACGTACATTTTCCCATCCCAAAGCTCACCTTGAACTTCTGGGTCTTTACCGTAAGTTGCGATTCCTCCGTGCAATTGGCCAACATCTTTGTAGCCTTCACGCACCATCCAACCTGAGAATTTCTCACAGCGAACGCCACCTGTACAGTAAACCACAACACGCTTGTCCATGAATTTTTCCTTGTTGTCACGGACCCATTGTGGCAACTCACGGAAGTTGCGGATGTCAGGGCGAATAGCTCCACGGAAGTGTCCTAGGTCGTACTCATAATCGTTACGTGTGTCAAGGACAACGGTATCTTCGTCAAGAAGGGCTTCTTTGAACTCTTTTGGAGACAAGTAAGCACCTGTTGTTTCAAGTGGGTTGATATCATTATCAAAGTCGTTGTCTTCCAAACCAAGGTGGACAATTTCTTTCTTGTAGCGAACAAACATCTTCTTGAAGGCTTGTTCATTTTCTTCGTCAATCTTGAACCAGAGGTCTTCCATTCCTGGGAGGCTGTGAACGTAGTCCATGTATTTTTGAGTTGTTTCGTAGTCACCTGAAACGGTTCCGTTGATCCCCTCGTCAGCGACTAGGATACGACCTTTAAGGCCGATTGATTTACAGAAAGCCAAGTGATCTGCCGCAAATTGCTCTGCATTTTCAATTGGAGTATAGAGGTAGTAAAGTAAGACACGAATATCTTTTGCCATAAGATTTGTTCTCTTTTCTATTCTTAAATTTTCAGAATTTTTCATTCAACTATTCTAGTATACCCACTTGAGAAAACGAATGCAATTTATTTGACCGGAAATTAAAAGGAGCTAATCCCAACGAATGTCTACTCCAATTCAAAAAATCCTTGGATGATCCAAGGATTCATTTTTAAACTTTTTTAGCTTTAGCCATATAGAAGAGTTGGAGCAGAATACCAAAGATAGCCATACCGATAACGATAAAGAAGGCCATTGTATAATCTCCTTGGTTTGCCTGTGCAAGACGTGCCCCTAACTGAGGACCAGCAATAGCAGCTACACCATAAGCAGTAAACATCCATCCATAGTTTGTCCCTACGTAGGTCACTCCCCAGTTTTCAGCAGTAATTCCTGGGAAGGAACCGAGGAAGCCACCAAATGATAAGGCAACCATCATGATTCCAAGGATGGCCAAGATGCTTCCAGGACCTTTGAATAAGGCTGTGAGTAACAAACCAGTAGCAACCGCTCCAAACATGGCAATAACGGTAGGATAGCGACCAATCTTATCAGATACCGTACCCCAGAAGATACGACCAAATGTATTTGCAATGGATACCAGCATAACGAAGAGGGTCGCTTCTCCAACAAGTTGGTATTGGTCTGAGATTGCTGCTGCAGTTCCGATAATCATCATTCCGCCTGTAGCACCAAGAACATAGATCAACCATAGAAGCCAGTAATTTCCATCACGGAGCATTTCTTTATAAGTTTTTCCTTCTGGTTGAGCATTCCCAGCAGTTGGAGCAACAGTAGGAGCTTTGGCCATAACTAGGGAAGATGTACAGATCACTAGTAAAAGGACAATACCTAGTACCTTAAAGGTAGAGTAAATCCCCATAGAAGCAATCAAAGATTTTGCAACCGGTCCGATAATTAGTGGACCCAAGCCAAATCCTGCCGCTGTCAATCCACCAGCTAGGCCTTTTTTGTCTGGGAACCACTTTGTCGCAACGGACGTAGAGGCCCCATAGGCAGAGCCGATACCAAGTCCTAGGATGACACCGTACGTTAGATAAAGCACAGGTAGTGAGTTCGCAAAACCAGTCGCAAACATCCCTGTACCAAAGAGAATACCACCTAGAAAGACAAACTTTTTAGGTCCAACCGAATCTACTTTGGGACCGAAAAGAATCATTCCAACAGGTACCATAGCAAAAGAAATACTAAAGGCTAAGGAAGTCTGAGCTTGAACCCATCCTTGACTAGCATTGGTTTCTAGGAGTGCCTTCTGAAAGACCGACCAGGCATATCCTGCACCTAGAGAGAGATTCGTTAAAATGGCCGCAGCCAAAATTAACCATCGATTGGGTGTTTTTTTCATATGAATAACCTCATGTAATATTTCTTGTTCCCAAAAGGGATAGCAAACAACTTTTTATCGGATTTTCACTTGCTGTGTTTCACTTGAATCTTTCATAATTTACAAAATATGAACAAGCTGAAATCAGACATAAATGAAACATTTAAGAAGGAATCCTGTCCACTTCTTAAATCAAAACCCAGTTAAATTTCACAATGTTAAGCGCTTTCATCGTACTCTTATTATAAGCTAGTTCATTCTAAAAATCTACTTAATTAAACTAATAGAGGTATTAGTCCAATTAATCGATATCTATATTTTATACTGGCATTTCACAAAGTTTTTACAAGATCTTTTACTTTTAGCTACTCTAATAAAAAACCACTACCTCCCCCGGGAGTCCCAGAGGAGGTAGTGATAACATTTTTTAGGAATGAATACACGAAATCAGTTTGTCTTATGATTTTTTGCTTTTCAAAAATTCGTCGTATTGTTTTTGCATTTCATCCAATACTTTTTGGTACGCACCTTCAGATTTCAATTTTTCCATCAATTCTGGAATAGCTTTATCAGGGTCTACAGTACCAGTGTTGATAGCTGTATCGAATTGTTGCATTGTGTTAGTGATTGCAGAGATTTCAGATTTCACGCTGTCAGTGTTAAAGATGAATCCAAGCGCTGGAGATTCTTTAGCGTCAGCCAAATCTTTCTTAGATTGAGCAATTTGCTCATCTGTAACGTTTTCGTTGATGTAAAGGATCCAGTTGTTACCAGTGTTCCATCCACCCATGTGAGTGTTTCCTTTGTATCCTTCAAGGACACGAACACGGTTTTCTTTACCTTCAATTTTCTCCCAGTTCTTGCCTTCTGGACCGTAAACAAGTCCGTTCAAGAGTTCAGGGTTAGTGTTCAAGAGGTTCAACACTTCCATTGATTTTTCTTTGTTCTTAGAGTTGTTTGAGATAACAAAGTTAGCAACTTGAGTTGTTTGGTTTTTCTTGATGAAGTTAGTGAATGGTTTGATTTGGATGTCTTTGTTAGC
>CAKQDJ010000007.1:0-66234 GCA_934229205.1 uncultured Streptococcus sp.
GCTTCAAGCTAGCCAGCGTTTCTTCGCGAAGCGCTTTTAATTGTTCTTCAATAGTTGACATAATTCCTCCATCAGTCGCTCGTAGATAAAAAGAAAACCACATGTCAAAAACTCCACTCGGAGCGTTGACACGCGGTACCATCCGTTTCATCTGACAAGTCAGACCTTCATTTCTAAATCCATGCGCAAGTGAATTCACCCAGCTTTCATATAGAGAGCTTGCAGTCACGGCTCTCCTCCCTGATATACTTCCCTTGAGTTACTAGTCTTGCGGATTCCTATTCAATTACTACTTAGTTTATCAGATTTTTAGTTAAAAAACAAGTTAGATTAGACTAATTTCAATATAAAACTCGTTCCTTTTTCTGTTGTTCCATTTTCCACAAATCCAAGCGACTTGAAACACCTCCTAGAAGCATGATTGTAGGTGTAGATTTCCTTGACTCTCAATTCTTCCCATCCTTTTACTCGAGCCAATTCAATCAAAGTACTTAGAACCTTTTTTCCAAGTCCTCGATGTTGGTAAGCGGGATTCCCAATCACAATGGGAAGATTATCCTGAGATAGAGTAACACCCCCAATTGGAAACCATTCTCCCTTCTCCTTGACTTCAATCCAAAAAAGCTCACCATGCTGATCCAAATAGGAATACATAGCTTCCAAGGTCGCTGGACTGTAAGGACTCTTCACACCATCTACGAGGTAAACCAAGTTCACATCCTGATACCAAGCAAAAGCTTCCTCACAATGATTGACCTTATAATAAGGAACAAGACGCAGTGCATTATCTATTTGTAAAATCTGTTTCATCTGCTTTCCTTTTTAATAAAAGAGTTGCTGCTTGATTAAAACCATCACACCAGTTATACCATTTTGCTTCATACTCATCTTGAGCTAGGATACGGTCTTTTAAATCCAAAACAGAGTAAATCTTTCTTTCCTCACAAGCTTGCGCATAGAGATGATACAGTTCATCGCCACCATCTCTATCCCACTCAGCAGAAATCGTATCCCGACCCGCCAATAAAGCCTGATAAGCCCTGTGATGCCCGTCTGTAATCAACAAGCAATCTCCGAATGCAAGAATACTGATTGGATCAACATTGCTCATTTCTTTCGGCTGATAAAGTATCTGGATGCCTGCTAGTTTCTTTTCTGATAAGTATAGTTGAGTCGGATGGAGATCTGTTATATTGACTCTCATTTCTTTCTCCTCAAGGAAATTTGATACTCACTTCTGCTTGCCTTTAAATCGCCATTGGAAGCGAAGCTTGTCATAGAAAGGAAATTCGATAAACAAGACTCCCAAGCCCACACAGAAACTGGCAAGAACATCTGATGGGTAGTGAACTCCCAGATAGATCCGAGATAGCAACACACTGACTAGGTAGAAGCCAAGGACGATTTGCACGATTTTTCTCCAGACTGGATCTTTAATCCGTTGACTGAGAATGATAATTAAAGTCCCTACCATCAACGTTACAGCCAGAGAATGCCCACTTGGAAAGGAAAATCCCTTCTCCTCGACTAGATGTAAGATAGCTGGTCGTGGTCGCTGGTAGACATTTTTAAAAGTCACGATTAAAAGACCGGCTAAGGCCAGATTGCCCGCCATGAAGTAGCTTTCTATCTTCCAATGCCTACGATAAAAGATAAAGGCTGCAATGGCAACCCAAGTGATAATCACTGGGATATCAATCAAATGCGTAAGGGCACGGAACAGAACTGTCAAATAATCTGGCAAGTCCCCACGAAGGGCAGTCTGAATTGGTTGATCAAAACCGACCAGCGTTTCAGGGTAAAACTTAACTATATAGCCAAGAAGGACGAAAAGTAAAAGGGCAAAACTGCCCTTCATTAAAAATGTTTGTTTATCTCTCATAATGTTTTAAGGTTGGTTTCAAGAGGACGTACAACAACCAGAATGAAACGGCAAAGATGATACCCTCAATCAAGTTAAAAGGTAAGACCATGGTCATCAGGTAGTTAGAAAGTCCCAAAATTTTTCCAATATCAAAGTTGGCAAACTGCGCGTACAAAGGAACCGCATAAACATAGTTGAGAGCCAACATAGCCGCAGTCAAGCCGACAGTTCCCGCTAGAGAGGCTAGTAGGAAACGAAGGGTTGTTCGTTCCTTTTTCCAAATCATAGCAAATACGATGACAAAAACTCCCAAGGCTACGATATTCATTGGCAAGCCAATGTAGGTATTCACTCCCTGGCTATTCAGAAGCAACTTCAAGAGTGAGCGCATCAAGAGAATTCCTAGAGCAGCTGGCAAATCCATCACCACCAAGCCCACAAGGACTGGCAAGATACTAAACTCGATCTTGAGGAAGGTTGCCGCTGGCAAGAGCGGAAAGTCAAAGTACATCAGCACAAATGAAATGGCTGATAAAATCGCAATGGTCGAAATTCGACGTGTGTTTGTCATAACAGGTTCCTCCAATTTTCTATAAAATCAGAAGAAGTTGGAAAGGATCCCTCTATCTATTCTCAATTTTTATATCCCAAAAGTCCCCCCTCACTCTTTTGAGCAAGCGGTTGCAATTTATCTATAAACTCATCAGAACAGACAAGGCTATTCTTTCGTCTTCTCCCATCCAGACTATACTGTCGGTTGTGGAATCGCACCACATCAGCTTGCGCTCGCGGACTTCTTTAACTAAGATATCTTGGAGTAATCTAGGCGTCGCAGTCGAAGATAATACTTAAAGTATATCGAGACAAGACAAGGACGAGAAAGCCAAAATAGCTAGTTAAAGTCACCGCCGGTCGGGAATTTCACCCAGCCCTGAAGACCCTTTAATCATAACAAAAAACGCTTGCAAGTGCAAGCATTTTGTTTATTTCAATTTATCCGCTTCATAGGTGTGAACGAGCTCTAAACCAGCAAAATGTTGCTGACGAAGAGCCTCATAGACAATCATGCAGACCGTATTGGAAACATTGAGACTGCGGACATGTTCATCATTCATCGGGATACGGAGAGCTTTCTCAGGATGTTCTCTCATAAAGTCCTCAGGCAAGCCCTTGTCTTCACGTCCGAAGAGAAAATAATGGGCTTCGTCAGTCGATAAATCTGCCTCAGAGTACACCTTTTCCGCGAATTTCGAAATCAGATAGAGTTTACCCTTCATCTGAGACATAAAATCTTCCAAACTGTCATAAAAATGAATCTCTAACTTATCCCAGTAATCCAAACCTGCTCGCTTCATCTTGCGATCATCAATAGGAAATCCCATCGGTTTGATGATGTGGAGGGGAGAATTGGTCGCAGCGCAAGTACGCGCAATGTTACCTGTATTTTGTGGAATCTGAGGTTCAAATAATACAATGTGATTTGTCATGACGGGTTTCCTTTTATCATTGCAAAAAAATAGCCACACTGCCCGGAGTCAAGCTCAGCAAACAGCGTGGTTAAGGCATCGTTAACTTACCTCACAACAGGTTTGAAGTAAATCAGCGAAACTACTTCCTTAGTATAACACTTTCAGAATCATTGTCAATAGAAATGACTTGATTTTTTTACTTTTTTTGATAATATTTCCATACTTAGTCATTCTTTTTCTGAGAAAGGATATTAAATGAGCGAAATCATTTCATATAATAGACATTTCTATGAAAGGTGACCGATTTTATCTTTAAACACTTAAAAAAAGGCTTTTCTTATCCTCTAAAATGCCTTGGCAAGTGCATTTTTTGCGAAAAAAGGGTATGATAGTTACATCATGAAAAAGTAGGGTTTTTATATGAAAATTGTCCTTGTTGGTGGAGGGAAAGTCGGTTTCGCCCTCTGTCGTTCACTGGTTGCAGAAAAACACGACGTTGTCCTCATCGAACAAGATGAGGCTGTTCTCAATCATATTGTCAGTCGCTTTGATATCATGGGACTCCTTGGAAATGGAGCAGACTTTGCTATCTTAGAGCAAGCCGGCGTTCAAGAGTGTGATATCTTTATCGCTCTAACGGAACACGATGAAGTGAATATGATTTCAGCAGTACTTGCTAAAAAAATGGGCGCTAAAGAGACTATCGTTCGAGTGCGAAATCCTGAATACTCCAATACCTATTTCAAAGAGAAAAATATTCTTGGATTCTCACTTATCGTTAACCCAGAACTCCTAGCCGCCCGTGCTATCTCAAATATCATTGATTTTCCGAATGCACTCTCAGTTGAGCGGTTCTCAGGGGGAAGGGTCAACCTGATGGAGTTTGTTGTCAAAGATTCCAGTGGTCTCTGTCAAATGCCAATCTCAGATTTTCGTAAAAAATTTGGCAATATCATTGTCTGCGCTATGGAACGAGACCATCAACTTATGATTCCGAGCGGTGATATCACCATTCAGGATAGAGATAGAATTTTTGTTACTGGGAATCGTGTGGATATGATGCTTTTCCATAACTATTTCAAATCACGTACAGTGAAAAGCTTGCTCATCGTTGGTGCTGGAAAAATTGCTTATTACCTACTTGACATTTTAAAAGATAGCCGTATTGACACTAAAGTTATCGAGATTAATCCTGAGAGAGCTCGTCTCTTCAGTGAAAAATTTCCAAATCTCTATATCGTACAGGGAGATGGAACTGCCAAAGATATCTTGCTTGAGGAAAGTGCTCCCAACTATGATGCAGTTGCAACTTTGACTGGAGTTGATGAGGAAAACATCATTACCTCTATGTTCTTAGACCGTGTTGGTGTCCATAAGAATATCACCAAGGTGAATCGAACTAGCCTTTTAGAGATTATCCATGCACCTGATTTTTCAAGTATCATCACACCCAAAAGCATTGCAGTGGATACCATTATGCACTTTATCCGTGGTCGAGTAAACGCTCAATACTCAGACCTTCAAGCCATGCACCATCTAGCAAACGGTCAAATTGAAACTCTTCAATTCCAAATCAAGGAAGCTAATAAAATGACTGCCAAACCTCTTTCACATCTGAAATTGAAGAAAGGGGTTCTCATCGCAGCCATTATCCGAAAAGGAAAAACAATCTTCCCTACTGGAGAGGATAGACTTGAGGTAGGAGATCAGTTACTCGTAACGACCTTATTACCAAATATCACCAAGATTTATGATCTGATTGAGAGGTAAAAGATGAATAAAAGTATGATTCGTTACCTCCTCTCAAAACTTCTCTTGATTGAGGCGGTTCTCCTCCTAGTACCCGTTAGCGTAGCAACCTATTATCAAGAATCCAGCCAAGTATTTACAGCTCTCTTTACAACAATTGGAATTTTAATACTTCTTGGTAGCTTGGGAATTTTACGGAAACCCAAAAATCAGCGAATTTATACTAAGGAGGGAGTCTTAATCGTCGCCCTCTGTTGGATTCTATGGTCTTTCTTTGGAGCGCTTCCCTTTGTCTTTTCAGGACAGATCCCAAGTGTCATCGATGCCTTCTTTGAAATCAGTTCTGGTTTTACAACTACAGGAGCAACCATTCTGACAGATGTCTCCGTTCTCAGCCATTCCCTCCTCTTCTGGCGAAGTTTTACTCACTTGATTGGAGGGATGGGGGTACTCGTCTTCGCGCTTGCCATTATGGACAATGCCAAGAATGGTCACTTAGAGGTGATGAAGGCTGAGGTCCCTGGGCCTGTCTTCGGCAAGGTTGTATCCAAACTGAAAAATACCGCCCAGATCCTCTATCTGCTTTATTTAGGGCTCTTCTCACTTTTTGTAGTCATCTACTATCTAGCTGGCATGCCTCTATTTGATAGCTTTGTCATCGCTATGGGAACGGCAGGAACCGGAGGCTTCACCGTCTATAACGACGGAATTGCCCACTACGGCAGCTCACTCATCACCTATCTCGTCAGTATCGGAGTTCTGGTTTTTGGGGTCAACTTTAATCTCTACTACTACCTCATGCTCCGTCGGGTTAAGGCTTTCTTTGGAGATGAAGAACTTCGCACGTATGTAATCATTGTCCTAGTTTCTACCGGCTTGATTACTCTCAATACGCTCCACCTCTACCAAGGTGTCTCTAAGAGCTTTGAAATGGCCCTCTTTCAGGTTTCCAATATCATTACAACAACTGGTTTTGGTTATGGAGATATTACCAACTGGCCCCTCTCCTCCCAATTTATACTCCTCTTCCTCATGGGAATCGGTGGCTCTGCTGGATCAACCGCAGGTGGACTCAAAGTTATCAGAGGACTCATCCTTTCAAAAATTGCAAAAAATCAGATCTTGTCCATCTTATCTCCTCATCGCGTATTGACTCTACATGTCAATAAAACTGTGATTGATAAGGATACCCAGCACAAGGTCCTAAAATATTTTGTCATTTATGTGATGATTTTACTGTCACTTATCTTCATTGTCAGTCTAGATAACAATGATTTTCTAGTTGTTACCAGTGCTGTCTTCAGCTGTTTCAATAACATCGGACCTATTCTAGGTACAACTTCTAGTTTTGCTATCTTTAGCCCCATCTCTAAAATCCTTCTCTCATTTGCAATGATTGCAGGTCGTCTAGAGATTTATCCCATTTTGCTTCTCTTTATGAAACGTACCTGGTCCAAACGCTAATCACAATAAAGCTCCCCTTTTACAAGCTAGTGAAAGGGGAATTTTTCTATTAAAAATGAGAAGACCTTTCGGTCCTCTCTTAATCTGTTTATTTTTTAAGAGCTTCCTTGTAACGAGCAAGTTCTGCTTGATTGGCCCAAACATAGTGACCTGGACGAATTTCCACCATAGACGGCTTGTCTGTCTCATAGTCATGTTGGCTAGGATCATAGACTTTCAAGACCTTCTTACGTTCCAAGATTGGATCTGGAATCGGTACAGCAGATAGAAGTGCTTGAGTGTACGGATGAACAGGATTGTTAAACAACTCCTCTGTTTCCGCTACTTCAACGATAACACCCTTATAGATAACTGCGATACGATCTGAGATAAAGCGAACAACTGACAAGTCATGCGCGATAAAGAGATAGGTCAAGCCCAATTCTTTTTGAAACTTCTTGAGCAAGTTCAAGACTTGCGCACGAACAGACACGTCCAAGGCTGAAATCGGCTCATCCGCAATAACGAAATCAGGTTCCATCACAAGAGCACGGGCAATCCCAATACGTTGACGTTGACCACCAGAAAACTCGTGTGGGTAACGGGTCAAGTGCTCTTTCAAAAGACCGACTTCATGAATCATCTTTTGAACTTTTTCTTTTCGCTCTTCTTCGTCTTTGAACAAGTGGTAGTTGTAAAGACCTTCAGAGATGATATAGTCAACTGTCGCACGTTCATTTAAACTGGCTGCAGGGTCTTGGAAAATCATCTGGATACGGCGGATCAACTCTGAAGATTCCTTATGAGATTTTTTCCCATTGATCTTATGACCGTCAAAGATGATTTCACCTTTACTAGTATTATTCAAACCAATAATGGCACGACCAATCGTCGTTTTCCCACTACCAGATTCACCAACGAGAGAGAAAGTTTCTCCCTTGTTGATAAAGAAGTTAGCGTTTTTAACGGCAACAAACTTCTTACTTCCTTCACCGAAGGAAATTTCTAAATCTTTAATTTCTACTAATTTTTCAGACATTTCCTTCCTCCTAGTCTTCTAGATGAGCAAAGCCCATTTTATCACGAATTTTATCATGTAAATCTGCGATGATTTCTGGTTTTTCAACCTTAGGAGCATTCTCATGAAGCAACCAAGTCTTAGCCCAATGAGTATCAGTGACTGAAAACTGAGGCGCTTTCTGTTCAAAGTCAATTTGCATCGCATAATCTGAACGAAGGGCAAAGGCATCACCTTTCAACTCAGTATAAAGAGACGGTGGTGTTCCTGGGATAGAGTACAATTCCCCTTTATCATCAGCGAGCTGTGGCAAGCTAGACAAGAGACTCCAAGTGTATGGATGACGTGGGTCGTAGAAGACTTCCTCAACAGTACCGTATTCTACAATTTCACCAGCATACATAACCGCTACCTTATCCGCAATACTTGCTACCACACCAAGGTCATGGGTGATAAAGATAATGGTAAAGTGGTACTCATTTTGCAAGGTTTTAAGCAAATCAATGATTTGCGCTTGAATGGTTACATCAAGGGCCGTCGTTGGCTCGTCACAGATCAAAATATCTGGGCGACAAGCAAGGGCAATCGCAATAACGATACGTTGGCGCATCCCTCCAGAATATTGGAAAGGATACTCATCAAAACGTTTTTCAGCGTCTGGAATTCCGACCTTGTTCATATAGTCGATTGCCATTTCTTTGGCTTCCTTAGCTGTTTTCCCTTGGTGTTTAACGATAACTTCTGTGATTTGGCTACCGATTGTATTAATTGGATCCAAACTTGTCATTGGGTCTTGGAAGATGGTCGCAATTTTAGCACCACGGATTTTCTCCCACTCTTTGTTTGAAGTCAAGGCTGTCAAGTCTTGTCCACGATAATCGATGCTTCCTTGGGCAATGCGCCCATTGTCTTCTAACATCCCTGTAAAGGTTTTTGTTAATACAGATTTACCAGAACCAGACTCACCTACCAAGGCAAGAACTTCTCCTTCAATCAGTTCTAGAGAAACGCCTCTGATAGCCGTCAGAACCTTGTCACGAACGTCAAATTCCACGACGATATCGCGAGCAGTCAAAATTACATTACTTTCTTTTGTCATGTCTACTCCTATCTATGTGTACGTGGATCACTAGCATCCGCTAAGTTCTGACCAACAACGAATAGAGATAGGGATACCAAAATCAAGGTTGTCAATGGAATCCAGAACAAGTACGCGTTGGTCGTAACGTTTTGTGAGTAATCTGAGATCAAACGTCCCAAACTTGGCACTGTTACAGGCAACCCCAATCCAAAGAAGGAAAGGAAAGCCTCATAAGAGATAAAGCTTGGCAACATCAAGGTCATTGTAGAAACAATAACAGATACCAATTGTGGCATGATATTTTTCACGATGATTTTGAAGGTTGGTGTTCCAAGAGTTTGAGAAGCAAGGTTGTATTCCAAGTCACGGTAACGCATGATTTGAATACGAATTGAATAAGCAATACCAATCCAAGTCGTCACACTCATAGCGAAGATCAAATTCCAGAAACCAGCACCAATTGAGTAAGTCAAGACGATAACAATCAAGAGAGATGGAATGTTTGAAATAATGTTATAAACTTCCATCATGACGCGGTCAACAGATTTTGAAATTCCCCAAATTCCACCAACAATAACCCCGATCACAAGGTTGATAAAAGTAGCAATTACAGAAATGAGGATAGAATTACGCGCACCAAACCAAACTCCATCAAACAAGGATTTACCATTGCTATCAGTACCAAACCAGTGTTCGGCATTGGGCTTAATAAAACGAGCGCTAAAGTCATTAACCTTACTTACATCGTTAAAGTCAAAGTCTGAAAACATCGGATAGATAAAACTCATCAAAATAATAGCTACCAATATTCCCAACATAATGACTGTTGATTTTTTCTTTAAAAACTGTCTAAATACAGAGCCCCAGTAAGAGTAGGCAGGAGCATCAATCGTTTCAGAGGCAAAATCATCACGTTTTACGAACTGAAATTTTTCTTTATCAATTGTTGACATTATTTGCCTCCTTTCTCTGTCAATTTAATACGTGGGTCAAGCATAGTCATCCAGATATCTCCTACAAAGAGTGAGAAGATAGAAATACATGTAAAGATGAAGACGAGACCAACTACCATTGAGTTATTTGATGCCTTAACAGAGTCAATCAACATTTTACCCATACCTGGGAAGGCGAAGACTGTTTCTGTCAATGTTGCACCACCAATAACCCCGATTACGGCACCTGGAATACCTGAAACCAAAGGAACCATGGCATTTTTAAAGACGTGTTTATTTGAAATTTCTTTTTCAGATAAACCTTTTGCACGAGCAAAACGGACGAAGTCTTGAGATTGCAAGTCGATCATGTAACGACGAATCCAGATTGCTGTACTTGGTGCTCCCAGCAAACCTAGAATGACTGCTGGCAAGACATAGGAGCGCCAATCTCCAGCACCTAGGATAGGGAATGAGTCTGGAAGACCAATAGATGATCCAATCAAGCGAACGATATAAACCAAAGCAATCGTTGGAAGTGCAAGCAAGAAGGTTAGAGCACCTGTTGAGAAGCTATCAATCCAAGTATTCTTGTGGCGAGCCATAGCAGATCCAAGAGGAATCGCAATAGCATACGAAATAATCAAACCAATCAAACCAGCAACAGCTGAGCTTGCAATCATAGATGGATATTGGTAGTTACTTTCTGTAGCTGTATATGGATCGTCCTTACCATAGTTAGCTATTTCACGCGCATCTGCTTGACTTGGAGATTTGTAGGTACGAGAGTAAATATCTACAGACGAAGTCTTTTTACCAGTAGGGAATTGAACTTCTGATGTCTTGGTTTGTCCTTGGCCTTGTGTGATAACTTGAAGCACTGGCGTGTTTGCATAAGTTGGGTAAGAGTCACCCAAGTTAATGTTCACAAAGTTTTGGTGTACAAACGGGAATTGATTGTTGAAATACAAAAGGTATTTATGTTTGGTACCTGAACCAACCAATGACCAACCGATAGCAGGGTCATTTTCAAAACGAAGATAACGTTCCAAGTTTGGATTTTCAGGGTCTTGAATCTTGTTTGTATGATCAATATCAAGTAAGTTCGCATAGAATTTGAAAACACGTTCAAAAATCGGAATTTCACGCGTAGCATAGAACTGACCACTCTCTGAAAAGACACCTAACGTCCAACCATTACCGAGTTGGTTGATGTATTTTTCGTAGATTGCCTTATTGGTGTCATTGGCATCTACTGTTACAGATGAGTCCATTGTGCTAGCTTTTTCTTGCAACTCCTTAGTATCGTAGTACTCGATATAGCCCATACGTTCATAAACGGTATTCTCATAATTATCCCGCTTATCTGGAGTCGTTGCAATCTTGTTGTAGTTGGTATCCTGCTTGAAAATCAGTTTCCGAGGAACCATCGTATAGATAATCGTGTAGGTCAAGGTTGTCACCAAGAAAATAGACAACAATGAGCGCAAGACACGCATAAAAATATATTTTTTCATATCGTTTCCTTTTAAAATCCCAAAAGAACCTTCTCCTCATGGAGAGAAAGTTCTCTTGAGAGTTATTTATTTAACGTGATTAGCCAATTCTTTTTGAACTTTTTCGTTTGATTCTTTTTTCTCCTTGAGCCATTTCTCACGAGCTTTTTCATAGTCAGCCTTGGTTACAACCTTGTCTTGTAACTGAATATACTTGAAGTATACATCTGATCCCTTATCTCCAGACTGACTGTATGATGCTGTGAATGGTACAACACGGGAAATAAATGGTGCAGCACCACTTGATGACATAGCTGGCAAGAAGAGTGAGCTATCTGTCAACCAAGCTTGTGCGGCCGCGTATTTTTCATAACGAACATTCAAGTCGCTTGTTTCTTTAGCAGCTTCATCAACTAGCTTATCGTATTCTTTCAAACCAACTTGAGCTGCTGCAGCATTATCTGCGCCTTCGTAACCCATGTATGTTTTTGTTTGTTCAGCATTCGTTGTTTTCAAGATATCAAGGTAAGTTGATGGATCTTCGTAGTCTGGATTCCATCCAACTGCTCCTGAGAGATCCCAATCTTCTGCCGCAGCATTTGCAGCATAGTAAGTGATATTGTTCAACTCATCTTTAGAAACTTGTTGGATATCAATGACTACATTGCCTTCACCAAGTACTGTTTCAACTGATTGTTTGAAAGATTGGATACGTGCGATATAGTTTTTAGATGTTTGGTCTACTGGAATATCCAAGTGGATAGGGAATTTCACACCTTCTGCTTCCAATGCAGTTTTAGCTTTGGCAAATTCGGCTTTGGCTTTATCGGCATTGAAGAGTCCATCTTGACCATCCGCAAAGTTTACATTCTTCCACTCATCACCGTAAGTAGCCATCTTTTCAGTTACCAAGTCACCGAAAGTTTTTTCGCCTGCAGAGACAAAACCTGGTTTCACAAAGAGGTTACGAACTGCAAGAGGAGCACCTTCTTTACCATTAATTTGTGCTGAGTAAGAAGTACGGTCAAAAGCAAAGTTCAAAGCCTGACGGAAATCCTTGTTAAGAAGAGCTTTCTTAGTAGAAGTCTTCTCTTCATCAGTTGTCTTAGAAGTGTATTTGTAACCTTGACGGTCAATATTCACACCCAATCCACCAATACCAGGTCCTGACGGAGTGTAGAAGATGTTTTCCTTGTATGTCTCTTCTACTTTAGAATAGTTTGAACTTGTTGGGTAAAGGCGAGCATAGCTATAGGCTCCACTTGTAAAGTTACGTTCAATTGATTCTTGGTCTGACCCATCATAGAAAGCAAGGGTTACTTTATCAATATGAACATTATCTTTGTCCCAGTAGTTTTCATTCTTAGCGAATTCAATAGAAGATTTAGCAGTCAAACCTTTCAATAAAAATGGACCATTGTAAAGCAATGATGTAGGGTCAGTTGCTTTGGCAAAGTCAGCCCCTTTTGATTTTTCAAAATCTTCGTTCAATGGCCAGAAGATTGCGTAGGCCATCTTAGAATTCCAGTATGGTTCTGGCTGGTTCAAAGTATACTCAAGAGTATAATCATCAACTGCCTTTACACCTACTGAAGAAAAGTCTTTATTGTTTCCAGCTTTATAGTCAGCTAGACCTTTAACTGAATCTTCTGCTAGATAAAGTGCTTCAGACTTGTTATCAGCCGCGTGTTTCAAGCCATTTACAAAGTCTTTGGCTGTCACTTCAGCATACTCTTCGCCATCAGATGTCATCCATTTAACACCTTTACGAATCTTGTAAGTATAAGTCAAACCATCTTTTGAAACTGACCAGTCTTCTGCAACTGCAGGAACTAGGTTCCCATACTTGTCGTTTGTGAAAAGACCATCGATACCATTTGAAGTGGCAACCTTAGTACTTTGTTTCCCTGAAATGAGGTAATCCAACGTTTCTGGGTCAGCTGAATAAACATAGCCATAATTCTTTGGCGCTGTTGAATCAGATGATTTTGAAGAACCGCAAGCAGCTAGTACACCAGTCGCTAATAAGGCAACTCCTGCTGCAACCAATACTCTACTTTTTTTCATGTTTTTAACTCCTCTTGAAAAATTTAGGCTTATTGGAAATTATAACATATATCTTCTAAAAAGTAAACGAATTTTCAGAATATTTAGGCGTATATCTACAAAAAACTTCTCTTTGTCAGAATTTCCCCATTCTTTATTTGTATTTATAAGAAAAGAAAATTGATTTGTCTAGCTCTGTAAGCTTCATTTTTACAAGTCGCTTTTCTCTTTTTTCTTCACATCACATAATCTATCTTCTTAAATTGGATTTTAGAATAAGAAACTATTGACGGGAAATGATTTTCAAGGTATAATAATAAACGTTGAGGCGGTATAGCCAAGTGGTAAGGCACGGCTCTGCAAAAGCTTGATCGTCGGTTCAAATCCGTCTACCGCCTTTCAGTACCTGAATTAACAGGAATTATCCGAATAAAAAAGCCCGTAAAATCGGGCCTTTTTGTTATTCCAAATAGATAGGGATAACTGTATCTACCATATAGATTTACAAAAAGCAGTGACTCAAGTCACTGCTTTATTCTGTTTCTTCTTCAGTCTCTATTTCAGTGATTTGGACTTTTACCTTGGTAACACGTCCGTTTTTCACCTTGTCATTGGTTAGGATGATTTGTTTGTTTTGGCTGACCAATTCATAACTGAGTTTTTCAGTCGTTGGAATCATTCCCACACCCGTCAAATAATAACCGGCGATGGTATCAACATCATCACTTTCCAATTCTACATCAAAGTAGTCATTAAAATCATTAAGATTCATGGTGCCTTGAACGATATAGGTGTCTTCTCCTATTTGATGGACTTCAATTTCAGCCTTGTCAGTCTCATCATCAATCTCACCAACAATTTCTTCTAAGAGGTCCTCCAGAGTTACCAAACCAGCCATTCCACCGTATTCATCTAGTAAGATGGCCATTTGATTTTGGGTATTTCGAAGTTCTTTAAGGAGATCGTCCACAAAGATAGTCTCAGGAACAAACAGTGGCGTTTGGAGAATTCGTTTCCAGACAATATTGTCAAAGCCATCCACAAAAGCGGCATTCAACAAGCGCTTGGTGTGAATCAAACCAATCACATTGTCCTTATCCCCATCATAAACAGGGATACGTGAGAAATTTTGCTTTAAAATACTCTCGATAATCGTTTGACTGTCATCCTGAATATCTACCATAAAGGCATCTGTTCGGGGCACCATTAGCTCACGAGCCATTAGTTCATCTAAAGAAAAGACTCCCTGTAGCATTTCAATCTCATCTGCATCCAAGGTTTCCTCACTCTTGGTCAACATGTACTCAATTTCATCTCGAGTCATCTTTTCATCCGCATCATCAAAAGTCATTGGTGTTAAACGACTTAACAAATTGGTTGAAGCAGATAACAGCCAGACAAAGGGACTGACAATCTTTCCAAGACCAATAATAATTGGTGCTGTTCGAATTGCCAAAGCATCTTTCAGATTGAGGGCAATCCGTTTAGGATATAGTTCACCAAAAACAATAGAGATGTAGGTCAAGAATGCCAAAGAGAGGAAACTTGCAATGGCATAAGCCGTTTCTCCGTTCCCCATCCAAGAGGCAATTACTTGTCCAAGTGTATCTGCCAATTTTGCCCCTGACAAGATCGTGATCAAGGTGATACCGACTTGAATTGTTGATAAAAAGTGGTTAGGATTTTCAAGTACCTTTAACAAACGAATGTAACGTTTGTCTCCCTCTTCTGCCTTTTGTTCTACTCGGGAACGGTTTAGTGACACCATTGCCATCTCAGTGGCTGAGAAAAAAGCATTTAACAAGGTCAAGATAAATAATAATACAAACTGTAGCAACAAATTCTGACTGCTCGGGTCTTCCATAGTCCTTCTCCTAAAATAGTATCTTGTGTTTCATTATATCATAAAATTCTTCAGGATTCACATTATTTTTCATTTAAACAACAACTCCCCTGCCTCTAGAAGACAAAGGAGCTATTTTTATTGTATCTATTGTTTCTAATCTGTCACTGTTACTTGCCCTGTTCGGTAATCAAGCTGGATTCCCTTTTGAACATTGGGGATTAGCACGTTGAACTCCAATTCGCCATCTGAAGACTTGGCTTCGATTTGTGAAGCGGATGGAACTAGGTCCTCATTTGTCGCATAGTGGAGCGTCACCCGATAACGGACCCTCTTATTTTGGTCCAAGGCTTTTCTGACCAAACTCTCATAGTAGTTCTGACCTGTCGAATCTTCAGCCTGCGCTTGGTTAGCCCAAGCTGTCTGGACTGCAATATTCTTAGGATTGCTGGTAGAGGCATCAAAACCATCCAAACCACCTATCAAGGCATAGCCCAGCAGGTGTCCTCTATCGACTGCATGTGTGTAGGCTCCCTTTAGATTCTTAACCTGATGCCATCCTGGTGGCGTCCAAGAGGTGGATTCATTTCCTGTTTCTTCACGATTCTTATACTGCCGAGTCGCTTTGGATAAGATGGCATTGGCAACAGTTGGGACTGTTTCTTTTCCAACTGTCTTTGTTTTATTATCCGCATAGGGTTTGCTTGAAACCTTGGCATCTAGATTGGTTTTATTGCCATTGACAACAAAAGCCCCTGCTCCATTCCACTCGAGATCCCCCTTGATTTGGTTCTTTATCGACTCAGTTAAGACACTTTCAGCCAGCTCCTGACTGGGAGCTTCTGAAGCTTGTTTTTTCTGACTAACCTTAGTTCGAGGGCTATTTGATGCCGACTGAATCTGCTTGATATAATAGCTTCCAGCAGCCAAGAGTAAGAATAGAAGTAACCCTATCAAAGTCTGTCTTGTTTTTTTGTCCATTTTTCTCCTTATTTCTTTAGAAAAAGACTGGTCTCCCAGTCTAATTTCCTGTAAATTTGCTAATCAATTCCTGCCACTTTGCCGGAGACAATATTGCCCATGGATCCTGTCCCTTTCCTAGGATGCCATAGCCAACCATCAAGCCGATTCCTAAAGCAAGGAAACCTAGCAAGAGTACGATAAAAATCAACAGTAGGCGACGGAGTACATAGCGTAAGTTTTTATTCTTCTTCATCATTTGCCTCAATTCGCTGAATCTTCGCTCCTAACTGAGCCAATTTCTCATGGAAGCGGTAATAACCTCTATCAAGGTGGACTAGTTTACCGACAACTGTTTCTCCTTGCGCCACCAAACCTGTCAAAATCAAAGCAGCACTAGCGCGAAGGTCCGTTGATAAAACTTCTGCCCCCTGTAAAGCCTGCCCCCCTACAATACGAGCTGTGTCACGGATAATCTCTGAATGCAAGCCCATACGGCGCATTTCCTCCAAGTGTTGGAAGCGATTCTCAAACACCGTTTCCACCATGGTGGATTCCCCTTTTGCGACTGTCATCAGAGCTGTAAATTGTGCCTGCATATCTGTTGGAAATCCTGGATGTGGCAAGGTTTTTACATGAACAGCCTTGAGATTTTCAAGTTGAGAACGAACACGAATACCTTCTGATTCCTCTGTCACTTCAACGCCCATCTCAAGTAGTTTTGAAATCAAGGGACGATTATGCTCCCAGACTGCATCACGAACGAGAACATCCCCACCTGTCATAGCTGCTGCTACCATAAAGGTTCCAGCTTCAATACGGTCCTGTACCACATTGTGGGTCGTACCATGGAGTTCCTCAACACCAATCACGGTGATTGTTTCTGTGCCAGCTCCCTTGACCTTGGCTCCCATTTCATTAAGGAAGATAGCGAGATCAACAATTTCTGGCTCACGCGCAGCATTTTCAATCACTGTCACACCATCAGCTAGAGTTGCTGCCATCATGAGGTTTTGTGTTGCGCCGACACTAGGGAAATCCATGTAGATATGAGCGCCATGCAAGTGGTCTGCCTTGGCTTCGATGTAACCAGCTGCCTGAGTGATTTTAGCCCCCATAGCTTCCAAACCTTTGAGGTGGAGGTCGATCGGACGACTCCCGATGGTGCACCCCCCTGGCATAGAAACTTTGGCATGGCCTACACGAGCAAGGATTGGCCCCAAGACAACGATGGATGCTCGCATCTTGCTGACATATTTATAAGGAGCTTCCTCCGTGATATCACCAGTCGCATCGACCTCGACAATATGAGCTTCCTCATCAAAGTCCACCTTGGCATTCAGACCACGAACTACTTGATTCATGGTGAACACATCTGACAAGATAGGAACGTTCTGCAAGACTGTCTTACCCTTGCTTGCTAGAATAGTCGCTGCCAACAAGGGCAAGACTGCATTCTTTGCTCCCTCGATCGTCACACTCCCGACCAGACGATTATCCCCGCCTTGAACCACAATTTTTTCCATAGTTGTTTCCTTTACTTTTGATTTTATAATAGTCCTCTAAGCGCTTCTTGCCACAGTTGGTATAAACTGATAAAGAATGAACTCAAGATGTAGCCCATTACAATACTAAAGAAACCTACCAACAAACGAACCTTTTTTGTGTTAGTAGAGGTCACTTTTAAAACCTTTTCCCATCTCACAAGATCTTTCAAAAGGTAAAAACTCAAATAAATAAAGAGTATATGACTACTTAGAGTGAATAATAATTGAACCATTTGACTATTATACCATCTTATCCGCTTGCGCGCTAGTTTTAATTAGGGGTTGTTTTTAAGGTAATCAATCGCATTCTGCAAGGTTTTAACGGGAACGATTTTCATCTCTGTCTTGATAGTTTTGGCAGCTTCTAAGGCTGTTTCATAGTTGCTTTTCGCATTGGGATCTGCTTTTTTTGCTTCCTCGGTGACTGGATTGTCAGGGGCAAAAAAGACGTTGGCTCCCTGACGAGAGGCTGCAACTACTTTTTTGTCAATTCCACCAATGTCGCCAACATTTCCGTCCCGATCAATGGTTCCCGTTCCCGCAACGATACGGCCATTACGAAGTCCTGGATCTGCTATCTGGGTGTAAATAGCTAGACTAAACATAAGACCGGCACTTGGTCCCCCGATACCAGCTGTTGAAAAGTGAATGGGAACATCACTGGTCACTTCCGTACGGTCAATCAAACCAATCCCAATCCCGTTTTTCCCGTTTTCGAGAGTGATAATTTTACCTTCAGCAGTCTTAACTCTTCCGTCTTCTTCATAGGTTACCTTGACCGTGTCCCCTAATTGTTGAGAGTTGACATAGTCGACCAAGTCTTTTGAACTGTCAAATGTTTTGTCATTAACAGCCGTCACGGTATCTGCGATGTTCAGAATGCCCTTAAAAGTTGAATTGTCCGTCACGGTCAAGACATAAACTCCCAGGTACTTGAGTTCGATATCCTTACCAGCCGTCTTCAGTCCTTGATACTTGGCCATGTTTTGAGAAGTTTGCATATAGAACTGATTGATCCGCATAAACTCTGCATCCGTAGAGCCACCCGTAGTCTCCTTGGCACTTCTAATATCCGTGAAAGGTGTTAACCAAGCATAGACAAGATGCGACAGGGTTGCGTGTCGAATCCCAACTGTCACAAACTGGTAAGCTCCTGCTTCCGTATCCTCTGTTTCATTGACTTTCAAAACTCGACGAATATCTTCCGCTCCACCTGGAACTTCTATGTAGTATGGTAAAGGTACTACAAAGGCTAAAAAAGTCAATACTAGTGCTAGGATGACATATAAGGGCCATCTAGTTTTTTTCTTCATGTTCTAATTCCTCCACAACACTGTTTGGGACATATTGCTGAATCTCCTGACCAAACTTCAGAAGTTCTCTCATGGCTGAAGAGCTAATATAAAGATGCTCTGGGCGACTATATAGGTAAATGGTTTCGATTTCTGGAGCCAGTTGATGATTGTAGTAGTCAAAACTAGCCTCATATTGCAAGTCGGTGGCATTCCGCAAGCCACGGACAAGAGTTTTGGCTCCCAGTCTCCTTGCAACTTCGACTACCAATTCATCATGAGAAGCCAGCACCTCTACATTACCTAAATGCGCCACCGCTTTTTCGACTGCCCGTTTGCGGTTTTCAACAGGGAGAAAACCTTGTTTGTGGGGATTGTAGAAAACCCCGACATAGAGCTTATCAAAGAGTTTGCTGGCACGTTCAATGATATCCAGATGTCCATTTGTCATCGGATCAAATGATCCTGTAAATAATCCAATTTTATCTGACATAGACTGTCACCTTACTAATCCCATATATTTTTTCCTTCCAGATACCTAAGCAGGCAATTTCTTCTGGAAGTTCTACAGACTTATCGGTTTCACAGACGACCATAATCTCTTGGGAGAAGAGATTTCTCTCTGCCATTTTTTCGATATCTGCAACGATTTGTTCCTTGGCATAGGGAGGGTCTAAAAAGATCAGGTCAAAGGAACCATTCACATGCTCCAAGGCCCGTTCAGCCTCCATCTTTAAGAGCTGAAATTTAGAAACTTCCTTGGTCATTTGGATATTTTCAGCGATGATAGCTTGTGCCTTTCGATCCCGTTCCACTAAGACAGCATGGGACATCCCACGCGAGACTGCCTCAATAGATAAGCCGCCACTGCCAGCATAGAGATCCAATACACGACCACCATCAAAATAGGGACCTATCATGTTAAAGATAGCTCCACGCACCTTATCCGATGTCGGCCTCGTCGTCTTTCCTTCTAGCGTCTTGAGAGGACGCCCTCCGTAGATTCCTGATACGATTTTCATACCGTTTATTATACCAAATTATAGGCAAAAAGAGAAAGAAAACCGAACCTTCCGGTTCGATTCCCTACAAGATATTTTCGTAAGTGTCGCGGACTTCTTGTGGCCAAACACTAGTCTGAACCTCTCCAATGTGCTTCTTACGAAGCAGGAACATGGCCATTCGAGACTGTCCGATACCCCCACCGATTGTCAATGGGAAAAGACCGTTAAGCAGGGCTTTATGCCATTCCAGCTCAAGCCGATCTTCGTCTCCTGTAAGAGCCACCTGGCGACGAAGTGTATCCTCATCTACCCGAATCCCCATTGAGGAAAGTTCAAAGGCACAACCAAGAGATTCGTTCCAAACTAGAATATCCCCATTCAACCCTTTGTAGCCATTTTCAGACTCTGTTGTCCAGTCATCGTAGTCAGGTGCACGGCCGTCATGAGGTTTGCCATCAGGCAACTCGCCACCAATACCAATCAAGAAGACAGCACCAAACTCTTTACAGATTGCATTTTCACGCTCTTTCGGTGTCAAATCTGGATAGCGTTCCACCAACTCTTCTGTATGGATAAAGGTGATTTGCTTTGGCAAGATGGATTCAATATCGTAGCGCGCTTCTACGGCTAGCTCTGTCAGACGAATAGCCTTGTAAATCTTCTCAACGGTTTCTTTAAGATAAGCGATATTGCGTTGACCATTTGGAATCACTTTTTCCCAGTCCCACTGGTCTACATAAACTGAGTGAGTCGCATCAAGCGAATCTTCATCTGGACGAAGGGCCTTCATATGAACAAATAGACCTTCACCCTCACCGAAGCCAAAGCGAGCCAAGGTGTGGCGCTTCCATTTGGCTAGTGAGTGAACGACTTCATAAGTTTCATCTGGAATCTGCAAGACCTTTACGGATACTGGATGTTCGACACCGGACAGGTTATCCTGCATCCCATCACCAACCTTGCTCAAGATAGGACCTTGAACTTCAACAACTTCTAACTTATCTTTCAAATACTGGGTAAAAGTGTTTTTGACAAAGGAAATCTCTTCTTGCTGATGAATAAAACTTTTCTTCATAAACGGCTCCTCAAAAATTAGTTAAAAGCATTATACACCTATTTCCAAGAAAAGAAAAGAGTAAATAAGAAAAAGTCAGTGCTCTTTCGAACACTGACTCTGTCATTCATTAATCGTTTCGACCAAAGATTCGTAAGATGCTAAGGAAGAGGTTGATAAAGTCTAGGTAGATGCTGAGAGCCATTGAAATGACCCAACCTGTCGCTACTTGTCCTCGTGACTGCTCATAAACATAGCGAATCTTTTGGTTATCCCAAGCAATCAAGCCTGAGAAGACCAAGACCATGGCAATACTAATCATGTAGTCAAAGAAGCTATTGGCTAAAAATAGATTCACAACCATGGCAATGATGAGACCAACAAGCGCCGCCATCAAAGCTCGTCCCATTCCACTCAAATCTTTCTTAGTGAAAATTCCGATTGCCGCCATGACAAAGAAGAGAAGAGCGCTGGATACAAAGGCTGATAAGACAGTCCCAGGTGTATAGAAGGCTACGACAAAACTAAGCGTAAATCCATTTAAAACAGAATAAACTAAAAATACTGGGAGAGCTGCTGGGCTGTTCTTCGCAGCCATGCTACTTGCAACAAAGACTAGAGCAAGTTCTGCAAAAGTTGCAATCATCAACCAAAGACGACCATGCATTAAAAAGTAAATCAACTGGGACTGAAAAACTGTCAACATCAAAGCTGACACGAGAGCTGAAAGACCAATCCCAAGTCCTACAAAGGCATAAACCTTAGCGTAAAATTGATTGAGACCTGAACGTTCTTGAATAATCGTTTGATTCATTCCGATTCTCCTTTTTCTATAAATATGTCTTGATTATAACAAAGATTTTATAAATTAGCTAAAATAAAACATCAATATACCTGCTGCAACTGCCACGTTGAGACTTTCTGCTCGACCTTTCATGCCAATATGAACCAGCTGATCAGCACTCTCAGCCATGACAGAACTAATCCCCTGTCCTTCATTTCCCATGACTAAAGCAAAGTTTTCTAAGGGAGAAAGCTCATGATAATCCTTGGAATCTTTAGATAAGGTCGTTGCCAGAATGGGCAAGTTGCTCTTCTTTGCCTCTTCTACAAAGGAAGCAAGAGACATCCGATAGATGGGCAAGTGAAAATGACTTCCTTGCATGGAACGCAGGGTTTTGAGACTGTAGATATCTGCTGACTTATCAGAAACAATAACCCCTGTAAAACCTGCCGCATCCGCAGTTCGAATCATGGTGCCAACATTACCAGGATCTTGGACATCCTCTAAAAATAGAAACTTACCCTGACGGAAATCAGGCAGTCCTACTTCCTCTTTTTGAATCACTGCAACAATCCCTTGAGGAGTTTGCGTATCTGCTAAATCTAGCAAAACTTCTTCAGAGACCCAGACAGTTTGAGGAAAAGTGGCTAGCTGATCTCGGTAACTTTCTAAGGCAAAAATCTTCTCAATCGTCACTCCTGCTTGAACAGATTCTTCAAACAAGTGCCAGCCTTCAATCAAATAGGTAGACTTTCGATATTTTTTTTGATGCAATTTCTTGGCATTTTTTACCACAGAATTGGCTTTTGAGGTTATAATAGTCATAGAAGTATTATAACACAATCAAAGGGGTTTGGTATGCAAAAGGTTAGAATGATTGCCCAAGGTAGGGTGCAGGGTGTTGGTTTTCGCTGGGGCGTTTATACTTTAGCGCTTGAAATTGGTGGCATCACCGGTCGTGTCTGGAATAATGACGATGGCACAGTGGAAATTCTCGCTCAGGCAGACTCCTCTGCCACCATGGCAAAATTTATACAAGAAATCCGAAAAGGTCCGACACCCTTTTCAAAAGTTACCTATCTAGATGTACAAATGAGCAACTTTTCATCCTATCCAGACTTCAAAGTCGCAAATTAGGTCTCTAGAACTATTGTATATTTTACAAAAAAACAGTAGAATAGAAAGGTATAATTTTTAAAGAAGGAATGAAAACATTGAAATCTATTAAACGTTTTGCCCTCTCTGCTATGGGAGTGGCTATGCTACTCGTCTTGACAGGCTGTGTCCAAGTAGACAAAGCAACAGGACAACCTACTGGTTTTATCTGGAACACTATCGGATCGCCTATGGCAGAGGCTATCAAATACTTCGCTACTGATAAAGGTCTAGGCTTTGGTGTGGCTATCATTATCGTAACCATTATCGTACGTTTGATTATTTTGCCACTTGGTATCTACCAATCATGGAAGGCAACGCTTCACTCTGAAAAGATGAATGCTCTCAAACATGTGCTCGAACCACATCAAACACGCCTTAAAGAGGCAACAACTCAGGAAGAAAAACTAGAAGCACAACAGGCTCTCTTTGCTGCACAAAAAGAAAACGGCATCAGCATGTTCGGTGGTGTAGGATGCTTCCCTATCCTCATTCAGATGCCTTTCTTCTCTGCTATCTACTTTGCAGCCCAGTATACTGATGGAGTATCTAGCTCTACCTTCTTGGGTATCAATCTCGGTTCTCCAAGTATGATCCTTGTCGCCTTCGCTGGTATCCTCTACTATCTCCAATCACTCCTTTCACTTCACGGAGTAGAAGACGAGATGCAAAGAGATCAACTCAAGAAAATGATTTACATGAGCCCACTCATGATTGTCGTCTTCTCCCTCTTCGCACCAGCCAGTGTGACACTTTACTGGGTTGTCGGTGGTTTCATGATGATTCTCCAACAGTTCATCGTTAACTATGTTGTTCGTCCAAAACTTCGTCAAAAAGTACGTGAAGAATTTGCCAAAAATCCACCAAAAGCAAGTTCAGCATCAACTACAGGCGGGCGAAAAGATATCACTCCTAACCAAGTAACTGCAATTACGACTACTAAGAAACATAAAAAACGTAATGCTGGTAAACAACATTCTAGAAAATAAAGTAACGGCTTAGCTGAAAGGCTAGGCCTTTTTTGCATCACAAAAGCCTGATGTTTCCATCAGGCTTCTTTTTTATCCATGTACACGTTTCATATAGTCTTGATAGCTTTCTGTATCCATGAGTTTTTTGGCATTCTTGACACGGTCTGCTGTTGGTGGTTTTACCCCTTCAAGTGAGTATGGAATTCCAAGTTCACGCCACTTGAATTCTCCCATAGTGTGATAAGGTAGAATTTCAAACTTATCAACGTTTTTGAGGGTTTTGACGAATTTACCAAGTTCGATCAAGTCCTCATCTCTATCTGTCAAGCCTGGAACCAGCACGTGGCGAATCCAAACAGGCTTCCCAATATCTGATAGGTACTGGGCACAGGCCAAGATGTTTTTATTGGTTTGACTGGTTACAATCTTGTGCTGTTCTTCGTTGATTTCCTTGATATCCAGAAGAACCAAGTCTGTCACCGCCATGAGTTTATTAAACTTTTCGAGATAACGTGGCTTGTTACGGAATGGAAGGGCACAGGTGTCCAAGGTACAGTGGATTCCTTTTTCCTTGGCCTTGGTAAAGAGTGCAATTAGGAAATCAATCTGTAAGAGGGCTTCTCCTCCACTAACAGTGATTCCTCCCTTGTCTCCCCAAAAACCACGGTAGCGAAGAGCTTCTGTCAAGACATCGTCTACTGTCCGTTCGCGTGATTTATTGGTCTCCATAGCCCATGTGTCGGGGTTATGACAGTACTGGCAACGCATGTGACAACCCTGCAAAAAGACAATAAACCGAATCCCAGGGCCATCTACCGCCCCAAAACTCTCTGTCGAATGCACCATTCCTGTCACTTGTCCATAGTCAATTGTTTCTTCAGACATATCGTCACCTTCCTTGAAACCGTTTTATAGTTTTATTATATCACGAGTAAGGTGAAAAACAAGATTTTTTTGTCTATTTTTTAGAAAGCAATCTGTTTTTCACTTTCATTTTCAATTTCTTTTAATGATCCGATTCAAAATCAAAACCATACAAGGTTGC
Source organism: uncultured Streptococcus sp. (assembly GCA_934229205.1). Classification (GTDB taxonomy): domain Bacteria; phylum Bacillota; class Bacilli; order Lactobacillales; family Streptococcaceae; genus Streptococcus. The sequence continues at coordinate 24,754 of CAKQDJ010000007.1, forward strand.
GAAATAGTCCTCCGGGCGCTCTGCACGGCGGATTTGGCGAGCATTTCCTTCTTCAGTATAGAGGATTTCTGCTGAACGCAGCTTGGCATTGTACTGATAACCCATGGAGAATCCATGTGCACCTGTATCATGAATCACCAGCAAATCACCGATTTCTGTATGAGGTAATTCGCGATTCACTGCAAATTTATCATTGTTTTCACAGAGTGAACCGACCACATCTACCACCTCAATAGGTCCATCTGGATGGGTCAGATTGGTGATATGGTGGTAGGCTCCATACATGGCGGGACGCATGAGGTTGACTGCTGATGCATCCACGCCTAGATAGGCACGGTAAGTTTTTTTCTTATGAGTGACTCTTGTGACCAAAGCTCCGTGAGGGGCTAACATAAAGCGGCCCAATTCAGTAAAAATCTTGACCTGACCGAGATCTGCTGGCGTGAGGACCTCTTCATACACCTTACGCACACCTTCACCAATCATCGCAATATCATTTGGCTCCTGGTCTGGACGGTAATTGACACCGATTCCGCCGGAAAGATTGATAAAGTCTAGTGAAATGCCCAACTTTTCTTTAATTTCAACAGCCAATTCAAAGAGCTGACGCGCCAACTCTGGGTAGTAGAGATGGGTGACAGTATTGGATGCTAGGAAAGAGTGAATCCCAAATGTCTTGGCTCCTTTTTCCTTCAAAATCGCAAAGGCTTCAAAAAGCTGGTCCTTGGTCATCCCAAACTTAGCCTCTCCAGGATTGTCCATGATGTCTGTCCCCAGTTCAAAAACGCCACCAGGATTGTAACGACAAGAGATGATTTCTGGAATGCCTGCCGCTCGCTCCAGATGTTCAATGTCTTCAAAAGCATCCAAGTTAATGGTCGCACCTAATTCACGCGCATAGGCGTACTCTTGGTCTGGGGTATTGTTAGAAGAGAACATGATCTCAGAACCAGGAAAATCCAGTTTATGGCTCATCAAAAGCTCCACATAACTAGAACAGTCCACACCACAACCTTCCTCTTTGAGAATTTTCAAGATGGCTGGGGTTGGAGTAGCCTTAACTGCAAAATATTCCTTAAAGCCCTTGTTCCAGGAAAAGGCCTGGTTGACGGCTCGCGCTTTCTCGCGAATCCCCTTCTCATCATACAAGTGAAAAGGAGTCGGGAACTCTGCAACAATCGTTTCTAAATCTTCTCGGCTGATAAATGGTGTTTTCATAAGCTTCCTTCTATTCTGTTTGCAAAGAAAGGCTGGGACAATCGTTCCAACCTTTAGTTCTATTTCTTATTTGTCTTCGTCAAAGATATTTCCAATCTCAACATCGATGGATTGGTTCTTAACATCAATATTGGTTACTTTCAAGAGTGACTTGTAATCAAACTGCTTTTCACGTTCTTCTTGGGCATTGTCTGCAAAAACTGCGACACCAGCTAGTTCCGAATCAAACTCACGCAAGAGACTGATCATCCCATTGACAGTTCCCCCACCTTTCAAGAAGTCATCCACGATCAAGACACGACTGCCTGCCTTGAGGCTACGTTTTGAAAGGAACATTTTCTCTATGCGGTCACCGCTTGAACCTGAAACATAGTTGACGCTGACCGTTGAACCTTCGGTAATTTTCAAGTCACGGCGCACAATGACAAATGGAACATTGAGGACATTGGCAACTGCATTTGCAAGTGGCACACCTTTTGTTGCTACTGTCATAACGGCATCGATTTTTTGGTCCATAAAGCTCTTGGCAATGATACGACCAATATTTTTCAAAATGGCAGGCGTACTAAGCAGATCAGACAGGTAGATATAGCCGCCCGGCAAGATACGGTCACTTTCTGAAAGTTTGTCACGCAAGTCTGCGATCATTTCTTTGGCTTCATGACTCGAAATTGATGGTGTAAAGATAACGCCACCACCTGCTCCAGTCACAGTCTGAATATGGCCGATTTCAATTTCCTCAAAGGCACGTTTGATAATCACGATGTCCTCTGAAATCGATGATTTAGCAGATTCGTACTTTTCCGCAAAGGTGTTGAGACTTGTTAGTTTGTATGGATTATTAATCAAATAGTTGGAAATGACAACCATCCGATCACTTCTTCTTAATTTCATTTTTATTTACCATTCCATTTAATTTTGATATTTTATCCATTATACCATATTCACATAAAAAAACGAACATTATTGCGTAAAAAATGCTCGTTTTTCTTAAATTATTAATCTAAATCTGGTTTATAGAAAGAACGATTGTCCATGGCGAAGATTTTATTGGTCATCTCTCCTTTGTCCACCAAAGCTAGAGCTGTTGACATCATCATCATGCTGGCATCTAGATTGTCAATCATATGAATAATCTCTGCCTCCATAATGCGTGGACGAACCGGACTTCCATACTCCAGCAAGCCATGATGACTGAGAATCACATGGCGCAGTAGCACCACTTCTTCTCTGGTATCATCGATGCCGAGTTCCATGACTGTCTTGGTGATTTCGCTATCGATGAGGGCGATATGACCGATGAGATTGCCTCGCACAGTGTACTCAGTCTGATCAGGACCGCTGAGTTCTAAAACCTTGGCCAAGTCGTGCAACATAATCCCTGCATAGAGCAAACTCTTATTGAGCTGAGGATAGATCTCGCTAATGGCATCTGCCAAGCGCACCATGGTTGCCGTATGAAAAGCCAAACCCGTTTCAAAGGCATGATGGTTGGTCTTGGCAGCTGGATAAGAGTAGAATTCCTTATCATACTTGGTGTAGAGACTACGAACGATACGTTGCCATACAGGATTTTCAATCTTGAAAATCATTTGCGACATGTAGTCACGAATCTCCTTGACATCAACTGGAGATTTGACCTTGAAGTCAGCTGGATCATTGGGTTCCCCAGGCTGAGGCAAGCGGAGAGTAATTTGATTAACTTGAGGAGTGTTGTTATAAACTTCTCGACGTCCCTGCATGTGGACGACTTTCCCTGCGGTAAAGGCCTCAACGTTATGAGGTTGGGCATCCCAGAGTTTCCCTTCAATCTCGCCGCTATCGTCTTGGAAGGTAAAAGCCAGGTAGTTTTTCCCAGCTCGTGTCTGTCTCAGGTCAGCTGATTTGATCAGGTAAAAACCTTCAAACAGCTCATCTTTTTTCATGTGACTAATCTTCATATTCTTCCTCATCTTCTTGGAAATGGAGTAGATCAAGCGCAGGCTCACCTTCTGATAACTCAATGTGACGGAGCGTCCGCTCGATAGCTGTAGTACGACGGTTTAATAATTCATCAATATTGCCAGAGGCATGTTGGAGATGTTTTTGTGCCTTGACCAGAATGCCTCCGAACTTGCCAAACTCGGTCTTAACGCTGGCAAGAGTCTTGCTGATATGGTCAGCACTCTTTTGGATATTGAGAGTTTTGAAGCCAACTGATAGAGAGTTAAGCAAGGCTGATAGGGTACTTGGACCTGCGACAATAATCTGCTCTTCCCGTCTCAAATCATCAAAGAAGATCGGATTGCGAACAATCTCTGAGTAGAGTCCCTCTGTCGGAACAAACAAAACTCCAAAATTGGTCGTCCGAGGTGGTGCTATGTACTTGCTCTTGATATCCTTGGCGAAACGCTTAACGCTTGCTAAAAGCGATTTACGACAGCGTTCAATTTCGTCCTTATCGCCTGCTTCATAAGCTTCTTCTAAGCGGTAATAATCCGCCAGTGGAAACTTGGAATCAATTGGTAGATAGACGTATTCCTGGTCGCCTTGCCCAGGCAACTTGATGGCGTATTCCACACGTTCACTGGAGTTTTCAACCGTTGCATATTCTCGTTCGTACTGGGTAGGCGTCATGATGTCTTCGATGATTTGCCCCAGTTGCAATTCTCCCAGAATGCCTCGCGTCTTGGTTCCAGAAAGAACCTTGTTGAGTGCACCGACATCGCGGGCAACTGTCTGCATTTCTCCAAGGCCACGATTGACCGACTCCAATTGCTTGGAAACTGTCTCGAAGGAAGCCTGCAAGCGTGTCTGCAAGGTCTTTTCTAGCTTTTCCTCGACCGTCTGGCGCATTTGTTCTAAACGTTGCTCATTGGACTCCTGCAGGGCTTGGAGACGTTGGTCGGTCTTATCTCTGGTTTGAAGGAGATTCTCGTTCATCTCCTGTCTAACTTGAGTCAAGCCTTGGTGCAACTCCATTCGCACCTCCTGCAAGCGGTCGCTGACAGCCACTTCTAAGTCTTTTTGATCTAGTTGACTGGCTTGTCTGGCTTGTTCAAAGCGATAATCCAGTTGATCTGAAAGATTGTCTGCTTGATCCTCCAAACTCTTGGCTAGGTACTTGTCCTGCTTATCCTGCCTTTGCCAAATCAGAAAGAGACCAGCTAGGTTGGCAATTAATAATAGTAATAATACAGTCTCCATCCTACCTCCTGTCCTTGCTATGCAGCACGACGACATAGCCATCTGGGCAAGTTATCAAAACTTCCCTATCTATATATTCGTTAGAAGCGTATACTTTTTTAAAGAAAAAATTTTCCTCTGTCAACTCATACTTGGCACCGAGAATGGTCAGCTGGCTATCCCGAACCGGCATAAAGGCTAGATAATCGTAGTCTGAACAGGGCTCTAGCTGACTGGTCCCTTCTGGACAATAGCTAATCACATTTTGCCCGTCCTCAATCGCTATCTGGCGCATATAGGGTGCCAACTTGGGATTGCTAGGTAGAAAAACATTGGCCAGCATATGATCAATCCGACCACCCAAAGCACCAAAAATAGTGACCTGAGCCTGGGGATTTTGCTCAAAGATGGTTAAGAGAGCCAATTCCAGATCCGTATCGTCCTTTTCTGGCTGGGCTTGGATAAAATGCTGGGCACGTTTTTGAATCAACTGTCGCTCTTCCGCGGTCACAGAATCAAAATCCCCAACTGCTAGAGCCAGAGGCAGATCTTCTTCCAAGACCCAGAGCGAGCCTCGATCCACACCTACAAAGCAATCAAAATTTGTCCGATAATGACCGCGATCTCCGCCTGCAAAAACGGCAACCCTAGTCCAATTGTTTTCTGAGAGTTTGCACTCGTTCATTGACATCTCCCTTAAAGACATAGGATCCTGCTACAAAAACGGTCGCTCCAGCTTTTTTAGCCTGAGAAATGGTCTGGTCATCAATACCGCCATCGACTTCAATTTCAAAGTTCAAACCTTTTTCCTGACGAAGGGCAACTAACTCACGAATCTTATCCATGGTTTCAGGTAGAAAGGCTTGCCCGCCGAAGCCAGGGTTAACCGTCATGACCAAGACTTGATCAACTAGATGAAGCACGTGTTTGATAGCTTCAACCGGAGTACCAGGATTGATAACCACCGAAGGTTTAACACCGAGCGAACGAATCTTTTGAAGAGCTCCATGGATATGAGGCGTCGCTTCTACATGGATACTGATAATGTCTGCACCTGCACGCGCAAAATCTTCTAAGTGATGTTCAGGATTTGCTACCATCAAGTGGCAGTCAAAGACCATCTTGCTATGGGGGCGAAGAGCTTCAACCACACCTGCACCAAAACTGATTTGTGGTACAAAGTGACCATCCATAATATCGATATGGGCGTATTCTGCACCAGTTGCTTCTAGGCGTTTGATTTCACGTTCAAAGTTGGCATAATCTGCTGCCAGAATTGACGGAGCAATCTTGTATTGAGACATAGGTTTCTCCTTATTTTGGAATTTTTTTGCTGACTTTTTTATAGGTTTCTCTGCGATTTTCAATCTCGCTCAGAAATTGCAGGTAGTTGTCAAAACGGAAGTTCGCAATGATACCTTCCTCTACTGCTGGATTGACTGCACAAGACGGCTCATGGGTATGGGTACAAGTACGGAACTTACAGTCTCGACTGACAGTGGCAATCTCTGGAAAAGCCTGATTGAGGTCTTCTGCTGTTGACACTTCATAATCCAGTGATGAAAAGCCTGGCGTGTCTGCGATTTTACCTCCATTGAGATTATAAAAACTAACAGCTCGAGTGGTATGGCGCCCGCGACCTAGACTATCAGAGATTTCTCCCGTCTCTAGATTGAGGTCCGGTGCGATTTTATTGAGAAGGGTTGATTTTCCAACACCTGTCTGCCCCATAAAGACTGTAGTCTTGCCTGTTAACAAGGGCAGGAGTTCTTCCTTACTGGTCACAAAGTCATAGCCAATGGCACCGTAAGTCTGCTGGTAAAAATCCAGTTTTCCTCTATCTTCCAGCAAGTCCATTTTAGAAATATAGACGATAGGATGGATACCCTTGTGCTCCAAAAGAACCAAGAAACGATCCAGCAAATTGCTGTTGAAGTCCGGTTCCTTGACGGACATGATCACCACAGCTTGGTCAATATTGACAATAGGTGGACGGACCAGACTATTTTTCCGTTCGTGAATCTTGAGAATATAACCTTCAGAATTTTCCTCCGCAGAAAAATCTACCCAGTCTCCGACGTATGGCGTGTGGCCTTTTTTACGGAAATTCCCACGCGCGCGTGTTTGATAGACCTGACCCTCACTCTCCACGTAGTAGAATCCTGCCAAGGCTTTAATGATTTGTCCCTGCATCTTAGAATCCTTGTCCTTTAAGCGCATCTGAAAGGCTAGCAAATTCTTCCAAGCTTAGTGCTTCCCCACGCACACTTGGTGACAAGCCTGCTTGGTCCAAAGCCTTGGTCAGCTTATCCTTGACTTCTTCGGTCTTGCCAAAGTAGCCTGTTAAGTTGTTCCACAAGGTCTTGCGACGATGGGTGAAACTAGCCTTGGAAATCTTAAAGAAGAACTGTTCATCTTTCACTGCTACAGCTGGCTCTGGACGGCGCACCATTTTTAAAATGGCTGAGTCCACATTTGGCGCTGGCACAAAGACCGTACGAGGCACGATGAAGGCAACCTTGGCTGTCATATAATACTGCACAGCAATCGACAAACTACCATAAGCCTTGGTATTTGGCTGTGCTGAGATGCGATCCGCCACTTCTTTTTGCATCATGACGACAAACTCACTAAAAGGAATGCCACTCTCGATCAAGTGCATGAGAATAGGCGTCGTAATGTAGTATGGCAAGTTGGCTACTACCTTGATTGGTAGTTCAGGATTTTTGAAATTCTGGATATACTGCGCCAAGTCAACCTTAAGAATGTCCTCGTTTACTACAGTAACATTGTCAAAATCACGTAAAGTATCTGCTAAAATTGGCACCAAACGGTGGTCAATCTCAAAGGCCATAACTTCTGCCGCACGCTCAGCCAAAAATTCTGTCAAGGCACCAATCCCTGGCCCGATTTCGATGACATTGACCTGGTCATCAATTTCAGCCGTATCCACGATTTTTTGAAGGATATTGGTATCCGTCAGGAAATTTTGTCCGAAGGACTTTTTAAAGGTAAAACCGTGACGCTCCAGCACTGCCTTGGTCACGCTATAATCTGCAATTCTCATCTATTCTCTTTTCTAATTATTAGCTAAAAATAATATATAGAAGCCACACAATTCCTAGTACCAACAAAATCCAAAATACAAAAAGAACACGATGTTTGTTCCCTTTTGAATCAGCTCCAGTCATATCAAGTGCTTTTTTATTTTCTTGGGGGTCCATTTTCTTCAACTCATCATGATAGGCAACCGAATCTAGAATATTATCTTCTGGCAATAATTCTGAAGCATAATAATCAGGAAAACCCATAGCAAGACCAATTAAGTTCTTTTCTGTCAAAGAAAAATCTAAATCTTTAGGTTGATTTTCCTGAATAGCTCGGATATTTTTTAACAGTTTATCAGAAACTACAGACACTTGATTCATAAAAACTACATCCAAAACATCAAATCCAAGTACATCACCGTCTTTGACATTTGCAAGAATATAACGAACAAAAGCATCATATAGTTGCAAGGCTTGCGGGGCATTTTCTTCTAAAAAGGACCGATTTTGGAGGGCATTTTGCTGGAATTTTTCAATAGAAAGTAAGATATCTACATTCTGCTCTTGGTAAAACTTTTCTGCTTCCTCTTCATCTTCTTCGAGTTTTTCTGCTATTTCCCAGAGAGCAATAGGAGCTTTTAAATCTTCTTCATCCCAAAACAATTGCCAAAAATAAGGTATTATGTAAATTCCCTCTGTTAGAATACGGGCTTCATCTCCGTTTTTTAAGTAAATGTGGCTTCTATTGGCCATGTTGTTTCCTTTCAATTTTTTAAAAGTAAGATATGGAATTCTACTCATCCCTCTTCCGTAGATAAATCTATATAGACTTTCAACATATCTTCAGAAATTTCAAGTTCTAACTTATGAGGTAGGACACCAGTTCCCATACAGCCAGCATCTCAATCTATTCACTTCTATTGTAACACATTCCGCCTACATTTTGGGACGGTTTCTCAATCCTCATAACTGGTCATAGCATCTTCAACTTCAGCTAGACTAATGCCAAACAACTCCAACCGCTTGAGCAGCTGTTTTCCATTGGAATAGCCGATGCGGAGCTGTTCGCCTAGATACTCTCTGCGCCTACGACTGTCTGCTCCCGCTAAGAAACCTAGGCGAATCAAGTCACCACGACTGATGTCAAATTCGTTCTCATTTTCAAATTGCTCTGTCACCTGAGCCAGCGCTGTTTTTAGGTCTTCATAGCTGGCGTGTTCGATTCCCAGAGAACATCCCTTGGACTTGGATTTGGGAGCAGCCTCATCTCGCTTGAGAAAGGCATGCTGCACCGTTGGAATGGCCGTCATAATCATACGCCGAATCCGCTCCCCATTAAAATCTGGATCGGTAAAGACAATGACTCCATGCAATTCATGCAGGCGTTGAATGCGTTCTATATCCTGGTCATTTATTGCGGAACCTCGTGTTTCATAGGTCTCTACATCAAAGTAACGTTTGAGATTGGCCGTATCATCGCGACCTTCGACTACGATGACTTGGGAAATTTTTTCTTTCATCACTTGCTGTCCAATCCGAAGATTCGCTCTGCATTTGCAGTCGTTGCTGCTGCTAACTCTTCTGTCGTCATACCGCGCAAGTCCGCGATAAAGTCCACGACATAGCGGGTGTAGGCTGTCTTGTTTTCACGACCGCGCTTGGGAACAGGTGCCAAGTAAGGCGCATCTGTCTCAACGAGTATTTTATCCAAAGGAAGTTCTCTAGCAGCTTCTTGGATATCCGTCGCTTTCTTAAAGGTTACCACTCCCGAGAAGGAAATAGTCATACCAAGCTCGACAAACTTTTCTGCCCACTCAAGAGAGCCTGAAAACGAATGCATAATCCCACCACGAGGACCAACGCCCTCGCTCTTAATAATCTCATAGGTATCTTCCAGCGCATCCCGGGTATGGACCACAAAAGGCAAATCCAAGTCCTTAGACAACTGAATCTGACGACGAAAAACCTGCTCCTGCACTTCCTTAGGTGCGGTCATCCAATGGTAGTCCAGACCAATCTCACCCAAAGCAACAACCTTGGGATGCTTAAGCTTTTCAAGCAAGTAAGCCTCGACCTCGTCAGTATATGTACCTGCTTCAGTCGGATGCCAGCCAATAGTCGCGTAGAGTTGCTCATACTCATCTGCCAACTCTAGGGCACGTTCAATGGTTGGCTTGTCAAAACCAACAATATTCATCTGTGTCACACCCATCTCAGCAGCCAAGGAGATTTCTTCTGCCTCACGTCCTGTAAATTCCTCTACATTTAAGTGTGTGTGTGTATCAAAAATCATCTCTTCTAACCTCGTTTTCTTCCCTCTATTATACCAAAAATAGCATCCCTCGGCTTGTAAAAATATTCTAATATCAATCGTTCTCCCTTGACTGCCTTTTTTCAAAGCAGTATAATAACACTTATTGAAATTTTTAGTAAAGGAAAAGAAAATGTTTAGAAAATTAAAATATACCTTTATCGGTCGGCCACTCAAGTCTCTCACAGACAGCGAAGGGGGCTTATTAGGAAAAATGCAGGCACTTGCAATGTTATCCAGTGATGCCCTGTCTTCTATTGCCTATGGACCTGAACAAGTCATTCTCGTTTTAGTTAGCCTCTCTCCTCTCGCTATTTGGTGGAGCCTCCCTATCGGTATTTTTGTCCTCTTACTCCTCGCTAGTTTGACCATTTCCTATCGTCAAATCATTCATGCCTATCCTCAAGGAGGAGGGGCTTATATGGTCACTCGGGAAAATCTCTCCCCTGAACTGGGCTTGATTGCAGGAGGCAGTCTCCTTGTTGACTATATGCTGACAGTAGCCGTATCCGTCGCTTCTGGAGCTGATGCTATTACAGCAGCCATCCCTGCCCTCCATCCCTACAATCTTCATATCTCTATTTTCCTAGTCTGCCTGCTCATGCTCTTGAATTTAAGAGGCTTGAAAGAATCTGCCAGCTCTCTGATGATTCCCGTCTACCTCTTTATCTTCAGTACCGTCTTTCTCTTGCTTTATGGGTTCTTTCAACTATCTACAGGCTCCCTAAACTATCAAGCGACTTCAACCATTGGGCAAACTGTTCCAAGCCTTTCCATCGTTCTCCTATTGAGAGCCTTTACTAGCGGTTCTGCCTCTCTAACTGGGGTTGAGGCTATTTCAAATGCAGTCCCATTTTTCAAAACTCCGAAAGAAAAGAATGCTGCTCAGACCTTGACCATCATGTCGCTGATTTTAGGATTTCTTTTTGCAGGCATTACCTTCCTAAACTACTGGATGGGTATCACGCCTCAACACGGAGAAACCATCCTCTCGCAAATGGCCAAGGGCATTCTTGGTGATTCATTCTTTGGTCATGCTAGCTACTATCTCTTCCAGTTCTCGACAGCCTTGATTCTAGCCGTAGCTGCAAATACTGGATTTTCAGCCTTCCCTATGCTGTCCTACAATATGGCCAAAAACAAGTACATGCCCCATCTCTTTATGGAAAAAGGGGATCGCCTTGGCTACTCCAACGGTATCTTAACTCTGGCTTTTGGGGCTATGATCCTTCTTCTCATTTTTAATGGGAATACTGAGCGCTTGATTCCTCTTTATACTATCGGAGTCTTCGTTCCCTTTGCCCTTTCTCAGACTGGGATGATTCGCCATTGGAAAAAGGAAAAAGGAGCAAACTTCTTAAAATCTGCCTTCGCTAATATCCTTGGGGCCATCATTTGTTATGCCATTGTCCTCATTTTACTCCTCTTCAGACTGGGTGATATCTGGCCATTCTTCCCAATTATCCTAGTTTTAACCTTCCTCTTTTTGTCCATTCACAACCATTACCAAAAAGTGGCAAAACAACTACGACTCTACGAAGGAATTGAAAAGCGCACTTATGACGGTAACCTTGTCCTTGTCCTAGTAGGAAATGTCACTCGAGTAAGCGTCGGAGCCATTAACTACGCTCAAAGTATCGGTGACGAAGTGTTGGCCATGCACATTTCTACTAAAGAAACGGCTGAAAAAGACCAAGAAATTCTTCAGGAATTTGCCGATTACTTCCCAAATATCACTCTGAAAAATATCAACACTAGCTACCGAAACATCATCACCCCTAGCGTCAAGTATGTCAAACGAATCGCCCAAGAAGCCAAGCAAAAAAACTATACCGTTACAGTCCTCGTCCCACAGTTTATCCCTAACAAGCCTTGGCAAAATATCCTGCACAATCAAATGAGCCTCAAACTAAAATACGCTCTCAGATGGCACGAAGACGTCGTTGTCGCTAGCTACTCTTATCACTTAAAAGAATAAACAAAAGCTCAAAATCATTTGTTTTTGATTTTGAGCTTTTTTATCTGAACTTCTCAAATTTTCTCATAGATCAGAGACTTATTCCATGATACAAAACTCATACGGAAATGTATGAATCCTTCACTATCTATACTTGTTGAGCAAAACAAAAGCCAGTAGACTCGAGTTCCTACTGGCTTCTTTGCTGAATTTGTTTGGATTATGCAGCCAAAACTTTGCGTCCTTTACGACGACGAGCCGCCAATACGCGACGACCGTTTTTAGTTGACATACGGTTACGGAATCCGTGTTTGCGCGCACGACGAATTTTACTTGGTTGATAAGTACGTTTCACGATGAATACCTCCTCATAGATTTTGTATTCGTTTAGCCGGCTATAAAGTGATCAGTTACTAAACATACTTTACTATTCTATCTGATTCTGATACTTTTGTCAATAGCTCTAGGCAAATGTTTCCAGCTTTTTCTAATGTAAGCCCTATCTACGATACTGTTTCAAGAAACGAGTCATCTTTTCTTGGATTTGTGCTAACTCATCTACACGAGGGAGGTAAACAATACGGAAATGGTCTGGTTCTTGCCAGTTAAAACCGCGACCATGAACCAAGAGAACCTTTTCCTGCTTCAAGAAATCAAGAACGAACTGTTCATCATCATCGATGCGATACATATTGCGGTCAATTTTAGGGAAAATATAAAGTCCGGCTTTGGGTTTAACAGCAGATAAACCAGGAATATCTTGAATGGCATTGTAAATGAAGTTTCTTTGCTCGTAGATCCGTCCACCAGGAAGGAGCAATTCGTCCACTGACTGGTGCCCACCTAGCGAGGTTTGTACGACTTGCTGGGCCAAAACGTTAGAGCAAAGGCGCATGTTGGACAGCATATTGAGACCTTCAATATAGCCCTTGACATGTGTCTTAGGTCCAGATAAGACCATCCATCCTATACGGAAACCAGCGATACGGTGAGATTTTGAAAGACCATTCATGCTGACACAGAAGACATCTGGAGCCAGACTAGCTACTGAGACATGCTCATGACCATCCATGACCATACGGTCGTAAATTTCATCCGCAAAGATGATCAAGTCGTTTTGACGTGCAATCTCGATAATCTCTAACAAGAGTTCCTTGGGATAAAGAGCTCCTGTCGGATTATTTGGATTGATGAGAATAATAGCCTTGGTATTTGAAGTGATTTTTGACTTGATATCGTCAATATCAGGGTACCATTCTGCAGCTTCATCACAGATATAGTGAACGGCATTTCCTCCAGCTAGGCTGACAGCTGCTGTCCAGAGAGGATAGTCTGGCATCGGTACCAAGACCTCATCACCATTGTCCAAAAGCCCCTGCATGGACATGACAATCAACTCACTGACACCATTTCCAAGGTAAATATCATCAATATCCACATTTGGAAATTTCTTCAGTTGGCAATACTGCATGATAGCCTTACGAGCTGAGAAAATCCCTTTAGAATCAGAGTAACCTTCACTATCACGCGCATTCATAATCAAGTCATGAATGACCTCATCTGGCGCTGTAAAACCAAATTCGGCTGGATTCCCTGTGTTCAGGCGCAAAATCTTTTCTCCGTTTGCTCGCATACGCATGGCTTCTTCCAAAACAGGACCACGGATATCATAAGCAACATGCTCTAGCTTGCTAGACTTGTTAAATTCTTTCATCTTTTTTCCTCAATTCATCGAGATAGTAACATTATACCACTAGAAAGTCGCTGCGACAAGCTTCCATAAACAAGGAAACAAAAGAAAAAACATTGACAAAGAGAATCCTCACTAATTCTCTTTTCTTTTATTTCTATATACGCACTAAGTCTATGACCAACAATATGGTTTAAAATATGATTTTTACTTTACTTCTTTAGTGAAAAGGGTTACAATAAAAGCAAGAAAATTTCAGGAGGTTTCATTATGGCACAACGTTACCAAAATGTTATGGTCGCAATTGATGGTTCTAAAGAAGCGGACTTGGCTTTCGTCAAAGGTGTTTACACTGCTCTACGCAATGAATCCAGGCTCACCATTGTCCATGTTATTGACACACGCGCTCTTCAAAGCGTATCTACCTTTGATGCTGAAGTTTACGAAGAACTCCAAGCCGATGCTGAAAGTATGATGAAAGAGTACGAAAAGCGTGCAAAAGATGCTGGTTTAACGGATATCCACATCGTCATCGAGATGGGAAATCCCAAAACTCTCCTCGCTCGGACGATTCCGGACGCAGAAAATGTTGACTTGATTTTAGTTGGTGCTACAGGTCTCAATGCCTTTGAACGCCTCTTAGTCGGTTCTTCATCTGAATATATTCTCCGCCATGCAAAAGTCGATTTGCTGGTCGTGAGAGAAAGTGAAAAAACATTGTAAATAGTAAGAAAAGGAGCCTAGAGCTCCTTTTTATTACTTATTATTTCTGTTTCTTTCTTTATGTCGCTCATAAGCCTTAAGCTGACGTTGTAGCTCCTGTTTAATGGCAGGCTCTGGAGCATATTTTTCTTCCCAGTCATCTGGTTTTAAAATCTTGTGTGTAACTGGGTCAAAATGAGCTTTTCCATCAGGGAAGACCTTCCCCATATTTGCTTCATGGACAATATCAAAAATGCGTTCTGGATCCACTCCCATCAAAACAAAACTACCGTACGTGAAATACAGTGTGTCAATCAAAGCATCTACTTGACCAATCAGATTTTGCTTCGCAGGTGTCTTTTTCGCCACTTTCTCTGCTGCCTTATCAAGCGCTTCATGCATGCTTGCAAGCGACTCTTGAAATTCTTCCTCCGAAGAACTTGCCGCGCGAACAAACTCTACTAATTCTTCAATTTTAAAGTCTGCGCGGTGGGTTGCACCTTCAACATTCCATGCTTGTGGCTCTTCTTGAGTTCGTTCATCCATCATGTGGTGGAAGGTCTTGACTTTATTAAAGTGGTAGTCCCGACTGACAAACACTTTTTCTGAAGCCAAAACACCAAAGTGCTCAAGCGCCTTGTGGATGCCATCTTGTTGATTACTTGCCGTAATGTGTTTAGCAACCTCTTTGGCACTGCTACTGCCATTTCCCATAGCGACTGACATACCGACACCTGCTAACATCTCCAGGTCGTTGTCGGAATCACCAAAGGCCATGACTTGGTTGAGAGCAAAGCCATATTCTTTCCCGACCCGACAAATGCCTTCTAGTTTGGAATTTCCTTGGTTAATGATATCTGCGGCAAAAGGATTGCTTCGAGTCAATTTCAAGTCTTGAAAATCAGCTGCTGCCTTCTCAGATTCTTCTGGCGTCATCAGCATCAAAACTTGATAAATGGGTTGGTTAATCAAGTTAAGTAGGTCGTCTTCTTTTTGAGGAACTGCCTTGCTGACCATTCGATTAAAAGAGCGGCTAACGGTTCTTGTCAGCACTGTCGGGATAAAACGACTAACCAGTTGGGAAAAGGATCCGAGACCAAATGACATAATTTTCGAACCAACAACGGCATGCTCGGTTCCAAGAGCGATTTCTTTACGCTCCTTTTTAGCATAAGCAATCAGTTGACGCAGGCTTGATTTAGCAATCGGACTTGCAAAGAGTACCTTTTCTTTATTAAAAATGTATTGGCCATTGTAGGTCACTGCAAAGTCTAGGTCCAAGTCTTCCATCAATTCCTTGACAAAAAACGGCCCTCGTCCTGTCGCTACTCCAACAAGTACCCCTTGCTCTTTAACAATCTTAATCGCGTCCTTAGTGGATTTCAAAACACTCTTGCGATCGTTGACTAGCGTTCCATCGATATCAAAAAAAACAGCCTTGACTTCCATCCTATCCCATTCTCCCCTTTTGTGTTACAATGATTATACCACATTTCAGAAAGAGTGACTAAATCATGCCTAAGAAAATCCTTGTTTTGCATACAGGTGGGACCATTTCCATGCAAGCAGACGCCACTGGTGCCGTTGTAACTAGTCAGGACAATCCCATGAACCATGTTTCCAATCCGCTTGAAGGGATTGAGGTTCATGCCCTAGACTTTTTTAATCTGCCAAGTCCCCATATCAAACCCAAGCATATGCTTGCACTCTATCATAAAATCAAAGAGGAAGCTAATAACTACGATGGAGTTGTCATCACACATGGTACAGATACCTTAGAAGAAACAGCTTACTTCCTTGATACCATGAAAATCCCACACAAGCCCATCGTTCTAACAGGAGCTATGCGTAGTTCCAACGAACTTGGTAGTGACGGTGTATACAACTATCTGAGCGCTTTACGAGTTGCCAGCGATGATAAAGCAGCCGACAAGGGCGTTTTGGTCGTCATGAACGATGAAATTCATGCAGCCAAGTATGTTACCAAAACTCATACAACCAACGTCAGCACCTTTCAAACCCCAACACATGGACCACTTGGCCTCATCATGAAGCAAGAAATCCTCTACTTCAAAACAGCTGAGCCTCGTGTCCGTTTTGATCTCGAACATATTCAAGGTCTGGTTCCCATCATCTCAGCCTATGCAGGTATGACAGACGAGCTGATCGATATGTTAGACTTGGAACAGCTGGATGGCTTAGTCATTCAAGCTTTTGGAGCAGGTAATGTTCCCAAAGAAACAGCTCAAAAGTTGGAAAATCTCCTGCAAAAAGGAATCCCCGTCGCCTTGGTCTCACGTTGTTTTAATGGTATTGCTGAACCTGTCTATGCCTACCAAGGCGGAGGGGTGCAGTTGCAACGAGCTGGTATTTTCTTTGTCAAAGAACTCAACGCTCAAAAAGCTCGCCTCAAATTATTAATTGCCCTTAACGCTGGACTAAAAGGACAAGCCTTAAAAGACTATATGGAAGGCTAATCCTCTTCGAAAATCTCTTCAAACCACGTCAGCGTCGCCTTACCGTATATATGTTACTGACTTCGTCAGTTCTATCTACAACTTCAAAGCAGTGCTTTGAGCAACCTGCGGCTAGCTTCCTAGTTTGCTCTTTGATTTTCATTGAGTATAACTCCTTCTCTAGAAAGCAAATCAGGAAATCTCACGATTTCCTGATTTTTTCTATTTACGTTTTCGTGTAGAGCGGCGTTCTGTCAAACCATGAGGTAGGAGAACTTCACGTTCTTCCAATTCTTCCTTATGCATAATCTTAGTCAACATACGCATGCTGATAGCACCTAAGTCATAAAGAGGTTGGGCAATAGTCGTCAAGTTTGGACGAGTGAATCGTGCAATCTGAGAGTCATCTGTCGTAATGATTTCAAACTCTTCTGGTACAGACACACCGTGGTCAGCCAAACCATTTAGGACACCTGCTGCCAATTCATCACCTGTTACAACTGCGGCTGTAGCTTGTGATGAAATCAAGCGTTCTGCCAAGGCATAGCCATCGTCATAGCTATATTTTGATTCGAAGACCAAGCCCTCGCTATAAGAATGTCCAGCTTTTTTCAAGGCTTCCTTATAACCAATCAAACGAACCTTGCCATTGATATCATCGACGAGTGGTCCGCTCACAAAAGCAATTTTCTCATTTTCTTTGAGAAGGTAGCTCACAGCATCAATCGTTGCTTGTTTGTAGTCGATATTCACACTTGGAAGTTGGTGTTCTACATCCACAGTACCAGCAAGAACAACCGGTGTCCGTGAGCGAGAAAACTCTGAACGAATCTTTTCAGTCAGGTGATAGCCCATAAAGATAATCCCATCGACTTGTTTTGAAAAGAGCGTGTTAACCACTGAAACTTCCTTTTCATCATCCTCATCACTATTTGCTAGGACAATGTTATACTTGTACATTTCAGCAATGTCGTCAATCCCCTTAGCAAGTGTTGAGAAATAACCATTGGTAATGTTAGGAATCACAACTCCGACTGTCGTTGTCTTCTTGCTAGCCAAACCACGGGCTACCGCATTTGGACGATAGTCCAAGCGATCAATCACTTCGAGGACTTTTTTTCGAGTGTTCTCTTTAACATTCTTGTTGCCATTAACGACACGGCTAACTGTTGCCATCGAAACTCCTGCTTCACGGGCGACGTCATAAATAGTCACTGTATCATCTGTGTTCATTCCGTTTCCTTTCTATATTGAAAATTTCGCTTTCACGCATCTACTTACTTCATTTTATCACTTATTGTAAACACTTTCAAGTATTTTTAGGAGAAACTTTGAAAAAATTTCACAGTTTATTCCCATTTTGAAAAAGCAATTACGATTTCTTGATTTTTAAGACATTTTGCTGTATGATAAGGAAAAAAAGGGGGATGAAAACATGGCTTTTACAAATACACAGAGACGTTCCGCTAGTTTTGGTGTCGTTACCAGCCTGCCTGACGATGTCATTGACTCTTTATGGTATATTATTGATCATTTCCTGAAAAATGTCTTTGAATTAGAAGAAGAGCTTGAGTTTCAACTGCTCAACAATAAGGGGGCAATCACCTTCCATTTCTCTAGTCAGAACCTTCCGACTAGGATCGATTTTGATTTCAATCATCCTTTCGATCCGCTTTACCCTCCTAGGGTACTTGTTTTAGACATTGACGGCAGGGAAACCATCCTCCTTCCAGAAGAAAATGACCTATTTTAAAAGCTCTAGCTTCTCGGCGCAAACTGCTGAGGAACTAGAGCTTTCTTTTTCTAATAAATGGAGCGACTGACAACTAGACCGTTTGGTTTTGTATATTCTAAGTCAAGATAATCCTGATAAGTCCCTGGCACAATGAAACCTTGGGGACTCAGTATATCAGTCCCAGCTTTTCCCACGATAGAGTCTGCCAGCAAAACACAATTGGTACTGAGAACAAAGTAGGTCTTAAACTCGGATGAACTGAATTTATAGAGGGTCGCATCTGCTTCCTCTTTCAGTTGGTAGGAGTAGGTATGCTTGACCTCACCCTCTCTTCTTTTCATCAACTGCGAGCTTGGTTCCCAAGGAATTAACAGGTCTTCTATCTCTGCTAAACGAGCTTGGATAGCTGCTTTCTGTTGGTCTGTTAAACTCAGACCGTAAGCAAACAAGGTCTTCTGACTTTCCCTCTTGCAGAGTTCAATGTATTTTTCCCGATTTGCCTTAAACAAAACACCGTCTCCAACCATGCCGAATAAACGCTCTGAGTGAGGATCATACGAGCCATAGGAAATAACCTTCCCTTGGTAACAAATATCCACATGTCCCATAGCGAGGAAGAAAGATGTTTCTGAGGTATGAATAAAAATTTCTAGATCAACTACCTGATCGTTTTTTCTTTCTGAATGAACTTCCCCTTCTTGACTTTCATGATTTGACAGCCACTCATTCAATTTGCGCAAGGTACTGATAGGAATCAGAGCCGTCACAAAGATTGGCAAGGTCATTCGCATTCGTCGTTTTAGCTTGGGATTGTTTTCTATCTTTTCAAAAAAGAAACCATCCCGAAGGCTACTAACTCCTAGCATGAGCAAGTAAAATCCAAGCAAGAGCAATTCAAAATTCGCTGCATCGTGAAAAGGAGAGATGCTATAAAGACCGAATCCTATCATCCACACAGCATCGAAGAGATGATGGAGCCGAGGATGAATGGCATTTTTTCGATAGAGAGACCAGGTCACAAGACTAATGATGCCCGTAAACAGCTGGTAGCTTGCAATGATAAAAACCAGGAGATAGAGGGCAAGGTCTTGCAAGATGATAGAGTCAAACACCAGAGCCGCAACCACCAGCTTAGCCAAGGTTACAAAGATGTTTTCCCGACGTTTTTTATCTTGAAACCAGCGAGTCAACAAGTGCCAAACTGCTGACAAGGAAAAGTAGCCCATCAGCAACTGATACCCCATTCGCGGAATAACTTGTCCAAAACGAATCAAGAGAAGCCCTAAAACAATAGCAAGTAGTCCCTCCCCGATACTCTTCCACTTGCTATAGGTCTCAGAAAGCTTAGGCATTTCCTTGCTCCAACTGGTCAACCAAGTATCGAATTGGTTGTTTTAAGATTGGATGGATAAAATGGGGAGCTATTTCCACTAACGGTTCAAGGACAAAGAGGCGTTCTGCTATATAAGGATGAGGTAAGATGAGGTCGTCTGTATAGATGACTTGGTCTTCTACAAAAAGCAGGTCCAAATCAATCAAACGTGGCCCCCAATGCACCTCTCGAACCCGTCCCATTTCTGACTCGATAGCTAATAATGTTTCTAACAAGACTGGTGCTGGTAGCCAGGTTTCTACTTCAATCACCTGATTGGCAAAGCTATCTTGCTCAACACCACCCCAAGGCTCTGTCGCCAAGACACTGGACTCTTTGAGAATATGGAGACCTCGAGCTCGCAGTTTGTCAATGGCTTGCTCCAAGTTTGCTTGCTTGTCCCCCATATTGCTTCCTAGGGCGACAAAAGCTCGTTGCTTACGACGGTGAATGGTCACCGAGCAGGTATCCAATGGCAAATGCACAGGAGCCCATGGTTTTTTTAGTTCCAACTCAATCTCTTGGACAAGAGGATAGGTCTCAAAGGTACGCTCTACTAGTTTGTAGGCTACCGTTTCAATCAAATCCTCAGTGCTTTCCTGAAACCAAGTCTTCCACTGTTGGCAAAGTTCTCCATAGTGGACAGAAGAAGACAAATCTAACTCAGTCGCTGCCTTGGTCATATCATAGGATAAGCGTGCGGAAATAACAAACTTTTGCCCCAATTCCTTCTCACTTGGAAAGAGTCCATGATAAGCAAATATTTCCAAATCTTTAATCTTTAGCTGATCCATAACTAGTCCTTTCTAGAAAAATCCGCTTAAAGCGGATTCTTTTTATACTCAATGAAAATCAAAGTGCAAACTAGGAAGCTAGCCGCAGGCTGCTCAAAACACTGTTTTGAGGTTGCAGATGGAAGCTGACGTGGTTTGAATTTGATTTTAGAAGAGTATTATAGTCCCATTAAACGATAAGCCTGGTCTCGGAGGTCCTTATCCGTCTCAAATAGGCCACGGGCTACAGTAGTTAAGGTTGCAGTGCCTGGTTTTCTGACACCACGCATGCTCATACACATATGTTCCGCCTCAATAACAACAAAGGCTCCCTTAGCCCCTAGATAGTCCATCAAGGCATCAGCCACTTCAATATTCAACCGTTCTTGAATCTGTGGTTTCTTAGAGTAGACTTCAACCGTACGAGCTAGCTTGGACAAACCTGCCACACGGCCATCTGGAATATAGGCAATATGCGCTCTCCCATAGAAGGGCAAGAAGTGGTGTTCACACATGGTGTGGAAAAAAATATCCTTTTCTACCACCATATTATCATCAATAATCTCAAAGGATTTTGACAGGTGTTCCTCAGCAGTTTGGCCAAGACCTGAAAAAATCTCTTGGTACATACGGGCTACGCGAGCAGGTGTTTCCTGCAAGCCCTCGCGGTTAGCATCCTCACCGACAGCCTCAATAATCATTTTTACAGCCGTTTCAATCTTTTGTGTATCCATTCTCGTTCTTCCTCTCCATTAGATAGGTTCTCACTTGGCTCAAGAAATACAAGGAACCTGTGACAATCCTAACTGTTTGTTTCTCTTCTTTTCTATCTGTCAATTTCTGCTCTAGAAAATCCTGCCAACCTTGGTAATTGAGATTTCTAGACTTGGCTGTCTCTTTCAACACGCTTTCATTAGTCGCCCGACTATCGTCAAAATGGGTTAAAGTCAATTGACTATCTGGCACCGTTTCTAGCAAATCCAGCATATCCTCCAAAGCCTTGGTTTTGATGCAGGTAAAGAGGATTTCCTTATGATAATCCGCAAAGCGTTCTTGCAAGGTTGCTAATAAAGTCTTGATAGCATGGGGATTATGGGCCCCATCCAAGAGCAGCAAGGGGTCACTAGACACGACTTCCAAACGCCCTGGCCATCTGGTTTCTTTCAAAGCTTGAGCAACCAAGTCATTACTTGCTAACTCCCGCCCAGTCTCCTTGCAATAAGTGTCTAGGAGGGCAAGCGCCATCCCCGCATTCTCTATCTGATGCAAACCAATCAGACCTGTCTGGAAGCGACCTTGTCTGACAGCACTTGTATAGTCAAAGATCTCTCCTGTCACCACACTTTCTTGATGACCAACCTGATAATCTGTCCCATAGGCAATTCTCGGCGCATCTTTCCCTTCCGCAATGCGGTCAATAATAGCCAAGGCTTCTGGAGCAATGCGACCTGTCACCAAGGGAATACCTTGTTTGATAATACCTGCCTTCTGCTCTGCTATGGCTTCCAAGGTGTCACCAAGTAGGGCTACATGGTCCAGTCCAATGGTTGTAATTCCTGTCAAAATTGGTTGACAGACATTGGTACTATCCAAAAGACCACCCATACCGACTTCCATGATGGCTACATCTACTTGTTCTGAGGCAAAGTAATCATAGGCAAGGGCTGTGATAATCTCAAACTCGGTTGGTCCTTGTAATGCAACGCTCCTCTCCCCTTCAAGCAAAGAGCGATAAACTGCCATGAGGGCCTCCAGCCTCGCTTCTGGGATGGATTCCCCATTGATGCTAATCTGGTCTGTATAATGAATGAGATAGGGCGAGCTGAACACACCAACTCTTAGACCTAGCTTTTCCAGCATCTTTTTCAAAAAAGCAATTGTAGACCCCTTGCCATTGGTCCCTCCGATATGGATGACCTTAAGTTTGAGATGGGGATTGCCTCGTAAAGCTAGGAGTTCCACCATTCGTTCCAAACCGAAATGCGGTTGGTCCGTCCGGTAGTGGGCAATCCATTGATTGTTTTGAATTTCGTTCATCTTACTTATATTGTTTTAAATCTAGATTTTCCGCATCTTCTGCCAATCGAATAGCTGACGCAATTTCAACCGCCATCTTGTGACTGGCTACATCGTGCACGCGCACTACTTCGACACCCTGTCTCGCAGCGATACTAGTTACATGAGCAGAAGCCGTGTCCCGATTACGGAAACCAAGTTCTGTCTCAGGATTAACTTCAAAACCATTTTCTTCCAGGATATTGATAACAAATCGCTTACGCGAAATTCCAAGAAAGATTGGATAGCCTTGCTGGTGTAGTTTATCCAGATCCCGTAGAAGGAGCAGATTTTCCTTCTTGGTCAAACCAAAGCCAATCCCTGGATCCAGCAGGATATTTTCTCTTGCTATCCCCGCTTGATTCGCTCTCACTAGTGCTCGTTCAAAGAAAGCCTCCATCAAGTCTTCGATTGGCATTTTTTCAAAGTCAGCTAACTCTTCCTCTGTAAAAGCTTGTCCAAAACCAAAATGAGGAAAGATGAGCGAGCTAGGATGCTGAGGTCGAGCCATGACTGGATTAAACATGGTAACCACTTTCGCTCCAGCCTTAGCAACCACATCCGCCATTTTCTCATCTCCCATAAGACCAGTGATATCATTGACCAGATTGGCGCCAGCAGCCAAAGCAGCCTCTGCCACCCGACTTTTCCATGTATCGACGGAAATGAGGACATCACTTTCCTCACGGATAGCTTTGATAACTGGAACAACACGCTGGATTTCCTCTTCTATCTCTACATAGCTGCTGCCCGGGCGAGTCGATTCCCCACCGATATCTAGCATGCTCGCTCCTTCAGCTATCAATTTACGAGCTTGCTGGAGCGCCTGGTCAACAGCAAAAAATTGACCACCATCTGAAAAAGAATCTGGGGTTACATTGATAATGCCACAAATGGCTGTTTTTACGTGGTTGACTTTATTGGACATAACGGTCACTTCCTTAAGGTTCTTTACCATATTATCTCTCTATTTTACCATAAAAAGAAAAAGATGGACACGCTAGTATTCATCTTTTCCAAGTAGGTCAATGGCTTAGAATGATAGGCCTAGATTTCTGCTAATCAATACCAATAAGGCCAACAAACAAAATGCAATACCATTGAGAATCATATGAAGCAAAATGGACATCTCCAAACGCTCAGTCTTATAGGCTGTCCAAGTCAAAACCGTTGACATTCCTCCATAAATAATCACAGAAGGTAGATTGGTTGGCGTATGGAGCAAGGCAAAGACGATTGCACCAACAACAAAACCAAGTTTTTCTTTTCCACGGAAGATCTTTTTTGGAATAATTCCACGACACAAAATTTCTTCACAAATCGGTGCAATCAAGACTAGCAGGAAGAAAGTTGAAATCAAGGAGCTATTCTGAACTATACCATTCAGTATTGATTGGTTATTGGTTGTCACCTCATTTGTTAGTCGAAGCAGGAGTGAACCCAAGAGATTTGTCGCAAGAATCACCAGATAACTCAACACCAAGCGAGCCAAGTCTTTTGCCTTAAAAAAGGATAGATTAAAAGTAGCCAGCTGTGTTTTTCGTGCACCAATAATGAATACAATCAAAACGACTATGGATAGGGAACCTACTAAGAGCCCTGACTGTAAAATCGGAAACTGTTTGTCTGCTAAAAACAAAGCAAGTCCTATGGGAAATTGTGATAGGACAAAAGCTGCTAAAAGGATGAGGATCCACTTCCCTCTGTCCCAAACCTCTCGCCAGATCGTCTTTTCTTTCATGATATACCTCCTTATAGTAAGAAGGGGGATCCCCTTTCTTATTATTATATCATTTAAAGCGCCATACTGATATAGTTAAGGATAAACAAGGCATCCAAAATCCAAATCATCGCGTGCACATCCTTGGCTTGACCTTTGACAACTTTTGTTAACGTATAAGTCAAGAAACCAACTGCAATCCCTTGTGTGATAGAGTAGCTGAATCCCATGAAGATAGACGTAAAGAAGGCAGGGACAGCTTCAGCCATATCATCCCAATGGATGTTTTTCAAGCTACCGAGCATCATAATCCCAACGATAATCAAAATTGGAGCCGTCGCAGCTGATGGAACAATTGCCAAAAGTGGACTAAAGAAACTTGAAATTGCAAAACAAACCGCAACTACCAAGGCAGTCAAACCAGTACGTCCACCCGCACCGATACCCGCTGCAGACTCAACATAGGTTGTCACGTTTGAAGTACCTGCGATGGCACCAATTGAAGTACCAATCAAGTCAGAGTAAAGAGCCTTATCCAACTTATCTGATTGGTGATTTTCACCATTTGTCGCTACGATACCGACTTTTTCACCTGTACCAATCAAGGTACCAATTGTGTCAAAAATATCTGTCAACGAGAAGGCCAGAATAGCCATAAGTGTTTCCGGTAGACGAGCAGTGTCTGAGATTAAAGCACCCAATCCTTGTGAGCCAAGTGCTGCACCAAAGATTGTCTTCAAATCTTCAAAGGCTGCACCTACATGGTTATTAGAAAAATCAATGCTTGATACATCAACCAAACCAACAGCGATAGCAAGAACTGTCGTTGTTAAGATAGAAAGAATGATTCCTCCCTTGATGCCCTTAATAACAAAGAAAATCGTAATAGCCAAACCTGCAATAGCTACTAAAACAGCCGGATTATTAAAGCTAACCAGACCTGGAACTGCTGAAGAGTTTGCTGTAATGGCTGCTTGGGCCTTATCAGCACCCTCACCAGCAACTGTATAACTTCCTGGATCAATAGAGAATTTCAAAAGACCAGCATTCTTAATCCCTACATAGGCAAGGAAGACACCGATACCTGCTGAAATAGCCGAACGAAGCGCATTGGGAATGGATTCAATAATCATTTTACGAACATTTGTTAAGGTAATGATTAGCGAAATAATCCCACAGATAAAGACCATAGCCAAGGCTTCTTGCCATGAATAACCAAGCCCAAATACGACTGTAAAGGTAAAGAAGGCATTGAGTCCCATACCTGGTGCTTGAGCGTAAGGCAGGTTCGCATAGAAGGCCATCATCAGGGTACCAGCTACTGCACCAATAATCGTTGCTAGGAAGACACCTTGAGCAGGCATCCCTGTCTGCGCAAGCATTTGTGGGTTTACAAAGAGAATGTAACTCATTGCAAAGAAAGTTGTTAAACCAGCGAGAACCTCCGTACGAACGTCCGTCCCGTTCTCTTTTAGTTTAAATAGTTTGTCCATCTTTAATCTCCTTTTATTTTTTACGAACAATATTAGTATTATATCATTTATCATTCACCTTTTCAATATGTTTGTTTGATTTATTTAATAAATCAAAGCGACTGAGTTTTTTGTTCTTGTCTGCTTTTCTTCTTTCTTTTTGATATAATAGTAGACATCTTATCTGGAAACGACTAGGAAGGTTTATATGACTAAAAAAATTATTGCAGTCGATTTGGACGGAACCCTGCTTAATAGCGAAAGCAAGCTCTCCGATTTCACCAAAGAGACAATCAAAAAAATTTCAGAAAAAGGACACCATGTCATCATCACGACGGGGCGTCCGTATCGCATGGCAAAAGACTTCTACCGCGAACTAGAGCTACATACTCCTATGATCAACTTCAACGGTTCCCTTACTCATCTGCCAGGACAGGCTTGGGAGCATGAAAAGTGCTTGACCTTGGACAAAAAATATCTCCTAGATATGGTCAAACGCAAAGAGGATATTCAGGCCGACTTTATTGCAGGAGAATACCGTAAGAAATTTTACATTACAGCTCCGAATGAAGAAATTGCGGACCCTAAACTATTTGGTGTAGAGAACTTCCAACCGGAAAATCAATTCAAACCCGAACGAGTAACCAAGAATCCTAACTGCATTCTCTTGCAAACAGGGGTTGAGGACAAATACGCTCTAGCGGACGAGATGAATCGTTTTTATCAGCATCAACTAGCTATCAATACCTGGGGTGGCCCTCTCAACATCCTCGAATGTACACCCAAGGGGGTAAACAAGGCCTTTGCTCTAGAGTACTTGCTCAATGTGATGAATCGTGATAAAAAAGACTTAATCGCCTTTGGTGATGAGCATAATGATACGGAAATGTTGGCATTTGCAGGCAAGGGATATGCTATGAAAAACGCCAATCCTGCTCTCCTTCCATATGCAGACGAGCAACTTCCTCTGACCAACGAAGAAGACGGGGTAGCCCACGCTTTACAAACTTTATTCCTATAAAAGGGAGGATTGCTATCCTGCAATCTTTCCTTTTGTTTTCATTCTATTTTCATAAAAGTCACTCATTTTCAGTATTTTTATATTAAATTTTCTATTGCTATTTTCATATATTTTTTGAAATTATTTATATATTAACATTTTGTAAGCCTATTTTCATTGAAAACTTTTACAATTTTCGAAAAAGTAGTTGATTTTTATATGAAAACGATTTATACTAGGTACGTCTGAGGTTTTTTAGAAAACCTATAAGTCAAACATTTTAAAAGGAGGAATGACAATAATGAGTATCGGAATCATTATTGCGAGCCACGGCGAATTTGCTGCGGGTATTCATCAGTCAGGATCTATGATCTTTGGTGAACAAGAAAAGGTTCAAGTTGTAACCTTTATGCCAAATGAAGGTCCAGATGATCTTTACGCTAAATTCAACAACGCTGTGGCTGCATTTGACGCAGAAGATGAGGTTCTAGTATTGGCTGACCTTTGGAGTGGATCTCCATTCAACCAAGCTAGCCGCGTGATGGGAGAAAATCCTGAGCGTAAGTTTGCCATCATCACAGGGCTTAACTTGCCGATGTTGATCCAAGCCTACACTGAGCGCCTTATGGATGCTACTGCAGGTGTGGATAAAGTCGCTGCGAATATCATTAAAGAAGCCAAAGATGGCATCAAGGCTCTTCCAGAAGAGCTTAACCCAGTTGAGGAAGGGGCTAGTGCTGCGGCTGCTCCAGTTGCCCAAGCTGCTATTCCAGAAGGAACTGTTATCGGAGACGGTAAATTGAAAATCAATCTTGCCCGTCTTGACACACGTCTTCTTCACGGACAAGTCGCAACTGCTTGGACACCAGATTCAAAAGCAGACCGTATCATCGTTGCTTCAGATAACGTTGCAAACG
Source organism: uncultured Streptococcus sp. (assembly GCA_934229205.1). Classification (GTDB taxonomy): domain Bacteria; phylum Bacillota; class Bacilli; order Lactobacillales; family Streptococcaceae; genus Streptococcus. The sequence continues at coordinate 52,344 of CAKQDJ010000007.1, forward strand.
ACGAATTGCGTAAAGAATTGATCAAGCAAGCAGCTCCTAACGGAGTAAAAGCCAACGTTGTACCAATCAAAAAATTGATTGAGGTTGCAAAAGATCCTCGTTTTGGTAACACACATGCTCTTATCTTGTTTGAAACACCTCAAGATGCCCTTCGTGCCATCGAAGGTGGCGTGCCAATCAAGACCCTTAACGTTGGTTCTATGGCCCACTCAACAGGTAAAACAATGATCAATAACGTCTTGTCTATGGACAAAGATGATGTTGCAACATTTGAAAAAATGCGTGACCTCGGTGTTGAATTTGATGTACGTAAAGTACCAAACGACACGAAAAAAGATTTGTTTGACTTGATTAAGAAAGCAAACGTCCAATAATTTTAATCTGTTTTATCATTTTTGAAAACAGGATTAAGTACTTTATTAAAACTAAATAGAAAAGGAATAAAACCATGTCAGATATTTCAATCATTTCTGCTATCTTGGTTGTAGTTGTTGCCTTCCTTGCAGGTCTTGAAGGTATCCTCGACCAATTCCAATTCCATCAACCAATCGTCGCATGTACCCTTATCGGACTTGTAACAGGTAACCTTGAAGCAGGTGTTATGCTTGGTGGATCTCTTCAAATGATCGCCCTTGGTTGGGCTAATATTGGAGCTGCCGTAGCTCCTGACGCTGCTCTTGCATCTGTTGCCGCAGCGATCATCTTGATCAAAGGTGGTAACTTTACTACTGAAGGTATCGCCGTCGCAACAGCCACAGCTATCCCTCTTGCTGTAGCTGGACTTTTCTTGACAATGATTGTTCGTACAATCTCAGTTGCCTTGGTTCACTCAGCTGACGCAGCTGCAAAAGAAGGAAACATTGCGGCTGTTGAACGCGCTCACTACTTTGCCCTTGTTCTTCAAGGTCTTCGTATCGCTATCCCTGCAGCCTTCCTTATCGCTATCCCTGCTTCTGCTGTTCAAGACGCTCTTGGCCTCATGCCAGAATGGTTGAATGGTGGTATGGCTGTCGGTGGTGCTATGGTCGTTGCCGTTGGTTACGCTATGGTTATCAACATGATGGCAACTCGTGAAGTATGGCCATTCTTCGCTATCGGTTTTGCTCTTGCAGCAATCTCTCAATTGACTTTGATTGCCCTTGGTGTCATCGGTGTTGCCCTTGCCTTCATCTACCTTAACCTTTCAAAACAAGGTGGAAACGGTGGCGGCGGAGCTGCGACTTCTAACGACCCAATCGGTGATATCCTAGAAGACTACTAGAAAGGGGAACAATCATGGCTGAAAAAATTCAATTATCAAAATCAGATCGTCAAAAAGTTTGGTGGCGTTCACAATTCCTTCAAGGTTCTTGGAACTACGAACGTATGCAAAACTTGGGTTGGGCTTACTCACTAATCCCAGCTATCAAAAAATTGTACACTAAAAAAGAAGACCAAGCGGCTGCTCTTGAGCGTCACCTTGAGTTCTTCAACACTCACCCATACGTAGCTGCTCCAATCATGGGGGTTACTCTTGCACTTGAAGAAGAGCGTGCTAACGGTGTTGAAATCGACGACGCGGCTATCCAAGGGGTTAAAATCGGTATGATGGGACCTCTTGCTGGTATCGGTGACCCAGTATTCTGGTTTACAGTTCGTCCTATCCTTGGAGCCCTCGGTGCATCACTTGCTGCATCTGGTAACATTGTTGGTCCCCTCCTCTTCTTCTTTGGATGGAATGCTATCCGTATGGCCTTCCTATGGTATACACAAGAGTTCGGTTACAAAGCTGGATCTGAAATCACTAAAGACATGTCTGGTGGTATCTTGAAAGATATCACTAAAGGAGCATCTATCCTTGGTATGTTCATCCTTGCTGTTCTTGTACAACGTTGGGTATCTATCAACTTTACTGTTAACCTTCCAGGTAAACAATTGGCTGAAGGAGCTTACATCAACTTCCCAGAAGGTGCTGTTACTGGTGCTGAATTGAAAGGAATTCTTGCTGATGCACTTGGAGGATTGAGCCTAGATAAGATTCAACCACAAACCCTTCAAGGTCAGTTGAACTCATTGATTCCAGGATTGATGGGACTTCTCCTTACTTTCCTTTGCATGTGGTTGCTTAAGAAAAAAGTATCACCAATCGCAATCATCCTTGCTCTCTTTGCAGTTGGTATCGCAGCTCGTTTCTTCGGTATCATGTAATCCAAGCCATCGAGAATATAGATAAAAAAGAATCAGGATTAAACCTGATTCTTTTTGTGTATCAATTTTTTCTTCTAATCAAATAATGCAAGCCCCCAATCACGACTGCTAGGATAGCTGTATAGATGACTTGAGGGGTTTCTAGAGGCACAAAAGTTCTTTGCAGGATAAATGTATTGGCAAGTACGCCAACAAGGGCTGCAAGGATCAAAAACGTGAGCAAGAATAACTTGTATCGATTAAAAGGCAAGCTGACCTTGGCAACTAGACACAGACCATTGATTAAAGCAAGGAGGAAGCAAATAAATTTGACCTGACCTGGGACAGTGATAAAGAAGTTCGTCAAGAGTACACTAGCAACCAGAATGCCACCACCAATCGCAGCATTGGTCAAAATATCTCGCATAAAATGTGTGCTAACCTTTTCATTATTGGACTCAAAGGTTAGGAAGAAGGATGGAATCCCAATCGTAATGGCTGAAATGATTGTAAACTGAATGGGGATAAAGGCAAATTCCAAACCAAATATCACACTCAAAATCGCAAACACGATAGAGAAGAAGGTCTTTGTTAGAAAGAGAGAGGCGACCTTTTGGATGTTATTGATGACACGGCGTCCTTCCATCAAGATATCATAAAATACTGCAAAATCATCAGTGAGAAAGACGATGTTGGAGACGCTTTTGGCTGCGCTGGTAGCACCATTCATAGCGAAACTGATGTCTGCTTTCTTGAGGGCCAGAACATCATTGACTCCATCACCGCTCATGGCAACTGTTTTACCAGCATTTTGCAAAACGGTCACCATCTTTTCTTTCTGCTCAGGAGTCACGCGTCCAAAGATGTCATGTTCCAAGACCACTCTTTCAAAGTCCTCATCACTCACCTTGGTCATATCAATTGCTCGCGCTGATTCTTTAAATCCTGCCTTACGAGCAACCCCATATACAGCCACATGATTATCCCCACTGATAATCTTCACTTCAACACCTTGTGACTCGAAATAGTCAAAGGTTTCCTTGGTATTATCCTTGATCTCATCTGACAGAACGACATGCCCTAATAGTTCCATATCGTCTGGGCTTGTAATCTGGTCCTTGCTATGAGCAAGCGATAAGATTCGAAAACCTTGCTGTTTTAGATGTTCATAGTAAGGATCCATCGCTTGGGTAAAGCCGAGAAACTCATAAGCCCCGAAGAAATAGGTTCCACCGTCTTTTACTTGAACAAAGGAATACTTGTTTTTACTTGAAAAGGCACCAACTTCTTGAACGTCCCACTTTTTCTCACAGGTTAAGTAAGTCTTCAGAGCCCGCGACGTCGCATTTTCATCCTCAAAATAAGCCAGATACGAAGACAGTTTCTCTGCTAAATTAGCATCCATTTCTTGGACCTTCATATTACCAGTCGTGATGGTACCTGTCTTATCAAAACAAAGAACATCTACACGCGCCAAGGTCTCCACACAGTATAGTTCCTGCACCAGAACCTTCTTTTTAGCAAGCTTCATGGCCGCTACCGCCAGAGACACACTGACCAGGAGAATCAATCCCTCTGGAATCATGCCGACCAAGGCACCAGAACTTCCCAAGACAATCTCAACATAAGTCCGTCCCAGACTAAAACCTCTGACATAGAGCAGAATGGCAACTGGCACCAGCAAAATGGAGACGATTTTTAAAATCTTATCCATATAGTCCCGTAGTTGAGAAGGATATTTTTTGAATTCCTTACTGGATTTTGCGAGTTTGTTGATGTAGCTATCGGGACCCACAGCCGTTGCTCTGACGAGACAAGTGCCGCTGACGACATTGCTTCCGCTCATCAGCTGGTCACCAACTGTTTTAAGGACCGAATCACTCTCACCAGTCAGCAAGGACTCATCCACCTCAATATTCCCTTCAAGCACTTCTGCATCTACAGGCACCTGATCACCCAGATTGAGATGCAGATACTCCCCCAAAACGATGTCCTCTGGATCAATCTCGATTGTTTGACCATCTCGGTTGACTCTGTACTTACTTTTACCAAGTAAACTTAGCTTTTCGAGAGCATTCTTTGAGCGCACCTCTTGGAAAATCCCAATGGCTGTATTGATGGCAATCACACCTAAAAAGAGCATATTCTCAAATCGCAAGGTTGTGGCTACCAGAACTGCCAGAGCCAAGTTCATGGCATTAAAAAAGGTAAAGATATTTGAAACGACGATTTCCTTGGTTGTTTTATAGGGTTTAATGTCACTGATGTTTCGTTGACGATCCTTGATATCTTGACTACTTAAATACTTCATTTCTACTCCGATATCCTTTTGTACTACTATAGTAACACATATCTTTTTCTCTGTCACTTAAAGACTCAAAATAAGAAGAACTCCATTGGCAAGCATCATCTATCGCTACTTTAAGAAATTACTTGAAAACAAAAGAGGCTAGGATTCCCCTAACCTTTTTTCTTTATGCTTTATTCTGCCAAGGCACCCATTGGATCCCAAGGTGCAAGTACGATTGGTTCTGCTTCATAAGCAGCTTGTTCTTCTGCTGTCAACAATTCCTTACGAACAACGATTTGGTAAGTGTATTCGTCCATCCAAGCGTCTGAAGCAACAAAATAACCATCGGTACCGACCTTGTCTCCCCATGAGTTTTCAACCTTCCACTTGGTTGACTTGCCATTTTCGTCCAAATCAACACCTGTCAAGACCATGGCGTGGGTCATCAAGCTTTCGCTGTAGTCCAAACGTCCAGCTTTGTCTTGAGTGAGTTGAATATCCATGCTTGATTCAAAGTCATAAACATCTGTCGCAAGGATTCCAGCTTTGCGGTTGCTGAGTTGGCCGACATCTGAACCAAACCAAACAGTTTCTCCTGTCTGCATTTGGGCAATCGCTAATTCCTTCAAGCGCTCCATTGGAACGTTGATGTAGCGAACTGCACGGCTACCAACCACATTTCCTAACATCTCAACTGTGTAAGATTTGCCATAAGGTTTATCAGCAGTTGGAGCATTGATAACAGAAACGTAGTCTTCTAGAGGAAGGTCAACATATTTTTTGTAAAATTCTTGTGGTGTAATGCCCTTTTCACTTTGGTAGTTATCATCCTTGTCACGATAAGCAAAGTCAAATTTACGTGGTGGAAGCCCTAGTGACATAGCAAGGAAGTTAAAGATTTCTTGCAAGAGGTCTTCTTTCTTAGCTTGAACAGTCGCTTGGTCCGCACCAGAAGCAAGCAAGTCACGCAAGATTTGGGCATCTTGACGGAGCAATTTATTGAGGATGGCATTGAGCTCACGGCTGCTGCTAGATGAAACAGACTCAGGATAAACAGACTTAGGAACGACACCGTATTTCTCAAAGAGGGCAACAACCATATCCCATTGTCCACCATCTTGTTGAGGGGTTTGGAGTAGGAAGCTAACCTTGCGGCTCGTCAATTCTTGGTCTGCAGTCGCAATCACTTGCTCCAAGAACCAGTTTGATTTCTCATACTTGTCCCAGAAGAAGGTGTGGGCTTGTGACAGTTCAAAGTTTTCGAGCTTGTATTGCGAGATGAGTTTGTGACGGAAGGTATTAAGGGCTGCAAACATCCAGCAACGACCAGAAGCTTTCTGATTAGTCACCTTGTCCTTGGTCAAATCCAATGAGAAAACGGGTGTATTGTCTACATGACTTTGACGACGTTCTAGGGCTGCAAAAATTCCGTTGTGGCTTGCAGCATTTTCGATAGCTTGGTATTTTACATTTGCTTCATAGTTGGCAAATAATTGATCCGTAAATGATTCTTGAATCGCGTTCATAGATTCCTCCTTTTATTCTACTGTCTATTATAACTCTTTTCACAAAGGAAGCAACTGAAAAACGAAAAAGGTAAGGACATTCTCCCTCACCTTTCCTAACATAATCCAAACTAAGCAATACTAGCAAGGAGAATTTCTAACTCCTCCTTGGTCAGACGACGCCATTCTCCTCGTTCTAAATTCTCGTCCAAAGCTAAAGTTCCCATCGTCAAACGTTGTAGGTCCACTACTTCCTTGCCACAGTAGGATACCATACGCTTGACCTGATGGAACTTCCCTTCTGCAATGGTTACACGAACCAAACTTTGATTCTTTTCTGTATCTGTAGAAACAAGCTCCAGTCTAGCAGGCTGGCAGGTAAAGTCTTTGAGAGAAATGCCCTTGGCAAATGTTTCCACATCTTCTTGGGTCATAATCCCCTTGACCTGAGCCAAGTAAGTTTTATCCACATGACGTTTGGGTGAAAGAAGGGCATGAGCCAGTTGACCATCATTAGTCAAAAGCAAAAGACCATGGGTATCAATATCCAAGCGCCCCACTGGAAAGACTTCCTTGGCGCGAGCATAGTCATCTAACAAGTCTAAAACAGTTCTATGCTTGGGATCTTCAGTCGCCGAAATGACTCCTTGGGGCTTGTTCATCATGTAGTAAACAAACTCCTCGTACTCTAGCACTTGACCATCAAAGTGAATCTCATCTTTTTCTTCATTTATTTGCAGCTTTGCTGATTTTTCTTTTTTACCATTTACCGTCACGCGCCCAGACTTGAGCAAGTTTTTGACCTCTGTCCGGCTTCCCACAGCGCAGGCAACTAAAAATTTATCTAATCTCATAAAACTATTATATCATACTCAAAAGGAGGCTAGCCCAAGTGACCAACCTCCTTTCCTTTTCAGAGTCGGAAAGCTAACTTCCTCTGTCCCAGAAGATAGCTAAGACAATCATGGCACCGAGAACTGCTGGAATAATGGCTGTACCGTTTAAGCTTGGCCCCCAAGAACCAAAGAGTAATTGTCCTAGAAAGGCACCAATCCAACCGAGAAACATCTTCCCAAAGCATCCCATACGTTCTCCACGATTGGTGATAGCTCCAGCTAATAGTCCGATTAAAAGGCCAACAAACATGCTTCCAATCATAGCTTCTCCTTAATTTGCCCAGTCTCCATTACGGAAGAGTGGTACGCGTGTGCCATCCTCACGGATACCATCGATATCCATTAGATTCGAACCAATCATAAAGTCCACGTGAACATCTGAACGGTTAAGTCCTGCAGCTTCAAGCTCTTCTTCGCTCATCTCTGCTCCACCGATGACGCTAGTTGCATATGCTGCACCGATAGCCAAGTGGTTTGAGGCATTTTCATCGAAAAGGGTGTTGAAGAAGGTAATACCTGACTGAGAAATTGGGCTTGGATCTGGCACCAAGGCACATTCACCCAAGGCACGCGCACCCGCATTTTCAAAGACAAGGTCTTTCATGACCTGATCACCCTTCTCAGCAGTGATATCTACTATTTCTCCATTCTTAAAGGTTACTTTAATTCCCTCAATGATATTTCCGTTATAGCTAAGTGGTTTTGTAGAAGTGACATAGCCATCTGCACGACGGAAGTCAGGCGCTGTGAAGACTTCCTCTGTCGGCATATTTGGCAAGAACCCTTCTCCCTGTGCATTGACAGCACCAGCCGATTCCCAAACGTGGTTCTTTGGCAAACCAAGTGTCAAATCTGTCCCTGGCGCTGTGTAATGAAGGGCTGAAAATTGTTCTTTATTAAGCATATCTGCCTTGCTCTTGAGGATGGCTGCATGTTCTTCCCAAGCCTTAACAGGATTTGCTTCGTAGACACGGCAAGTTTTGAAGATTTGGTCCCAAAGGAGATCAACTGCTTCTTCATCGCTCGCAGCATTTGGAAAGACTTTCTTAGCCCACTCAAGTCCAGCAGCGGCCGCCACTGTCCAGCTAACCTTGTTGGATTGAGTTGCGATGCGCATCGGCTTCATGGCAAGCCCCATAGCTTTGGCAGAAGCTGAAAGCTTGTCAGCGTCCACCCCGTTCAAGGCACCTGGGTCAGAAGAACGGACACCGAGACGACTAGCCTTGTTCTCCAAGAGATAGTTCATCTCAGCAATCTTGTATTCTGGCACATTGTCCAGACGCTCCATCGGTGCGTGGAGGAATTTCTCACGGTTGATGACATCATCTGTCCACTGAACGATGACCTCATGCGCACCCAAGGCATAGGCTTCCTTCACGATCAGATGAGCCAACTCGCGTTGCTCCACATCGATAGAGAGAGCCAAGGTGTGACCAGGTTGCACGTTAATTCCGTTCGCAACCAACAATTTCGCATATTTTTCTAGATTTTCTTTAAAATTTGGTAAAACCATTCTATTCTTCCTTTTCTATTTTTCTTTTAAAGCAGAAAACAATCCTGCTAAAGCAATGGCACCCGACAGAAGCACTGTCGATAGGATAATTGTTTCATCTGCCAGCTCTAGCTGATAGTCAAAAACCTTTTCAGCTGGTTTGTCTTCCGCAAAGATTCTAAGTTTCATAAAGATGTTCTCCGTTCTAATTCTTAAAACAAATCATCAAACAAACTCAACTGGTTGTCCTCTGGCATATTGCCGAGAATCCCCATTTCATCCATCTTCTCAACCAAGGTTGAGGAAAGTCCACCGCGTTTGCGTAGTTCTGTCTTAGAGAGGAACTCACCCTCTTCACGCGCTCGCACCAACTGCTTAGCAACGTTCTCTCCCAGACCATCCATTGCTACAAATGGCGGAATGAGGGTATCCCCATCGATGAGGAACTCTGTCGCCTGACTACGGTAGAGATCGAGTTTGCCAAACTTGAAACCACGTTCCCACATTTCATTGACAATTTCAAGAGTGGTATAGAGATCGATTTCCACATTAGAGGCCTCGTTGTTCTTGCGTTTTTCAGCGATTTCTTGCATTCTGCGCTTAATGGCATCCAAGCCCGCACCCATGGTCTTGATGTCAAAGGCCTTAGCACGGATTGAGAAGTAAGCACAGTAATAATAAATAGGATGGTGAACCTTGAAGTAAGCTACACGCAAGGCCATCATAACGTAGGCGGCCGCGTGGGCTTTAGGGAACATGTACTTGATTTTCCCACAGGATTCGATATACCACTCTGGCACCTTATTGGCCTTCATAGCCTCGATATAGCCATTTCGCTCCTCTTCGGAAATCTTTAGCCACATGCCTTTACGCACCCGTTCCATGATAGTAAAGGCCATCTTAGGTTCGAGACCTGCATGCATGAGGTAAACCATGATATCGTCCCGACAACCGATAACAGTTGATAGGTCCGCAATTCCTTGCTTGATCAGATCCTGGGCATTTCCCAACCACACATCGGTACCGTGGGACAGACCAGACAGCTGAAGCAACTCCGCAAAGGTCGTAGGATGCGTCTCATCTACCATCCCACGTACAAAGTTGGTGCCAAACTCTGGAATTCCCAGCATCCCTGTCGGAGTTCCAATTTGCTCAGGCGTCACCCCTAAAACTTCCGTTCCAGAAAAGAGAGCCATAACGCTTTCATCATCCATGGGAATTTCATTAGGGTCAATACCAGACAAGTCCTGCAATTTCCGAATCATGGTCGGATCATCATGCCCCAGTACATCAAGTTTGAGGACATTCTCATCGATATCGTGGAAGTTAAAGTGAGTCGTCTGCCATTCAGCCGTCACGTCATCTGCTGGATACTGAACGGGCGTAAAGTCGTAGACATCCATGTAGTTAGGAATAACAACAATTCCCCCCGGGTGTTGTCCTGTAGTCCGCTTGACACCAGCTGCACCTTGAGCGAGGCGTTCCACCTCTGCATCACGATAGAACTTGCCATAATCTCTCTCGTAGCCCTTTACAAAGCCATAGGCAGTCTTGGCAGCCACCGTACCAACCGTTCCTGCACGGAAAGCATACTCCTCACCAAAGATATCACGCACATCCAAGTGGGCGCTAGGCTGGTCTTCTCCTGAGAAGTTCAAGTCAATATCGGGAACCTTATCTCCATCAAAACCAAGGAAGGTTTCAAACGGAATATCCTGCCCATTTTTGCTGAGTTTATGGCCACAGTTTGGACAATCCTTATTGGGCATATCAAATCCTGAACCATAAGAACCATCCGTGATAAACTCGCTGTACTGACACTGACCACAGACATAGTGAGGAGAGAGAGGATTAACCTCCGTAATCCCAATCATAGTCGCAACAAAACTGGAGCCAACAGACCCACGAGAACCAACCAAGTAGCCCCTTTCATTAGAACGTTGTACCAGCATCTGGGAAGCCAGATAAATCACGGCAAATCCATTACCCAGAATAGAGGTTAATTCTTTTTCAATCCGCAAATCAACGATATCTGGCAACGGATTTCCATAAATCTCAAAGGCCTTCTTATAGGTCAGCTCAGCAACTGTCTCTTCCGCCTTGTCAATGAAAGGCGTGTACAGGTCACCCTTAACCACCTCAACAGGCTCAAAGGTTTCTGCCAAGGCATTGGTGTTTTCAATAACCAGTTTACGAGCCAGTTCCTCTCCCAAAAAGGCAAATTCATCCAACATCTCATTGGTTGTTCGAAAATGAGCCTTTGGCAGAGGAGCTGGTTGGGCATACTCACCGTGACCAATGGTTCGGTTAATCATAGCCCCCTGCCCCAAACTACGGACGATAATTTCACGGTAAATCTCTTCTTCCGGTTCGATATAATGCACATTACCCGTAGCCAGAACAAGTTTGCCAAGACGGTCCCCGACCTCTATCAAACTCTTGATAATAGTTTGGAGTTCCTCCATATCCTTAACCTGCTCTTTAGCAATCAATGGTGCATAGATAGCTGGTGGCATAACCTCGATAAAGTCATAATACTTGGCCACCTCAACCGCCGCATCCACACCTTGGGAAACGACTGCGTCAAAAACTTCACCTTCAGAGCAAGCTGACCCTAAAATCAAACCTTCCCGATGAGCATCTAGAACTGTTCTCGGAATTCGTGGCACCCCTTCAAAGTACTTGGTATTGGACAAAGAAACCAGCTTAAAGATGTTTTTTAGACCTACTTGATTCTTGACATAGATGGTCGCATGCTTGATCCGAGCTTTTTTATAAGAGTCTGGACTAATCAAATCAATATTTAGTCTAGCCAGATCAGTCACACCATGTTTTTCTGCTACATCCTTGATAAAGATAAAGAGCAAACGACCAGTAGCTTCCGCATCGTAGTTGGCCATGTGGTGGTGGTCCAGTGCCACACCAAAACGCTTAGTCAACGGCCCCAAACCATGACGTTTATACTCAGGATAGAGATTTCTAGCAAACTCGAGCGTATCAATAACTGGCTGGCTAATCTTAGGCAAACCATGACGCTCATAGTTGGCATTCATAAAGCCAACGTCAAAGGTAGCATTGTGGGCAACTAGAACCGTATCCTTGCAGAATTCCTGGAATTCTTGCAAAACTTGTTCCAGTGGTTTGGCATTTTTGACATGGTCATCTGTAATACCAGTCAACTCGGTAGTAAAGGCTGACAAGGGATATCCAGGATTGATAAATTCATCAAATTCAGCAATAACATTTCCCTTGTACATCTTAGAAGCCGCAACCTGAATTAAGTCATTATAGATGGCTGAAAGTCCCGTCGTTTCCACGTCAAAAACCACGTAGGTTGCTTCTGACAAGTCCATCTCCGCTTCGTTGTAAACGATAGGAACACGGTCTTCAACGATATTGGCTTCCATTCCATAGATCAGCTGAATTCCAGCTTTCTTAGCTGCCTTGTAACCGTGTGGGAAGGACTGAACGTTTCCATGATCCGTGATGGCAACCGCCTTGTGTCCCCACTTTGCAGCTGTCGCAATGATTTCCTCTACTTCTGGCAGAGCATCCATGGTCGACATATTAGTATGAGCATGAAACTCAACCCGACGCTCACCTTCTGGCATCAAATCCTTCCGCTCATAGTGAACAACTTCCTGCACATCCTGCACGTTCATTGTCAAATCGCGTGTGAAGTTATTCATCTCTACATTCCCACGAACACGAAGCCAAGAATTTTTCTTAATGATGTCAAACTTCTGAGCCTCTTCTTCATTCTTAACCCATTTTTGCATTGAAAAACTTGAAGTGTAGTCCGTCATTTTAAAGTTAATCAAAACGCGACCAGTTCTGGTCACCTTATGCTCCACATCAAAAACGACCCCTTCAAAGACCAAACGATTTTCCTCAGTCGTCACATCAATCATCTGGGTAACTTCAGCCTTATCCAATTTTGGTTTTGCCGCAGCCTTTTTAGCCTGGAAATCAAAGGCCGACTTCTCTTCTACTGGAGGAGGAGTCATCTGTTCCAGTTGTTCCATAGCACGCAAAGCTTCTTCATTAGCAGCCTGAACGATTTGTTCATTCTCCGTATGGAAGGCTTCCTCCTGCTCCTGTGTAAGAGCATCATTCTTTTCGATTTGGCAGACAAAAGCTGGAAAACCAAACTTTTCAAGTTGCTTTGTTAAATTAGGAAGATGATTTTTCTTAAAGTGTTCCTTATCAATCACCTCTGAACCTTCAATAAAGAGCTGATTTCCCTCTGCACGAACTTGTAAACTCTGATAAAGAGACTTAAACCCTTGGCTAGCACATGGACCTTCAGAAAAAGCCTCCTTATAGTAGGCCTGCAAGAGTTCATTTGAAAATTCTTGAGAGAGAGCTTTGATTTCGAAAACAGCTTGATTCCCTGTCTTAGAAAATTCTTCACGAAGCCCTTTCTTTAACTCTAAAAAGATTTCAATCGGTAAAATATTAGAAAATACAAAATGAAATTCCCAAATCTTACTAATCTTATGAACCACAACACGCTCAATACTTGCATTAACAAGAGCAGGATCCTGTCTCAATTGATCAGAGACTCCTATTTGATTCATTAAAATTTCAAACTTACTTGACATCCAATTTCCTCACATTATTCTCTTACTATTTTACCATAATTAAAGAAAATATATAGTCACTACCATTCCTTAAACCCTGCTAGTTTTCCTAAATTCGGCTCTATAATATTTGTAGTGGGTAAATCCCCTATAGATATTATGGAGCCTATTTTGTTGTAGAAAAAAGTCCCATATGATCTATAATGAAAAGCGACCAAACCATCATTAGAAAGAATCATATGGAACCATTACATTTTATCACAAGACTACTCGATATCAAAGACTCTAATATCCAAATTATGGATGTTGTTAATAGAGATACACACAAGGAAATCATCGCTAAACTGGACTACGACGCACCATCTTGTCCTGATTGCGAAAATCAAATGAAGAAATATGACTTCCAAAATTCCTTACCTTGAAACAACTGGTATGCCTACTAGAATTCTCCTTAGAAAGCGACGTTTTAAGTGTTATCAGTGTTCGAAAATAGCGGTCGCCGAAACCTCTCTCGTCAAGAAAAATCACCAAATCGCGACCATCGTCAACCAGAAAATCACTCAAAAATTAATCGAGAAAGTCCTTATGACAGCTATTGCAGAAAGTCTATCTGTCTCTACTTCGACAATCATTCGTAAATTGAAAGAATTCAAATTCAAGACAGATTTATCTTTTCTTCCAACCCACATGTCTTGGGATGAATACAGCTTCAAGAAATGATTTTCATAACTCCGAACATCAAAAAAGAAAGGACGAAATTCGTCCTTTCTCGATCTTAGCTGACTTCAACCCACTACAGTTGACAAAGAGCCACAAAAAAGAAGATTCTCAGAATCCCCTTAACACATATAAAAAAGATACCCTTAAGTATCCTCGTAATCGATCGGGAAGACAGGATTCGAACCTGCGACACCTTGGTCCCAAACCAAGTACTCTACCAAGCTGAGCTACTTCCCGCG
>CAKQDJ010000008.1:0-65073 GCA_934229205.1 uncultured Streptococcus sp.
TTTAATAAATTTACTACAATAGTTTTTGTAAGCTAAAGAGTTAGCGAACAAGACAACTAAAAAATAAAGCCTAATGAAACTGATTGGCGTCCGTTTTCTAGGTAGAACCTTACTTTTTAGTAGGTCTTTTCTCTATGTTTTGATTTTAATAAATTTATTTATCAATGTCAAGAAATTCGCTAACTTTTTAGATAATTTTTTAAAAAGAAAGGAGAGAAAGATGAGCAATTTATCAAAAAAATCATTACCAATCCAAGATTTAGAAATCAAGATTAGTAGTGATTCTAGTGTTCCACACGTTATTTTGAATGGAATTGATTTCCGAGCTGAGGGTATCGGCCTTAAATCTATCAAAATCATTTGGGGGACTAAGGGAGGGGAAATCCCAGAATCTCTCATCCAAATTGACTATATAGATGCTCGTGAACAGCTACACGAAGCAACTGTTAAGCAATCATTTCAAAATACTTTACTTAAATAGCTCCGGTGAGTTTTATTTACATTATATCAAATTTAGAAAGGAAGAATATGAGTAAAGAACTAAAAATCATCAAGGCTAAAATCAAAACTCGTTTGATTGAGCTGGATATGACTCAAGCTGAGTTGGCAAAACAAGTCTTTGTCGCACCATCGGTCATTTCAGAACTGCTGAAGTATGGCAAAGGAAGTGATTATGTGAAAGAAAAAGTCACAGATGTTTTAGGAATTGAGAACCCCTGGAGAAATCACTGAGAGGTCTATACATGCAAGTAAAAATAATACAGAATTGGCAGAAGAAAAATCACCAACTTAGTCAGATAATGATCGATAGTCTCGAGGGACTAGATGTTTGGGAAACTATTTTAACACTAGGAAAAGTAAGAAGAGGAATATTATGAACGAAATTTTTAATTTTCACGGGCAGGAAGTCCGTACTTTGACAATTGATGACGAGCCTTGGTTCGTTGGGAAAGATGTTGCAGACATCCTAGGATATAGCAAGGCTAGAAATGCGATTGCTCTTCACGTTGATGAAGAGGACGCCCTAAAACAGGGCATCCCTACTAGTGGTGGAACACAGGATATGTTGATTATCAACGAATCTGGTCTCTACTCTCTTATCTTATCCAGCAAGTTGCCTCAAGCGAAAGACTTTAAACGTTGGGTGACTTCAGAAGTCTTGCCAGCTATTCGCAAGCAGGGTGGTTTCATTCGCGAGGACTTGGATGAGGATGCCTTTATTGCTCTGTTTACTGGGCAAAAGAAATTGCGCGAACAACAAGCGACCATGCTGGAAGATATCGACTACCTCAAGAGCGAGCAACCGATTCATCCAAGCTATGCTCAATCGCTCCTGAAGAAGCGCAAGGCTCGGGTTGTGGCTTGCCTTGGTGGTATTGATAGTCCAGCTTATGCGGATAAGATTTTCGCTCAGTCAGTCTTTAGACAAGCTGAGATTGATTTTAAGGATCATTTCAATATCAGTCGCTATGATTTGCTACCGAAAAAGTTTGCAGAAGCCGCATTAGCCTACTGGATGACTTGGGAGCCAAGCACAAATACCAAGATGAAGATTATGGAACTGAACGCTTTTAGTCAAGCGTAGGGGAGGAAGGAAAAAATGCTTATTACACCTATTCAAGCAAAAGCAATCCGCCGAAAGCAAGCGGACAAGAATTTGACAGCTAAAAAAGCCAGCGAGGAAATTGGAGTCAATCCAATCACTTACAAGAAAATCCGAGACGGTGGCGAAGTAAAGCCGAGTATTTACCAAAAAGCCATGCAGTGGCTTGCTGAAGATTACTAACAAAAAAGCACCTAACAAAGTCAGGCGCATACTAAAATAATTAAAACCATTATATCACAAAAATGCTTGCCCGCATAGTTGAGAGGATGTAGAAAATGGAAGGAATAACATTACAATTACGATTGGACGGCGAAAGTGCTGAATTGTTCACGAATCAATTATTGGCTTTTGCTGAAAAGCAGGTCAAGGAGAAGTTAGAGAATGATCGCATGCCAATCAATCAACAAGCTTTGATGAAGAAGTTTGGCTTTACTCATGCCTATATTAAGAAGTTAGAACGTAAAGGATTAAGATTTCGTAAGCAAGGGAAAGATATTATGTACGATGTCAATGATGTTTATGAGATTTTAGAGTTAGAAAAACAAGTACGAAAATTAAGAGCGTAAGGAGAACAAAATGACAGAACCAACTTTATCAAGCCAATTGCTTGGCTTAGTAATGATCTTTATTGGGATCTTTATCTTGATGCTGCTGACAGCTAAAAACGAAGAAGAAGCTGAACAAAAAACAGTGATCATCATCGAAGAAGCCGAAGATTTCAGAGAAATTGTTCGAAGAAACTTGAAAAATAGCGACAGGAGATTCACCTATGACACTCAGCCACCTGTAGGACTCGCTTCATCGATTGAGGACGTACCACAAGTTTTTCGAGTCTGCATCGATGACTATGACAGACTAGCTCAAGACTATCAGGAAGAAGCAAGTCATAATGATTTGCTAAAAATGCAAAATGCGAATCTCTTAGAAGAAAATGGACGTTTGCTTTACAAGGAAATGACTATGGAATCTAGAAGAAATCAACGCAAATGGGGAGCTAGGGCATAATGCAAATTGGAGGGGACTATGTCTGACAATAAAAAATATTATTACTTAAAATTGCGAGAAAATTTTTTTGATAATGACGATGTAGCAATCCTTGAAAGCATGCCTGATGGGATACTTTATTCAAACATTCTACTAAAACTTTATCTTAGAAGCCTTAAAAACAATGGCAAATTAATGTTTAATGACCGCATACCTTATAATGCACAGATGCTATCAACAATTACTAGACAACCAGTTGCAATCGTTGAAAAGTCGGTCGGGATATTTAAAGAGATGGGATTGATTGAGGTATTAGACAACGGTGCCATCTACATGCTTGATATCCAAAATTTTATTGGTTCATCAAATACCGAAGCTGATAGAAAGCGAGAATATAGACGAAAAATCGCTTTAGAAAAAAGTCAAAAATTTTTGGGACATTTGTCCGGACAAATGTCGGACGAACAGGCACCAGAGATAAAGATAGAGAATAGAGATATAGAAGAGAATAGAGATATAGAAGAGATAGATTCTACCAAGGACAACTATCCTGCTGCTATCGCTGAATATTATCAATCAAGAATCGGGGTGCTTGATGGGAAACAATTTGAACAGCTGATTGACTATATTAGGTTCGATCATATGGAATATGAACTGGTAAAACTTGCAATTGATAAAGCTGCTGATAATTCAAAACGAAGTTTTGGATATGTGAACAGTATTCTGAAGAATTGGGTGCAAAACGGCATCAAAACCACAGTACAACAAGAAGAAGAACAATCAAACTTTAATAAATCCAAAGGATTTACTAATTCTCGTGGTACTCAATCAGAACAGGAGGCTAAGAAAGAATGGGGGTTTTAGAACTTATCAAGCAATTTGAAGAGGAATTTTATCCGATAAGTGAAGAAAAGAAGTCTTTGCTTATGAAAAAACCTCTTTCGACTGTTTCAGCATGCTTATCAGATATGGCAAGCTGGAAAGCTTGTGGAGGTAGGCTGACATGGTAAATGATGCACTAGAAGAAATGGCACTCTCTTATCACAGGAATACTGAAGAGCAAAATGAAATTTGCGAAAAGCATGAGATTCCCTTGATCAAAATCCTTCGGACAAATGATGTCCTTTGTCGCTTATGTGAATCAGAACGGATCCATGCAGAGAATCAAATAAAGGTCAATGAGTTGGCTGATGCTGAACATGAGCGAGAACGTAAGTTCTATCTTGAGAGATTCTCTCTCTATGATGATGTACTGAAAAATGCTACTCTTGACAACTTCGACACACCTACTGAAAAAGAAGCGGAAAAGCTAGATTTTGCAAAGAGGATTTGTCGAGAGTGGTCTGAAGGCGCCAGAAACAATGTTGTTTTTCAAGGAGAAGCCGGAACGGGTAAAAGCCATCTTGCCTTTGCGATTATGAAAGAATTGTCATCTATCACGAAAGAAATTGCCATCTTCATCAATGTTACTGACCTACTGATGAAGATTAAAGCCGATTTTAGTCAGGAAGAGTTCCTAGTCAACAAGATTGCTAGTGCTAAATTTTTAGTGTTGGACGATTTAGGAATGGAAAAAGATAGTGACTGGTCTTTCGGTATTCTTTATAACATCCTCAACAAAAGGGCCAACACGATTATCACTACAAACCTAACTGCACAGGAAATCCAAAAGCGATATGGTCGGCCATTCATGAGTCGGTTGATGAAGGGTGTGGACAATGATCATTTGATGATATTCAATGACTTGAAAAACAAAAGGAAAGATTACTTTTAGAAAGGTGGTGCCTCTTGTTATTAAATCTCTATTTCGTCTACAACGGACACTGCAAGTTTTTTCTTGGAAGTTTTAACAATGTGGATGAACTTATCGAACGGATGAAAGACCATCAGTGGGCTTTCTCAGGTATCACCAGACCAAAATTCAAGAAACACATCGGAAAAGACGATGTGAGGTTTGATTATGGTGCGATAGATTGCTATTACTTAGCGACAAAATCAACGTGCCGCGAACCACGTTAAAAGCGAGCTAGAATATGCGTCAGACTTCGACGAATGACGTATAAAGAATTTACTAGCTCTTGTGTCTTTGAGCCATGAGGGGCAAGAGCTGGATTTTTAGAAACAACTAGGAGGAATTGGAAAATGAATAAAGACAAAGTTTATATTGAGGGATATGAAGTTGGTTTTCGAATCGATACATTAGGAACTAGAGAGAAGATAATTAAGTTAGTCAGTGGAGAAACCGTAAGTATAGACGAGAACTTCATTTACAAATCGATTGAACAGGAGAAAGTCACAATCCCACAGGTTGTAGCGGATTGGATTGAACACTGCAAAGTCAAGAAAATTACTTTAGCTCACGCACTCTATCGTTCTGAAGAAGCAAAAAACAAAGACGTTTATCGTTGGATCTTCGAAGGCCTAGGTCACCAAGAAACATTCGCGCTAGCTTGGATTTTCGGCTACAAGATCGAGAAAGAGAAGCGATATATTGTAACCCTGAAATCAAGTGAACAAAAGTTGTACTATCACACTGAAGATGAGGATTATATTTTCTCTAGCTATGATGGAGTATTCTATTCAGGATATCATACTAAAACCGATCTAGAAAAAAATGACATGAGTTGGGTGTTTGATTGCCCAGGGATTGAAGTTGAGGAGGTTGAGTGATGCCATGTAGTGAAAGTTTAAAAAAAGAAAAAGAATTGACTGCTGCTATTTCAAATCTCAAGATAGAAGTCTTACAAAAGGATGATAAATTGAGCAGTCAATCATTAAGCAACATCAAAAGGCAAGCAAGGGATCTATACGAGTGCCTAGTATGGTTGCAGTATGCTGCGGAGGAGGCAGGTAGATGAGCTATGATTTGGAAATTTTAGCAAAAATAGAAAACGGACAATATATCTGCATTGATGAACCTAAGCATCGTTCTCCGACTTACAATCTTGGAAAAATGTTTAGGGCAGCTATGGATTGGGATTTCGACCAAGGTACCATTTACAATGTCGCTGATATTTTTGAAAATATTCAACGTGGTATAGCTGAATTGGAAAGACAATCTGAAAAGTATGTGCAATATGAACCTGAGAACAAATGGGGGACAGTCAGCAGTGCGTTAGAAGATTTGAGGTCATTGAGAGATTGTATTTTAAGACAAGACATCGATACAAAATACTTATATGTGAGGTGGTAACATGAAACGACCAAACAGATACCAGTACATACGAAGTCAATGGGTTGAAGAAACCGCTGATTATTATACATATGCAGACGGTATTTATTTTACAAGTCATGTTTTAAAAAATAGACTCACTAGAGAAATTAAGAGCAAGGAGATGAAATAGTGATTATCAAGGATTACAAATATGATTGTTCAAGTGGTAGAATCTGCTACACAATTGGTGTTGATGGCTATGAACAAGTTATGGAACATACAAAGACAGAGCACGGAAGTGTACAAAGAGATGATATTGATGATTTCTTGGGTACGGTCGAGGAATACGACTTTCAAGAAGCTGAGATGATTGAAGCATTCGTTGATTTTCAAAATGATTTGCTCTTGTATGGAATTGGTTTTGAATTGAGAAATGAGGTGGAGTGATGGTACAAACACTTGAACAAGCTACAAAAACTGAAAGCAAACGCATAAAAATCCCTGCGAAAATCAGACCGTTCGATGTAGGTTATCGAGTAGTAAACAAACACGGTCAACCGCTTGCCTTAAGAAATGGAGCAAGTATATTCGACTTACCTTTTCTAGCGGAAAAAGCTATAAAGAAAGAATTTGGGAAAAACGATCCAGATTTTGATATTGAAAAGCATTCTGTTGAAGAGGTTGCTATTATCAATTTAAGTAAACTTCATAGCTACTTTGAGGAGGTCACAGATTGAAACGAAAAAGCATATCTTAAGCCACTAGACAAAAAGTTTTAGATAAGTATGGTGGTCACTGTGCTTATTGTGGCAAGGAATTGGATTTAAAAACTTTGAGAGTGGATCATTTGCATCCTCACTATCGAGGCGGAGAGGATAGTTTTGAAAACTATATGCCTGCTTGTTATCAATGCAATTTCTACAAATCTACTTTTCTGTTAGATGAATTCAGGAAGCAGATGTCTACCTTGCACGAAAGAATCACCAAGCCATTCATAGCAAGACTTGGATTGGATTATGGAATCATTAAAATCGAACCATTCGACGGAAAGTTTTATTTTGAGGAGGAACACGAGAAGTGAAACGATTCATCGCAATCTGGATTCTGCTATCTGCTGGATTGAACATCTGGCAGATGGGCAAGATCCGGAATCTGGAAGAGAAGCGTCCGATTACCATCTACAAGGCGGATAATCAAGGCGCTGAAATATTTGGTAAGGTCGTCGAAAAAGGACGACATGGCAAGTTATACACAATCACAATTCGTGACTACGGGGTGTTCGTAGTTACTAAAGAGCAATATGAGAAAGTGGAAGTTGGGGATGAGGTGTTACTATAATGGACGATATTTTAAAAGCTTTAGCTAAAATGCTAAATATGACAGTTGAGGAAGTGAGTTCTTTACTTGAAACATTTAAAGGAAATGCCCCGCAGATTTATGAGATGATCATCAAGGAAAAAATGATGCATGATATATTTAGTTTACTTGAAACTGTTTCGTTTGCAGCGTTGTTCGTTTCTGTTATTCTTTTAGTATTTTTCTTGGTTATGAACTTTCGCTACGATACTGCATATATTAGTGGTTGGGATGTTCCTAAAGGCAAAACAAAAGAAGAGTACAAAGGAGAGTTAATCGCTCAGGCTAGGGAAACTTATGTACCCGTTATAAAAATTAATTTTATTACATCAGGTGTAATTCTAATATTGTGGATTACTTCGATTGTTTTAAAAATAACGCTAGCTCAAAATTATATATTCATTGTGAATGAAATTTTACCAAGATTAACAAATAAATGAGGTAAGAATTTGAAATTTTTAGATTTATTTTCAGGCATCGGTGGATTTCGTCTTGGAATGGAGTCTGCCGGCCATGAATGTATAGGATTTTGTGAGATAGACAAATTCGCTAGAGCTAGTTATAAAGCTATACACGACACGAAGGGAGAAATAGAATTACATGACATCACAACAGTATCAGATGAGTCTATTCGAAGAATCGGACGTGTGGACATTATCTGTGGAGGATTTCCGTGCCAGGCTTTCAGCATTGCAGGAGCAAGAAGAGGATTTGAAGACACAAGAGGAACTTTGTTTTTTGAAATCGCACGGTTCGCATCTATTCTCAGACCTCGCTTGTTATTCCTTGAGAACGTCAAAGGACTCCTCAATCATGATGGGGGGGGATACATTCGAGACCATCATCACAGCCTTGGATGAGCTGGGGTATGACGCTGAATGGCAAGTGCTTAACAGCAAAAATTTTGGAGTCCCCCAAAATCGGGAACGTGTGTTCATTATCGGACATCTTAGAGGAGAATGTACCAGAAGAATTTTTCCTCTCAGCGGAGAAAGTCAGTCAACTAGTAGCCAATCAATCGTGAAAATTGGGAATATAAACCCATCTGGCAACGGAATGAATGGGGAAGTCTATCAAGCTGATGGTCTAGCTCCCACGCTAACAACAAATAAGGGAGAGGGGCAAAAGATAGCGATAAAAAGCAATACTATAAAACAATTTGGGGTATTGCAACCCAATTTCAATCAATGTGGGGTAGTTTACGAAACAGACGGCATCGCACCAACTATCAGAGCCTATCAAGGCGGAGGACTTGAACCTAAAATCATTCAGCGTGGTCATGGTTATAATAAAGGCGGAGAACATGACATTGCTCCAACCTTGACTAGCAACAGCTATCACGAAAATAATGTTTTGAAAATAACAGAAGCAACCTCTCAAGGTTATGCAGAAGCAGAGGTTGGGGATAGCGTGAATTTGTCACACCCTAACTCTAAAACACGCAGAGGGCGAGTAGGTAAGAAGATAGCAAATACTCTCTTAACTGGAGAGAGTCAAGGCGTGATTGAGCCTGATTTTAGGATTAGAAAGCTGACACCTCGTGAGTGCTGGAGATTACAAGGTTTTCCGGACTGGGCTTTTGATAAAGCGCAAGAGGTCAACTCTAATAGTCAACTATACAAACAAGCAGGGAACAGCGTGACAGTCAATGTTATCGCTGCAATAGCAAAGGAGTTATTATGAACACACTAGAAAATGTCAAACAATGGTTTATTGACCGTGACCTTGAAAACGGTGGACGACTAGATAAGCAGTCGCTTAAATTAAGTGAAGAGTTCGGTGAGTTATGCGCTGGCTATCTCAAGAAGAATGAGAAGCTGACCAAGGATAGTATCGGAGATTGTGCAGTCGTGATTGTCGGTTTAGCCTTGCTGGTTAAAACTGATGTGCATAAGATTTTTGAGGAATCGTGCTTTGTAAAAACCGGAGATGTGATGGAATGTTTCAAATGGCTGAATACTAACATTAGTAATTTTCAATCGTATCAGAATTCAAGATACGAGAAAATGTGTCAATATAGTTTAATGTGTTCAATAGGCTACCTGAAATCAATCAGCTATGCATTCGGTTATAGCTTTGAAGAATGTTTTGAACTAGCCTATCAAGAAATCAAAGACCGAAAAGGTCGCTGGATTGACGGTAGTTTCGTCAAAGAGGAGGATTTAGCATGATACCGAAATATAGATCGTGGTATGTGTTAGCAGAAGAAATGATTAATGAAATACTGATGATTTCATTTGTCAGAAAGGAAATCATAGGGAAGTTTAGCGATGGTTCTACATCAGTTCCGTTAAAATTTGAAGATGAGCGAAACGGGGAAGACGTTATCCTCATGCAATCAACAGGACTCAGAGACAAAAACGGAAAGGAAATCTTTGAGGGGGATATTATTACAAATGGTCCAGATGTTATGTGTATGAAGAGACATAACACGCTAGGTTTTTATGTGGAGAAAAAAGGCAAGGTTGAATTTATTGCAGACTGTGCCATTTTAGAGGAATTTGAAGAGGATGCTAAAGAGATTGCTGATAGCCTTGAAATCATCGGCAACATCTACGAAAACCCAGAACTTTTGGAGGAGAAGAAATGAACCCAGAAATAATTGATAACGTAAACAACCCAAGTCATTACCAAGGTCGGTATGGCATGCAATCTATCGATGCTTTAAGAAATTTCATGACACCAGAACAACTCAAAGGCTTTTATCTTGGAAATGCTTTGAAATATCAGTTGCGCTTCCAAAAGAAAAACGGTCTTGAAGATTTGAAGAAGGCTCACAAGAATCTTGACTGGCTTATAGAGGAGATGGAGCATGAGAATAAAAACATCAAATGATTCTATCATCAACGTTGATAGCGTGAAGCGCAGTGTCACAATCGAGGGAGTTGAGTTTGGTTCAGATTGTAGTGCTTTGGTATCTAAGAATAAAGATGGTACAGGAACGATCACTCTGATATTTGAAGGAAAAATTATTTGAAAGGACAGGCAATGAAACCTAAAAAACATCAATATTCAGGCTCTCGAAAGACAGACAACAAACAAAATAGAGTCAAATTCGCTGAGGTTTTAAATTACGAACCAATTAATGTGTCAATTGTTGTTAGAAAAGGGGAAAATAGTGAGATATTAGCAAAATGTGTAATTCGCGCTTATGGCGAAACATTATCATTTATAGCAACATTGCCAGTAAAAAGAACCAGGATTTCGAAACAAAAGCAAGCATTATTTAAAATCAGGCTTTATCAAAGAATTGAAAAAATGGGGAGCGATGAGCTTTTAGAAATCAATCGTTTCATTTGGTCGAGCATTTGTCTAGAAGAATTTAACAAAGTAAATATTTAGGAAAGTGGGTAAGGTTTGGTCAAAAAGAACTTAACAAAGGCACGAAGAGATTATCTCGAGTTTGAACTCGATGATAAATATTTAAAGATTGACAAACTTATCGGTCAACGAAGGCATGAGCTGGAACGATTGTACGAGGTTAAACATCTTACTGTTCCTGGTATCGATGATACTGGTGCTAGTGGAAGTGGAACATTTGTCAACAGGTCAGAGAACTTAGCGGTTGCTTACGCAAGCGATCCTATGATTTTAAGATTAGAAAATCTCCAAAAAGCCATTTCTCAATTACTTGAAAGTCTAGAACCAGATGATAAAAAAATCTTTTATCTTCGCTGGGGGGAACATACTGGCTATGACTGGATTCAAGTTTGGCACATCATGGAGAATGGAGATACAGGGTACTTGTATAGGCACAGCAAGCAAATTTACAGAAGGCGTGAAGTGATTCTCGATACACTATCAAGTTTGCTCTTTATGTAAAGTTGTCACAAAAACATATAGAATTGACAAAAACAATGTGGTAAATTAGTATCATGAAAAATAGCAGAGAGGAAACCTCTGCTTTTTTTGTGCACTAAAAGGAGGTGAGGATATGTGGTAGTTGTTGAACCAATCAGAAATAGAGATGATGTTCAGCTTATGATTGAATGGCTGACGTTGCATAGCGCAGTCAAAGAGTCAGATAGACAACGCAACCTCATGCTCTTCCTTTCTGGTGTTAATCTGGGATTCCGTATTGGTGATATCGTTAAACTGAAAGTAAAGCACGTTAAAGGCTGGCATGTCCAGATTGTCGATGAAAAGACAGACAAGCCGACTAAGCGAAAGATGCCGAAGAAATTCAAGAATGCTATGAGGCAGTACATCAAAGATAAGAAAGATGAAGACTTCCTCTTCCCAAGTCGAAACGGAAAGCATCAGCATATAAAACCTAACACAGCTTATAAGATTATCAAAAGAGCTGCTGAAGAAGTTGGTCTGGAAAACATAGCTACTCACTCGATGAGAAAAACATTTGGCTTATTCATGTACGAACAAACCAAGGATGTCGCTCTGATAATGGACCTACTGAACCATTCAAGCCAGAGTATTTCACTACGATATATTGGCAAAAACCAAGATTCACAAGACCGAGCCATGACTAAGTTTCAGGGCTTTTAATTTTTTTATTTTACAATCAATTCATTGTTTTGAGGTTATGATGATTTCATTTCATATATGCAGGATAAACGCTTGATAAGTCTAAGTTAAAACTCATATGGCGAATTCATTAGAATATGTAAAACAAGGAATTGAGAGAGTAAAAATAGCGAGGTTTACAAAGTTATGAAAGGTGAATTGGAAATGGAGTTTGTAGATGTAGTAGATGTTAAACAAGGATTGGCAATATACAGAGTCAAAGAAAGTTTTTTAAAAAAGAAATTTTCGTTTGAAAATATTTTTTTCTCTCCTTCAGAATGGAAAAAGATTAGAAACCAATTTTAAACATTTATGATTAATGTAAGTACTAGAGCTGCACGAGCATTATTTTATACATCACAAGCTTGGAGAATTTTGAGAGAGCAAGCACTTGAACGCGATCACTACGAATGTGTTTGGTGCAGAGAAGAAGGCAAAGTCACAACAGAGAACCTAGAGGTTGACCATATCAAAGAACTAGAGTTCTATCCAGAGTTCGCTCTTGATATAGATAACCTCAGAACATTATGTAAAGAGTGTCACAATAAGAGACACGGACGTTTTCAGTTCCGAAAATCAAAAAAAATGCAAGGTAAGAATTTCAGGACGGATGAATTTTGGGGAGAATAACACCCCCCGGTCAAAAAAATCGAGTCTTTTTAAGGTTTTGGGAACCGGTGGGAGGGGTTAACTGTCCAAATTTTTAACGAAAAATTAAAGGGGGTGGGGGTAATGGAAGAATACTCAGAAAAAAATATAAAAGAATTAGAAAATCAGCTACTTTCTAAAATCGGCTATTTTAGTCCTAGAAAAAAAGATGCGATCCAGTACGAAAAAGTGAATCGATATCTTTATCTCGTTAGATTGCTATATGAGCTGAAAGCCAAACTTCATGAAGACGGATTGGTCATCACTGTTCACAATGGGCAACAAAGATTCCAAAAAGCGAATTCTCTCATCAAGGAAATCAACACAACAAGCAATCAGCTTTTGGCTATTGAGCGATCGTTTGGTTTTGAGGTGGAAAACTCGCCTGTTGAGAAACCGATGTCTGGAAGTGATCTGTTATGATTTCTCATCCGTTAGTTGATGACTACATCAAAATGGCCGAGAGTGGAGAAATCGTCGTCAATAAAGAAAGAAAGCTGCTGTTTAAAATCATCAAGGAGAAAATTTATCCTCGTGATGATTTATATTTTGATAATGACCTGATTGAGAAATTCATTCGGTTTACGGAAAAGAACTTTTTTCCTCTAGCGAAATACCAGCTTTTCTTGACCCCGTTCATTTTTCTTTTTAGAAAAGAGGACGGGGAGCCACACTTTGACGAGCATCTATATACTTTGGCTCGTGGGGGTGGTAAGAATGGTTTTATGTCTGCCAGGTCCTCGTTCTTTATCAGTCCTATCTACCCTATTAGAGATTATGATGTAACTATCACCGCCAACTCTGAGAAACAGGGGAAGGTGTCATTTGAGGAAGTCTATGAGACCATTCAAAGGCGTGGTCTTGAGGACCATTTTTATCTAACTAAAATGTCTATCACAGGTCGAGCGAATAACTCGGTCTTTTCTTTTCGGACGAATAATCCGAAAACGATGGACTCTGCTCGTGATGGCTGTCTTGAGTTTGATGAAATTCACCAGTTTGAAGATGATAAGGCTGTGAAGGTCCAAAGGTCCGGTCTTGGTAAGATTGCTCATGCTCGAACATTCTACAACGGGACGAATGGGTATGTGCGTGAGGGGTTTTACGACAAGCTGATAGAGAAGTCTATGCAAATTTTGAATGGAGAGGTTGATGATTTCAGGCTATTCCCTTTCATCTGCAAGCTAGACAGTGCGGATGAAGTGGACGACATGAAGAATTGGCCAAAGGCAAATCCGATGTTGGATGAAAGTACTCCTTATGCTAAAAGGCTGCTTGCTAGAACCAAGGCTGACTATGATGATCTTGAGCTGGAACCGTCTGGCCGTCAGGAGTTCATGACTAAACGGATGAACCTTCCTGAAGCAGACCTTGAGAAAGATGTTACCTCTCGAGAAAAGCTAGTTGCTTGTTTGCGGTCTCCTGGTATCGACTTGAAAGGTCGGTCATGTGTGGCTGGGTTTGACTATGCGAGTATCCGAGACTTTGCAAGCGTTGGTTTGCTATTTAAGAATGGTGATGAGTTCATCTGGAAGCAACATTCATTTGCACGGAAATCATTTTTGAAAGTTTTCAAGCTAAAAGCACCTATTGAAGAATGGGCTGAAAAAGGCTTGTTTACAATCGTTGATGGTCCGAGTATTGATCCTAGACTTTTGATTGCGAAGCTGGAAGAATGGAGAAATCTTTATCAGATTGAGCTTGTATGTGCGGATGGTTTTAGAATGGACTTGTTAAAACCGCTTTTGGAAGAGGCTGGGTTTGAATATGAGTTCTTGCGAAATCCAGGGGCTATCCAGTCTAAGGTTGCGCCAATCATAGAAGATGGATTTGCAAATGAGCGTTTTGTCTTCGAGGGTGATAACTCAATGATTTGGTATACAGATAATACCTATGTCAAAGAGGATAAGGATGGCAATAAGCGTTTCTTGAAGAAAGAGCCTGTCAGAAGAAAGACAGATGGGTTTCATGCTTTGATAGCTGCTCTCTACAAGCGTGAGCTTGTGCAAGAGTCGAATGTTGGGGAATTCCTAGATATGATTGATAGCTGGGAGTTTTAATTAAAAATAAATTTGGGTGGGTGGTCGGCAGAAATTAAAAGAAAGGAGGAATAGCATTGGGGTTACTGAATTTATTTAAGCGTGAAGTGCCAGAGGTTGGTTTTGAGTTCGAGGATCTTGAGCGGATGTTTGGAAATCTGCAACTTAAAAGCTTAGCTATTGATAAGTCAGCCGAGTTCATCGCTCGAATTTTTGCTAAGTCAGTATTTAAGTATCAAGAAAATGGTAAGGCTAAGCCTTCTGATTGGGACTACTTGCTGAATGTAAGGCCAAACAAAAATGAATCTGCGTCAGACTTTTGGCAAAAGGTCGTCTACAGGTTGATTACTAAGAATGAGGTCCTAATCTTTCTTACAAATGATGACCAGTTGCTTGTTGCTGACTCTTATACACGGACTAAATATGCTGTTTATGATGATGTGTTTGAGTTTGTAACTTGTAGAGGTTTCACATTCGAGAAACGTTTTCGGATGAGTGAAGTGATTTTCTTACAGTACAACAATAATCGACTGCAAGATTATATTTCTGACTTATTTGCTGATTACGAGAAGTTGCACACTCGTTTGGTCGAGGCCTTAGCTAGGAATAATCAAATCAGAGGAACTCTGAAAACCAAAAATAATGGGAGTTTTGATCAGCAGATGCGTGATAAACTCCAATCATATGCTGATGGTCTTTTTAAATCATTTAGCACCAAGACGATTGCCATTGTTCCAGCTCAGGACGGAATGGAATATTCCGAGCATACGAATACAACAGGAACTTCAAATATTTCTGTTGATGAGTTGAAGAAACTTCGTCGGCAATTTGATGATGAGGTCGCGGACGTCTTAGGGATTCCAACAGCTTTAAGTCATGGCGATATGGCCAATCTTGAAAATAGCCAAAAGATGTTCAATAGTTATTGTTACCAATCACTCGTTAAGAAAATGAGTGATGGACTTAATTTCGCTTTAGTGTCAAGACGGCAATACGAGCGCAATAATCTATTTGTAATTATCGGCGAAGGTCAGAAAGATAAGTTTGCACTTGCTGAAAACATTGATAAGCTTATTTCTTCTGGGGCGATGACTCGAAACGAGGTGCGCTCTGAACTTGGCTTAGAATCTGTCCCTGGTGGCGATAAATTCCTCATCACCAAAAACTATCAACTTGGTGAACAGTTAGAGAAAGGAGGTGAGAAAGAAGATGAAAGTAATTCCGATTAAGGGTACGATTATTTCTAACGATGATCGCTGGATTTATGACTGGCTTGAGTGGGAAGCTACCGCTCCAAAAGATGTCGTCCTCCCTGAAAGTGGTGAACCGATTGAGGTTCATATCAATTCGGGCGGTGGAGATGTTTATGCTGGTAGCGAAATCTATACTGCTCTACGCTCGTATCCAGGTGATGTGACCGTGAAAATTGTCGGTATTGCAGCAAGCGCAGCAAGCGTGATTGCAATGGCAGGAGACACGGTTGAAATCAGTCCGACTGCCCAAATCATGATCCACAATGTTTCAACGCAAGTAAATGGAGACCATAATGCCTTACTTCACGAGGCTGGTGTTCTAGAAGGGTTTAACAAATCTATTGCTAGTGCCTATGTTCATAAGACTGGCAAGGCTCTTGATGACTTGCTTGCTTTGATGAATAAGACTACTTGGTTTGATGCCGAGTCAGCTTTGAATCATGGGTTTGTAGACAAGATTATGTTTACAAACGAAGTTGCTCCGACTCTAGTAGCGAGTGAAACTCCTATGATTCCAAGTGATTTTATCGAGAAAATGAGGTCAGCAATGACACCGGATATTGATAAAATCGCAGAACTGGTGGCTAATAAGCTAGAAGCTAGACAAATTGAAAAAGAGGCTTTCGAAAATAGCGAATTTGTACAGAAGAAATTCAATCTTCCAGAAAGTCCAGAAAATAACACAGACAAGACTGTACCTAAAGGGTTCGGTCTTTTTATGTTTTAAGAAAGGAAAAACAGAATGACAATGACATTATCTAATCAATTTGAAAAACAACGTAAGGCATTTTTGGATGCCGTTACAAATGGCGCCCCTCAAGAAGAACAAGCAAAGCTCTACAATGACATGATTGAGTCCATGACCAATGAAATGATGACTCAAGCTCGTGATGCTGCTCGTGAAGAAGTTTCGGCTTTGAATCCTTACGATGCTAAACTGACCGCAGAAGCTCGTGAGTTTTTCAATAACATTGAAAAAGCCGCACCTCAAGGGATTGAGAAGCTCATCCCACAAGAAATCATTGATCGCATCTTTGAAGATCTGGTACAATCTCGCCCACTCCTTCAACATATCGGCCTTAAAAATGCTGGTATTCGCTTGAAATTCCTCAAATCAGAGCAAACAGGTCAAGCTGTTTGGGGTAAAATCAATGGAGAAATCCAAGGACAACTCAAACAAAAATTCAACGAAGAAGAAGCAATCCAACACAAATTGACTGCTTTCGTTGTAATTCCAAAAGATGCTGAAAAATTCGGCCCAGCTTGGTTGGCAAAATTCGTCTCTGTTCAAATCACAGAAGCCTTTGCAGTTGCACTTGAAGCTGGTTTCTTGAATGGTGATGGGGATAACAAACCTATCGGTCTTTCTCGCACTCTTACAGGAACTGTTTCAGGCGATCATACAACTCATGCTGAAAAAACAGCTCAAACTACTAAGTTGACTTTTGCCGACTCGGCAACCGTAGTCAAAGAATTGACAAAAGTATGTAAATACCACTCAACAAAAGCTGATGGCACTACTCCAGTTGCAGTTGAAGGCAACCTTGTAATGGTTGTTAATACAGCTGATGCTTGGGATGTGAAGAAACAATACACTTCATTGAACGCTCAAGGAACCTACATCACTGCAATGCCATTCAACATTATCTTGGTAGAATCCGTGGCACAAACAGCTGGTAAAGTCACTACATTTGTCAAAGGTCGCTACGATGCCTTTGTCGGTGGTGGTATTTCACTTGGCCGTTACACAGAAACCTACGCTTTGGAAGATTTGAACCTTTACACTGCTAAGCAATTCGCTTATGGTAAGGCTCATGACGAAAAGACTGCAGCAGTCTGGAATCTACAACTTCCCCAAGCCTAATCTAGGAGTTGAGCCATGACTCCAGAAGAACAGCTTCATCCACTCCTTAAATCCTTCAAGGAGCGGATGAGGATTTTTCATAATGGGGAGGATGCAAACCTCTCCAAAATGTTGGAAAGTTCTGAGTCAGCCATCCTCAGTCTGGTCGGTAGTAAGGACTCTACCGAATCACGAGTGAGAGAGCTTATTTTAGAACGTGCTCGATATGCCTATAATGATCAAGTTGAATTTTTCTACGGGAACTTTCAAGGGGATTTGATGGCATTATCACTAGAAAATTACAAATTGGAGGAAAAACATGATTAAGGTTTTAAAAGGATTTTATGACCTCAAAGAAGGGGTGTTTCGTTCTGAGGGCCAAGAATTTGAAGCGACAAAAGAGCGCTTTGATGAAATCGATGGAGTGCTACCTGGCTTTGTTGAATGGACAGAAAAACAACCAGAAGTAACAATGACTGATGTCCTATCAGACTAATCGCCCTAGCTATCGCCACAAAAAGCCTGAGGCTCAAAATGGAGACCTGAGAACCCCCTTGACTTTCTATACTTCTAAAGTTGAGGAGGGGCTTCATGGTCGTGATGTGAGTCACGAGAAGGCTTTTTATACGATGGGGAAAGTTTACTCTCCTAGTTTCAAAGATATTGAAATCGCAACTGGGAAGTCTATGAAAGCTAAGATGACTCTGAAAATTCGTGATCCTTTGTCTGATTATCAGCCAAAGAATGAGCATTTTGTCGAAGTTGAAGATAATCGTCTCAGTGGTGAAAAATGGCAAATTATCGATGTTCGTCCTGATTTTGACAATCGGGATTTTTTGATAGTCATTATCGGTGGTGGTCAAGATGTCTAGTGGTGCAGAATTAAGAGGCTTTGACGATGTTCTTAGAAACCTTGAAGTTCATCTTGGCAATACTAAGGTCAAACGTGCTACGAGTCGAGCCTTAAAAGCAGTCGCAAGTGAAACCTTAGAAGAGTTTAAAGGTGCTTTGCAAGTCTACAAAGATACTGGAGCAACTATTGAAAGTGCTACTGCTGGGCGTGTGACCGGTCTTGCTGCTGGCGTCCCTGTTGTGAAAATTGGTTTTGGTGAAGGCTCTCGTTGGCGCTTGGTTCACTTGAATGAGTTTGGATATGGTAAGAATCCACATCCAAGAGGGTTTGGTGTTATCAGACACTTCTCAGAGGCTCATGCTAAGACCTATAAATACAGAATGGCTAGTCATTTGAAGATAGGAGGATTTTAGATGGTCAAAGATAAGTTTAATGAACTCTATGAGGCTTTGAAAAAAGATGAGACTTTAGCTGGAATCAGCATCAAATCTTTTAATCGTCCTGACTCGCTACCAAGCAATGAGACAAGCATCGTCATTAGACCTGTTGGTCCGCCGATGCAGACGGCTCATGGTAGTAATACTAGTTTGGCTAAGACATTTCTCTATCAGGTAAATGTAGAGTCTAAAAATTATACGGAGTGCAAAGAACTCCAAAGAAAAATTGAAAAGATTATGGAAGACCAGGGATTTTATCAAACCGCAGGTGGTTTGGATGAATGGATTCCAGAAATCAAACGCTATGTAGACGCTCGGACTTACAAGGGTCAGAGTGCTCTATATGAAGAATACTAAATTAAAGAAAGAGGTGCTATAAATGGCATTAGTTGGTTTTAAACGCATGACAATTCGTGTGTTGGATGGGGAAGCTACTCCAACAATTGGGAAAAACCTTTTCGTGGTAGAAGGTAAAACCGGTGAGGGTGCGACTCGTACTGCTAAGATTACAGGACTTTCAAGTGAACCTGTTAAAACTTACGGAAGCGATGTTGCTTATCACACATCAAATCGCGGTGTAGGTGATGTGAAGATGGAAATGACAGCTGTTGATATTCCTCACATGGTCCTTGCCAAAATCCTTGGGCATGTAGTTAAGGACGAAATCGTTTATATTGGTGAAGATAGCGCTGCTCCACTTTGTTCCGTTATGCTTGAATCTAAAACAGCAAACGGCACGAAAGCGCAAGTCGGTTTCTTCAAAGGCAGATTCTCAATGGATGCTGAAGAATTTGAAACTCATAAAGAGAAGCAAGAGGAGCTTCCAGATGACAGCTTGAGTTTTTCAGCCATTGCAAGCGATGATGAAGAAATCAAAGGTAATTACTATGGCAAGTACATTGGTAATGACGAAGAAAAAATCAAGAAACTCAAAGGTCAACTTAAAATGGTTGCTGCAGGGTAGGAAGAGGGCGCAAGCTCTCTTTTTATCTTTTTTCTAGAAAGGAAAGTATATGGCTAAGGTTAAATTTTTAATTAAAAATGAGAAAGGTCAAGATGTTCAAAAGACCAGTAAGGAAATTACTACTAAGGACTATCGTGACTACCTGATTCTCAATGAAGCATTATCTTCTGACTTGTCTGAAGTTGAAAAACTAGACAAGCAATTGGAATTCATCGCCTCATTGTTTGAAGATTTGGAAGTGGAAGAACTTTTGAAATACACAGATATGGCGGATATTTTTGCGGTATTTGCAGACATCTACTCTCATCTGGTGGGTGATGTTGACCCAAAGGAGAAAAAATAAAGCCAAGTGAAGCACTGAAACGGTTTTATGGTTTTGTTAAGCAAGCTACTGAAGGACCGTACGGCATGAGTATCCGTGATGTTATGGATACGAGCTGGGAGGACCTAATGGGTGTTCTTGGTGAAACCGAATCTGCTAAAACTGAGGAAGTCATGGATCTTGCTGACTTTCTAGAAATGATTTAAAAAGGAGGATTTGAATGGCAGGTGGAACGCCGTTAGGTCAAATGTATATCGAGCTAGGGCTGGACGTGTCGAAGTTCAATCCTACTCTAAATGGCGCTAAGAATGCGGTTAAATACTTTCAAAGCAATGTAAAGGCGCTAGACAGCTCCCTTAAAAATAACGGGAAAAACACAGACTTACTTCAAGCTAAGTACAAGACACTTGGTCAAGCGATTGAAGCGCAAAGAAAAGTCTTGGACCAGATGAAGAAAAGTTTTGATACTCTCGAACCTGGTACAGCTAAATTTGATAAGGCCGCTGCTGAGATTGAACGTGAGAATGCTAAGTTGGCAGCCATGGAAGGTCAACTCCGTAACGTGCAACAAGCTTTGATTGCAGTTGGTAAGGAGAATAGCTTTGCGAACCGTATCAATAAATTTGGAGACGGCCTTATCAAAAGTGGTAAAAAAATAAAAACTTTTGGCGAAGAAGTTTCAAAAACTGGGAGAGAATTAACTACAGGGCTAACTGCTCCCTTAGTTGCAAGTGTAGGTTTAATCACTAAAGCAGCTGTTGACTATGAATCTGCTTTTGCAGGTGTGAAGAAGACAGTAGATGAGACTGCAACCGTATCCTACAAGAACTTATCTGACGGCATTCGTCAGATGGCTAAAGAATTGCCAGCCAGTGCAGTTGAAATCGCAAATGTCGCAGAAGTTGCTGGTCAGCTAGGTATCAAGGCAGAGGATATCCTTACCTTCTCTCGAACGATGATTGACATGGGAGAATCTACAAACTTGAGTGCTGAAGAAGCCGCGACAGCCATTGCCAAGATTGCAAATATCCTCGGTCTAACATCGGATGAATATGGACGGTTTGGGGCATCTGTTGTTGACTTGGGTAACAACTTTGCGACAACTGAAAAAGATATCGTTGAGATGACCAACCGTTTAGCAGCAGGAGGAAAACTAGCTGGACTAACTGCTCCTGAAATCTTAGGTTTGGCTACTGCAATGAGTTCGGTTGGTATTGAGGCTGAGGCTGGTGGTACTGCAATGACTCAAACCCTCACTGCTATTGGTAATGCGGTCTCATTGACTACCAAGGATTCAGCAGATGATCTAGCATTGATTGCTAAAGTTGCAGGTACAACATCGGAAGAATTCCAAAAAGCATGGAAAGAAAAACCTGCTGAAGCTTTGCAAGCCTTTATTAAAGGTCTTAACACAGCCCGCGAGCAAGGCGCAAATATGGATGCTATCTTGATGAAATTAGGCATGACCGGCGTTAGGCAAGGAAATATGCTTAAATCTCTGGCCTTATCATCAGATAAAATGAGCGCAGCAGTTGAACGGTCTAATCAAGCGTGGAAAGACAATACTGCTCTGACCAATGAAGCCAATAAGCGATATGAAACCACAGAATCACAATTGAAGATGTTTAAGAACCAGGTAACCGACTTGGCTATTGAATTTGGCGGGCCTCTTTTGAAGGCTCTCCGTGAAGGTCTTACGGCTGCAAAACCTTGGATTGACACGCTGGCTACAATGGCTAAACATTTTAGTTCTATGTCTGAAGAAGAACAAAGAAACGTTCTCATGTGGGTGGCATTGACTGCTGGAGCTGGACCGGCTTTAACACTTTTTGGCAAAGGTATTGGAATTATTGGAAGTTTGACAAAAGGAATTGGCTGGCTTACTAAAGGGACTGGTAAAGCGGTCGGTGGCATGAATTTAATGTATAAGACTTTCCAAGCCTTTAGAACAACCGGTAATCTATCATCTGCCTTTAAATTGGCATCTGGTGGAGCAGTTGCGCTTGGGAATGCGACGGCATCAGCTTCAACTTCAACGGGGCTTCTAACAACATCAATGGGTACGCTTGCGAATCCTCTAGGTTTAATAGTCGGAGGTCTCGGTCTTACTACCGCCGCACTTGTTTATCTTGGGAACGAGAAAGACAAGGCTCGTATCAAGACTGAGGAGTTTGGTTCTCAGTTGAGCGATACTGCTCGTGGAGAATTGCGAAGTTTTCAAAAGACGGTCGATGAAACCAGCACAGCTGTCGCAAACTTTGGTACTCATGCTGGAGATGCTGATAAGGTCTCTGGAGCCTTTAAAAAACTCTATGAAGAAATCGCTACTGCTGCGGACAAGACCAACAAACGAATGGAAGAGTTGGGGGCTAAGTGGGGTCTTAGTGAGGACGATATTGCAAAAGCCAAGGAAAGAAATGGCCAAGTAGTATCTAACACTGAGACCATGATGAATCAAATTAATGAGATTTATCAACGTCATAATGGTGATGCGAGCAAATTCTCTCAAGAAGAGAAAGAAATCATCCTGAACAATCAGAATGAGATGATTAAGGCAAAACTCTCGATGATGAGTTTGTCGGAAGAACAACAGACGGCAGCACAACAAGCCTTAAATGGTAAAATCAGCTCACTCAACGAAACACAGTTAAAACATACTAGAGATGTTTTGAAACAAGCGCTGGATGAGGAAAAGAAACTCTACGAGAACTCAAAGAGCGAGTGGAAAGAGCTGCTCGATGGGAAAGCCATTGATCAAGAAACTTACAATAAAAAAATTCAAGAACTAGAGTCTAAACACCATCAAACCATGGAAGCTCTGGGAAGTAAGTATTATCAAGTCATGCAAAATCTTGATGCAAAGGTGAAAGCTCGAACTGGGCAAAGTTGGAACTACTGGGAAGAAGCTAAGAAAGTTCTGGAAGAATACGGCCTGTCCTATGAAGAAATTGGGAAGAAAGCTGCTGAAGCTTCTCAAAATGTAGGGAATTCACACAGCATCCTTGCTAACTACACCAGTGAGATGAGCAAGGAAGTGAAAGAGGCTAACGATGCCTGGTCGTTGTTAGTCGGCAACATTGATAAGAATGGAAATTTCCAAGTTAAATCCAATGTTAAGGAAGTTATCGGAGAGGCTGCCAAATCTGCGGAAGGTTGGGAACAATTGCAGTTTATCGCTAAGACTGCGGATATCAACTCAAATGCTCGTGTGACTATCGCTGAGGCTCTTGTCGAATCTGGTAAATGGGAAGACATGACCCTCGAAGAGAAACAAGTGATTGTTAAGAATCAAGCTGGGCTTCAAGCTATCTTTGATAGTGAAACCCATCTTAAAACATGGAATAGCATGCCAGCTAAAGTCAAAGAACTCCTCATGAAAAATGCCGACGTCATGAATAAGGCAGAGGAAGCCTCAAAAGCTCTGTCTAACTATGAATCGCTCACACCAAAACAGAAGGAGTTGCTGGCCAATGATGAGAGTATCCAAAAAGCAGTCGCTCGCTCTACTGATACTTTGACAACATGGAATGCTACTACTCCATTTACAAAAGATTTGAAGGCAGATCCTACGAATGTTTTGAACAATGGTCAGTTATCTATCGATAAGATTACAGCATGGAATTTCGCATCTGCTGAGACTAAATCTCTGGATGCGGTGGACAATACGAGCGTAGCTGTCGGAAGCGCTATTTTGAGTGTTAATTCACCAAAACAAGAAGCTCCTATCAACTTGTTTGCTGCTGACCAAACAGGCGGTGTACGAAACGAGACGAGCGGTGCCATCAATGCTATCAAGCAATATGATCCAGTGAATATCCTTGCCAAAAATGGCACCAATGACACTGTCAGCGAGGTCAAAAGTGGCGTCAATGGTATCCAAGACAAAACGGTCACTATAAACGCTCGAGACAATGCTTCTGGTGTTCTTTCAGGTATTAAGAGCTGGATTGACAGTGTTACTGGTAATTTCTTTACGAATATCTTTGCGAGCAAGCACGCCCACGGGACCAACTACCACCCGGGTGGACTTGCTATCGTCAACGACCAGCGGAACAGCAACTACAAGGAAATGGTTACTCTCCCGAATGGTCGGAGTTTCATCCCACAAGGTCGTGATGTCTTGCTTCCTCTTCCAAGAGGTTCTAAGGTTTTGCGAGCTGATAAGACTAGACGTTTGATGCGTGAGATGGGTGTTCCGAAATACGCTTCTGGTATCGGGATCCCGAGTGATGCAAAATTTCTTCGTGAAATGGAACAAGCTCAACGTAATATCACTATTCAGACTACAAGTGTTCAGAACGGACAAGATACAGATAAAATCGTGTCTGAGATGGCGATTCTGAGAGTAAGTTTAGAAAAATTACTTACTGCTATCCTTAACAAGGACACAAACGCTTATCTGGATAACTCAAAAGTTACGGATATTATCACCAAAAAGCAGAAAGAGCAGGAAAGAATGGCACTAAGAATGAAAGGGGTGATTGAATGAGCGAAGTGACTATGCGTTTTAATAAAACAGATTTACGAGAGTTTATTGAAATCCATGATATCCAACGAGATATCGGGAACAATCGCTCTATCTCTATCGATCATGCCCCAAGAATTGGCGTGAATATCCAGCAACAAACGATTGATGCAAAATATATCAAGGTGGACTTCTCCATCTGGTCCAAAGACAGAAATACCCTCA
Organism: uncultured Streptococcus sp.; assembly: GCA_934229205.1. Classification (GTDB taxonomy): domain Bacteria; phylum Bacillota; class Bacilli; order Lactobacillales; family Streptococcaceae; genus Streptococcus. The sequence goes on from CAKQDJ010000008.1 coordinate 24,671, forward strand.
AGCACAAGCTTGCGGGTATTTTTAATGTTGATAGTCCTAAAGAGTTGACATTTTCAGATGAGCCAGACAAGTATTATCTGGCCATGGTAATCGATGATATCTCTATGCAAGAGGCAAGCGGGAGACGTTCAAACGGCTCTATTAAGTTCATCGTTCCTGATGGTGTGGCTCATAGTTCAGCCTATAAGCGATTTGATAGTGATAAAAACGCAACTAGCGAAGCGGGAAAGATGGTGTTTGATCTTACAAATAATGGCACAGAGAGTGCATTTCCAATCGTTAAAGTCAAACACAATGCTGAGAATGGGTATATCGGTCTAGTTAACACCAGCGGAGCTCTTGAGGTTGGAGATCCTAAGGAGATTGATGCTGAGATAGTTAAACGGTCTGAGGTCTTGCTTGACTTTAGAGGCGACAAAATCGTTGATGGCTTTGCTAGAGCTGTCAAGATTGGCTCGGTGACTAATAGCCCAGAGAATTTAAACGGGACATCCGAACTAGTCACAGTGGCCGGAAAGAAACGTGTCAAGCTCAGAGAGCAACCTAGCGGCACATACAATGAAAGTTATTCAACAGGCTTGTCATGGGAGATTCCTGCTGACTCTACAGGAGAGAAAGGATCACTTGATGATTACATTTTTTGTAAGTTGGTTTATCAGTTGGATTCAGTTGCTCAATGTGGGTTTATTAAAGTGACTGTATCTGACACTAATGGTCAGTTTTTGTATGGTGTTGAAACTTACAAGCGCTATAAAGGGCTATATTGTGGATTTAATGTCTTTGCAACAGATAACAAAGGCGAATACAACTTTTTAAAATGTTTCGATTTTGACTCCTCAGGCGACAGTAATAAAAATCCTTTTGCATTATCAAGAGGACAGTTTGAGCTCAAAAGGAATGATGAGAAAGTTCAAGTTTACTACAATGGCTCATACTATAATTTTATCGTTCCTGAAATAGAAGGTAAAAAATCAGCTAAGGTCCATGTGACGATAGGTGCTTTTCGTGGAAAGGCAATTATTCCTCACTTGTATCTTGATGAGCTGTTGTATCGCAAAGATTTTGTACAGGCTTCAAGGGACATTCCTAATCGCTATCCTATGGGGTCAAATATCATCCTTGATAGCGAGAATGATTCAGTCACGGTGGATGGTCTTGAGAGGGCTGCAGATGTTGTCCAGGGTTCAAAATTCTTGAGCATTCCTCCAGGAAATAGTCAACTTGAGGTCTATTTCTCAAGTTGGGTCAAGACGAAACCTACTGTGACAATTGAATTTGAAGAAAGGTGGCTATAATGCTCTTAACGATTCACGATGCAAACTTGCAAAAGGTTGCTTTTGTTGATAATAGTAAGCAGAATACGCTTAATTATTATAACGATACATGGTCAAGAGACATGCCAACAGGGTCCTCAACGTTTGAGTTTACAGTCTTTAAGAAAGCAATTCAATCAGACACAGCTTCATCAAAGACCTACCATCATCTAAATGAACGTGCTTGGGTGTCGTTCCGACACAATGGACGTACCTATCTCTTTAATGTGATGTCAGTGGAGGAAAATGAGCAGACAATCAAATGCTATTGTGAGAATCTCAATCTTGAATTGATCAATGAGTTAGTAAATCCGTACAAAGCAACGAGAGCCATGACTTTTGCAGAATATTGCAAAGAGATGGCTTTATTAAACTACGCCCATCTCACTATTGGAACTAATGAAATTTCAGACCAGCAACGCATCATCGAGTGGACGACGCAAGAAACAAAACTTGCTCGCTTGCTTAATCTTGCAAAACAATTCAATGCTGAGATTGAATTTGACACACAATTAAAAGCAGATAGCACGATTAAGAAATTTACTGTAAATATATATCACGAACACGATGATACACATCAAGGAGTTGGTCGTATCAGGAATGATGTGGTTTTAAAATATGGTAAAAATATTAGCTCTATCACCCGGAAAGTGGATAAAACAGGTGTTTTCAATACAATCCGGCCAACCGGGAAAATGCCGACCGTGGAAGTCGAAGATAGCGGAGAACGTCATTTATCTAGTCAGAGAGTGAAAAATGCGGATGGTTCGACAACTGAAACGATCATTCGCACAGCATCTGATGGGACAAAGAGTAAGACTATTGTCCACACCAAAGTCACAAAACTGGCTGATAAAACACGCATCACAACGACCACGACTACTCGTTCAGATGGTTCTATTGAACAGACTGTGACGACCAGTAAGAAAGGCGGGCCATCTAATACTGAGAAACGAATCATAAAACCTCCTAAGAAAAAAGAGAAAGAAACCGAGCCCGAAAAAGAGGTTCTGACCATTGAAAACTTGGGAGATTGGTCTATCAAAAACGAGAGGGGAGAATTAGAGTTTTACCAAAGAGGGCAACAACTGTATGCACCGTTGTCCATGCAACTCTATCCCTCAACTTTCACATCAGCAACAGCTGAGGACCAGTGGACAAGACGAGACTTCGACTTTGACACAGACGAGCCAAACGAGTTGAGACGACTTGCTTACCTGAAACTCAAGCAACATTGCTACCCAGCCATCACCTATGAAGTTGATGGCTTTGTGGACGTAGAAATTGGAGACACAATCCAGATTTATGATGATGGTTTTAGTCCAGCTTTAATAGTAAAAGCACGAGTTACCGAACAGAAAATCAGCTTTACAAATCCGGCAAGTAACAAAACTACTTTTGCGAATTTCAAGGCTCTCGAAAATAAGCTATCAGATGGCATTCAAGCAGCCTTTGAGCGACTTTTTGAAGCATCTAAACCCTACTCTATCAAACTAGCTACAGATAACGGTATAGCCTTTAAAAATGGCCAAGGTCAGACGATTGTGACCCCTACCCTCATGCGAGGTAACAAGGTCATCAACAGCGGATGGCGTTGGGTCGTTGATGGTGTAATCAAAGCCACAAGTCCTAATTACATTGTGAGGGCCTCTGACATCAATCAGAAAATGGTTTTGACGGTATCAGCATGGGTGGATAACAAAGAGGTAGCTTCAGAGCAGTTGACGCTCATCAATACATCGGATGGAACAGCTGGTAAGACTCAGTACTTGCATAGAGCTTGGGCCAACTCAGAGGATGGACGTGATGGTTTTAGCACCTCATCAAGCGCTAACAAGCGCTATTTTGGTACTTACACTGATTTCACTGAGGCGGACAGTCAGGATCCTACAAGATACAACTGGACGGCTCTTTTCGATAACGTAAAAGGCGGAAACCGTAACTATTTCAAAAATGGCCGAACTCAGCAAATCAACACTGGAAATAGTGAAACGTATGACATGCGGACTTTTATTTTTGACGATTTTTGGAAAAACCCAGACAGGTTAAAACCAAATTATGTGCGCATAGCATTTGAAATCAGCCTATCTCCAGCACTAGCAAAAGATACGCAGGCTAATGTGCATTTTTCGGCTACTCCATGGTACAAAAATCAAATCGTCCTAAAAGCTGGGACCACTACTCCACAAAAATTTGAGTTTGTCATTGACCTGTCAAACGCCTCAGAGGCTTACAAAACAGATAATATTTTCATCCGTTTTGGTACAGGTCATGGATTTCCTGCTAACCAGACGGTTACGCTTGAAAATGCCATGTTAGCCGTGGGAACTAATTTTCTTGGCTATGTGAAAGCTATTGAGGATGTAGAGACTGACATCAACTCTAAAGCTGACCAAGGGCTGACTCAGGAGCAACTCAACGCTCTAAATGAGAAAGATGGAATTATTCAGGCTGAGCTGGAGGCTAAAGCTAGCGCTGACACGCTTGACAACTGGATAAAGGCTTACAAGGACTTTGTCAAGTCAAACGAGACAGCAAGGTTACAAGCTGAGAAAGATTTGATTGCAGCTAGCCAGCGTGTCTCTAACATCGCCAAAGACTTGGGAGAATTATCTGATCGCTGGAATTTCATCGACACTTACATGAGCTCTAGCAATGAGGGGCTTGTGATTGGTAAGAACGATGGTAGCTCTAGCATGATGTTCAATCCTAACGGGCGGATTTCGATGTTTAGCGCAGGTGTTGAGGTCATGTACATCAGTCAAGGAGTAATCCACATTGAGAATGGTATCTTCTCTAAGACCATTCAAATAGGACGTTTTAGAGAAGAACAGTATCATCTAAACCCTGATATGAACGTCATTCGTCATGTAGGATAGAAAGGAGCAAAATGGCTAAATTTAGTAACTCAAGTGGGAGCTTGTATCTCAATGTCTATGTAGACCAAGGCTCTCAGAGTATCACAGCTAACACCTCAACCGTCAACTGGCGGATGACAGTTAGTCGGACAGGCGCTTATTACACTCATAACCATCAAGGAGATAGCACACTCTCTCTCAATCTTGACGGTCAAAATGTGCATTATAGCTATCCGACGTGGGAGACGTCAGGCGAGGAGTACACTCTTGCTAGTGGGTCAAGTACCATCAGCCACAATGCGGATGGTACTAAGACCTTGCCTGTCTCTTGTACGTTCAATCCTAACAATGGCTTGCATGATACTATTACAGTCACAGCAAGCCTTAGCTTGACGACTATACCACGCTCGAGTTCTGTAAGCGTGAGCGCTGGAGTCATTGGTAGTGCGGTTACTATCAATATCAATCGTCAGAGCTCAAGTTTTAAGCATACGGTGCGCTATTCCTGGGCTGGTAAGTCAGGTACGATTGCAACGAATGTAGACACATCCACCAGCTGGACGATCCCTATTGACTTTGCCAACGACATCCCAAACTCTGCTAGTGGTAAAGGGACTGTCTATGTAGACACCTACTCAGGCTCTACCAAGACAGGCACACAGTCAACCACATTGACGGCTAGCGTGCCAGCAAATGTAAAACCCACATTTACAGGAGTTTCCCTGTCGGACATAAACGGTGCTGCTCAGAACCTTATCCCAAGCGGTAACACGTTCATTCAGGTAATCTCTAACATCAAAGTAGCGTTTAATGGTGCAGTTGGTTCCTACGGCTCGTCCATTACTGGATACTATGCTGAAATTGTCGGCAAAAACCAATCCACAAGCTCAAACGGTGGAAGTCTTGGCATTATGAACTATCACGGCACCATCAAAATCAGAGCGAGCGTGTCTGATAGTCGTGGCAGATGGTCAGATACTAAAGAGGTATCCGTGACCGTGCTTGAGTATTTTGCTCCTGCCTTGAGCTTTAGTATTGCAAGGACAGGCTCAACCTCTAGCACATTGACGGTCACTAGAAATGCCAAAATAGCGCCTCTGACTGTCTCAGGAAGTCAAAAGAACGCAATGACCTTGACTTTCAAGGTTGCTCGGCTTGGGACTACTAACTTTCAAGTGGATACAGGACCAGCTACTGGAGCATGGACAAGTATCTCAAGTCTAGTCAATTCTCAGGCTAATCTTGCAGGCAATTATCTAGCTAATCAGTCATGGGTCGTCATTGGTACACTAGAGGACAAGTTCACTCGTACTAACTTCATGGTCAACGTGGCCACAGAGAGCGTAGTCTTGTCTTATGACAGGTCAGGGGTTGGGGTCAACAAAATCCGTGAACGTGGAGCCTTGGACGTCAAAGGTGACATATATGTAGATGACAAACCTATTCAACAGTATAAGCTAACTAATAATGATGGAGGTCTAAGTAGAGGTAGTGCTCAATGGGATGATGTTTGGAACAAAAAAGGGACAGAGTTTGGATGGCGAAGTGGTAAGTACGATGACAACCCTACTGGTCAGGGAGGAGAGTGGGGACTATTCCAAAATTTCTGGTTAGATAGTTGGAAAATTGTTCAATTCTTCACTACGATGGGAGGAAGAATGTTCCTTCGAACAGCGAACGACGGAGGTAGTTGGAAGCCATCTAAATGGAAAGAGATTGCTACTAAAGATGACATCCAAAAATACACTCAAGACTCTACTTGGCAAGTCCTACCTTTACAAAACGGCTGGGTACATCATCCTGATTACGACAAAGTTCAGTACTCAAAAACATTTGATGGAGTGGTTTATCTTAGAGGTTCTGCCACCAAAGGGAAAACAACTAACGAGACAGTCATTGGGACTTTACCAGCAGGTTTTAGACCTACACAGTCAATTTATGTCACAGGCCTTAACAATAGTTTTGGTAGTGCTATTCTAGCTATTTTAAAAGAGGGCGATATCGTTATAAAAGGAAATGTTGACGCTACATGGCTCAACTTTGATAATATTTCATTCAAAATTTAAAAAGGAGAACACATGAAATTAGAGTACGGGACAAAGTCCTTGGAATATGATGGCAGCGGAAAAGAATCCGCTACAAAGGTCACGCTAGTCAATGCAGACAGTGCTATCGTGCCAATTTTCTTACCAGCTGACAAAATCAGCTTGTCCAATACTGAACTTTTTGAGTTAGCTCTTGAGGCTCTTTATCAGGATAACTTCCCTCAGCGTGCTGAAAAGGAGAAGTTTAACCAAGTAGAGACGCAACTCAAGCAAAATAAGGAAATGGCAACCAAGGTAGAGCAAGCGACCGTAGAGAACAAGGAAAACCTTTATGCGGTTTCAACTATTACTGAAGTCTTGAGTGCCGTGGTAGTATCTCAAAATGGTGGCATGCCTACCTTTGCCTATGTAAAGGTAGCAAATTTCATCAAGCCTCTTGTAAAGAGTACACGCTACTCAAACGGGGACATCGTTGCTATGCCGTATCCGTTTGAAACTAATGCTAAATGGCCAAAAGGCACGCAGACCATCTTTATGTTTCAAATGAGAGCAAACGAGGGGTTCACATACAAAGACCAGCCTCTTGATGAAATGCTTCAGCAAGGTGTGCTTACTGTGGTCATGCCACGGATTGAGTAAAAGGAGGTTATATGCCGATTGAAGAAGCTGAAAAAATCGCTCAAAGTCAGGTAGCTTGGGCGATTTTGTTTATCTTACTTTTCTTTATTATCATTCGATATCTCATCAAGACTTCGGACAAGCGAGAGAAGAAGATTATGGATTTGCACGAGCAATCAAAGGCCGACTCTAACAGACGAGAAGAGCGTTTGATGACTCACCTAGAAAAGACCACTACAGAATTAACTACAATTACTCATACGGTCGGTGACATTCAGAAAGAAATGGTCCGCATGAACGACCGCATGGAAGAAATCGAAAAAGGAGAATAACATGCAACAAATCACAGAAATCATTATCGCTTCAGCTACTGGAATCTTGACTGTTTTGGCTGGTATCGCAGTTAAAGCAGTCAAGGACTACATGGTTCAAAAAGGTGGAGAGAAAACCATCAAGATTGTTGAAATCTTGGCCAAGAACGCGGTCAATGCCGTGGAGCAGGTCGCAGCCGAAACTGGCTATAAAGGTCAAGAGAAGCTGGAGCAAGCACGCACTAAAATCCGTGCTGAGCTTGCCAAATACAACATCAGCATGACCGACAAAGATCTTGATACATTTGTCGAATCAGCGGTGAAGCAGATGAACGATTCATGGAAAGGAGAACAATAATGGATATTGATACAAGTAGACTAAGAACTGATTTGCCACAGGTCGGAGAACAACCCTATCGTCAGATTCACGCTCATTCAACTGGTAATCCTAACTCAACAGCTCAAAATGAAGCAGACTACCACATGCGCCGCCCAGTTGATTCAGGATTTTTCTCACATGTCGTCGGTAACGGCCGTGTGATGCAGACCTGGTACACAGACATGGGGGCATACGATGTAGGAGGTGGCTGGAACGTAGAGGGTTATAGTCAGGTAGAACTGATTGAGAGTCATGAAACCAAGGAAGAATTCATGCGCGATTATAAGCTCTATGTTGAGCTTTTGCGAAATCTTGCTGATGAAGCAGGCATCCCCAAAACGCTAGATTCTGATAGCTTAGCAGGAATTAAGACGCACCAGTACTGTACGTACAACCAACCTCGAAACTACTCTGACCATGTGGATCCATACCCTTACCTTGCCAAATGGGGGATCAGCCGTGAGCAGTTTAAAAAGGATATCGAAGGTGGCTTATCTGAAGCTGGCTGGAAACGCAATGAAACAGGCTGGTGGTGGGAGGAGTCAGATGGCTCTTATCCAAAAAACAGCTGGAAACAAATCAATGGAGAGTGGTTCCGATTTGATAGTAGTGGCTATTGCTTGATTAACCGTTGGTTCTTTGATGAAAAAGACTGGTTCTATCTCGATAAACGTGGGGCAATGGTCACAGGATGGATGTTCCTCAACCATCGCTGGTATTTCTTCAAGTCAGATGGCCGTATGGCAAAAGGCTGGGTGAAATACCGAGAAACTTGGTATTTTATGGAGGAAAAAGATGGGTACATGCTCTCTAAACAATTCGTCAAATCGGGCGATGGCTGGTATTATTTGAAAGCTAACGGCGAACTTCACACAGATCCAGCATTCAAAACAGAACCAGACGGGCTTATCACCGTCGTCGATAAACCAAAAGAAGAAAAATAAATAAAACAGAAAGGACTTTCAAAATAGATTACACTAAAACCGCAGGCTAGTGCCTGCGGTTTTTTTGTTTGTTCAAAATAGAAAAAGCAGTGACCGAAATCACTGCTTTACCCATTATAAATTATTTTAGAACTCTAATAAGTTACTTTCAACAACAGCATTGAGAGCTAGAGATTTGCTTCCATAATCTTCAAAATCAATAGTGATTGTGCCGTCTTTGATTTCTGTTACTTTACCCGTTCCAAATGTTGGATGTTTAGCTGTTGAACCTACAACGTCTTTGTGAGACTCAATCCATTCCTTGACTTTCTCATTTTCTTCTTGATCCTGCAGAAGACCAGACTGTTTCATCAATTCAACCACCTCAAAATATCCATCTACAAATGTCTGTTTGAAATCTGACCCCATAGACAATTCTGAACGTTTTACAGGCTCACCCAAACCTAGCATTAGTTTAATAGCTTTCAAAATGACATCATCAGATACGTTACGACTATCAAGCTGCCCACCAACTGTGTCACCGTAAACACCGTAGAAATGGCCATCTTCGCCATCATGGCCGTAAATATCCATGATGTTACTTGTTTTACAGTTGCAATAAACTGCTCCATCCTCATTCACAATAGCGTACGCTACATCGTTGTTTTTAATTTCTTCAAGTAGTTGTTTTGCGTTTTCCATTTCTAGCTCCTTCGCATAGTTTTGTAATTTTTCTGCTGTCAATAAAGACATTTTGTCCAAATTCGTTTTTCCACTTCTAAGGTCTGAGACTGTTGTCCAAGGTAAATCTGCTCCTTTAGCGATTGCGCTTGTGCTTTTTTTGCTTCTTAATACTTTTTCTATTTGCTTTCTCATCTTTTTGCCCTCTTAAATAAAAATAACTCAATAAAACGATCAGTATATTTATGATTAAAATTTCCATGTTATTGTTCCTATTTTATGGTATAATAGGGAGTGAGGGGAGTGGTAGCTCCCCTATTCCCAAGGCGATTACTTAAACTTGCGAGGTCTAGGTTTTCGCTTTTTTTCTTTGCTCCAAATGTGATATGTAGCATATGCACCAGTTAGAGCTGTGATGTAAGCTGGCCCGTTATCAATTAGCTTTTCAACCAATCTGAGCCAATCATCTTTGTCCATTTTCCTCACCTCCTTTCCTTATCTTGATTATATTATATCACGGTACACCGAGAAAGTCAAGCGTTTTGATAAAGTTTTTTTACTTTTTTTCAAAAAAAATAGACCTACCCCAGAGGTCGGGGAGTTGGAGGGGACACCCTCCAAGAGTGTTGATTCAATAAAATTTTATTTTACCTTTTTCATAATAATCTCCCTAAAGAAGTCACCCAATCAGATGGCTTTTTTGTCAGTTTCTAAGTCATATTTAGGTGTCTTCCTGAAAGTAGTACTCCTTTTAAGACAAAGAAAAAACAGTGATATTACTCACTGATTTTTTTGTAAACTATTAGAACTAAATTGCAGCCTTCTCAACTATACGGGCAAAGGTGAGTATGAAAATGAATACGAAGATGAATACGATTTAAAAAAATGACGAAAATCAACGGAAATGATTTTAAATAAAAATAAGCAAAAACTCAACTATTGATAAGCAACAGAAGGCATTGGTAAACATTTGTCACTTATACCATAGTTCGTGACAGTTCCTAGTTTTTTTGATAAAATCATACAGTATGCCTTTGGGCACAAAGTATGAACTGGGACTGTTTTTCCCAGCTTCGGAGGTAGAAAATGTCAGATTCACCAATCAAATACCGTTTGATTAAGAAAGAAAAACACACGGGAGCTCGTTTGGGAGAAATCATCACTCCCCACGGTACCTTCCCGACACCTATGTTTATGCCGGTTGGGACTCAAGCTACTGTCAAGACTCAGTCACCAGAGGAGTTGAAGGAGATGGGATCAGGGATTATCCTCTCTAATACTTATCATCTCTGGCTTCGTCCTGGAGATGAACTCATCGCACGCGCAGGTGGTCTCCACAAATTTATGAACTGGGACCAGCCAATCCTGACGGATAGTGGTGGTTTCCAGGTTTATTCCCTAGCAGATAGCCGGAATATCACAGAAGAAGGGGTAACCTTTAAAAACCATCTCAATGGTTCCAAGATGTTTCTATCCCCAGAAAAAGCTATCTCCATTCAGAATAATCTGGGCTCAGACATCATGATGTCCTTTGACGAATGTCCTCAATTTTACCAGCCTTACGACTACGTTAAGAAATCCATCGAGCGTACTAGCCGTTGGGCCGAACGTGGTTTGAAGGCTCACCGTCGTCCACAGGATCAAGGTTTGTTTGGGATTGTGCAGGGGGCAGGATTTGAAGACCTTCGCCGTCAGTCAGCTCACGACCTTGTCAGCATGGATTTTCCTGGCTACTCTATCGGTGGTTTAGCAGTAGGAGAAACCCACGAAGAGATGAATGCAGTCTTGGACTTCACAACCCAGCTCCTTCCTGAAAACAAACCTCGCTATTTGATGGGTGTGGGAGCGCCAGATAGCTTGATTGATGGGGTCATTCGTGGTGTGGATATGTTTGACTGTGTCTTGCCGACTCGTATCGCTCGTAACGGAACTTGTATGACCAGCCAAGGTCGTTTGGTTGTCAAAAATGCCCAATTCGCTGAAGACTTTACGCCACTGGATCCTGAGTGTGATTGCTATACATGCAAGAACTACACACGCGCCTACCTTCGTCACTTGCTCAAGGCTGACGAAACCTTTGGCATCCGCTTGACTAGCTATCACAATCTCTACTTCTTGCTCAACCTGATGAAGCAAGTACGTCAAGCCATCATGGATGACAATCTCTTGGAATTTCGTGAGTATTTTGTAGAAAAATATGGCTACAACAAGTCAGGACGCAATTTCTAAAGTGTAAAAATAGAATGCTGAAATCCTAAGTTTTCTCTTAGGATTTTTCTTCTTTTTTTGATAAAATAAGGTGTATTATGGAATAAAAATTAGATGTTTTTACGATCTAATTGAGTGGGGAATAAACTCGTATGCGTATTAAATGGTTTTCCTTGATTAGGATTACAGGTTTACTTTTGGTGCTCTTGTACCACTTCTTTCAAACGATCTTTCCTGGAGGCTTCTTTGGGGTAGATGTCTTTTTCACTTTTTCAGGATTTTTAATCACTTCTCTCCTTTTCGAAGAATTTGGGAAGGCACGCCAGATTGATTTACTGGGCTTTTTTAAGAGACGGTTTTACCGCATCGTACCACCTGTGGTTCTGATGGTTTTGGTGACCATGCCCTTTACCCTCTTAGTTCGCCAAGACTATGTTGCTGGAATTGGCGGTCAGATTGCGGGAGTTTTTGGTTTTATGACCAACTTCTATGAGATGTTAACAGGGGGAAGTTACGAATCCCAGTTCATTCCGCATCTCTTTGTTCACAACTGGAGTCTAGCTGTTGAGGTTCACTACTATATTCTTTGGGGCTTAGCGGTTTGGTTCTTATCGAAACGTTCAAAATCTAGTAGTCAATTGAGAGGGATGGTATTTCTCCTTTCTGCGGGAGCTTTCATCATTAGCTTTTTCTCCATGTTTATTGGTAGTCTAATGGCTAGTTTCCATTCGTCTGTCTACTTTTCAAGTTTAACCCATATCTATCCCTTCTTTTTAGGAAGTATTTTGGCGACGGTTGTGGGTGTTCGTCAGACGAGCGATTTAGTTAAGCAGTTTGATCGGACGTGGGATCTTCGTCAGAATCTACTGGTGTTTGCTGCAGGCCTCTTGGTATTAGTACTCTTGACCTTCTTTGTCAAGTTTACCTACCTGTTCGCTTATCTATTTGGTTTCTTACTGGCAAGTTTAGCGGCCGTGACCATGATTTTTGCTGCGCGTGTCTTGCATGAGAAAACGCCTGAGATACAAGAACCTCGTATCATCACATTTTTAGCGGATACCAGCTACGCGGTTTACCTCTTCCACTGGCCTTTCTATATTATCTTTTCTCAGTTGATGAGCAATCTGCCAGCTGTTATTTTAACCGTTATCTTTTCCTATTTCTTCGCTATTTTATCCTTCTATATTATTGAGCCATTGATTGCTGGTAAGACCAATGCTTTGGTTAGAAAAATCACTAAACTGCATCATATCAGACCCATTAGTGCTAGTGTTGTGGGCGCCCTTTCCTTACTTACCTTGATTATCATAGCTATGGCTCCTCAAGTTGGAGCTTTTGAGACAGACTTGATGGTCAATGGTTTCAAGCAAGCTCAGACCAATATAGGACAAACAAAGACTCTTGCTGAACAAGCTGAAGCCAGTCGCCTGGGAATTTCTGAGGGAACGAGTCTGATTGGGGATTCAGTGACTTTACGTGCCAATACAGCCTTAAAAGAGGCACTTCCTGAAGCAAATATCAATGCCCAGGTTAGTCGAACGACCAAGCAAGCCAATGACATTATGCTCAATAACAGTCAGAACAAGGCGCTGCTAAAAACAGTTGTCATTGCAACGGGAGTCAATAATCCTGAAGGCTATAAGAATGATTTGGACAGCATCGTGAACAATCTACCGAAAGGATACCATCTGATACTGGTGACACCTTATGAGGGAGACAAGAGCAAGGACACTTATGCATCAGTGGAGCAGTATGCGGCTTATGCGAGAGAATTAGCTGAAAAGAATCCATATGTGAGCATCGCTGACTGGAATAAGGTCGCTAAGGAACACCCTGAAATCTGGGCTGGAACTGACCAAGTCCACTTTGGAAATGATAGCAACATGATTGAAGAAGGTGCTAAACTTTACGCAGAGACGATTGCAGCTGCTGTTAAGGCCGCTCAAGAACTACCTGTGAAATCAAAATAAAATCAAAGAGTTGGAGATATCCAGCTCTTTTAAAATATCTCTAGAAAATAGGTCTATACCATTTACAAATGAAAAAGAAAGGTTTATAATGTAATTGACATAATAAATTCTAGAATCAATCTATCAAGGAGGTTATCATTATGCCTAATTATATTAAAGCGGATCAGTTTTTCTATCCACACGGAGTTCGTCGTGGCGGCTACTTGGAACTTGTGGATGGCAAGTTTGGAAAGCATGTAGAACAAATTCCTGAAGGGGCTGAGGTGATTGACTATACCGGTTATAGCATTGCCCCAGGACTTGTGGATACCCACATTCATGGATTTGGCGGTGTGGATGTCATGGATAATAACATCGAAGGTACCCTTCATACAATGAGTGAAGGACTACTTAGCACGGGTGTTACCAGCTTCTTGCCAACGACGTTGACTTCCTCTTACGAGCAGTTGCTTGCGGTAACTGAAAATATCGGTGCTCGTTACCAGGAAGCAAGTGGAGCCAAGATTCGTGGGATCTATTTTGAAGGCCCATATTTCACAGAGAAATACAAGGGAGCCCAAAACCCTGCCTATATGAAAGACCCTCGTATGGATGAGTTTCGTGCTTGGCAAAAAGCTGCCAATGGCTTGCTCAATAAAATTGCCCTTGCGCCAGAACGTGAAGGTGTAGAAGACTTTGTTCGTACAATTACGGGTGAAGGGGTGACTGTTGCTCTTGGACACTCCAATGCGACTTTTGATGAAGCTAAAAAAGCAGTCGATGCTGGAGCGAGTGTTTGGGTACATGCCTACAATGGAATGCGTGGGTTGACTCACCGTGAGCTCGGTATGGTGGGAGCCATGTATGAGTTGCCACATACTTACGCAGAATTGATTTGTGATGGTCACCATGTGGATCCAAAGGCCTGTGATATTTTGCTCAAACAAAAAGGAACTGAAAATATCGCTCTTATCACAGACTGTATGACAGCTGGTGGCTTGGAAGATGGAGACTACATGTTGGGAGAATTCCCAGTAGTAGTTGCCAATGGAACTGCTCGCCTCAAATCTACAGGCAATTTGGCAGGTTCTATCCTCAAACTCAAAGATGGTTTGAAAAATGTAGTCGAATGGGGCATTGCGAATCCGCATGAAGCAGTCATGATGGCCAGCCTCAACCCAGCAAAATCTGTTCACATCGATGATGTGTGCGGTCAAATCCGTGAAGGTTATGATGCTGACTTTATCGTCCTAGATAAAGATTTGGAATTGGTAGCAACCTACCTAGATGGTGTGAAACGTTATCAAGCCTAAGAAGATAAAAATAGGGGTCAATAAGGGACTCCTATTTTTATTATCAGATGAAAATAATAGGATTAAAGAAATTTCTAATGTGTGAAACAAGCAAAATCCTTTTCTTGTATTAAAAAATTAGATATAATATACGGTACAAAGGAAGTAGTAAGAATGTATCGTGTTATAGAAATGTATGGGGACTTTGAACCCTGGTGGTTCATAGAAGGTTGGGAAGAAGATGTCATCATGAGTCAATCTTTTGACAAGTATTATGATGCTCTAAAATATTATAAATCATGCTGGTTTGAGCTGGAAAAGAAGAATCCTCTTTATAAGAGTCGGAGTGATTTGATGACTATTTTTTGGGATCCTGCTGATAAACGCTGGTGTGATGAGTGTAATGAGTATTTGCAGCAGTATCATTCTTTGGCACTTTTACAGGATGAGCGAGTCATCCCCGATGAAAAGCTACGTCCAGGTTATGAAAAACAAACAGGTCAAGAAAAACACCGTTCTTGCCGTATGAAATGGAGATAAAAAAGTAACTTTTTAAGTTGCTTTTTTTATTTTTTTGCGAATAGTTAGATAAGGAGGGCGGTATGGTACAAGAAATTGCACAGAAAATTATTGCTACTGCGAAAGAAAAGAAGGCTCAGGATATCTATTTTATCCCCAAGGAAAAGTCCTATGAACTTCACATGCGGGTTGGAGACGAGCGGTGTCTAGTTGACTCCTATGAGTTTGATGTTTTAGCTGCTGTGATTAGTCATTTTAAGTTTGTGGCGGGTATGAACGTAGGAGAGAAGAGGCGCAGTCAGCTGGGCTCTTGCGATTATCAGTATGGGGAGAAGAAGTCTTCTCTGCGTTTGTCTACCGTGGGAGATTATCGGGGACATGAGAGTTTGGTTATTCGTTTGTTGCACGATGAGGAGCAGGAGCTACATTTCTGGTTTCAGGATATGAACGAACTGGGTGGGCAGTACAGGCAACGGGGCCTCTATCTCTTTGCAGGTCCAGTCGGCAGTGGCAAGACGACCTTGATGCACGAATTAGCCAAGTCTCTGTTTAAGGGGCAGCAGGTCATGTCCATTGAAGATCCAGTAGAAATCAAGCAGGAAGACATGCTCCAGTTGCAGTTGAATGAGGCGATTGGCTTGACCTATGAAAATCTGATCAAACTGTCTCTCCGGCATCGTCCTGACCTCCTGATTATCGGTGAAATTCGGGATAGTGAGACGGCGCGTGCAGTGGTCAGAGCCAGTTTGACAGGGGCGACAGTCTTTTCAACCATTCATGCCAAGAGTATCCGAGGTGTTTATGAACGCCTTCTGGAGTTGGGTGTGACGGAGGAGGAACTAGCAGTTGTTCTGCAAGGAGTCTGCTACCAGAGATTAATCGGGGGAGGAGGAATCGTTGACTTTGCAAACAAAGACTATCAAGAACACCAGCCAACTAGCTGGAATGAGCAGATTGATCAGCTTCTTAAAGATGGACATATCACAAGTCTTCAGGCTGAAACGGAAAAAATTAGCTACAGCTAAGCAGAAGAAAATCATCACCTTGTTTAACAACCTATTCTCCAGTGGCTTTCATTTGGTGGAAATTATTTCTTTCTTGGGCAGAAGTGCCCTGCTGGAAAAGGATTATGTAGCCCAGATGCACCAAGGCTTGTCTCAGGGGAAATCCTTCTCAGAAATGATGGAAAGTTTAGGATTTTCAAGTGCCATTGTGACCCAGTTATCCCTAGCTGAGGTGCATGGCAATCTTCATCTGAGTTTGGGAAAGATAGAAGAATATCTGGACAATCTGGCCCAGGTCAAGAAAAAATTAATCGAAGTGGCGACCTATCCCCTGATTTTGCTGGGATTTCTCCTGCTAATCATGCTGGGGTTGAGGAACTATTTGCTGCCTCAACTGGACAGTAGCAATATCGCTACCCAAATCATCGGTAATCTGCCACAAATTTTTCTGGGACTAGTGCTGGTTTGCTCTCTATCTTTACTTTTAGCCCTCACTTTCTACAAAAGAAGTTCCAAGATGCGGGTTTTCTCGATGTTGGCACGGGTTCCCTTTCTAGGAATCTTTGTCCAGACTTATCTGACAGCTTATTATGCGCGTGAATGGGGCAATATGATTTCACAGGGGATGGAGCTGACGCAGATTTTTCAGATCATGCAGGAACAGGGTTCTCAGCTCTTTAAAGAAATCGGTCAAGATTTGACTCAAGCCCTGCAAAATGGCCGCGAATTTTCTCAAACCATAGCGACCTATCCTTTCTTTAAAAAGGAGTTGAGTCTCATCATCGAGTATGGGGAAGTCAAGTCCAAGCTGGGGAGTGAGTTGGAAATCTACGCGGAAAAGACTTGGGAAGCCTTTTTTACCCGAGTCAACCGCACCATGAACTTAGTGCAGCCACTGGTTTTTATTTTTGTGGCCCTGATTATCGTTTTACTTTATGCGGCAATGCTTATGCCCATGTATCAAAATATGGAGGTAAATTTTTAAAATGAAAAAACTCATGACAAATTTTAAAAAAGCTAAGGTTAAAGCTTTCACTTTGGTAGAGATGTTAGTGGTCTTACTCATCATCAGCGTTCTTCTCTTGCTCTTTGTACCCAATTTGACCAAGCAAAAGGATGCCGTAGATGATAAAGGAAAAGCTGCTGTTGTCAAGGTTGTGGAAAGCCAGGCAGAACTTTATCGTTTGGATAAAAATGATGATGCCAGTCTCAGCAAATTACAAGCGGACGGTCGTATCACAGCAGAGCAAGCCAAAGCTTATAAAGACTACCATGCAAAACAAAAAACAAGTCAAACTGTTGCAGATTAAGGCCTTTACTATGCTGGAAAGTCTCCTTGTTTTGGGACTTGTGAGTATCCTTGCCTTGGGCTTGTCCGGCTCAGTTCAGTCCAGTTTTGCAGCGGTGGAGGAGCAAATTTTCTTTATGGAGTTTGAAGAACTCTATCGGGAAACGCAAAAACGCAGTCTAGCCAGTCAGCAAAAGACCAGCTTGAATTTAGATGGACAGACGATCAGCAATGGCAGTCAAAAGTTGACAATTCCAAAAGGAATTCAGGGACCATCAGGACAAAGCATTATATTTGATCGAGCTGGGGGCAACTCGTCTCTGGCTAAGGTTGAATTTCAAACCAGCAAAGGAGCGATTCGCTATCAATTATATCTAGGAAATGGAAAAATTAAACGCACTAAGGAAACAAAAAATTAAGGCAGTGATTTTACTGGAAGCAGTAGTTGCTCTAGCCGTTTTTGCCAGCATTGCGACCCTTCTTTTAGGACAAATTCAGAAAAATAGACAAGAAGAGGCAGAAATCTTGCAAAAGGAAGAAGTCTTGCGTGTGGTGAAGATGGCTCTGCAAACAGGGCAAAATCAGGTAAACATAAATGGAGTTGAGATTCAGGTATTTGCTAGTGAAAAAGGATTGGAGGTCTACCATAGTTCAGAGAAATTGCTCGATCTTAAAGAACAGTAAGGTGAGAGCTTTCAGTCTTTTAGAATCGCTGATTGCCCTTATCGTCATTAGCGGAGGTTTGCTCCTTTTTCAAGCTATGAGTCAGCTCCTCATTTCAGAAGTTCGTTACCAGCAGCAAAGCGAGCAAAAGGAGTGGCTCTTGTTTGTGGACCAGCTAGAGGCTGAGTTAGAGCGTTCGCAGTTTGAAAAGGTGGAAGACAATCGCCTCTACATGAAACAGGATGGTAAGGATATCTCTATAGGGAAGTCTAAATCGGATGATTTTCGGAAAACGGATACCAGCGGAAGGGGCTACCAACCTATGGTTTATGGGCTTAAATCAGCTCAAATTACAGAAGAAAATCAATTGGTTCGCTTTCGTTTCCAATTTCAAAAGGGCTTAGAAAGGGAGTTCATCTATCGTGTGGAAAAAGCAAAAAGTTAAGGCAGGCGTTCTTTTATATGCAGTCACCATGGCAGCCATCTTTAGTCTTTTGTTGCAGTTTTATTTGAATCGGCAAGTAGCCCATCACAAAGACTTTGCCCTAAACAAAGAAAAGTTGGTAGCTTTTGCCATGGCCAAGCGAAGTAAAGATAAGGTTGAACAAGAAAGTGGGGAACGAGTCTTTAACCTGGGAAAAGTTACTTATCAAAATACGAAAACAGGTTTTGCAACAAGTGTTCGTATGAATAAGAGCAACTATGAATTTCTCTTTCCTTCGATGAAACCCAAGGAAAAGAAAACGGATAAAAAGCAACAGGTAGCGACTGATTCAAACCCAGAACAAAATCAACAAAAAACAGAAGATAAGGCAGAAAAGAAAGCCAATTCCTAGGCAATTCAACTTCTTTGTGTTACACTAAAAGCATGAAACACGATTTTAATCACAAAGCAGAAACCTTTGATTCGCCCAAAAATATCTTTCTTGCAAACTTGGTTTGTCAAGCAATTGAAAAACAGATTGATTTTCTATCAGACAAGGAAATATTGGACTTTGGTGGTGGGACAGGTCTGTTAGCCTTGCCTCTAGCTAAGCAAGCCAAGTCTGTTACCCTTGTAGACATCTCAGAGAAAATGCTGGAGCAATCCCGTTTGAAAGCAGAGCAACAAGACATCAAGAATATCCAGTTTTTGGAACAGGATTTACTGGTGAATCCTTTGGAGCAACAATTTGACCTGATTGTTGTCAGTCGAGTTCTTCATCATATGCCTGATCTAGATGCGACTCTTGCTATGTTTCACCATCATCTTAGGGAGAATGGACAAGTCCTCATCGCTGATTTTGTCAAGACAGATACCAACCACCACGGCTTTGAATTGGCTGAACTGGAAACCAAGCTCGCCCAGTTTGGTTTTTCGAGCATTGGCAGTCAGATTCTGTACAGTGCTGAAGGTCTTTTCCTAGGAGATTACGCAGAACTTTTTTTAACTGTAGCCCAAAAATCACTCGCTGACTAAAGCAGTGATTTTTTCTCTTCAGATGGAAAAAATAGGGGAATTTTGATAAGATAGGAATATGGATTTTGAAAAAATTGAACAAGCTTATACGTATTTACTAGAGAATGTCCAAGTCATCCAAAGTGATTTGGCGACCAACTTTTATGACGCCTTGGTAGAGCAAAATAGTATCTACCTAGATGGCGAGACCAAGCTAGAGCAGGTCAAGGAGAATAATCAAGCCCTTAAACGCCTAGCACTTCGCAAGGAAGAGTGGCTCAAGACCTACCAGTTTCTCTTGATGAAGGCAGGACAAACGGAGCCTTTACAGGCCAATCACCAGTTTACACCGGATACCATTGCCCTCCTCTTGGTACTTGTTGTAGAAGAGTTGTTTGAACAAGAGGAAATTAGCATCCTCGAAATAGGTTCTGGTATGGGAATTCTAGGCGCTACTTTCTTGACCTCGCTTGATAAAAAGGTGGATTATTTGGGAATGGAAGTGGATGATTTGCTGATTGATTTGGCAGCTAGCATGGCAGATGTAATTGGTTTGCAGGCTGGCTTTGTCCAAGGAGATGCCGTTCGTCCACAAATGCTCAAAGAAAGTGATGTGGTCATCAGCGACTTGCCTGTTGGCTATTATCCTGATGACGCCGTTGCGTTGCGTCATCAAGTTGCTTCTAGCCAAGAACATACATACGCCCATCACTTGCTCATGGAACAAGGACTTAAGTATCTCAAGTCAGATGGATACGCTATTTTTCTCGCTCCGAGTGATTTGTTGACCAGTCCTCAGAGTGATTTGCTGAAAGGGTGGTTGAAAGAGGAGGCCCAACTTGCAGCCATGATTACACTACCAGAAAATCTCTTTAGTCAAGATAGCAATTCTAAGGCTATTTTTGTTCTACAAAAGAAAGGATTAAAAGCTGTAGAACCTTTCGTGTATCCACTGAATAATCTACGTGACTCTCAGGAATTGGTAGACTTTAAAGAAAATTTTCAAAATTGGAGCAAAGGTACTGAAATATAAAAGAGATTTTGTTATAATAGATGAAAACGCTTAAAAAGAGGTATCATCTTATGACAAAAACAATTGCAATCAATGCAGGAAGCTCAAGCTTGAAATGGCAACTTTATCAAATGCCTGAAGAGAAAGTTTTGGCTAAAGGCTTGATTGAACGTATTGGATTGAAAGATTCAATTTCAACAGTAAAATTTGACGGTCGTTCGGAGCAACAAATTCTTGATATTGAAGACCATACACAAGCCGTTAAAATTTTATTGGATGACTTGATTCGTTTTGACATCATCAAAGGGTACGACGAGATTACAGGTGTCGGACACCGCGTCGTTGCAGGTGGTGAATATTTCAAGGAATCAACAGTTGTTGAGGGAGATGTGATAGAAAAAGTTGAGGAGTTGGGACTCTTGGCTCCTCTTCACAATCCAGCCAACGCAGCTGGAATTCGTGCATTTAAGGAATTGCTTCCAGATATTACCAGTGTTGTTGTATTTGATACTTCATTCCACACAACCATGCCAGAAAAGGCTTATCGCTACCCTCTACCAACTAAATACTACACAGAAAACAAGGTTCGTAAATACGGTGCCCACGGGACAAGCCACCAGTTTGTCGCAGGAGAAGCAGCGAAACTTTTGGGCCGTCCTCTAGAAGATTTGAAATTGATTACCTGCCATATTGGTAATGGGGCTTCTATCACAGCTGTTAAGGGCGGGAAGTCTGTAGATACTTCTATGGGATTCACACCACTTGGCGGTGTGATGATGGGAACTCGTACAGGAGATATTGACCCTGCTATCATCCCTTATCTCATGCAATATACAGAGGATTTCAATACTCCAGAAGATATTAGCCGCATTCTCAATCGTGAATCAGGGCTCATGGGAGTTTCTGGTCAGTCAAGCGATATGCGTGATGTGATTGCTGCTATCGAAGCAGGAGACCATGATGCGACTTTGGCTTATGAAATGTATGTTGATCGTATCCAAAAACATATTGGCCAGTATCTTGCAGTCCTAAATGGAGCAGATGCAATTATCTTCACAGCAGGTATCGGTGAAAATGCAGCAGATTTCCGTGAGGATGTCATTTCAGGTATCTCTTGGTTTGGTTGTGATGTGGATCCAGAAAAGAATGTCTTTGGTGTAACGGGAGACATCTCAACTGACGCAGCGAAAATCCGTGTCTTGGTTATTCCAACAGATGAAGAATTAGTGATTGCACGCGATGTTGAGCGCTTGAAAAAATAAGTAAATACACGTAAAATTTGATTGTGAAAAGAAGTTGGGAAAGAGATTTTCCAGCTTTTTTTATGTAGAAAATGTCTAAAACCTTGCTGTTATTGGCTTTTTCAAAAAATATGGTATAATAGTAGTAATTTAATAGATGGAGTTGAGTTTTGAAGAAAAGCTTTCGTATAAAAAGAGAGAAAGATTTTAAGGCGATTTTCAAGGACGGAACGAGTTTTGCCAATCGAAAATTTGTTGTCTATCAATTGGAAAACCAGCAAAACCATTTTCGAGTAGGACTGTCCGTCAGCAAAAAGCTGGGGAATGCAGTTACCAGAAATCAAATTAAGAGACGAATCCGGCACATTCTACAAAGTGTAAAAGGGAGTTTAGTAGAGCATGTTGATTTTGTCGTGATTGCCCGAAAAGGGGTGGAAACCTTGGAATATGCAGAGATGGAGAAAAACCTACTCCACGTATTAAAGTTATCAAAGATTTACCAGGAAGGAAATGGGAGTGAAAAAGAAACTACAGTTGACTAGTTTGTTGGGCTTGTCCTTGTTTATCATGACGGCCTGTGCAACAAATGGTACAGCTAGCGATATAACAGCAGATTCGACAGATTTTTGGAGTAAATTCGTCTATTTTTTTGCTGAAATTATCCGCTTTTTGTCCTTTGACATTAGTATCGGAGTGGGGATTATCCTCTTCACAATCTTGATTCGGACGATTCTATTACCGGTCTTTCAGACACAGATGGTTGCCTCTAGAAAAATGCAAGAGGCTCAACCACGCATCAAGGCTTTGCGAGAGCAATATCCGGGTCGTGATATGGAAAGTAGAACCAAGCTAGACCAGGAGATGCGCAAGGTTTATAAAGAGTTAGGGATCAAGCATTCATCCTCTCTCTGGCCAATTTTAATACAAATGCCGGTCCTCTTGGCGCTCTTTCAAGCCTTGAGTCGAGTAGACTTTTTGAAAACAGGTCACTTTTTATGGATTAATTTGGGAGGAGTAGATACAAGTTTTGTTCTTCCGATTTTGGCGGCAGTCTTTACCTTCTTGAGTAGCTGGTTATCGAATAAAGCTTTGTCCGAAAAAAGTGGGGCTACGACAGGGATGATGTATGGTATGCCTGTATTGATCTTTGTTTTTGCCATCTCTGCCCCAAGTGGTGTAGCCTTGTACTGGGCTGTATCCAATGCTTATCAAGTTTTGCAAACCTATTTCTTGAACAATCCTTTCAAGATTATTGCTGAAAGAGAAGCAGTGGCGCAAGCAGAAAAAGATTTAGAAGGTAAGAAGAGAAAAGCCTTGAAAAAAGCACAGAAAAAGAAAAAATAAGGAGGAATCTGGTAATGGTATTATTTACAGGTTCAACGGTTGAAGAAGCAATCCAAAAAGGATTGAAAGAATTAGACATTCCAAGAATGAAGGCCCACATCAAGGTCGTTTCGAAAGAGAAAAAAGGATTCTTAGGCTTGTTTGGTAAGAAGCCAGCTCAAGTTGATATCGAAGCGATTAGTGAAACGACAGTAATCAAAGCCAATCAACAGGCTGTCAAAGGGGTTCCAAAAGAAGTTAATGAAAAGAATGAACCAGTGAAGACCGTCAGCGAAGCAACAGTTGATTTGGGGCATGTAGTGGAAGTCATCAAGAAGATTGAAGAAGAAGGTCAAGGTGTTTCTGAAGAGGTCAAGGCTGAAATCCTGAAAAATGAAAAGCATGCCAGCACGATTTTGGAAGAAACAGGTCATATTTCAATTTTAAATGAACTTCAAGCAGAAGATGTTATTGAGGAAGTGGAATCTGCTCCGGAAAAAGAAACTGAAACGCAGGAAGCAGCAAGCCAATCGTTGGAAGACTTGGGCTTGAAAGTAGAGCCAAGTTATGATATCGAACAAGTGGCAACTGAAGTAGCTAGCTACGTTCAAACCATTGTAGATGATATGGATGTTGAAGGGACGATTTCAAGCGACTACAATCGCCGCACCATCAATCTTCAAATTGACACCAATGAACCAGGTCGTATTATCGGCTATCACGGAAAAGTCTTGAAAGCTCTTCAACTGTTAGCGCAAAATTACCTTTACAATCGCTATTCGAGAACGTTCTACATCACAATCAATGTCAATGATTACGTTGAACACCGTGCAGAAGTCTTGCAAACCTACGCTCAAAAATTGGCGACTCGCGTTTTAGAAGAAGGACGTAGCCAACAAACAGATCCAATGTCAAATAGCGAACGCAAGATTATCCATCGCATTATTTCACGCATGGATGGCGTGACGAGTTACTCTGAAGGTGACGAGCCAAATCGCTATGTTGTCGTAGATGCAGAATAAGCAAAGTAAAATCAGGTTCATCCTGATTTTTTGCTAGGAAAGGAAAGATTCAGATATGCTGAAAGCAGTTAGAGAATATCTATCATTTGCAGGGGTCCAGTATCGTAATCCTGATAAAGCTGGTGATGAAAGAGAAAAGATGCTGGAATTGCGTCACAAAGGCCAAGATGCCCGAAAAGCTTTCACAGAATTGGCCAAAACCTTTCAAGCAAGTCATCCAGAATGGCAACTGCAACAGACTAGTCAGTGGATGAACCAAGCGCAGCGTTTGCGGCCACATTTCTGGGCCTATCTACAGAGAGACGGACAAGTGACAGAACCTATGATGGCTCTTCGTTTGTATGGAACACCTGCTGACTTTGGGATTTCTTTGGAAGTTAGTTTCATCGAGCGAAAGAAAGATGAACAGACCTTAGACAAGCAAGCCAAGGTTTTAGAGCTTCCAGCGGTAGAAGGAATTTATTATCTAGTCTACTCAAATGGAGAAAGTCATAAGGTGGAGGCTACTGAGGAGAATCGCCGTACTTTACGAGAGAAGCTGAGAAATCAAGAAGTTCGTAAAGTCTTAGTCAAGTCAGATGTTTCCTTCATTGAAAATCAGTCAGTAGAAGCGATATTGGAGGAGCTAGAAGACGCTTATACTCGCTTGCTCCCGTACTATGAGGTGACGAGGGGATAGACAAATCAAATGTGTCAGATGAACGCAAATTGTTTTATTGCTATTCTATGCATTTTTTCATATAATAGTAAAATAGGATGTGTGATTCATTAATCACCTCAAAGAGAAAGGAAATTCTATGTCAAATCTATCTGTTAATGCAATTCGTTTTCTAGGTATTGACGCCATCAACAAAGCCAACTCAGGTCACCCAGGGGTGGTTATGGGGGCTGCTCCAATGGCCTATAGCCTCTTTACAAAACAACTTCGTATCAATCCTGCTCAACCAAACTGGATCAACCGCGACCGCTTTATTCTTTCAGCAGGTCACGGCTCTATGCTTCTTTATGCCCTTCTTCACCTTTCTGGTTTTGAAGATGTTAGCATGGATGAAGTCAAGAACTTCCGCCAATGGGGTTCAAAAACACCAGGTCACCCAGAATTTGGCCATACTGCAGGAGTTGACGCTACAACTGGTCCTCTAGGACAAGGGATTTCTACTGCTACTGGTTTTGCCCAAGCAGAACGTTTCCTTGCAGCCAAGTATAACCGCGAAGGCTTCAATATCTTTGACCACTATACTTATGTGATCTGTGGCGACGGAGATTTGATGGAAGGTGTTTCAAGCGAGGCAGCTTCATATGCAGGTTTGCAAAAACTTGACAAGTTGGTTGTTCTTTATGATTCAAATGACATTAACTTGGATGGTGAGACAAAAGATTCCTTCACAGAAAGTGTTCGTGACCGTTACAATGCCTACGGTTGGCATACAGCCTTGGTTGAAGATGGAACAGACTTGGAAGCTATCCATGCTGCTATCGAAACAGCTAAAGCTTCAGGCAAACCATCTTTGATTGAAGTGAAGACTGTTATTGGATACGGTTCTCCAAACAAACAAGGAACCAATGCGGTACACGGTGCTCCTCTTGGAGCAGATGAAACTGCAGCAACTCGCCAAGCGCTTGGTTGGGACTATGAACCATTTGAAATCCCAGAGCAAGTTTATGCTGATTTCAAAGAAAATGTTGCAGATCGTGGCGCATCAGCTTATCAAGCTTGGACAAAATTAGTTGCTGACTATAAAGAAGCGCATCCAGAACTGGCTGCAGAAGTAGAAGCTATTATCGACGGACGTGATCCAGTTAAAGTTACTCCAGCAGACTTCCCAGCTCTAGAAAACGGCTTCTCTCAAGCCACTCGTAATTCAAGTCAGGATGCCTTGAATGTTGTAGCTGCCAAGTTACCAACTTTCTTAGGTGGATCAGCTGACCTTGCTCACTCAAACATGACTTATATCAAAACGGACGGACTTCAAGACGACGCTAATCGCTTGAACCGCAACATTCAGTTTGGTGTTCGTGAATTTGCAATGGGAACGATCTTGAACGGGATGGCCCTTCACGGTGGACTTCGTGTATACGGTGGTACTTTCTTCGTATTCTCTGATTATGTGAAAGCAGCTGTCCGCTTGTCAGCCTTGCAAGGGCTTCCTGTGACTTATGTCTTTACTCACGATTCAATCGCAGTTGGTGAAGATGGTCCAACTCACGAACCAGTTGAACACCTAGCAGGTCTTCGTGCCATGCCAAATCTCAATGTTTTCCGCCCAGCAGATGCGCGTGAAACTCAAGCGGCTTGGTACCTTGCCGTGACAAGCGAGAAAACACCAACTGCCCTTGTCTTGACACGTCAAAACTTGACTGTTGAAGAAGGGACAGACTTCGACAAGGTTGCTAAAGGTGCCTATGTTGTCTATGAAAACGCAGCAGATTTTGATACAATCTTGATTGCGACAGGTTCAGAGGTCAATCTAGCTGTCGCAGCTGCCAAAGAATTGGCTAGTCAAGGCGCAAAAGTCCGCGTAGTTAGCATGCCATCAACAGATGTCTTTGATGCCCAAGATGCAGCATACAAGGAAGAAATCCTTCCAAATGCAGTTCGTCGTCGTGTTGCAGTCGAAATGGGAGCAACTCAAAACTGGTACAAATATGTTGGTCTTGATGGTGCAGTTCTCGGTATTGATACCTTTGGAGCATCTGCCCCAGCACCAAAAGTATTGGCAGAGTACGGATTTACAGTTGAAAATCTAGTCAAAGTCGTTCAAAACTTGAAATAATCGCAGAAATCAGAGTGAAAACTCTGATTTTTTTATTGCCATAAAAGAAGGCACAACCTTGTAAAAGTAGCTGAAATTTGATATAGTAGTCCTATGTAAAATACAAAGGAGAAAACAATGAATCCAAATATTACTTTCTTAATCATGCTTGTAGGGATGATGGCCTTGATGTTCTTTATGCAACGCTCTCAAAAGAAACAAGCTCAAAAGCGGATGGAAAGCTTGAACAAGCTTCAAAAAGGCTATGAAGTGATTACAATCGGTGGCCTTTACGGAACAGTTGATGAAGTAGATACTGAGAAGAAAACAATCGTACTGGATGTAGATGGCGTTTATTTGACTTTCGAATTGACTGCAATCAAGACAGTGTTGCCACTCAAAGAAGCTGTGACACCAGAAGGAGCAGTTATCGACGAAAGCGGAGCAATCGAAGAATAAAACGGGACCTGTCACTCCCGTTTTTCTATGAAGTGAGAGGAAAAGGGATGAAAAAAATAGTATTTGTGTGCTTAGGAAATATCTGTCGCAGCCCTATGGCAGAGTTTGTGATGAAATCCATGACGAGCGATTACCAGATTGAGAGTCGTGCGACTTCGTCTTGGGAACATGGCAATCCGATTCATAAGGGAACGCAAGGGATTTTCCAGCAATATCAGATTCCTTATGACAAAGACAAAACATCACTCCAGGTTCGTAGAGAAGATTTTGAGTCATTTGATTACATTATCGGGATGGATGCTTCAAACGTTTCAGATCTGCGTCAAATGTGTCCTCAGGAATTGCAGCATAAGATCTACCCTTTTGCATCTGAAAGTGTTCCAGATCCTTGGTATACAGGAGATTTTGAGGAAACCTATGCTCGCATCACAAGTGGCTGTAAAAGCTGGCTAGATCGATTAGAAAATGAGAGTGACAATGGAAAAGCTTAAACAAATCTATGAAAAGTATAGAGTTTACCTAACTCGCCCTAGGCTAGAGTTCATTGCAGTAGTCGTAATTGCACTCTGTGCCCTTTCGGTATTTCTACTAAATACACCCAAAAAGGGTGTCCTGACACTTGATGGTGGTGCACTTGTTTATGATGGTACCCTGGTACGAGGGAAAATGAATGGTCAGGGGACCATGACCTTTGAAAATGGGGACCAATATACAGGTGATTTCAATAATGGAGCCTTTAATGGAAAAGGAACGTTCCAATCAAAAGATGGCTGGAAATACGAAGGTGATTTTGTAAATGGCCAGGCTGAAGGTCAAGGAAAGTTGACGACAGAGCAAGAAGTTGTCTATGAAGGAACCTTTAAACAAGGCGTTTTCCAACAAAAACAGTAGTCTCCAGATGAGGAGGCTATTTTTAAAAGCGAGAAAGAAAGCGCTTTCTGTGATTAAATTCGGTAAATAACTATCAACTAGAAAAACTTTGTGAAATAAAAAAATATTTTTCATAATTTCACAATCATCCAGATAAAACTCTATTGCACAGGTGGGTTGAGAAAAAAATCACAAATTTAAGAAATTTCTTTGTGAAATGCTTATGAAACTGTTTACAAAGTATAAAAAAAGAGTTATAATGAACTTGTGAAAAAATTAACAAAGGATAACATCCTTAAAGGCTATGGAGGATAATATGGCTGATAAAAAAACAGTAACACCAGAGGAAAAACAACTTGCTGCTGAAAAGCATGTCGACGGTCTCGTGAAAAAAGCCTTGGTTGCGCTTGATGAAATGCGTAAGTTGAACCAAGAGCAAGTTGACTACATCGTAGCAAAAGCGTCTGTTGCAGCACTTGATGCGCACGGTATCCTTGCACAACACGCAGTTGAAGAAACTGGTCGTGGTGTATTTGAAGATAAGGCGACAAAAAATCTATTTGCCTGTGAACACGTAGTGAACAATATGCGTGGAGTTAAAACAGCTGGAGTTATCGAAGATGATCCAATTACAGGTTTGACGAAGATTGCGGAGCCGGTCGGAGTTATTTGTGGTATCACTCCAACAACAAACCCAACTTCAACAGCGATTTTTAAATCACTCATTGCTTTGAAGACACGTAACCCAATTGTTTTCGCCTTCCACCCATCAGCTCAAGAATCTTCTGCTCATGCTGCACAAATCGTTCGTGATGCAGCCATCGCAGCCGGTGCACCTGAAAACTGTGTTCAATGGATTACAGAGCCATCTATGGAAGCAACAGGAGCTCTTATGAACCACGAAGGTGTTGCGACTATCCTTGCAACTGGTGGGAATGCCATGGTTAAGGCGGCTTACTCATGTGGGAAACCAGCTCTTGGAGTAGGTGCCGGAAACGTTCCTGCTTATGTAGAAAAATCTGCTGACCTTCGTCAAGCTGCTCATGACATCGTGATGTCTAAATCATTTGACAATGGTATGGTCTGTGCGTCAGAACAAGCAGTTATCATTGATAAAGAAGTCTATGACGAATTTGTAGAAGAATTCAAATCATACCACACTTACTTTGTAAACAAAAAAGAAAAAGCTCTTCTTGAAGAATTCTGCTTCGGAGCTAAAGCAAACAGCAAAAACTGTGCAGGCGCTAAACTAAATGCAAACATCGTTGGTAAACCAGCAGCATGGATTGCTGAACAAGCAGGATTTAGTGTTCCAGAAGGAACAAACATCTTGGCTGCAGAATGCGCAGAAGTAGGACCAAAAGAACCGTTGACTCGTGAAAAATTATCACCAGTTATCGCTGCCCTAAAAGCTGAAGATACAGAAGACGGTCTTAAAAAAGCTCGTCAAATGGTTGAGTTTAACGGACTTGGTCACTCAGCAGCCATCCATACAAAAGACGAAGCTCTTGCTAAACGCTTTGGTACAGAAATCAAAGCAATGCGTATTATCTGGAACTCTCCATCTACTTTCGGTGGTATCGGTGACGTATACAATGCCTTCATTCCATCATTGACACTTGGATGTGGTTCATATGGACACAACTCAGTTGGTGATAACGTGAGTGCGATCAACCTTCTAAACATCAAGAAAGTAGGGAAACGTAGAAATAATATGCAATGGTTTAAAGTTCCTTCAAAAATTTACTTCGAACGCAACTCTATCCAATACCTTCAAACATGTGAAGATATTGAACGCGTTATGATTGTTACAGATAAATCTATCGAAAAACTTGGCTTTGTTCAACGCATTATTGACCAATTGAACAAACGCAGCAACCGTGTAACTGTCCAAGTCTTCTCAGACGTTGAACCAGACCCAGATATCACAACTGTAGAACGTGGTACTGAAGTAATGAGAGCATTTGAACCAGACACAATCATTGCTCTTGGTGGTGGTTCTCCAATGGATGCAGCGAAAGTAATGTGGCTCTTCTACGAACAACCACAAATCGACTTCCGTGACTTGGTTCAAAAATTCATGGACATCCGTAAACGTGCCTTCCGCTTCCCATCACTTGGTAAAAAAGCGAAATACATTGGTATTCCAACAACTTCAGGTACAGGTTCAGAAGTAACACCATTTGCCGTTATCTCTGATAAGAAAAACAACCGCAAATACCCATTGGCTGACTACTCATTGACACCAACTATTGCGATTGTTGACCCTGCTTTGGTTGAATCAGTTCCAGACTTCATCGCTGCGGATACAGGTATGGACGTCTTGACTCACGCTACTGAAGCCTACACTTCAAACTTTGCTAACGACTACACAGACGGTATCGCCCTTCAAACAATCAAACTTGTCTTTGAATGGTTGGAAAAATCTGTTAAGACAGCTGATCCAGAAGCTCGCGAAAAAATGCACAATGCATCTACAATGGCTGGTATGGCCTTTGCCAATGCCTTCCTTGGTATGAGCCACTCAATGGCCCACAAGATCGGTGCGGTTCACCATACTGTTCACGGACGTACAAACGCTATCTTGCTTCCATATGTTATCCGTTACAACGGAACTCGTCCATCTAAGACTACTACATGGCCTAAATACAACTACTGGAAAGCTGATGAGAAATTCCAAGACATCGCGAAAATGCTTGGCTTGCCTCACTCAACTCCAGAAGAAGCAGTTGAAGCTTATGCCAAAGCAGTTTACGATCTTGGTGTTGCAGTAGGTATCAAGATGAACTTCAAGGATCAAGGAATTGATGAAAAAGCTTGGAAAGACAGCTTGCATGAAATTGCCTTGCTTGCTTATGAAGATCAATGTTCACCTGCTAACCCTCGCTTGCCAATGGTAGCTGACATGGAAGAAATCATGGCAGATGCTTACTATGGTTATGCAGAACGTCCAGGACGTCGCAAATAATCGTTTATCAGCCTAGAGACAGGAGAAATCCTGTCTCTTTTTTTGTACATTTTTTGAAAAATGTTATAATAAAGGCATATGTTTGTTTGAATATCAAAGTGTTTGTTGTGATGCGAGGGAAAAATGAGAGAAGTAAATGAATTAGGAGAGAAGGTACGGATCCTTAGAGAGGAGAAGGGTCTTAGTCGTCCAGTTTTTTGTGGAGATGAGTCAGAGTTATCCGTTCGTCAGTTGGTACGCATTGAAAAAGGAGAATTTCGTCCTACTATAAAAACACTAGAATACATTGCAGATAGGCTAGACATCCCATCCTATGTCTTGATGCCAGACTATAAGGAATTACCGAAGCGTTATCAAGAATTAAAGTACTTTCTTCTTCATCATCCTGACTATGGAGACAAAGAGTTGCAAGAGCAGAAGGAAGAATATTTTGATGAGATTTTTGAATATTTTTATGATGATTTGCCACGTGATGAGAAAGTGCTAGTGGATTGTCTTCAAGCTATAGATGCAGTGAGAATGACTAGTAATTCCTTATATGGAAGCAGTGTGATTGAGGACAGTCTTCAAGACTTACTATCCAGAGATGTATACAGGGCTGAGGAATTGTTGAAATTGAGACTGTATTTCAACTGTCAGTTAATGGATGGTTTAAATGTGGGTGAGATAAAAAAGTCTGAGCATGAAACCATTCTTTGTTTTCATGACAAATTAAGTTCTCAGGTTGATAAGATAGAGTTCGATTGTTTGGACTTACTTAGAGACTCCTTGTTAGCTTCTTTAACTTGTATAGAGATTATGGGGTTGCTTCATTATTTTAAGAGGGCAGTCGAGACCTTAAATAAAATAGGGCAAAAAACACGAGATTTTCAAAAACAACCGATTGTCTTGATGGTGGAGTGGAAATATTATATTCAGACGGATTATGAAACAGCCAAACAAAAGTATGAAGAAGCAAAAATGATGGCGAGAATGTTTGGCAATGAGAAGTTAATTGTTAGTTTAGATAATGAATGGGCCGAGGATCTAGAAAGATATCGTTGAAGGTTTATAGGAGTGACATTTCTGTCATTGGGGAAATGTCGCTTTTTTGTTACAATGGATTCGAAAAAAGAAGGAATTTTTTTGAATCTGATTCTGTTAGATTAATTTATATTAGCATTGTTTATTGTAGTTTGTATCGGTACACGATAACACAAGTGATTAAAGGAGATTATAATGTCTATTTTATCCATGAAAAATATTTCAAAATTTTACGCTTTGGACGGCAAACATAAAGAGCAGGCTCTAAGAAATATTAATCTACAGATTGCAGAAGGAAAAATTACGGCGATTTATGGTCCGTCAGGATGTGGCAAAACCAGTCTATTAAATATTATCAGCGGTTTAGATAGAGAGTACGAGGGAGTTTTAGATTTTAAAGGGGAGTCTCTCAGAGAACTATCGGAGATTGAATTGACTCAATTTCGCAAAGACAACATTGGGTTTGTCTTTCAAAATTTCAATCTCATCCCCCATCAATCTGTTCTGGATAATGTCAAGTTGCCTCTCTATGTCAAAGATTTATCGGATAAAGAAATGACAAGGATCGCTCAGGAGCAACTTCATAGTTTAGGGATGGAGCCTTTTATAGCTAAGAATGTAAAACAGCTTTCTGGCGGGCAAAAGCAACGTGTAGCCATTGCACGTGCTTTGGTAAATCAACCAGATATGATTGTAGCTGATG
Organism: uncultured Streptococcus sp.; assembly: GCA_934229205.1. Taxonomy (GTDB): domain Bacteria; phylum Bacillota; class Bacilli; order Lactobacillales; family Streptococcaceae; genus Streptococcus. The sequence continues at coordinate 57,534 of CAKQDJ010000008.1, forward strand.
AGCCAACTGGGTCACTCGATTCTCAATCTCAGGAGATGGTTTTGGAAGTGTTCAAAAATTTGGCCCAAGCCGGGAAAACAGTACTGATTGTTACTCATAACCCAGAGGTTACTGAATATGCAGATGTGATTATCAAAATGAAGGATGGTGAAGTCGTTGAAGAAGTCAAAAAATAAAGGATTGTCCTTTAAAAACAAATTCAAACTTTCTTTAAGTAACTTTATGGAAAGAAAATGGCGTAACTTACTGATTGCAGTAGCGACCTCGATTGGTTTTGTAGGTGTATTGGTTTCGTTTGGGCTAGGAAATGCCTTGATTTCGATGATTGATGAAAATACCAACGGGGGGAAGCTCCCTTCTCAAGTTCAGATTGCGCTGAATTCTAGTGCTGCTGGCAGAGGTTTTTTGAACCAAGATGATAAGGACTATATCGTGGATACGATTGGGAAAGAAAATATTAAATATCTAGAAAGTCCTTTTGGCATGACCATGTCAAAAATTAGCATAGACGGACACGAAGTAGATTTTAGCCAAGCCATGCCGTCTTATGCTCAAGTCGTGAGTTTGTATGAAGACACAAGTATTTCTGTTAGTAGCAATGAAAAAGAAAAAGTGCTAGCAGGCTCCCTTTATACGGATGTTAACGAACAAGGATTGACGATTCCGATGAGTTTGCTCAAAAATTGGAACGAACAAACAGGAAACAATCTGACGGCTAGTGATGTTATTGGAAAACCAGTATCGGCAACCATTGTAGAAAATGCTGCTGAAGGTAGCAAGTTGGCAGGTTTTCAAACTTATATTGTGCGTGTCATCAATGACGAAGATGATGCAGAGGATAGCAATAGTTTCATGTCTTCCAACCAGATGGAAACGATTTTAAAAGAAGCTGAATTCACAAAGGCTGTATCCTATTTTATTTTGGAGCTTAAAGACCCATCTCGTACGAAAACAGTAATAGAAGAATTGCAGAAAAATAAAAAGTATACAGTTCTTTCTCAACAGGCCGTTCTTGATATTGTGATTACCTTTATTCGTGTCATTCAGGGATTGCTGATTGTACTTTCTTCACAAGCGATTGTGGTGGCAGCAGTTATGATAGGCATCATCATTTATATCAATATCATGCAACGTTCTAAGGAAATCGGTGTCATGAAGGCTGTTGGCTATCAAAATAGAGATGTGAAAGGAATCTTTATCTACGAAGCTCTTTGGATTGTAGGAATTGCCTTGTTTATAGCTTTCATCATTGCTCAAGGGATAGGAAGTCTAGCGAATGTTATTGTTCACCATTTCTATCCATCAATCTCTAAAGTTTTTGAATTAAATCTTCTCTCTATTTTAGGGACATTCATTTTTGCTTTGTTTCTTGGCTATATTTCTGCCTTCTTCCCAGCACGTAAGATTAGCAAAATGGATCCAGTGGAATCCTTACGCTATGAGTAGAGAAAGAAATTACAGAGGCATCCTATCAAAAAGAAACTGACATAGAAAATCAAGGTCAGCACTTGCAATTAAGCTCAAATAGTTATATAATAGGTTCGTTGAAAGGTGATTTGTAGTGATTCAAGTTACTCTTTTCACAATAAAAATTTCAGGATTTTCATAAGGAGGAAATCACTAATGGTAGTTAAAGTTGGTATTAACGGTTTCGGCCGTATCGGTCGTCTTGCTTTCCGCCGTATCCAAAACGTAGAAGGTGTTGAAGTTACTCGCATCAACGACCTTACAGATCCAGTGATGCTTGCACACTTGTTGAAATACGATACAACTCAAGGTCGTTTCGACGGTACTGTAGAAGTTAAAGAAGGCGGATTTGAAGTTAACGGTAAATTCGTTAAAGTTTCTGCTGAACGTGATCCAGAACAAATCGACTGGGCTAACGACGGTGTAGAAATCGTTCTTGAAGCAACTGGTTTCTTTGCTACTAAAGCAGCTGCTGAAAAACACTTGCACGCTGGTGGTGCTAAGAAAGTTGTTATCACTGCTCCTGGTGGATCAGATGTTAAAACAGTTGTATTTAACACTAACCATGACATTCTTGATGGTACTGAAACAGTTATCTCAGGTGCTTCATGTACTACAAACTGTTTGGCTCCAATGGCTAAAGCTCTTCATGACAACTTCGGTATCGTTGAAGGTTTGATGACTACTATCCACGGTTACACTGGTGACCAAATGGTTCTTGATGGACCACACCGTAAAGGTGACCTTCGCCGTGCTCGTGCTGCTGCAGCTAACATCGTTCCTAACTCAACTGGTGCTGCTAAAGCAATCGGTTTGGTTATCCCTGAATTGAACGGTAAATTGGACGGAGCTGCTCAACGTGTTCCTGTTCCAACAGGTTCTGTAACTGAATTGGTAGCAGTTCTTGATAAGAACGTTACTGTTGATGAAGTAAACGCAGCTATGAAAGCAGCTTCTAACGAATCATACGGTTACACTGAAGATCCAATCGTATCTTCTGATATCGTAGGTATGTCATTCGGTTCATTGTTTGACGCAACTCAAACTAAAGTTCTTGACGTTGACGGTAAACAATTGGTTAAAGTTGTTTCATGGTATGACAACGAAATGTCTTACACTTCACAACTTGTTCGTACTCTTGAATACTTTGCAAAAATCGCTAAATAATTCTTGAGTCGATAAAAAAAGCAAGGCTTTCTGGCCTTGCTTTTTTGTATATATAAGAATAGATGATAATGTCATCCATTCTTTTTTAATTCTTTTTCAAAAGTATCCGATAGAACAGTGAAACTCAATTTTTCTAAGGTGAGTGGATGGGTAAAAGAAAGGCGAAAGGCATGAAGCATAAGCCGACTTGTTTTTGATTTACTATTATAGAGAGGGTCGCCCAAGATAGGATGCTTGTGATGAGAGAGGTGAACACGAATCTGATGCGTTCGACCGGTCTTTAGCTTGCAACGAACCAGAGAAGTCTTATTTGGGAATTGCTTTAATCGACTGATATGTGTTTCAGCGTATTGCCCATTTTTGGGATCTACTACTCGTTTTCTGCGATCATGACGATCACGCCCGATTTTATCTTGAAAGACAAGTTCTTTACTCTCCACTCGTCCTTCTACGAGTGCCCAGTACTCGCGAGCAATTTCTTTTTTCTCCAACAAGCGATTAAGAATGGGAAGAATAAAAGGGTTCTTAGCAAAAAGCACTAGCCCGCTGGTTTCCATATCTAGACGATGAACGACATAGCAAGTTTGTCCAACGTAGGCAGAGATATGATTGAGAAGGGCGATTTCGTTTGGTTGATTACCGTGAGTTTTCATACCCTCAGGTTTGTTGACGACAATAAGATGTTGGTCCTGATAAACTTCTTGAACGAGGTCTGGATTTCCCCAAAGTATTTCCTTTTTGGGATAATCTTCCTCGTCAAAAGTCAATTGGCAAATATCCCCTGGCTTCACCATCTCGTTCCAGTGGACTTCTTCATGGTTAATTAAGATGTTCTTCTTGGTTCTCAAAAAGTGACGGATTTTTCTAGGAATGAGGAGTTGTTCCTCTAGAAATTGTTTGACCGTCATTTGAGACAGGGATTCGGGTAATGTAAATATGAATTGCATACAGATATTGTAACAAAAAAAGCCCTATTTGGATAGGGAGTAGCTAAATTCTTGAGTTCCCATGGTGAAGATGATAAAATAAACGCATGAAATTAGATAAATTATTTGAGAAGTTTCTTTCTCTCTTTAAAAAAGAAACGAATGAATCAGCGGAGTCTGATTCGACTAGCATGCGTCGTTCTCGGAGCGATAGAAAAAAAATGTCACAAGTAGGGCCAATTCGGAAATTTTGGCGTCGTTATCATCTGACGAAAATCGTCATCATTTTAGGGTTAAGTGCTGGTTTGTTGGTAGGAACCTACTTGTTTGCGATAGCCAAGTCTACCAATGTCAATGACTTACAAAATGCCCTAAAAACCCGAACTCTGATTTTTGACCGCGAAGAAAAAGAGGCAGGAGCCCTATCCGGTCAAAAGGGGACCTATGTTGAGCTGGCAGATATCAGCAAAGACTTGCAGAATGCTGTTGTCGCGACAGAGGACCGTTCCTTCTATAAAAATGATGGGATTAACTACGGTCGTTTCTTTCTAGCCATCCTTACAGCAGGTCGTTCTGGAGGGGGGTCTACCATCACTCAACAGTTGGCGAAAAATGCCTATCTTTCCCAGGACCAGACCGTTGAACGGAAGGCCAAGGAGTTTTTCCTTGCCTTAGAGTTGACAAAGAAATACAGCAAGGAGCAAATCCTTACTATGTACCTCAATAACGCCTACTTTGGAAATGGGGTATGGGGTGTTGAAGATGCGAGTAAGAAATATTTCGGTGTATCGGCTTCACAACTAACGCTTGATCAGGCGGCCACTCTAGCAGGGATGCTCAAGGGACCAGAATTGTATAATCCATTAAATTCTGTTGAAACTTCAACCAATCGTAGGGATACTGTTTTGCAAAATATGGTTGCAGCGGGTTATATTGATAAAAATCAAGAGACCGAAGCAGCTGGAACAGATATGGCTTCTCAACTGCAAGATAAGTATGAAGGGAAGGTTTCAGATTATCGTTATCCGTCCTATTTTGATGCAGTTGTCAACGAAGCGGTTTCCAAGTACAATCTCACAGAAGAAGAGATTGTCAACAACGGCTATCGAATCTATACAGAACTTGACCAAAACTACCAAGCCAACATGCAGGTCGTTTACGAAAACACCTCACTATTTCCAAAGGCAGAAGACGGAACACACGCCGAATCAGGTAGTGTTGCTTTAGAGCCTAAAACAGGTGGGGTTCGTAGCGTTGTTGGCCGCGTAGCTAGCGATGACAAACCAGGCTTCCGTAATTTCAACTATGCCACTCAGTCTAAGCGTAGCCCGGGCTCAACCATTAAACCTTTAGTCGTTTATACACCTGCAGTAGAAGCAGGATGGGCCTTAAACAAGCAACTGGATAATCATACGATGCAGTACGATAGTTATCAAGTGGACAATTATGCGGGCATTAAGACATCTCCAGAAGTACCTATGTATCAGGCTTTGGCTGAATCGCTCAATTTACCGGCAGTTGCAACTGTAAATGCATTAGGTATTGACAAAGCTTTTGACGCTGGGGAGAGATTTGGCCTGAATATGGAAAATGTTGATCGAGTTCTTGGAGTCGCTCTCGGTGGAGGCGTAGAGACGAATCCCCTCCAGATGGCGCAAGCCTATGCAGCCTTTGCTAATGAAGGTCTGATGCCTGAAGCGCATTTTATCACTCGTATTGAAAATGCCAGTGGCCAGGTCATCAAGAGTCATAAAAATTCCCAAAAACGAGTGATTGATAAGTCGGTAGCCGATAAAATGACCAGCATGATGCTAGGAACATTTACTAATGGTACAGGAATTAGTTCATCGCCAACAGATTATGTTATGGCTGGAAAGACAGGTACTACTGAGGCTGCTTTTAATTCAGTATATACTAGTGACCAGTGGGTGATTGGCTATACTCCAGATGTGGTAATTACCCACTGGCTCGGTTTCCCGACGACGGATGAAAACCATTATCTGGCAGGTTCGACATCAAATGGAGCAGCCCACGTCTTTAGAAGTATGGCTAATACCATTTTGCCTTACACTCCAGGTAGCACTTTTACAGTTGAGAATGCTTATAAACAAAATGGGATTGAACCAGAAAATACTAAAAAACAAGCTATTGAAAATGAGGCAAACCAGTCGGAGGATCCGATAGCGGATATTCGTAGTCGTGCACAAAATCTTGTAGATGAAGCGGGACGTGCGATTTCAGATGCAAAGATAAAAGAAAAAGCCCAGACAATCTGGGACTCTTTCGTCAATCTCTTTCGTTAAGAGGCTTGTCAAAGCCTAGGTTTCTTGTTATAATAGATAAGATGGAGGCGTTATGGCACTAAAAAAGGCAAGCCTAGCTTGTGCAGTTTGCGGTTCAAGAAATTACTCAATCAAAATTAGTGGGAACCCCAAGCCAACACGACTAGAAGTAAATAAATTTTGTAAACATTGTGGGAAATATACGACACATAGAGAGACGAGATAGGAGAGAACGATGGGTTTTATTAAGGATATCTTCAAACTTCTTAAGGAAACAACATGGCCAACTCGCAAAGAAAGCTGGAGAGATTTTCGCTCTATTATGGAATACACAGCCTTCTTTGTGGTCATCATTTACATTTTTGACCAGTTGATTGTTTCAGGTTTGATTCGATTTATTAACATTTTTTAGAAGAAAAGCGGAGAACTTCTGCTAGCTTTCTTCTGCTATGAAAGGAAATATCATGGATAGTTTTGACAAAGGATGGTTTGTTCTACAAACTTATTCTGGCTATGAAAATAAGGTAAAAGAAAATCTATTGCAACGTGCACAAACGTATAACATGTTGGATAATATTCTACGCGTTGAGATTCCAACACAAACCGTGCAAGTTGAGAAAAATGGAAAGAAAAAAGAAATTGAAGAGAATCGCTTTCCGGGTTATGTCCTTGTAGAAATGGTCATGACCGATGAAGCATGGTTCGTTGTTCGAAACACACCAAACGTAACAGGATTCGTCGGATCCCACGGCAACAGATCAAAACCAACTCCGCTATTGGAACAAGAAATCCGTGATATTCTGGTTTCAATGGGACAAACTGTTCAAGAGTTTGATATTGACGTTGAAGTTGGTCAGACTGTCCGCATCATTGATGGTGCTTTTGCAGACTACACAGGTAAAATTACCGAAATTGATAACAACAAAGTGAAGATGATTATCTCTATGTTTGGTAATGATACGATTGCAGAAGTAAACCTAAACCAAATTGCAGAATTATAACCCCAGAGAGGCCTTGCCTCTCTTTTTATGTGCCGTTGAGAGAGGAAGAAGTATAGAATAGAGGAAATAGACCCATGGGCTCGTGCATTTTGATAAACTAAATGCAGAAAGGAGAGGTCTATGAATCTGAAAGAACTATACGAAGAAACGAAGGGGATTGTCCATAAGTGTCGCAAAGATTATCATCTACATCTGTGGGAGAAAGAGGACTGGGACCAGGAAGGTATGATGTGCCTCTATGAACTGGTCAGTCAACATCCAGAGTTACTAGCGGGTGAACGCCACCAACTATATGTATATTTCAAAACCAAGTTTCGAAATCGTATCCTAGATTACATCCGTAAACAGGAAAGTCACAAGCGTCGTTTCGATAAAGAACCCTATGAGGAGGTGAGTGAGATTAGTCACCGCTTAAGAGAAAAAGGGCTGAGACTGGATGATTATTATCTCTTTCACGAACTTCTGAAGACATACAAATCCGAGCAGAGTAAGGAAAAACAAGAGTTGGTGGACCGTCTCATGGGAGGTGAAATCTTCAGAGGACGCAAGGCGTTACTAAGGGAGCTTTCTATCGTCTTCCAAGAATTTGTATAGGTTTGAAAAAAGTTCTTGACAAAGGCGGAAAAGTAGGTATAATAGAAAGAGTTGAAAAGCTCAAGGTCCGTTGGTCAAGGGGTTAAGACACCGCCTTTTCACG
>CAKQDJ010000009.1:0-59351 GCA_934229205.1 uncultured Streptococcus sp.
CAGGAACGTTGAAGTCAACACGAACGAGAACTTTTTTCCCTTTCAAGTCAACGTCTTTAACAGTCAATTTTGCCATTAGATATGACTCCTTCTTTTTTTATACGTGTTAATTATATCACAAAATCAACAAAAGAGATAGAAAAACCCTAAACTTTTCTTGTTCTTTCTTATAATTAAAACTAGCATTTTTTAAAATCAAATCTAGAAAAACCTTATCAAATAAGTAATCAATGCGAGATAAAATAATCAAAACAAGGTTTGACTGCAGCCAAACCTTGTTTTTAGTTTTTATGAGGAAATCCAAGAATTCTAAATCGATTAGTCTTCTTTCTTCTTTCTAGCAAGCAAGCCATAACCACTCATTGCTCCGAGAAGTCCCAGAACTACTAGACTGGCATCTGTTTCAACACCAGTATTTGGAAGTTGATTTTTTGCTTTTTCTGCTTTGACTGGTGTTTCCACCATTGAATTGTCTGTACTTGGTACTAGCTGTTCAACTTTTTCCTTGGTACCAATTTCAACAATTTCTGGGACAGCTTCCTTGAGAACTTCAGTCGAAAGAAGAGTGCGGTTACCATGGGCATCTACTTCTACTAGACGACGAACTTGGCCTTCCGCTCCTGCTTGAACTAGCTGACGTTGACCTTTTAGAAGGCTTGCATTTGGCCGCTCTTGACGATCGAAGGCCACTGTGTCCTCTTCAATTTCTAGTTTCGGAATTTCTAAAACTAGGTCTTTTACTCCCTCAGCTGGTTGGTTGCTTGATAGAACTTTTGTTCCAACTTCTGTGATTTCTGGGATAGCTTCCTTGAGAACTTCAGTTGAACGAAGGGTGCGATTGCCTTGGGCATCTACTTCTACCAGACGACGAACTTGACCTTCCACACCTGCTTGGATTAGCTGGCGTTGTCCTTTTAGAAGGCTTGCATTTGGTCGCTCTTGACGATCGAAGGCCACTGTGTCCTCTTCAATTTCTAGTTTCGGAATTTCTAAAACTAGGTCTTTTACTCCCTCAGCTGGTTGGTTGCTTGATAGAACTTTTGTTCCAACTTCTGTGATTTCTGGGATTGCTTCCTTGACTACCTCAGTCGAACGAAGAGTGCGTTTGCCTTGGATATCTACTTCTACAAAGTGATGAACTTGACCTTCTACACCTGCTTGAACTAGCTGGCGTTGTCCTTTGAGAAGCTCGGCGTTTGGCCGCTCCTGACGTTCATAGGCCGTTGTTTCAGTTTCAATAACTAGTTCAGGGAGGGCTTCAACCGTTGGAGCCACCTCATTTGGATCCATGCTTCCAACATGATGGCTTTCTTCTGCAGGTGCTAGTTTCTTATTCAACTTTTCTTTCATGTCCGCAAAAGCTTGTGGAGTTGGCATCTCTGAAGCCAATAAAGTTTCAGCTTGGGCAATCAACTCATCTTGAGAATCTTTTTCACGGACGGATTCGAGCAAGCCTTCCAATTCTTCTCTAGCTGTTTGATAACGTTGATTTCCATCCAAGTCCGCTCCAGCTTGTTTCAATTCATTCAAGGCTTTGTTGACTTCTTCTTGACTGGCATCATGGTTTTCTGCAACAGCTTTCGCTGCATTAAGTTTCTCTACTAGTACAGCTTGTTTGTCCTCACTTGAGAAGGTATAGGCAAGGGTTGACTGGCGACCTTGGGCAGCAGTGATTTCTTGTTTGAGGTACTCATCGTTGACAGCTGCTTTTGGAGAAACCAAGACATCGAACTCAGCAGTGTGTCCCTTATAATGCAGGGTCAAGGTTTGTCGTCCAGTCTTCTGAGCATCATAGCCCGTGATTTCAACACCTTGATCCGTAAAGGCATGACTTTCTTCCGTCTCATCATCATAGAGGACACCGAAGCGACCTTCAGAGAGATTCAGTTGATCCCCTACTAGATAGTCTGTTTTGGGTTTCTTAGTAATATACAAGCCCGCTACTTCTTTTGGTTTTCCTTCATCCTGTCCTGTCACTTGGACTTTCAGATCACCTGACACTGGTAAACCAAGGTATTGAAGTGTTAGGTTTTGTTCCCCTTTTTGCTGAGCGTCGTATCCAGATATCGTCACACCTGAGTGAGTAAGGTTAATCAACTCGTCGGCTTGTCCCCCTTCGTATTGAACACGTAGTGTTCCGCCTCTGAGGTCCAGTTTTTCTCCCTCTTTATAAACCGTCTTCTTAGGTCCTTTTTCGAGACTAACTGCAGCAATTTTTCTTTCATCCTGCGGAATCGCTACAGCCAAGGTGTTACTGATTTCTTTGCCAGGTAGTTGGGTACGATAATAGAGGAGATTTGGTTGCTTGTCAAAGGCCAATGGTGCAGTTGCCAGGTCGCCACCATTTTCAGTCTTCAAGGTTGCAATTGGTGTTTGTGAGTCTGCCTTGTCGTAAACGGTGATGGTTGCGCCTGCTGGAACATCAGAGAAGCCTAGTTGAACTTGGTGGTTTCCAAGTGAACGAGCAGCTACCTTAGCCATTGGAATATTTTGACTTTCTGTGTCCAAGGTTTCGTACATCTTCCAGTTGTAGATACGAATGGCTTTCCAAGGTGTTCCGTTATCAGATGTAATGACATGCAAACGCCAGTCTTGGGCGGTGATTGGTTTATCAAGAGTGATATCCGTAACGTGTGCTTTGTTGCCACGAACTTCCTTAGCCAGTTTCCACTCGCCATCTGTATCCTTGTAATAAAGATCAAAGTCCTTGGTGTTCATCAGACCATCGTTAACAGACTCACCACCAGCTCCCGCATGATCCATGACCCATCTAACAACACGACGTGGTTGGGTCAAACGAATATCTACACTACCGCTCAACTGAGCTGAAGACCACTTATCTGACAAGCTAGTAATGGTACCGTTCAACATACCTTCGATGCCTTCTCCACCTTCAGTACTTGGGAAAGTGCTACCAATAACCGTTGCCCCTGGAACAATATTTTTAGCCAAAGGTCTTGGGAGAGTTGTATCCTGAACAGTCATGCCCCAGTTGAGGGATGCCGTCGCCGCTTCAGAACGAAGTCCATTTTTACCAACTGCAACAACTTTCAATTCCTGAGTCGTACCAGTCGCATTAGCAGAGCGGCTAACTTTTGGCAAGTAGATAGTGGAAGCAGATGATCCTGTTAACAAACGCCAGTTATCTCCATCTTTTTCGTAGACTTCATAGAAATCTGCATCTTGGTTACCCGCAAACTGGACCACTGCTTCAGCTTCTTGGGCATTCTTGAGAGATTGTTTCACAACAGAAAGTCCCGTCGGCGCTTGTGGTGCTTGGTGGTTATCTGAAATTGTTAATTGACCTAAGTTGAACTGATAATCTTTTACAGCACCTTCATGTTCGAAGAAGAGTTTAACTGCATAGATAGTCTTTCCTGCTAGTGAGCTGAGGTCAAATTCTTCATTCTTCCAGTCATCAGATAAAGTCAGTTCTTTCCATGCGGCTGCATCCTCAAATCTGTAGTCTGGAGTCGTAGAGAAGGCCATATAAACTTTCGAGCCTTTTCCTCCCTTGTGGGCAACCCGAAGTTTGGTTTTCTCCGTTACTTCTAGTTTAGTAGAATACAAATTCACATCTTGGTCCGTCTTACCAGCTACATCACCTGAGAATTTAAGGGAGTTCCCACCATTGTAAGCATCTGTAAAGTCATATTCTGCACGGAGTTTTTCACCCGTTGAAGTCTGCCACCAACGCCATGTTGGCAAGACACCTGAAACCGAACGGTAGTTCCACTCAGAATCCTTAGAAACTTTACCGTCTACAAACCACTTTCTACCATGTCCTGTATTAAAAGAGGTCGTGAAGGTCCGGCCTACTGCTGGAGTGCGGTCCGCAACTAAATTAGCAATTCCATACCACTCTTTATCACCTGGTTTTTGAGCTGTTGGATCCCCTTGGTAACCTGTAAAGAAGATATCTTCATTCTTGTGGTAGTCTTCACCTGTTTTACCGAGACTGGTAATCGTATCTGGAGCAAAAAGTCCAAGTGACAAGCGCAACTTGCCATTTTCATCTAAGAGAGCATCCCAGTTGACTTTGGTCTTATACGAACCACCTTGTTGCAATTCCAAGCCTGCAAAGACATCATATTGACTACGTTCTAGCCATTTGGCCATCTCTACAGAGTAGTCATTCTTTTCCTTGTTCCAGTTGAAGTTGGCAAAGAACTGATCTGCAGGAACCTTGTCACCTTCTTTTTGCATGAACTGGTAATTGTATTCACCAAGGCCATCTTCGTGGTAACGACCGTATTTGTAGGTCATAGCATCGTACCAAGCATACTTGATTGGGTGGTTGACTTTAGCTGCGTATTCTTTTGTATAGAGCATGAATTGGCGCATTTTTTCACCAAGAGGTGCTACCAATTCCCCCGTTGTCTCCTGGTTGATGAAATAGCCATCAAAGCCATAGTATTTAGCGAGATCAACAAGTTTACGTGCAATCGGGAAGGTGCCATCTGCATCTTGTTTCAAAGCCTCAGCAAATTTCTCTTGGTCGGCAATGCTGTTTGACCAGTTGAAGAAAAGTGTTCCATAAACGGGAACTCCGTTGCGGTGGCCTGCATCAATGACATCTGGAGTAGGGACTAGGCCTTCCCAGAAGACCATTGAATCCAAATATTGCCAGTAATCAAAGGCGTAGGCCTTGAATTCTTCTCCACCAACAGAAGCGTGATCTTTAGCTTTCGAGTTGGTATTTGCTAGCGCCTGAACTTTAGCTCTTCTGCTTGCTTTTTCGTTAACCAACTGACCTCTATGGCGCTTGGCGAGTTCAACTGAGGAACGATTGATGGGATCATCCTCACGCGCACCCGGTTCCCATTTCAACAAATCCTCCCATGTATCAAATTTGATTTCTTTTGGTCGGAGACTCTTCTCTTCATTTTTAGGAACGTCTGCTAGAGTTGGTTTATCCGTTTTCTTCTCAGCGACTTGAGGAGCTTCCTCTGGTTTGACTTCTTCTTTTTCAGTTGGTTGAGCAGGTTTTTCAGCTTTATCCGTCGGAGTTGGCTTCGCTTCTTCTTTTTCATTAACTAGATCCGTTATTGCTGGAGTGTTTTCTGAAATGGGTTGCTCAGCTACTTTGTTTTCAGTTTCCTCTAATTGCTTTTCGATAGCTGCAGTGTCTGGATTAGCAGTTTCACTCACATTTGCCGCTTGAGCGCTCGTATTAGTGGCTGTTTCAGGGGCAGCGACCTGTTCGGCAAGAGCTGGGCTCGCAAATAGAGCTGAACCAATCATCAAGGAACAAGCCCCGATTGACAGCTTACGAATACTGTAACGGCAACGTTTTTCAAAAAATAGATCTTTCATCTTATCCTCCCAATATAATAAAAAGTAAGCGCTTTGCTTTTTTGATAAAAAGTAACTGTTCTCAGTGTACGTCACCAGAACAGGATCATCTTCATTTTATCCTATATGAAAGCGATGTCAATCTATTTAACATAAAAACTATAACTAGGATAATAATCAGTAAAATTTGGACACAATCCTATAAATCATCTATCTTAAAGGGAAACTATCTCTCATTTTAAAAGAAAGTTCTTGTTTCTCATGAAAATTTCAGCTAAACACTTGTGAGATTTACTTTTATCCTTTAAAATAGAATAGGAGAAATTCCGTTATTATTTTTCGGAGGAAAAAGAAATGTCCATTAATTGGCAGGAAATTTTATTTCACTTTTTAGGTGGTCTGGGACTATTTTTATATAGTATCAAGACCATGGGAGACGGTTTGCAACAAGCTGCTGGAGATCGCCTTCGTTTTTACATTGACAAATATACCAGCAATCCCTTCTTCGGTGTGCTGGTTGGTATCGGTATGACGGCGCTGATTCAATCAAGTTCTGGTGTTACAGTCATTACAGTGGGACTTGTCAGTGCAGGACTTTTGACCTTGCGTCAGGCTATCGGTATTGTCATGGGTGCCAATATTGGAACCACCGTTACATCCTTTATCATCGGTTTTAAGCTAGGAGATTACGCCTTACCTATGCTCTTTATCGGAGCAGTTTGTCTCTTCTTCACCAAGAATCGCTCCATCAATAACATTGGACGGATTATCTTTGGTGTAGGAGGTATCTTCTTCGCTCTCAATCTTATGAGCGGTGCAATGGAACCCCTAAAAGACCTGCAAGTCTTTAGAGACTACATGGTTGAACTAAGTAAGAGTCCTATTCTAGGTGTCTTTGTCGGAACTGGACTGACCCTACTCATTCAGGCTTCATCCGCAACTATCGGTATCTTACAGAACCTGTACGCAAGTGGTTTGATTGACCTACAAGGTGCCCTACCGGTCTTGTTTGGTGATAATATCGGAACGACCATTACAGCCATCATTGCTTCTCTTGGAGCCAATATCGCTGCCAAACGTGTTGCCGGTGCCCACGTTGCCTTTAATGTGATTGGTACGGTTATCTGTATTGTCTTCCTTGTACCTTTCACTGGCTTGATTCAATGGTTTGAATCTGCACTCAATCTAGCTCCAGAAATGACCATTGCCTTTGCCCACGGAACCTTTAATATTACAAATACTATTATCCAGTTCCCATTCATCGGCGCCTTGGCTTACATTGTTACCAAGCTCATTCCTGGTGAAGATGAAGTTGTTAAATACGAGGCTCTCTACTTGGATGAACAACTCATCAAACAGGCGCCTTCTATCGCTCTAGGAAATGCCAAAAAAGAACTTCTTCACTTGGGGAACTATGCTGCAAAAGCTTTTGACCTTTCCTACGACTACATCGTCAATCTAGATGAAAAACTAGCTGAGAAAGGCCATAAGACTGAAGAAGCAATTAACACAATTGACGAAAAACTCACTCGTTACCTGATTAGCCTTTCAAGCGAATCCTTGAGTCAAAAGGAAAGTGAAATTTTAACCAATATTCTTGACTCATCACGTGATTTGGAACGGATTGGAGACCACGCAGAAGGGTTAATCAACCTAACAGACTATCTCCAACGCAAGAATGTTCAGTTCTCTGAGGCCGCTTTGGAAGAGCTAGCTGCGATTTATCACGCTACCACTGAGTTCATCAAAGATGCTCTTGATAGTGTGGAAAACAATGATATTGAAAAAGCTCAAAGGCTGATTGAACGTCATAAAGAAATCAACAATATGGAACGCGTTCTCAGAAAGACCCACATCAAACGCCTTAACAAGGGTGAGTGTTCTACACAAGCTGGAGTCAACTTCATCGACATTATTTCCCACTATACTCGTGTATCTGACCACGCTATGAATCTAGCTGAAAAGGTTATCGCTGAACAAATCTAATAAACAAGAAGCTATCCTGAATGGGATGGCTTTTTTCGTCTCCTCATTAAGAATTTCTTTTGGAGCATATAAAAAATACTTTGATTCACAATGGAATCAAAGCATCTTAAAGAGTTCTCCAAACATGATAGCAGAAACTGCAGTGCCTCTGTACTTGGCCTCTTCTCTTTTGATAAAGCGCGCCAAATTGATCAATTCAGGTGCTGGGTGTTTAGGATTAGTGAGCAATTCACGGGTGACCAGTCCTGAGAGTCGGACTGCTAGTAATTGCTCATTTGTAGTAGGTAGTTTTTTAGCAGTCTCTAGGAGAGCAGCAACTAAATCTTCACTCAAGCCCTGACGGGCATGGTTATAGAGATCTTTTATAAGGCTTTCTAGGTTTGGTTCTGCCATCCCGAGCAACCTCCCTTATGTTTAATAATTTTTAATCAAATCAACCGTTGAGCGATCCATTTTTTTCACCAAGGCTTGCAAGAAAGCTTGGGCTTCTAGGAAGTCATCCATAGCGTAGAGGGTTTGGTGAGAGTGGATATAACGAGCACAGACACCGATAGTTGTAGATGGGACACCACCATTTTTCAGATGAGCTGCTCCAGCGTCTGTACCGCCTTTTCCACAGTAGTATTGGTACTTGATGCCAGCTTCTTCAGCCGTTGTCAAAAGGAAATCCTTCATACCTGGGAGGAGCAAGTGACCTGGATCGTAGAAGCGAATCAAGGTTCCATCCCCAATCTTGCCTTGGCCACCATAAACATCACCTGCTGGTGAGCAGTCAACTGCCAGAAAGACTTCTGGGTCAAACTTAGTTGTAGAAGTATGAGCGCCACGAAGCCCAACTTCTTCTTGGACGTTAGAACCAAGATAGAGCTCATTTCCCAGCTTTTGACCTGAAAGGGCTTCTGCTAGCTCACTTACCATAAGAACACCGTAGCGGTTGTCCCAAGCTTTTGAGATGATATTCTTTTCATTGGCTGTAAGAATTGCGCTACTATCAGGGACAATCGTGTCACCAGGACGGATGCCAAAACTTTCTGCCTCAGCCTTGTCTGCAAAACCACCATCAAAGACAATATCCGAAATAGCAGGCATAGTTGGTCCGCCCTTTCCACGTGTCAAATGTGGAGGAACAGAACCTGAGATTACAGGAATTTCACGACCGTCACGAGTAAAGAGTTTGAAACGTTGGCTGCTGACTACCATTGGATTCCAACCACCGATTTCAACGACACGGAAGGTACCATCTGGCTTGATTTCGCTGACCATAAAACCAACTTCGTCCATGTGAGAAGCGACCAAGACGCGTGGTGCATCCGTAGCTTCTGAATGCTTGATACCAAAAATACCACCCAAGCCATCTGTCACTACTTCATCCACGTGCGGTGTCAACTTTTCACGAAGATAAGTCCGGACAGGCGCTTCATGACCTGAGATCGCAGCAAGCTCTGTTACTTCTTTGATTTTTGAAAATAATGTTGTCATATCAGTTCCTTCTTTCTGTCCTCCATTTTACCACTTTTTATAGGAGAAGGATAGTGGGAAGGTGGATTGGTTTTTACTCAGTTTTCCAATAAAAGAGAGGGGGCAGATATTATTTCAGGAATTTTTCTTTCTTTTTACATTAAATTGTCAGAAAATTTATTGACAGATTAAAAAAATCGTGTTACATTTATATCCGCAGGTATCTTTCGATACCAAATCTACACGAAAGGACGGGGTATGAAACTCTCTCATATTTTAACAGGCTTACTTCTACTCCTAGTCTTTCTCTCCATTACCATTGGAACCAGTGATTTTTCTTGGGAAAAATTCTTTGCTTTTGACCAACAGACTTGGCTTCTCTTTCAAGAGTCGCGTCTTCCAAGAACCATCAGTATTCTGCTTGCAGCCTCTAGTATGAGCATGGCAGGGCTCCTCATGCAGACCATCACTCAAAATCAGTTTGCTGCACCAAGCACAGTTGGAACGACTGAAGCCGCCAAACTGGGAATGGTGCTAAGCCTCTTTGTCTTTCCGTCTGCGAGTCTGAGCCAAAAGATGCTCTTTGCTTTTGGCTCATCCATCTTATTTACTCTCTTCTTCCTGGCCTTTATGACTATTTTTTCTATAAAGGAAAGGTGGATGTTGCCCTTGATCGGGATCATCTATAGTGGGATTATCGGTTCTATCACAGAAGTTATCGCCTATCGTTTCAATCTGGTTCAGAGTATGACTTCTTGGACCCAGGGCTCCTTCTCCATGATTCAGACTCATCAGTATGAGTGGCTCTTCTTAGGCCTCATTATCCTGATAGCCGTTTGGAAATTATCCCAAACCTTTACCATCATGAATCTAGGAAAAGAAACCAGCGAGAGTTTGGGAATTTCCTACTCCCTACTGGAAAAACTTGCCCTCTTTCTGGTGGCGCTAACGACAAGCGTCACCATGATTACCGTGGGTGCCTTGCCTTTTCTCGGGGTTATCGTTCCCAATCTGGTCCGCAAGCGCTATGGAGATAATCTGAGCCAAACCAAACTTATTGTCGCTCTGGTCGGAGCCAATCTGGTTCTAGCCTGCGACATCCTCTCTCGAGTTCTCATTCGGCCCTATGAGCTGTCTGTCAGTCTCTTGCTAGGAATCATCGGTAGCCTCGTCTTTATCCTGCTTCTATGGAGAGGGGGACGAAAAGATGCAGTTTAAAAGCAAACATACCAGGCTCTTCTGCCTTCTCATTATTCTGGCCATCGGAGCTTGTCTCCTCTACTTTTGGCCTATTAGTCACCTATCTGTCTTTGCTTGGAAACTTCGTTCTCAAAAGATTGTCGTTTATCTCTTGGTAGCTATCGCGACAGGGATTTCGACCATTAGTTTTCAAACCCTGACGGAAAATCGCTTCCTGACACCTAGTATTTTGGGAATCGAATCCTTCTATGTCTTGCTACAAACCCTGCTACTGGTTTTTGAAAGCAAATTTCTACAGCTTGAAAAGTCTCCTATCTTAGAATTTTTAATCTTACTTCTTGTCCAATCCCTCTTCTTTCTTGCCTTACAAGGCTACTTGAAGACACTGATGAAACAAGATCTGGTCTTCATTCTGCTAATCTGTCTAGCACTCGGAAGTCTCTTTCGAAATATCAGTACCTTCCTCCAAGTCCTGATGGATCCAAATGAATACGATAAACTGCAGAACAGTCTCTTTGCCTCCTTTCAGCATCTCAACACTTCCATCCTAGCCATCGGTTCTCTAATCATCCTCGCTTTGACAATCTTTTTCTTTCGAAAAGCAGTCATTCTGGATGTCTTACACCTGCAAAGAGAAACAGCTCAGATACTGGGACTCGATGTTGAAAAAGAACAGAGAGAACTCCTCTGGGGCATCGTACTTTTGACCTCAACGGCAACTGCCTTGGTAGGACCTATGGCCTTCTTCGGCTTTATGCTGGCCAATCTCACTTACCTGATTGTCAAAGATTATCGACACAAGTTACTCTTTATCGTGGCTATTCTGATTGGATTTATTAGCTTGACCTTGGGGCAAGCCCTCATTGAACGAGTCTTTGCACTGGAAATTCGCATCAGCATGATTATCGAGAGTGTGGGTGGCTTCTTATTCTTTATCTTACTTTATAGGAGGGCACGTCGGTGAAACTGGAAAACATTGACAAATCCATTCAAAAACAGGATATTTTGCAAGACATTTCGCTTGAAGTCAGTCCTCAGAAACTGACAGCCTTTATTGGTCCAAATGGTGCTGGAAAATCAACTCTCCTCTCCATTATGAGCAGACTAACCAAGAAGGATCAGGGAATTCTCAGTATCAAAGGTCGTGAAATTGAAAGTTGGAATTCGCAAGAACTGGCTCGAGAGCTTACCATCCTAAAGCAGAAGATCAATTACCAAGCCAAATTGACTGTAGAAGAACTGGTCAGTTTTGGACGTTTTCCCTACAGCCGAGGTCGACTGAGAGCAGAAGACTGGGAAAAAATCCGACAAACTCTAGACTATCTAGAACTGACCAATCTAAAAGACCGCTACATCGATAGTCTGTCTGGTGGACAGCTCCAACGTGTCTTTATCGCCATGGTACTAGCCCAGGATACAGACTTTATCTTGCTGGACGAACCACTTAACAACCTCGATATCAAGCAAAGCGTCAGCATGATGCAGATTCTCAAGCGACTGGTGGAGGAACTAGGGAAGACCATTATCATAGTCCTCCACGATATCAACATGGCCAGCCAGTATGCAGATGAAATTGTTGCCTTCAAGGACGGTCAAGTCTTTTGCAAGGGAACGACTGCTCAAATCATGCAGGCTGACCTGCTCAGTCAACTCTATGAGATTCCTATCACGCTAGCTGATATCAATGGCAAAAAGATCTGTATCTATAGCTAGTAACTCAGAAACTCATGTTAGAGAACCCTCTGTCTCTTAGCTAATAAGCCTATCTAAGAGACTCCCTACATCGTTATCACATTTTAAAAAGGAGAAATCATGAAAACATCCCTTAAACTTTATCTTACTGCCCTAGTGGCCAGCTTCTTGCTCCTACTTGGTGCATGTAGTACAAATACAAACTCAAGCACTAGCCAGACAGAGACAAGTAGCTCTGCTCCAACAGAGATAACCATTAAAAGTTCACTAGACGAGGTCAAACTTTCAAAGGTTCCTGAAAAGATTGTGACTTTTGACCTCGGTGCTGCGGATACTATTCGTGCTTTAGGATTTGAAAAGAATATCGTCGGAATGCCTACAAAAACTGTTCCGACTTACCTAAAAGATCTTGCAGGAAATGTCAAAAATGTTGGTTCTATGGTTGAGCCAGACCTAGAAGCCATTGCTGCTCTTGAACCAGATCTAATTATCGCTTCTCCACGTACCCAAAAATTCGTAGACAAGTTCAAAGAAATTGCTCCAACTGTTCTCTTCCAAGCAAGTAAGGACGACTACTGGACTTCTACCAAGGCCAACATCGAATCCTTAGCAAGCGCCTTTGGTGAAACTGGTACACAGAAAGCCAAAGAGGAATTAGCCAACCTAGACAAGAGCATTCAAGAAGTCGCTACTAAAAACGAAAGTTCTGACAAAAAAGCCCTTGCTATCCTCCTCAATGAAGGAAAAATGGCTGCCTTTGGTGCCCAATCGCGTTTCTCTTTCTTGTACCAAACCTTGAAATTCAAGCCAACAGACACTCAATTTGAAGACTCTCGCCACGGACAAGAAGTCAGCTTTGAAAGTGTCAAAGAAATCAATCCTGACATCCTCTTTGTCATCAACCGTACCCTTGCCATCGGTGGTGACAACTCTAGCAACGATGGCGTCCTAGAAAATGCCCTCATCGCTGAAACTCCTGCCGCTAAAAATGGAAAAATTATCCAACTAACACCAGACCTCTGGTATCTAAGCGGAGGCGGTCTTGAATCAACTAAACTCATGATTGAAGACGCACAAAAAGCTTTGAAATAAGCAAGAAAACCCAACATCAAATGATGTTGGGTTATTTTTCTTCTCGATTTCGTTTGAGGGAAAAGTGATCTGGTACGGTGTCCTTACCTATTTCAGACCAAGGATGACATCGTAAAATCCGAGCCAAGCCCATCAAAACACCCTTGAAACCATGTTTTTCAATAGCCTGAATCATGTAGTTGGAACAAGTAGGCTCAAAACGACAAGAGGGGGGAAAGACTGGTGAGATAAAACGTTGGTAAAAGCGTACTGGCGCTATTAAGATTCGTTTCATTATTTTTTAGTTACCGCCATGGTGTGTAGTTGGCTGATTTCTTTTTTGTTAAGGCGACGAGATTCTCCCGGACGAAGGCCTGTCAAATCTAAGTGTCCAAAACGTGTCCGAGACAACTTATCCACTTGAAGACCGACAGCTTCAAACATCTTTTTAACTTGGTGGTTACGTCCTTCGTGAATGGTCAACTGTACCACAGAGCGATTTTTAACTGGATCCACTTTGAGAATTTCATAAACAGCTGGCTTGGTTTTCTTGCCATCAATCTCAAGTCCGCGGGTCAAGGGACGGAGATTGTCCTTATTGGCCACACCTTTAACACGCGCGACATAGACCTTGTCAATCTCATTACGAGGGTGAATCATCTCATCCGTAAAATCCCCATCATTGGTCAAAATCAAAACACCTGATGTATCCCAGTCCAAACGTCCAACTGGGTAAATACGCTCTTTTACATTTGGCAAGAGATCCACAACAGTCTTGCGACCCTTGTCATCTGTCACACTGGAAATCACACCGCGTGGTTTGTTAAGCAGATAGTAGACTTTTTCTTCGTTGTAGATGGGCTGACCCTCAACTTCGACCTTATCTCCAGTCTTAATAGTCGTTGCGAGTTCACGTACCACTTGGCCATTAACCGTCACTAAGCCTTGCTTGATCAACTCTTCTGCTTTTCTCCTACTGGCCACACCTGCGTGGGCAATATATTTATTGATTCTCATCTTCTTCTATCCTTTCACCAAATAATTGGCTTTCTTGAGCCTGAATCTCAAGCTCATCAATCACTGGCAGTTCTTCCAAATGGTTAATTCCCATGTAATCTAGGAAATAATCCGTAGTCACATAGAGGTTGGGGCGGCCCAACACTTCTTTTTTCCCGTCTTCCTTTATCAAGTCAAAAGCCTGTAACTTTGCCAAAGCCCCACTCGAATTGACCCCACGGATAGCATCAATTTCTATCCGCGTAATCGGCTGCTTGTAGGCAATGATGGACAAGGTCTCAAGGGCCGCCCGAGATAAACTCTGGTTGATGGGAGCTTTGGAATATTCCTTCAAAATCGCTGCAAATTGAGGTTTGGTCACCAATCTATAAGCTCCACCTGTCTCAATCAGGGACAAGCTCGACTCTTGGTCTTTTTCATACTTTTGGGCTAATTTTTCTAAACTCTGTTGGATGCCTGTCGGGGGAAGCGACAGGAGTTCAGCCAACTGACGGATTCGAATCCCATCTTCACCTGCTACAAACAAGAGCGCTTCTATTTCTGCTAAAGTACTCATCTTTCCTCTCTATCAAGTCTAGCTTTGTGCCTCTTGACTTTCTTCCTTCTTTTCCATGAGATAGATATCTCCGAAACTCTCCTCTTGTACGAGGATCAGTTCCTGGGTTTTGATTAACTCTAAGGTCGCCAAAAAGAGGGTAATGACCTCTTGGACATTCTGGGCTTCCTTGAACAAATCCTGCAGACGCAACTGGTCTCGTCCAGTCAAGGACTCTTTTACGATGACCATCATGTCCTCAATCTTATACTCATCCCGCAAAATGGTCGTGTGATTCTGAGCGAACTCCTCTTTTTTCTTGGCTAGGATATTGGAAAAAGCCAAAAAGAGGTCAATGGTCGTCTTGTCATGCACAAGCTCCGCATCTTCGTAAATCAACTCTGTCGGTGCTTTGGAATAATACTGGGCCCGATCTTGGTGCTTAGCTTCCAAGTGCTCACCCAAGAGCTTGAACTTACGGTATTCTTCGATTTGGGAGAGAAGGTCCTGCTCCAGGTCATCCTCTAAGTCTGTCACTTCTGCTACCTTTGGCAAGAGCTTGCGGCTCTTGATCAGCATGAGCTGACTGGCCATAACCATATACTCGCCCGTTACTTCCAGACGCATGGCCTGCAGAGTTGAGACATAGGCTAGATACTGTTCGATAACTTCTGTAATGGGCACATCGTAAATATCCATCTGGTACTTAGAAACCAGGTGCAAGAGCAA
The DNA here is from genome assembly GCA_934229205.1 of uncultured Streptococcus sp. Lineage (GTDB taxonomy): Bacteria > Bacillota > Bacilli > Lactobacillales > Streptococcaceae > Streptococcus. The sequence goes on from CAKQDJ010000009.1 coordinate 14,984, forward strand.
GTCCAGAGGCCCTTCAAAATCTTTTAATTTAATATCCATTATCTATATTTTTCTAAGGTCAGAACTGTTTTTAATCCTAATTTTTTTGCAATTTCGTACAAATCGACCTTGTTTTCTATTTGTCTTAGAATGAACTGTTCCCGCAAGGCTTGGGCTGATAAGGCTGGGAAACCTTTCTCTTTGACAAAGGACTCCAGCTGACGAAAGGCCCACTGACGAGAATAGGCTTTCCCTCCCCTTTCAAAGAGATAGGTCTGCCCCATCAAGGGTTCCAATTCTGAAAGCAAGGTCGTGGGAATAGTGACAATCCTCTGTTGGGAAGCCTTGTTGATTCTCAAAACTTGAAAATCCAGATTGATATCCGCAACCTTGAGAGCTAAAATTTCGCTTGGCAAGAGTCCCATTTCTAGGATTAAGAGCGCCAGCAAGCGTCCTTCTGGATAATTACTTTCCTGCCAAAAAGAGTCTAAGTTTAGAATCTCTGGTTTTTCAGTCTTCTTTTCAGCTTGCTTGGCTAATTCCAGACGGTAAAAACTGTCCACCTCCCCTTTTTGATAGAGAAAGTAGAGAAATTGGTTACAGGCCGAAAGTTTTCGCTTCTGGGCGCTGATTTTTAGATTGGCTAGCTGGGCTTGGTAAATCTTGAGACTAGTTTCAGAGATCCGCTCACCTACAATGTCTAAAAATTGCTCCAGATCATACTTATAGGACTGCTTGGAATTGGCAGACAAACCCTGCTTTCCCTCTAAAAAGTCTGAAATCCTATCTCTCATTTGCATCGAATCTCATATTCCTTACTAAAGTCATGTAAGAGAGCATTGACGGCCTTGAGGATAGACTTGCGCGTGATGATTCCTTGAAAAATCCCTTCATCATCTACTACTGGCAAGAAGGGTTCATCCACCAGTTTATGGAGGACTTCAGTGATGTTATAGTCTGGAGCGACGACTGCCACATCTGTCTTGGTCATATTGACGATATCTGTCGTTGCCATCTGTTCATCCGTCAAACCTTGCTCCATTTGATAAGCCAAAATGTCTCTCAAACCAATGGTTCCGACAAAGCGTTTGTCAAAGGTCACAACAGGGATACGGGTATAGGTGATTTGGCTCAGCACCAAAATTGCATGGTTAGCGTTATGGGTATCAATCAAGGCCGCTAGATTCTCAGCAGGGGTAAGAAAAGTCTCTTCCTGCTCCAATAAAAATGCTTCAAATTCCTTGGCAATCATCGAGCGAACTCCTTGGACAAGCCTGGATAAATCTCATGATCACGTGTCAAAAAGTCTACTTTGAAACAGCTGTCATCAATCTCCACACGGGCATAGAGGCATTCCCTGATGGTTCCTCGTGGTTGGCTGATGGAGCCTGGATTTAAAAAGAGTGTTTTTCCTTCCATCCAAGCATTTGGCACATGCAAGTGACCATAGAGACAGATATCGGCATCTTCTTCCTGAGCCCAGTAGCCCAACTTTTGAAAGTTGAAATTGATATCAAATAAGTGTCCGTGAGTCTGGATAATCTTGGTCGGACCAAGTTGAGTCACCAAACGTTCTGGGTAGCCAGCATAAAAGTCCATATTACCTTTGACGACATGGATGCCTTCCCAAAGCGGAGAGTCGGGACGGAGTTCAGAGTCACCATCGTGAAAAATGGCATCGACTTTACCCAGATAGCGATCACGGATTTCTTCCACAATCAAGCTATCGCCATGGGAATCACTCATTACAATGATGGTTTGCTTTGCCATGATGGAAATACCTCCAAAAGTTTCTTAACGGCTAAGGCACGGTGGGATTGGCTATTTTTTTCTTCAAGGGTTAATTCAGCTGAAGATTTACCTGTCTCTCCTACAAGGAAGAGGGGATCATAACCAAATCCATTTTCGCCCTTGGGTTCAAAGTTAATGTAGCCAGGCCAGTCAGCTTCAACCACTAAGCTTTCCTTGTTTGGACTAGCTACGACTAAGGTTGTGTGGAACTGGGCTGAACGGTCCTTGAGGTCAAAGACCATGGCCAATTCGTGCAAGAGTTTAGCGTTGTTTTCACGGTCAGTTGCTCCCACTCCTGCAAATCGCGCTGACCAGACTCCTGGCAAACCGCCGAGGACATCGACTTTGAGACCTGAGTCATCTGCTAAAACCATCTTACCTGTTAATTTTGAAATGGTTTCTGCTTTCAGGCGAGCATTTTCTTCAAAGGTCATACCTGTTTCAGCTACTTCAGGCAGATCTGGATAGTCATTGAGATTTTCCACATCATAGCCTAGTTTGTCAAAGATAGCTCGGAATTCCTTGGTCTTGCCTTCGTTACGAGTCGCAATGAGCAGAGTTTCTCTGACCTTGCTAGTTTCAAAAAAGGCTTCTACATCGACTCCTTCTTTAGGCAATTCTACATGCAGGAGTTGCCCATTTTCAACCAAGAGCAGGGCTCCTTGACGTTGGATGACTTCCAAGTTGCGTCCTGCTTCGGCATTTAAAATCTCAACGATAAAGGAGAGCAGACGGAAGTTAGAAGACCAGCGCATCACCGTTATCGTAATTGGAAAGCCATTTTCCTCATCACGAAAAATCCGCGCCAAATCCATAAAATCAAGCTCAAGAGGATCTTTGATAAGGCTATAGATGCCTCCATAGACATCCCAGACACCAACATACCAGTCCTGGTCATCCTTGTATTCATAAATTTTGTTTGTCATAAAGTTACATGCTCCACATGAATCTCTTTTTCCAGCCATTCTTCCCCAATTTGGGCAAAACTTTGGCTATTGGCTGTTGTGTAAAAACGATGTTGAAGAGGTCCCGCATCTCGGCTACGATTGATTTCAAAATAGTTAAGCAAAACCGAGATATCTCGTACGCACTCTGCCCCACTATCAATGAGCTGAACCTTTGGTCCCATGACATTTTGGATGATGGGGCGAAGGAGCGGATAATGGGTACAACCCAGAATCAAGCTATCCACCTTGCCGACCAAGGGACGCAGGGTTTCATAAACCACTTTCTTGGTTACACTGGTTGATAAGGCACCAGATTCGACCAAGGGCGCAAACTTGGGACAGGCCAAACTCTCCACCTGTAAGTCCGGATCCAAATCATGGATTTTCTGACGATAGATGTCTGATTGGACCGTCATGGGAGTTCCAATCACCCCAATTTTCCCACCTTGACTGGACTTGATGGCTGCCGAAGCTCCTGGCAAAATCACCCCTAGGACAGGAATATCTAGTTTCGCCTTGATTTCTTCCCAGACGACGGCAGTCGCAGTATTACAAGCAATGACAATCATCTTGACATCCTTGGTCAAGAGAAAGTTGACCAACTGCCAAGTATATTCACGAATTTGCTCAGCAGGACGGGGACCATAGGGCGCCCGTGCTGAATCTCCAATATAGACGATTTCTTCATGGGGAAGCTGGCGCATGAGCTCACGAACAACGGTCAAGCCCCCGACACCCGAATCCAAAAAACCAATTGGTCGATTATCCATACAGTCTTCTTTCTAGTCTTTTTTCTGATTGATAGTTCATCATGATTCCTTGTCCTGAAGGAACTAACCGACAGCTTGATAGAATGTCAACTGCCTCTCTCTTAATCATAATCAAATATCAATAGAATGCAAGGAAAAAGTCTTATCCTTGAGAACTATTGAACATAGTGAGAAGTCTGGAACTTTCATCCCAGACTTTTCCTATTTATTTCTTTTTATTGTTAGCAAGAGCTGCTTTTTGTTGGCGGATGATTTGGTGGTAAACTTGTTGTACCTTGGCTTCGCTTGGCTTTTGACCATTTGCGCTCAAGAGAGCACGAACTGCCTCAGCGTTCAAACGTGGGTTGTCCGCAAATTCTTTTTCGATTTGCTTACGAACCAAGTACATACCTCCAAGAGCTCCTCCTAGAAAAGCTAGCACAATCAAGACAATTGCTAAAAGTAAATCCATTCTTTTTCTCCTGTTTCTTTTTGAGTCTTCTATATTATACCATAAAGTGACTTTCCTGACTAGTTTGTTTTACGCTTTCAAGAAGGGATTAAGCCAATTCTAAGCTAGTCTTAAAATCAGATTGAACTATGAAATTACGAATAATTCCACCCTTTCCTCTCTTTCTTCTACTATTTTAAGAAAAAACAACAACAAATATGACTCTTGCTAAAAAGCTATTGACAAATGCTAGATGACCAGTAGAATGGGAGGTAAATAGAAACAAAAATATAGGGATTTGTCTTACAAAATGTAAACGGTTCCAAATGCTAAAGGAGATTTCTATGGATAAAAGATTTTGGGAGAAATCCTGTCGCTATAGCATCCGCAAACTAACGGTTGGGACTGCTTCTGTTTTGCTGGGGGCTGTTTTTCTATCTAGTCATACAGTCTCAGCTGATGGTATTGAAGTACAACAAAATGCCCCAAGTATTGTCGGGACTACTATTAAACCTGATAGTGGATCAGAGCAGATTGAACCGACTGAGACCACTAAACCAGCTCTAGTTGAGAAGTCAGATGTCGAAAGCAATCCTGCTGAAAGTAAACCTGCTGAGACTCCACAAGCTACAAATAGCCAAACTAGTGCTGAGGCTATTGTTGAATCAAACGAAAACAAGGAGAATGAAAATACCGAGCTACCCGTGACAAAGCAAGAAAACTATCAACTCAACTACGATCAGCCAACAGCTCCCTCCTATGATGGGTGGGAAAAACAAGCCCTTCCAGTCGGAAATGGCGAGATGGGAGCTAAGGTCTTTGGTCTCATCGGTGAAGAGAGAATCCAGTATAACGAAAAGACCCTCTGGTCAGGAGGTCCCCGGCCCGATAGCACCGACTATAATGGTGGAAACTACAAGGATCGCTACAAGGTCCTAGCAGAAATTCGTAAGGCTCTCGAAGATGGTGACCGCCAAAAAGCCAAACAACTGGCTGAACAAAATTTAGTTGGGCCAAATAATGCCCAGTATGGACGTTACCTAGCCTTTGGTGATATCTTCATGGTCTTTAACAATCAGAAGAAAGGCCTGGATACCGTAACAGATTATCACCGTGGTTTGGATATCACAGAGGCCACTACGACTACTTCTTACACCCAAGATGGGACGACCTTCAAACGCGAAACCTTCTCCAGCTATCCTGATGATGTCACCGTGACCCACTTGACTAAAAAAGGAAACAAGACGCTTGACTTTACTCTTTGGAACAGCTTGACTGAGGACTTGCTTGCTAATGGTAATTACTCTTGGGAATATTCCAACTATAAGGACGGACATGTTACTACAGATGAACATGGAATTCTTCTAAAAGGAACTGTTAAAGATAACGACCTCAAATTTGCATCCTATTTAGGAATTAAAACGGATGGAACAGTCACTGTTCAGAATGAGACCCTAACCGTTACAGGCGCAAGCTATGCGACCCTCTATCTCAGCGCCAAGACAAACTTTGCTCAAAATCCTAAAACCAACTATCGAAAAGACATTGACCTCGAAAAAACGGTTAAGGGTATTGTAGAAGCCGCTAAGGCCAAAGACTACGAGACACTTAAAAAAGACCATATCAAGGATTATCAAAGTCTCTTTAATCGTGTTAAACTAAATCTAGGTGGAAGCAAGACTGCTCAAACGACAAAAGAGGCCCTTCAAGGCTATAACCCAGAAAAAGGGCAAAAATTGGAAGAACTCTTCTTCCAATACGGACGTTATTTATTGATTAGTTCGTCTCGTGATCGGACAGATGCCCTTCCTGCCAACCTACAAGGAGTCTGGAATGCTGTAGACAATCCACCTTGGAACGCTGACTACCACCTCAATGTCAATTTGCAAATGAACTATTGGCCCGCCTACATGAGCAACCTTGCTGAAACAGCCAAGCCAATGATCAATTACATTGACGACATGCGCTACTATGGTCGTATCGCTGCTAAAGAATACGCTGGTATTGAATCAAAAGACGGACAAGAAAATGGTTGGCTGGTCCATACTCAGGCAACACCATTTGGCTGGACTACTCCTGGTTGGAATTACTATTGGGGTTGGTCGCCAGCCGCTAATGCCTGGATGATGCAGAACGTTTATGACTACTATAAGTTCACCAAGGATGAGACCTATCTCAAAGAAAAGATCTATCCTATGTTGAAAGAGACTGCTAAGTTCTGGAACTCCTTCTTGCACTATGACAAGACCAGCGACCGTTGGGTGTCTTCTCCATCCTACTCACCAGAACACGGGACCATCACGATCGGGAACACCTTTGACCAGTCGCTAGTCTGGCAACTATTCCACGACTACATGGAAGTTGCCAACCATCTGAAAGTCGACCAAGACTTAGTCACAGAGGTCAAGGCTAAATTTGACAAACTAAAACCACTTCATATCAACAATGAGGGCCGTATCAAGGAATGGTACGAAGAAGACAGCCCACAATTCACCAACGAAGGCACTGAAAATAACCACCGCCATGTTTCCCATCTAGTTGGGCTCTTCCCAGGTACGCTCTTTAGCAAAGACCAGGCTGAATACCTAGAGGCTGCGCGTGCTACCCTCAACCACCGTGGAGATGGTGGTACTGGTTGGTCTAAGGCCAATAAAATCAACCTCTGGGCTCGTCTCTTGGACGGTAACCGTGCCCATCGCTTACTCGCTGAACAGCTCAAGTACTCAACCCTAGAAAACCTTTGGGATACCCACGCACCATTCCAAATCGACGGAAACTTTGGGGCAACTAGTGGGATGGCAGAAATGCTCCTCCAATCTCATACTGGCTATATTGCGCCATTGCCAGCCCTTCCAGATGCTTGGAAAGACGGTCAAGTTTCTGGCTTGATTGCTCGTGGTAACTTTGAAGTCAGCATGAAGTGGAAAGATAAGAACTTGCAAAGCTTGTCCTTCCTTTCAAATGTCGGTAGAGACCTAGTTGTAGACTATCCAAATATCGAAGCTAGCCAAATCAAGGTCAATGGCAAACCAGTCACGGCAACGATTCTCAAAAACAATCGCATCCAACTAGCTACTCAAAAAGGAGACGTCATTACCTTTGAACATTTCCCTGGTCGTGTAACCAGTTTGACAGCAGTTCGACAAAATGGAGTCACTGCCGAACTTACCTTTAACCAAGTAGAAGGCGCTACCCACTATGTCATCCAAAGACAAGTGAAAGACGAATCTGACCAAACCTCTGCGACCAGAGAATTTGTAACCAATCAAACCCACTTTATTGACCGATCACTGGATCCTCAACATGCCTACACCTACACCGTCAAGGCTATGCTGGGCGAACTTGCCACACAAGTTTCTGAACAAGCCACTGTCGAAACCTATAGCGAGTTGATGGACGACCGAGATAGCCGTATCCAGTACGGAGCTGCCTTTGGAAACTGGGCAGACTCAGAATTATTTGGAGGAACAGAGAAATTTGCTGATCTTTCAAAAGGAGACTACTCAGACGAAGATCTCACTGCTACCATTCCTTTCACTGGCGTTGGTATCGAAATCTATGGACTGAAATCGTCTGAACTAGGTCTTGCCACTGCTAAAATTGATGGCAAAGAGGTCGGCGAACTTGATTTCCATACTGCTGGGGCAACTGAAAAAGGTAGCCTCATCGGCCGCTTCACAGGATTGTCAGAAGGACCTCATACATTGACTCTTAGCGTTAAACGTGAGCACAAGGGACGTGGAAGTGAACGCTCGAAAATTTCCTTAGACTACTTCAAGGTCCTATCTGGAAAAGGAAGTACGATTGAAAAAATGGATGATCGTGATTCGCGCATCCAGTATGGTTCCCAGTTTAAGGACTGGTCTGACCCTGAACTCTACGGAGGTACGGAAAAATACGCTGACATCAACAACAGCGACTCTAGTGCAGCTTCAGAAGCTCAGGCAACTATTTCCTTTACAGGGATAGGTATTCGTATCTTTGGCTTGAAGAGCCTCGCTCTTGGACGAGCACGTGTTACACTAGATGGCAAAGAAATGTCAAGTCTAGACTTCTACACTTCAGGTGCAACTGAAAAGAGGGCCTTTATTGGTGAATTTACAAACCTTACTGACGGTCCGCACACCCTGACATTACAAGTTGACCCAGATTCGCCAGAGGGTCGCAAGAAAATTTCTCTGGACTCCTTTGATATCATCAAAGCTCCAGCTGTTGGTTTAGATAGCCCAAGTATCGCGCCTCTTAAGGAAAACGACAAAGAAATTTCCTTAACCCTACCATCTGGAGACTGGGAAGCCATCGCTGTAACCTTCCCTGGTGTCAAAGATCCTCTGGTCTTACGCAAAGTGGACGAAACGCATCTGGTTACAAGTGGGGATCAGACCGTGCTATCAATCCAAGACAATCAAGTTCAAATCCCAATCCCTGAGGCTACTGATCGACAAACTGGAAAAGCGATCGAAGCTTATGCCATTCAAGGAACTACCACAAGTAGTCCTGTCGTAGCTGTCTTTACTAAAAAAGATGAGAAGAAGGTTGACGAGAAGAAGCCAACTACAAGCAAGGGGGACGAACCAGCTCCTACCGTTGACATTCCGGAATATACTGATCCTATCGGAACTGCAGGACAAGAAGAGCCACCTACAGTTGAAAAGCCTGAATATACTGATCCTATCGGAACTCCGGGAGAACAAGAAGCTCCAACAGTAGAAATTCCTGAATACACCAACCCTATCGGGACTGCAGGTCAAGAGGAACCGCCTACAGTGACAATTCCTGAATACACCGAGCCTATCGGAACTGCAGGGCAAGAGGAAGCTCCTACTGTTGAAAAACCTGAGTACACCGAGCCTATCGGAAAGGCAGGGCAAGAGGAAGCTCCTACTGTTGAAAAACCTGAGTACACTGACCCTATCGGAACTAGTGGGGATCAGTCTGCTCCAACCCTTACTCTTCCTGATTATCCAGTTCGAGTCTTAAAAGATAAGGAAACTGGAGTGGAAATCATCGGTGGAGCCAGCGACTTAGAAGGAATTTCTCACGTTTCTAGCCAACGTGTCTTAGCTCAAGAACTCTTTGGCAAGACCTATGATGCTTACGACCTACAACTTAAAAATCCAACCGATCATAGCTTGCAGCCACAAGGCTCTGTCTTGGTTCGCTTGCCTATTTCAGCTAGCGTAGAAAATATCTACTACATCACTCCGACCAAGGAGTTGCAAGCCCTTGATTTCGATGTTCGAGAAGGAAAGGCAGAATTCATCACTAGTCATTTCAGTACCTATGCTGTCGTCTATCAAGCTGCTGGAACAAGCTCTAACACAGAGGAAAAACCAAGTGCTTCAGATGAAGAAACCTTGGCACACGAGGCTGAACAACTTTCAGCTAGTCCGAGCCTTGCGAAAACTGGAAATCATTCTCCTAAAGAAGAACTTCCAGCGACAGGAGAAGCGTCCAACCCACTCCTCTTCTTGGCAGGCCTCAGCCTAGCCCTTACAGCCACTTTTATGTTAAATGGAAGAAAGGATGAATCCAACTAACTTTTAACATCACAAAAACAGGATGAAGAACAACTTCATCCTGTTTTATTTTGTAATCAAAAGTTAGTTTTACAGCAGGTATAAAACAGCTAGGGTCAAGAGACTTGCTAGAAGCCCAACTCCCCAAAAGAAGAAGTCAACCTTCCACTCGCTCCAAGGATTGCCCTTGCCTGAGAATCCTCCAAGTTCAAAATGGTGATGGACAGGCGTCATACGGAAAATACGCTTCCCACCACTAAGTTTGAAGTAGGTGACCTGCATCATAACAGAGCTTGTCTCAAAGACATAGATAATCCCAATCAGCAAAAGGGTCCATTCTTGATGAAGAGCCATAGAAATAGCTGCCAGCATCCCACCAAGAGCCAAACTTCCCACATCTCCCATAAAGACCTTGGCAGGCTTGTGGTTAAAGACGAAGAAGCCTAGCAAACCACCAATCATGGCAAGAATCACAAGAAGAATATCCAGTTGATTTTGCATATAAGCAATCACACCGTAAGCTGACAAACTAATCACTACGGAAATACTTGCTAAGCCGTCGATCCCGTCAGTCAGATTCACCGCATTTGAAAAGCCAACTAGCCAGAAAAGGGCAAAGAAGATATAGAAAATTCCCAGATGAACTTGGTAGCCAAAAACTGAAAGCATATCGCCACCACGCTCATAAAAGAGGTAGAAGATCACTCCTCCAAGGAGCTGGAGAGCAAGCTTTTGCTTAGGATTCAAACCTTCGTTGATCTTACGAAAGACCTTGAGAAAATCATCCAAAAAACCTACCAAACCATACAAAACCAAGATAAACAAAATCATGCCGACATTGTTGGTCAATTGTTGGGTAAAGAGAGCAACCAGAAAGCTCACGACTACTGCAACGATAAGGAAGACAAGACCTCCCATGGTTGGAGTCCCAGCTTTAGCTTGGTGTTGCTTGACATCCTCGTGCATCTGCTGACCTGTAATCTGCGCTTTTCGATAAAATCGGATAAAGGCTGGAATACCTATCAAGGTCAATAGAAAGGCTAGAACTCCAGCACTAATGGAACTAATCATCTTAATCTCCTAAAGTTATTTTCATTTTTTTGATGTCTTTGAGGGCCGTATTGGCACGGACACTTTGTTTCTTGACCGTTTTGCCACTACCTTCCCACTCGACTTCTATATTTAGCCACTTAGCAAATGTTTGCACATTTTCATCTGTCCAGCCGTACATATCAGGCATTTCTTCGACCTTATCAGACAGAATCAAGATTTGCTGATTAGCTTCCAAATTATCTCCTTCAGAAACCGAGAGCTCCTTGATCTTGGTTCCTGTTCCGATAACGATTGGTTGGACAAGGTTACGACGCAATTCCTCTGCTAGGTCACCCGGAGTAAAGTCCTTGGTAGCTGGCATAGCATAGCTTGTCGTCTTGCTGACCTGATCCAAATTCTTGGCAGTTGACTGAAGATTGAGGGATTCTTTCATGGCAGAAGCTCGCTCAAGGATCGGGTTGGCAAACTCTCCCAGCTGAACACCCGAATAATGCACTGGCTGTTGCACCGTCACATAGAGGATAAAGTCAGGATTTTCTGCAGGATGCATCGACACAACAGAGAAGATATAGTTGGTTTCACCTGTAAGGTAACCCCCATTCTTCTCATCGGCAATCTGAGCAGTCCCTGATTTCAGGGCGACATTCTGACCTGGAACATTGACATTTGGTTTTCCTGTACTGTGGTTGTACATGGTACCGTAGACAGGATCTGTTCCGACCATGACCATGTGCTCCCGAGTAGAGGACGCTGCTGCTTTTGACACAGGATTTCCAACAATTTCCTTTTGGGACTTACGGACAGACTGGTCATTTGGATCATAGAGGGCACTGATAAATTTCGGCTCCAACATAACCCCATCGTTGGCAATAGCTGTAAAAGCACGAAGCATCTGGGTCTGGGTGACAGAGATCCCTTGTCCAAATGCACTCATGGCAATATTGACAATGTTATCAGCAGGTAATTGACCTGTGTACTCATCTGTCAGACCAAAACGGGTCGGTACCCCAAATTTAAAGCGATTGAGATAGCCCAGCCAGGTTGCATCGCCCATCTTTTGCTCAAGCAAGGTCATCCCGATATTACTTGAGTGGGCAAATCCTTGAGAGAAGGTCATGGTGCCACCACTAGTCAATCCTTCATTGACGTCCCAGTCTCGAATGGTCGCATCAGCTATTTTCAATTCACTACTGTTAAAGTATTCACCACCAGGGAAGGTATTGTTATCAATGGCCGAGGCCAACATCATAACCTTCATAGTTGATCCTGGCTCATAGTTACTTTGATAGAGGATATCACGCCAGACAAAGTCTTTTGTGATGCCATCCTTGGTATCGGCATTGAAGGTCGGCCGTTGGGTTGTAGCCAGGATTTCCCCTGTCTTAGCGCTGACCAAGGTAGCCGTCATATACTTGCCTTTTACCTTTTCCTGAAAGGCATCCATCTGGGTTTCCATAAAGGATTGCAAGGGACTAGAAAGGGTTGTGTACACATCCTTTCCATCTACCGTTTGTTGGGAAGCTTGATCGGTACCCGGAACAATATTTCCCAGACGATCCTTCTCATAAGTGATAATCCCATCTGTACCTGCCAGAATGCTATTTAAAGAACTCTCCAAACCAGATGTTCCAATCAAGCTCTTGGTGCCATCCTCATTTTCATGGAGTTGTGCTAAACCGATAAAGGAAGAAGCAAACTGTCCATTGGGATAACTACGATTAGGGCTGGTTGTAAAGTCAACCCCCTCGACACCAGCAGTTTTGAGGTCGTTTTTAATGGCCATCATATTGGCATAGGTAATCCCATTTCCCTTGGTACCAAAGGATACCTGTTTTAGATCTGGCTGAGAAAGCTGTTCTTTGACATAGGACTCCTCCATATCCAGATACTTATGGAAAATTTCAGCTACCTTATTAAATTGAGAATCCTCTACATAGAGAATTTTGCCTGTTGCTGACTTGTAGGTCTTGTCAATAATAGCATAGATATTATAAGATGTCGCATCTTCTGCAATAGGCGTCCCATTTCGATCATAAATGGTCCCCCGCTTGGCTGGAATCGTCTTGGTTGTTTGGTGAACCTTTTTGGCTTCTTGAACCAAGTCCTTACCAAATTTTTTACCCGTTCCGATAATGACCGCAAAGTTGACCAAAAAGACAGCGAAGAGTATGACAGCCAATAAACTCAGGCTTTTCCCTACTCTTCTGCGGTTTTCTTCTGGAGATTTACGGTTACGGACGGCATAACGGATGATTTTTTCTTTCCACTGTTTCATTTCTTACTCCGTTGCTCGGATATTCTCGTTATTCAGCTGCAAATCCTTGGAGTTTGCAATCTCTTTCAAACGTTCTGAACGAATCAATTCATTGACCTCTTGCTTGGCATCGTCGAGCTCTGTTTTCTTTTCTTCGATTTGAGCATTGACCTTGGTCAATTCATTCTGAACTTGTAATAGCTTGGTCTGCATAAACACAACGCTAACTGCCAGGATAATCATTGTTGTAGCAATCGAAACATAGAAGGCCTTTTCCACACGTGAAAAACCTTTAAACTTCGTTTGCAATAACTGGCCTGTTTTTTCGATTCTTTCTGCCATGTTTTTCCTCTTACTTGTGAATTTTTCTGGCCACGCGCAACTTGGCTGAATGCGAACGGTTGTTGGCTTCTAGCTCTTCAGCACTTGGCAAGATTGGCTTACGGGATACCAATTCCATCTTGGGCTTAAGATCATCTGGAATGAAGGGCAAGCCTTTGGGAACTTCCACTGTTGAAGCCTCCTTAAACAACTGCTTGGTCAAGCGGTCTTCCAGCGAATGGAAAGTAATGACTGAGATTCTACCATCCAGAGCCAGCATGTCCATGGCCTGCTGGATGGATTCATCAGCTGTCCCTAGCTCGTCATTGACTTCGATCCGGATAGCCTGGAAAATCTGCTTGGCAGGGTGTCCCTTTTTCTTGAGCTCCTTGGCAGGCTTGGCTGACTTGATAATCTCTGCCAACTCCGTCGTTGTCTCAATTGGTTTCACCTCACGCGCCTGCTCAATCTTGCGGGCAATCTGTTTAGAAAATTTATCCTCACCATACTTGAAAAAGATCCGAACTAAGTCATGATAGTCATAGTGGTTCACCACTTCATAGGCTGTCAGACTAGCATCCTGATTCATCCGCATATCCAGTGGCGCATCCTTTTTATAAGAAAAGCCACGCTCACGCTGATCTAGCTGAGGACTGGACACTCCCAAGTCATAACAAATTCCATCAATTTCCTGGACACCAGCCTCCTGCAAACGTGCCTGCAAATGACGGAAGTTATCCCTGATAAAGGTTACCATCCCTTTTTCGATATAGGGTGCCAACCGTTTTTGCGCATTGTCAATGGCATTCTGGTCCTGGTCAAAGGCATAGAGATGCCCTTTTTCGCTCAATTTACTTAATAAATATTCGCTATGGCCCGCACCTCCCAAAGTCGCATCAACGTAGATACCGTCAGGTTTTACGTCAAGCATATCAATCGTTTCATGAAGCAAGACCGTTACATGATGAAATTCTTTTGTCATATCTTATCTATTTTACCACAAATCCGACCAGCTTGCACTTGTCAGACGAGGCTAAGTTTCTTCGAAAAAAATTCCCCCAAAAAATGTCATATATACTTGACGCCTCACCTCCAAAAGAATATAATATAGTCAAATATATGCGACATATCAAAAAGGAGACCCTATGAATCGTGTCAAAGAATTCCGCAAGGAACTGGGCATTTCTCAGCTCGATCTCGCCAAAGATATCGGTGTCTCGAGACAGACCATCAACATGATTGAAAACGACAAGTACAATCCAACCCTGGAACTCTGTCTCAATCTCGCCCGCAGCCTCCAAACTGACCTTAATAGTCTCTTTTGGGAAGACGATTTTTAAAAAAGGAGCAAACAAATGAAAAAAGAAACTCTCACTGACAAACTTATCAAACGCATATACGGTATTTCTGGTCCCCTTGACGAACACAAACGGCGCGAGGCCGATCGTATCGGGAATCAGGTCTTTATTGTCCTCTTTTATCTGATGACATTTGGCAATCTTATCCCGCTCGTTCTTGCTTATAAATACCCGCAAATTGTCGCTATCGGTTATCCTCTCGTGGTGTTTGGCATTTCGATGGTAGCTGCCCTCTATGTGGTCTCTCAAACCAAGAAAACGGGCATCACAGCTATTGATCCCGAAATGCTGAGTCAAAAAGAAAGTAAACAGCTACATTTTCCGGGTCTAAAAGCCGGTCTGATCTACGGCATAGCGATATTTTTTATAATGCCACTCATCGATACCCTAACCAGTGAAAATCCAAATTTCATCAGTTCTCTTCTGAATTCAAAACATATTTTAAAAACTATACTGGGAGCGTTCTTTTTTGGACTGATGATGCAAATTGTTGTCTCTCTTCGCATTCAAAAGGCAAAGAAAGACCAAGAAGACGACTAGAAGGTGCCTTATGAAATCACTAGCTAGACTACTGATCAGTCATGTTTTTATCAGTATCTTTGTTACCTTTTTCCTACTTTCTGGACATATTGAGCATCCTTTCTTGATTATCTTTCTTTTATTCCTTCCTGTATTGAACAAGGGACAGAGATTCCAGAAAATCCAATCAAAAAAAATACGTCTTCTAAACGCATCTCTCTGTTTTATCCTCGTGTCCTTTCCACAACTTTTAACAAATCCTATGGATTGGAGATACCTGGTATTTCTAATAATCTGTATCATTTTTAGTTTGGTTTACTTCTATACTCTCTATCAACTCTTTAAAGAAGTCAATCAAAAATCGCTCATTTAGGAGGTTACTCCCATGAAAAAAGAAGATTTCACCACTCGCTTACTCAAACTGTTCTTTCACATACAAGGCCCCTTTGATGAATGCCGCCAAGAGATAATCTACAGGGCTGGTGCCCGTGCCTTGATCCAAATCGTCTACTCCTCCCTCCTACTCTTCTTGTTCTATCTCCTATTTGGACGCTTCATAGAGTTGGTGCAAGATGCCATGCCCTACCTCTATTTTGGACTTATCTTCGTCCTCTCATCTAGGGCGAGACTAGCAGTTCGCGACTTACATTTGGACAAGGACGACCAGTCCGAGATTCATCACAAAAGCTACAGCAAAAGCCAAATCAACCTTCGTAGTTGGGGTGTATTTCTCAGCATTCAGCTTGGTCTCTTCCTATTACTAATTTTTCATAAACTCTTTGTTCAACATCTCCCCCTTGACACCTTTTGGGACAATCTCTCCCAGTTCGATAAAATACTCCCTTTACTAGTCTTGGGTTTAGGAATTGGAGCCATCTTTGGAAGCATGACCTACGCCTTTTTATCAGAACACGAGATGAAACACTCTGAATCAGGAATGCATAAGGAGAATATAGAAAAATGACCAGTATATATGATTTTTCCGTTTTGAACCAAAACAACCAAGCAACTCCCCTGGAGAGCTATCGTGGCAAGGTTCTCTTGATTGTCAACACTGCTACCGGATGTGGTTTAACGTCCCAGTACCAGGGGCTTCAAGAACTCTATGAACGCTATCAAGATAAGGGCTTTGAAATCCTAGATTTCCCTTGCAATCAGTTTATGGGACAAGCACCCGGCAGCTCAGAAGAAATCAATAGCTTCTGCAGTCTACACTATCAGACAACTTTCCCTCGCTTTGCCAAGATCAAGGTCAACGGCAAGGAGGCAGATCCTCTTTATGTTTGGCTAAAAGACCAGAAATCTGGCCCGCTAGGAAAACGAATCGAATGGAATTTTGCTAAGTTTCTCATTGGTCGAGATGGGCAAGTCCTTGAGCGCTTCTCTTCCAAAACAGACCCCCAAACCATCCAAGAGTCTCTTCAAAAAATACTTTAATTTCTTTTTAAAACGTATCCTTTCATTTAGTTTGAGACTTGAAAGGATGCTTTTTTTCTTTAAAAAGTAACTTATTTTCTTTAATTTATATTTATTTTTTGCTTTTTCGCTATTGCAATTCTTTTATTAATTTAGTATATTTGTTATATTAAAAACTATTTGTCATTTTAAGGGAGAAATGGCCTTTTAAATTTTTTTATCTTAAAATGAAAGCGCTTTATAAACAGGGAGGTAAGAGGCTTACAAATTATCAGAGAATTGATTTATCGTAAAATATAGATACAACCAAGTTAAGCTTGGGCTCGGGTAGTAGCTGACTGCCTTTCTAAAAACTAGGAGAATATTATGAATCGATACCTTTTTGAAAAAGGGCAAACATTTAGCATTCGGAAGTTGACTGTAGGTGTGGCCTCTGTCATCGTCGGACTGGCGTTTTTTGCTTCTGGAACCGTACGTGCAGACGAAACATCTCCTTCCACGACATCCAATTTAGATCAGCAAATTGAACAAGTCGCAGATCTAGAGGAAAGCAAGACTGAACCAGCTAAAGAAGAAGGCCGAGTAGAAACCGAAAAACAAGAAACACCTGCTGCCGATACCAGCAGTGCTGATTTGCTCCCTGAAGACATTCAGGACCGTGCCTATCCAGACACACCTGTCAAAGAACTCGACACGACAACTATCGTTGACAAGAAAGCTAGTCCAGAAGTAGAAACTAAGAGCATTCTAAAGGATAAGGAAGAAGCTCCAAAAGAAGCTGAGAATGGAAACCGTGCTATTATTAATGGAGGACAAGACCTCAAACACATCAACTACGAGGGACAACCTGCTACTGCTGCCACTATGGTTTACAGCACTTACAATGCAGGAGAGCAACGCTACCTCGTTTCAGGCTCAGGTATCTTTGTAGCCCCTAACCTGATCCTTACCGTTGCTCATAACTTCCTAGAAGCAAATAAAGAAACTGGCGAAGGTCACATTCGTGGTGGGAAATCTGCCCAGTTCTACTATAACGTTGGTTCAAACAGCGAAAAGAAAAACTCACTGCCATCTTCTGGAACTACGGTTTTATTCAGAGAAAAGGACATCCATTTCTGGAATAAGAAAGAGTTTGGAAAAGGCTATAAGAACGACCTTGCTCTTGTAGAAGCTCCTATTCCTCTTCCGATTGCTAGTCCAAACAAAGCAGCAACTTTTGCGCCTTTAGCGGATCACAAGACGCATCAGCCGGGAGAAGCCATCAGTACGATTGGCTACCCAACTGACTCGAGCTCAAAAGAACTGAAACAACCTATCCTAGCCGGTCAGCTTTACAAGGCAGATGGGACCATCCGAACTGTTGAATCCTATGATGATAAGGGAACAACCGGTATTACCTACAAAACCACTTCTGTATCTGGTTTGTCTGGTGGCGGAATTGTGGATAGCCAAGGAAAAGTTCTGGGGGTTCACCAACACGGAACCGTTGACAATGGTGTTCCTGAAAAGGATCGCTTTGGTGGCGGACTCGTCCTTTCACCTGAACAACTGAAATGGGTGAAGGACTTGATTGCCAAATATGGTGTGAAAGGCTGGTACCAGGGAGACAACGGAAATCGTTACTACTTTACTGATGAAGGACGTATGCTTCGGAACGAAACAGCTGTTATCGGAAGCAACGAATATTCCTTCAACCAAGATGGGATTGCTACCTTGACTAAGGGAGTTGAATACGGTCGTGTTGTTATTCAACACGAAGACGAAGAAGGAAATCCTGTCAAAGATAATGATACCTTCATCGAACAGACAGCTGTTGATTCGCCATTTGACTATAATTTCAAAAAAGAAATCGAGAAAACGGACTTCTATCAGAAGAATAAAGACAAATACGAAATTGTATCCATTGATGGCGTAGCAGTCAATAAACAACTAAAAGATGCTTGGGCTGAAGAGCACAATGTTGTCAGCAAAGCGCCTGCCGGTACACGTGTCATCAAGGTGGTCTATAAAGTCAACAAAGGCTCCTTCAAAGTTTACTACCGTCAAAAAGGAACCACTACTGAACTAGCGGAAGCGACAGTTGATAACAATGACGGCCAAGAGTATGACGTTTCCTTTGTCAACACCTTCCATGCAAAAGACATTGCTGGCTACCGTCCAGTAAAAGTTAGCTTGGAAGCAAGGATCCAGCAAAAAGGGGTGAATGAGGTCGTCTTTGAATACGAGCCAGTAGCTGATACAGCTAATCCAACGACTCCTACACCACCAGTAGCTCATCCAGAAGATAAGGAAACTGAGATTGGCAACCATGGACCTCTTCCAAGCAAGGCCCAACTCGATTACCACAAGGAAGAATTGGCAGCCTTCATCCACTACGGAATGAACACTTATACCAATTCTGAATGGGGAAATGGGAAAGAAGACCCCCGATACTTCAATCCAACCAACTTGGATACAGACCAATGGATCCGTACTCTGAAGGAAACGGGCTTCAAACGGACCATTATGGTAGTTAAACACCACGACGGTTTCGTTGCTTACCCTTCTAAGTATACGAATCATACCGTAGCTGCTAGTCCATGGAAAGATGGAAAGGGTGACCTTCTCGAAGAAGTTTCCAAGTCTGCTAGCAAGTACGACATGAACATGGGTGTTTACCTATCACCATGGGATGCCAACCATCCAAAATACCATGTCGCAACCGAAAAAGAATACAACCAATATTATCTCAACCAACTGAAAGAAATCCTTGGCAATCCGAAATACGGAAATAAAGGGAAATTTATCGAGGTTTGGATGGACGGTGCGCGTGGTAGCGGTGCCCAAAAAGTAACCTATACCTTTGATGAATGGTTCAAATATATCAAAGAAGCTGAAGGAGATATTGCTATCTTCTCTGCTCAACCGACAAGCGTTCGCTGGATCGGAAATGAACGTGGTATCGCAGGTGACCCTGTATGGCATAAAGTGAAAAGAGCCAACATCACAGACGATGTGAAAAACGAATACCTCAACCATGGTGACCCAGATGGTGATATGTACTCTGTGGGGGAAGCTGACGTTTCGATCCGTTCTGGTTGGTTCTACCATGACAATCAACAGCCGAAATCACTCAAAGAGTTGATGGACATCTACTTCAAGTCTGTTGGTCGTGGAACCCCTCTCCTTCTCAATATTCCACCAAACAAAGAAGGAAAATTCGCAGATGCAGATGTAGCTCGCTTGAAGGAATTCAAGGCAACTCTAGACCAAATGTATGCGACTGACTTTGCCAAAGGTGCCACTGTAACAGCAAGTTCTACTCGTCAGAACCACCTCTACAAGGAAAGTCACCTGACTGACGGTAAAGATGATACTAGCTGGGCGCTCTCAAATGATGCCACAACCGGTAGCTTTACAGTCGATTTAGGACAAAAGAGACGCTTTGACGTTGTCGAACTCAAAGAAGACATCGCCAAAGGTCAACGTATCTCTGGTTTCAAGATTGAAGTCGAAATCAACGGTCGCTGGGTGACTTACGGTGAAGGTTCAACTGTTGGTTACCGTCGCTTGATTCAAGGTAAACCTGTAGAGGCACAAAAAATCCGTGTGACCATCACAGGAGCACAGGCTACACCTATCTTGAACAACTTCTCAGTCTACAAAACGCCAAGTAGTATTGAAAAGACAGATGGCTACCCTCTTGGACTTGAATACCACTCAAACACAACAGCAGATACAGCCGGAACAACTTGGTACAATGAATCTGAAGGAGTTCGTGGCACTTCTATGTGGACCAATCAAAAAGATGCCAAAGTCAGCTATACCTTCACAGGAACCAAGGCCTATGTCGTCTCTACAGTCGACCCAGGTCATGGAGAAATGTCCGTCTACGTTGATGGTCAAAAAGTTGCGGATGTGCAAACTAAGAACGCTAGCCGTAAACGTAGCCAAAAAGTATATGAAACAGACGATTTGGCACCTGGCCAACATACCATTACTCTTGTAAATAAAACAGGTGAACCAATTGCTACAGAAGGGATCTACACCCTAAACAATGATAGCAAGGGAATGTTTGAACTCGAGTCTACTAACTACGAAGTCGAAAAAGGAAAACCAGTCACTATTAAAATTAAACGTGTTGGTGGAAGCAAGGGAGCTGCTACTGTTCGCTTCATCACGGAACCTGGAACTGGAGTTCACGGTAAAGTTTACCAAGATACAACTCAAGATGTGACTTTTGAAGATGGAGAAACAGAAAAGACTGTGACCATCCCAACGATTGACTTTACAGAACAAGCCGACTCTATCTTTGACTTTAAAGCCAAGCTCACTTCTGTTTCTGATGGTGCCCTGCTCGGTTTCGCTACCGATGCAACCATCCAAGTGATGAAAGCTGAATTGCTGATCAAGGATCAAACAAGTTATGATGACCAAGCTAGTCAGTTGGATTACAGTCCTGGCTGGCACCATGAAACCAATTCGGCAGATAAATACCAAAAGACGGAGTCTTGGGCTTCCTTTGGTCGCTTAACTGATGAGCAAAAGAAAAAAACAACTGTCACAGCCTACTTCTACGGTACTGGACTTGATATCAAGGGCTATGTTGATCCAAATCATGGTATCTACAAAGTCTTCCTAGATGGCAAAGAAGTTCCTTATCAAGATGGCATGGGAAATGCGTCGACTATTGATGGTAAGAAATACTTTAGCGGTCACGCTACCCAACGCCAAGGCAATCAAACGCTGGTTAGCCTAAAAGGTCTGGACGAAAACTTGCACGCAGTCACCCTTCAACTCGATCCTGATCGAAACGATTTGTCTCGAAATATCGGTATTCAGGTAGACCAATTTATCACTCGTGGCGAAGGCAGTGAACTCTACAGCAAGGCAGATATCATCCAGTCTATCTCAAAATGGAAAGATGATCTGTCCAACTTTGACCCAGCAGGCTTGAAAAATACGGCTACCGCACGCCAAGCTTTCCAAGCAAATCTAGAAAAATTGAGAAACCAGCTCAGTGCTGATGCAGTAGATGTTCAGGATGTCATGTTGACGGTCAGCACCTTACAAGATATCCTATCCAAGGATGAGAACTATCAAAGAGGCCAAGAGGAACCTAGCCCAGAGCAACCGGAACAGCCAGAAGAACCTGAGAAACCAGCTGAACCAAAACAACCGGAAATTGAGTACGATAAGGCTATGGACAGCTTGACGAAAGCTATCGAGAAAAAAGTCGCTGAGCTTGGATCCAACAATGAAGCTAAGAAGCAATTGTTAGCAATTGCTGACCAAGCCATTGCTGCAATCCAAGAAGCTAAAACTCAGGAAGCAGTCAATCAAGCGCTAGAAACTGCTCTCGAACAAATCAGCAAGCTCGAAGCAGCTCAGCCTGAGAAACCTGCTGAACCTGAAAAACCAGTTCAACCGGAAAAACCGACTCAACCGGAAAAACCGGCGCAACCTGAGAAACCAGTTCAACCGGAAAAACCGGCGCAACCGGAAACTCCAGCTCAACCGGAACAACCTGCTCAGCCGGAAAAACCGGCGCAACCGGAAACTCCAGCTCAATCTGAACAACCTGCTCAGCCTGAAAAACCAGCGCAACCGGAAACTCCAGCTCAACCGGAAAAACCAGCTGAGTCTGAGAAGCCGGCTCAACCTGAGAAACCAGTTCAACCGGAAAAACCGGCGCAACCGGAAAAACCTGCTCAGCCTGAAAATCCGACTCAACCGGAAACTCCAGCTCAACCGGAACAACCTGCTCAGCCGGAAAAACCGGCGCAACCGGAAAAACCTGCTCAATCTGAACAACCTGCTCAGCCGGAAAAACCAGCGCAACCGGAAACTCCAGCTCAACCGGAAAAACCAGCTGAGTCTGAGAAGCCGGCTCAACCTGAGAAACCAGTTCAACCTGAAAAACCGGCGCAACCGGAAAAACCTGCTCAGCCTGAAAATCCGACTCAACCGGAAACTCCAGCGCAACCGGAAAAACCAATTACTTCTTCAAGTCCTGAGGAAGGGGTTAAAGACCTTGTCTTTACACTTCCAAGCTTGGAAATCGTCAATAAGGTCGTACCGTTCAAGACTATCCGTCGCGAAAACCCACAATTAGACAAAGGAAAAGAGCAAGTTCTATCAGAAGGAAAAGACGGTCTCTTAGTCGAGTATGTTGAAGTGGACGGTGACAATCGCAAGGTTCTCCAAACAGAAGCAACTCCAGCTCAAGATCGAGTGATTGAGGTAGGTAGCAAACAAAGCTCTGTTGGAACAGAAGCGCCACCAGTTGTGACTCTTCCTGAGTATGTTCTACCAAGAGAGACTGAAAAACCGACTCCAGCCGTAACAGATAATTCATCAGCAAAAGATGAAAAAGCTCCTGTTACAGCTACGGTCAAAGAAGACAAGGAAAGAGAACTCCCTGCAACTGGAGAACAAGAAGCAACTGCCTTCCTCTTCTTGGCAGCCATTACTTCTATCTTGTCTCTCCTCATCTTCCAAAAGAATTTCAAAGACGAATAACCCTCTTTGATTGATTCTTTTCCATTATTTCAGTTCCCCCGTTGAGAAGACCATTTGGTCTTCTCTTTTTCTATCTGTAAAATTAAAAAACATCCACAAATTTATATGGATGTTTTAGTATAAAATTCTAAACTAAGGTTATCATTGAGGATAGGTATTTTCAAAGTCAACTACGATTTCAAGCAAACGGTCATCTAAAAAAGTCAAAGCCTCTTGTCTAATGTCTTCAGGAATGCCATAGTAAGCTTCAGCGATCCCTCCACAGATAGCAGCGATAGTATCGCTATCTCCTCCGATGGAAATCGCATTTCGGATAGCATCCTCGAAATTTTCAGACTCAAAGAAGGCCTCTAAGGCCTGGGGAACAGAGCCCTGACAAGTCACGTCAAAAGTGTAATCCTCTCTGATGTCGTCCAGAGTAAAGTCCATAGGATAGTAATTCTTATCAATATGGTCCCTGATTTCATCCATACTAGCACCATTTCGTGCCAAGAAAATTGCTACAGCCGTCGCTTCAGCTCCCTTTATGCCCTCAGGATGATTATGAGTCACTGCTGTAACCGCTTGTGACAAAGACTTGGCTTGCTCTATACTTTCTGCCGCAAAACCGACAGCACTAATGCGCATAGCGGCGCCATTACCATAACTACCATAGGATTGAGGATCCTCAGAAAAAATCCAATGGAAAAAGTGACCTCCATAACCACAATCGGGATAATGACGGCCGACTTTCTGCATATACTTGACAGAATTTTTTGACAGTTGACTCCAGTCTTCCTTACTGGCCAATAAGGCTTTAGCAACCGCCAAAGTCATAATACTATCATCGGTCGGGCAAGAATTCTGGGTGAACAAATCAAACTCTTTGCTTTTATGATTATCCGCCTCGAATCGAGAACCAACAATATCTCCAATAACCGCTCCTAGCATGATTTACCTCCTGCAATATTCTATACTCTTATGAAAATAGAATCAATTAAATTCTTTTGAAATTTATTTTATTATAGCATATTTAGACATTTTTCAGAGACTTGGACAGGCTCTATGCTTGCAGTCCCATATATGCATAGGTTCGATTTCTGGGGCACTCTTTTTCTGTCACTAGCCTAAAATAAAAGCGATGCTCCCGCCCATCCTTGGCATTTTCCTTGTTCAAGACGAAGTAGTTCTTCTGATTCATTGCCATGGTTCGTAGGATATCATCGATCAAAAAAGTCAAGGGAACATTCATGGCAGAGTATTTTTGGAAATCCTCTTCAAAGCGGATGTAACTATCTGAAAAATAATCCATCTGTAGTTTGTTTTCATACAGCTCTTTTCTAGTCATAAACTTCCTCCTCCCACAATCGAATTTCGAGGACATCTACAATCTCTACCAGCCTATATCCCTCATTTGTCCTAATAGATAGAGTTTGAGGTGATAATTCGCTCACCTTACCGATGATCGTCATTTTTTGCTTTCTTTCCTTGACAACAAAACATCCCTTTAATTGACCAACATAAAGCTGAGAAAGCAAGAGTAGCTTCTCAACTGAATTCAAATTCGTCGAAAAATCAACACGATTTTTTTCTTCACCAAGCGAGCTAGTATGCTCTGAGAGGAAAAAGCCCATCCACTTCTGCATTCCTGGATCTTGATAGTCTCGCGCAG
Organism: uncultured Streptococcus sp.; assembly: GCA_934229205.1. GTDB lineage: Bacteria > Bacillota > Bacilli > Lactobacillales > Streptococcaceae > Streptococcus. The sequence goes on from CAKQDJ010000009.1 coordinate 39,493, forward strand.
ATTGAAAAGGTAAGTAAGAACGATCAATCATTGTAATCCATCTAATCCTCCAGCAGAATGCCCACCAATCAGCTTGCTTCTGGCAAGACTCCTAGAGGCTTCTTCCAGTGCATTGGCCTTTAAGAGAGAAGTGAAGCCAAATTGTTCCCGAATGGAGTCAATAGCCGTCTGGAGCCTTTCTTCTTTTTCTAACTTGTCAACATCATCAAAGAGGGAGATCAAGCCAAAGGACTCATCCACAAATCCTGAATAGTTGACTCCGACACTTCTGACCGCTCCAGAAGTGTATTTGCTATGAAATAGCTTCAAAACATAATCCGTTAAGACAGCTGTATTATTGGTCGGTTCGACCTTCATTTGTGTACGAATAGACGGCCTGACCTCCTGTTTAGAGAAACCAACATAGAGAGAGACAAGGGTTGTTTTCTTTCCCGCCCTTCTCAGTCTAATAGCCACCTGCTCCGCCATTTCTCGGAGAATAATTTCGATATCCCGTAGCTTCACGTAGTCTCTCGGCAAGATTTGAGAATTTCCTAATCCCTGAGACTTGGCTTTATAGGGCATGTGAACATTGCTTTCATCAATCCCGTTAGCATGAAACCACAAACGCAGGCCAGCCTGACCGATAGCTTTCTTTAGCTGGTCTGGGTTGCTGGTGGCTAGTTCTTTAATCGAAAAAATCCCCAGAGCATGCAAGCGTTTCTCCATCCGCCTGCCAATCCCCCAAAAGTCCGTCATCTTGGGAATGGCCCAGACCTTCTCTTCCACGTCTTGATAAGACCAATTGGCCCTCATGGTCGGAGTGTGCTTGGCCTCATTATCCAGAGCCAACTTGGCCAGCAAGGGATTGGCATTGGACATCCCCACCGTAGAATAGATCCCTGTCTGCCTCCAAATATCCCTCTGAATGCGAGCAGAAAGCATATCCAGCTTGTCTTTGCGAGAAATCTGCCTGTCTGGGATGAAATAATTGAGCGAACTAGTCAGGTCAATAAAGCCCTCATCGATAGAGTAGGGATAAATATCATCTGGACTGCCATAATTTTGAAAGATTCGCTGGATTTCCATATTGACTGCGATGTACTCATCCATCCGAGGAGGGACAATCAAGGTAACTTGGGCCCAATCTTCGATGTAGCGCACATAGTCTGAATCTGTAGGCAACCCCTGCTTTCTGGCATTATAGTAGGAAAATTTGCGGGTCTTGATATCAAAGGGCAGATCATAGGCCCGGCCAACATTTGACTTGCCAAAAATCTTCTTAAACATGGGAGAGGAAGCTAGGATCAGGCCAGTCGAATTATCCGCGCGACTCATGACACAAAGTGAGGTCTTCAGCGGATGCAAGCCCCTTCTCACACACTCGACACTGGCATAAAAGGATTTCATATCGACAAAGGCAATATCACTCTTGGGCTCTCTGGAATAATCAAAGTAGCCCATGGGCTAACCCTCCATCGGCACAAAGTTCCCAACGATAATCCCCACAATCCGAGGATCATCCTCATAGGAGATGAAAATGTCCTTGTATTTAGGATTGATAGAGACCAGACGCAAGCCATCTTCCTCCCGATAGACCCGTTTGATATAGGTCTGGTTGTTACAAACCACTGCATAAACCGCCCCGTCATAGTCAAATCCTGTCTCTCGAATCAGAGCAACTGAACCATTTTGATATTTAGGTTCCATAGAGTCCCCAGACACCCAGGACGCAAAATCATGGGCTAGTTCCTCATTAAAGTAAACCGTATCAAAATTCTGGTCACCGTAGACCGATGCCCCGATCCCTGCTGACATGCGTTCATAGACGTGATACTCGTAGAGGCGCTCTGGCATGGTCGTCACTTTCTGAGTTTGTTCTTCTTTAGCCAGGTTGCGAGCATAGAGCACAACCTTGTCCTTCCCTTGCTTGGAGAGGCTATTGTAAAGACGAACAATCTCAATCTGAGTAAAATAGCCTTTTGCCACTTTTAAAATCTTCTCCAGCTGAGCAACCTTCTCCTTGGATGGTTCCTTAATCCCGCGTTCCCAAGCGGAGTAAGCCTGAAAACTAATCCCTAATTCCTCTGCAATTTCCTTCTGTGTCAATTTTAACTCTTTTCTCCGAGCCTTGAGTTTTTCTGGTTGGTACATGATTCACCTCCTAGTGTGATGCTTTAATGAACATTATCTCCCTTAGAAAGACTAATCGACGGTTGAGCTTACATTTTCAAAACTCAACCAATTTAGTTTAGTTTTATTATATAAAAAAAGTGGACGATTGTCCACTGGGAAAATCAAGTTTAAACAGCAACACTTATCTATTTTGAACAAAAAAAACATCCAAGAAAACATTCTTGAATGTCTGGAAAGATTATAACTCCATTAACCTTGTCAATAGACTGGAAATAATGATATTATGGTCTCCTTATCTCAAATACTGCTGTATGAACCCACTCATTATGAATGTGTAAGTCATTTTCTATCATTCTACTAAAGGTGAAACCATTTTTTAAAAGTACTCTCTGAGAAGCCAGATTATCCCTTGCCGTTCCTGCAATGATTCTATTGAAACCATGAGCAATAAAAGCCTTGTCTAAAACAAGTCTAACCGTTTCGCTAGCATAGCCTAAGTTGCTAACATTTTCCCCAATCCTATACCCAAGCTCTGCTGTTTTTCGATTACCCTCTAAGACACTTAAATTGATTCTTCCGACCATAACGCCTTGCGAATCTCTAATAAGATGTATATAGACAGCACGATTCCTTTGTTCCGTTAACAATTCCCTTGTAATTTCTTTAAAACCTTCTGGATCAGAATAGTTAGCTGGTCTGGGAGGTAAATTTCGCTCAAAATACTTCCGATTTTCTGTTTCAAAAAAATAGACATCTAGACTATTTTCTTCAGACAACAGCTCTAAACTAATCATTACAAAACTTCCCTTCTCTTCTTAGTAAAAATATTGTGAGACGGATCTAGCCCTAGCGACTCCTACTCTAATTTTTGCAACAGCTTTACAACTTGACGATTTTCAATCCTCACATAGTATACACCACTATCATTGACAAGTTTATCCTCTTTATATTTAGCAATCTTTACAGCATAAAGACCTCTTGGTAAGGGTTGGTTGGCAAAAAATTCCTTCATGAGCCTTTCAAACTCTTTTAGATAGTCATCATACAAGAGATCTCTTTTTTCTTTTGGAACGAAATACTGAAATTCAAATGTTGGTATAAAAATCTCTTTTTGGAAAAGATATTGAGCATCCATGGGATACATTCCTTGCAGTGCTTGACCCTTACTTTGATTTTCCTCTAATATTTCATTATAAAGATAGATATTATCAGATTGGTTATTAAATTCAAAACCAATACCTTGATACTTCAAATCAGGCAGTTGAGGATCTTTGATTGAACTGTCCAGTGTTTTTAAGAATTCGCTGGTGCCTGGACTAACTTCAATCCCTAAATAAGCTAATTCTGGGAAAACATTATAAATTTTTTTATCATTTTTGTAATCAACCTCTGCATCTGTCTTTCTATATGTTTTAATTTCCGAAAAACGAGTATAGTATTTAAATTGAGTTTTAACCTCATAGGTTTTTCCGGCTATATTTTCACTATAGGTACCATGGATTATAAATTCTCCTACACTTGTATAGTTTTTCTCGTATTTGTCTAACTCAAACTGTCCTGTAAGGCCGTAATTTTGATAAGAACGATGCACAGCTTGCTCAAGTTCAGTTCGACTTGCATGGGCAAATAGCCCTCACATATCCATTAGAGAAAGAATAGGACTAATCACAGTTAGGATTGCGATGGGGATAACTATGGATAGGCAACCTATTAATATCCAATTTCTTTTCTTGGCGTTTCCTTCAGATTTTTTACCAGTTTTCTGTTTCCTTTTAAAAATTAGAATGAGCAAAACCAAAATCCCTAATACTAATAAAACCAATCTACAATCTCCTTTTATTTTGGATAGCTACTGATAGATATATAGGAGACCGACAGAAATACTCGTCTCACCTGCTAACTTATCCTTAATTCCATAAACTCGTCTAAAACGAGGAACAATCCTTAACCCATTATACCCCATATGAGCAATACCGTGAGAAGATGATAGAAGCAAAAACACCCCATGGTGTGAACCATGAAGTGTTGTAAATGCTATATTGTAACAGGTTCTTAAGGTTTTGAGGCAACTGACTTTGTCAGATTGCAGCCTCATTTGTAAGTGACTAAAGTCGCAACAACTGTGTCAATTGCACCAATTTAAGTATGAAAGTACAAAAAGAACACCCCGAAAGGTGCTCTTTGTAAGTATCGTAATTCTTTCGAATGAACGTTTACTAAATTGTGATGCTTTACGAGCTTTCTTAAGACCTGGTTTGGAAAGTATGAGTTTCATTTGGACTAAAAATAGCGTAATATCAAGGCTTTTCAGAACTAAAACCACTTATTTATTTCATAAAATTTGAATCAATATTTTTTAAATAGGGGAATTTCTTAACGCAGAACTTTCAATCCTATCCTCTTCCTTCTTATCCTAACAAAGTTTGTAATATTGGAATAACAACGATAAATAGAACCGTACTTAGAGTCACCACATTCGTTGAAAACTCAACATCTCCTTTTCCTTGATTGGCAAGGATTGGAAGAACTGCTAGAGCTGGTGTAGCAGACTGAATCATAAAGGTCTTAAATTCTGCTGTTGCCATATTTGGGGCAAAGAACTTCAATACAAGAAGCATGATCAGAGGAGCTAGGATAAAGCGTCCAACCAAAGTGACAATTGTATCTTTATCAAAAGCAATCGTATTCAAGCCTGCCTTTGCAAGAACAATACCGATATAGATAAGAGATAGTGGCGTTGTTAAACTACCAATATAAGTCAAGGTACTTTCCGCAAAACTTGGGACAGGAAGACGGAGCACTAAAAATACGAGGGCTACGAGAAATCCCAATAAAGGTGCTGGGAAGAGCTTCTTCCAATTGAATTTTTGAGCTTGCTTTGAAGCCCCTTCTTTGCTATCCGAGGTCATGAGATAGACACCTAATGTCCAAGTAGATACCGTATTTGTAATATAATACACCAAGAAGTAGGGAAGGGCTTGATTTCCAAACAGAGCTATGTTTAAAGGCAAACCAATAAAAATGGTATTGGCATTCACGAAGGTATTAATCATGGTTCCTCGACGGCCTGGGCGCACTCCAAAAAGTTTCACCGCTATAAAGGCCATTAGGTAACCGAGAATGAAGGCGATAAACGTATACAATAAACCGCCAGACAAGCTAATCAATTTATCTAACGTTAAATATTTAAGGACAGAGGTAAAAATTGCCACTGGCATGGCCACATTCATAATGAGTTTAGATAAATCATTTCCAAAACTCTCTTGAAACCAACCACGGACTTGTAAGAAGTAACCTAAAATGATAATGACTATAATAGGTACAATACTCTGAATTGAAGTTAAAAAGATATCCATAGTCTCCCTTTCTATATGACCTAGCATATATTAGGAGGTGTACGAAGCATCCAGTCACACTCGTACACCCCATTTCCATTTACTTATTTATAGGTTGGATACCATTTCAAATCACGAACTGCTTTAGCCATATCAGTTTCTTTAGCACGTGCAAGACCTTGTTCTTGCGCTTTTTTAGCGACTGCTTCTGCTACTTTAACAGAAACATCTGCTACATACTTGAATGGCGGCAAAACAGGAGCTCCTGGTTGACCTGGATTGACAATACCACTCAATGAATGAGCCGCTGCTCCAATCATTTCATCTGTCAAAAGACTTGCTTCAGAAGCTAACATACCTAGACCAAGACCTGGGTAAATCAAGGCATTATTGGCTTGACCAATCACATAGTCTACACCTTTATAAGAGACCGTATCAGCAGGAATTCCTGTTGCGACAAAAGCTTTGCCATCTGACCATTCGATCAAATCTTTGGCGCTTGCTTCGGCCAGCTTGGTTGGATTTGATAATGGGAAGATCATTGGACGTTCAGTATTTTCGCACATAGCTTCTACTATTTCTTTAGTGAAGGTATTTGGCTGAGTTGAAGTTCCTACTAAAATAGTTGGTTTAACAGTTTTAACGACTTCTAATAAATCTGTTAATTTATCAGCATTAGGAAAATCTGGCCGTTTCTTAGCAAACGGTCTTTGTTCAGGAGTTAGGTCATCCATGTCATCAAAGAGAAGACCTTGTTTATCAACCATAAAGAAACGTTTATAAGCTTCTTCTTCAGAAAGACCTTCACTCACCATTTCACGAAGAACACGAGAGGCAATTCCTGCACCCGCAGTACCACCACCATAGCAGAGATAAACTTGATCTGTTAATTTTTCTCCACTAATATCCAGTGAACCAAAGATACCACCCAAGGTAACGATTCCTGTACCTTGAATATCATCGTTAAAGGTTGGGATTTGTTTCCGATATTTTTCAAGAATATTAGCAGCATTTAAGCGACCGAAGTCTTCCCAGTGAAGGTAGAATTTAGGAAAGAGACGTTCTGCTGTTTGAACAAATTGGTCAATGAAGTCGTAGTAACGTTCTCCGCGGACCCGTTCGTGACGATTTCCCAAGTAATTAGGATTGTTCCGAAGTTCTTCACGGTTAGTCCCTGCGTCAATGACTAAAGGAAGGACCATAGAAGGATCGATTCCAGCAGCGCCAGTATAGACCATCAATTTCCCAACAGAAATATCGACACCATTTGTTCCCCAGTCACCGATTCCAAGGATTCCTTCTGCATCTGTTACAACAATGAGTCGAATCTCGCGATCGCCGGCGGCATTTTTCAAAGTGGCTTCAATATTTTCAGGATGATTAATATCAAGATATCCCGCATATTGTGGATCTACAAAGAGGTCACTATACCCCTCAATTGTATCAGCAATGGTTGGATCATATACAATTGGATTGAATTCTTCCAAATGTTGAGAAAAGAGGTAATAGAAAAGAGTCCGATTTGTATTAAAGATTTCCATTAAGAACAAACGTTTTTCCAAATCATTGGCTTTTGTTTGCATTTGTGCATAAGTTTGCGCCGCTTGTTCTTCAATCGTTTGAACATACGGTGGCAGTAAACCAATAAGGCCTAGTTCCTTCCGCTCCTCTAATGTAAAGGCAGTACCTTTATTGAGGAAAGGATTGTTTAAAATATCATGTGCAATCATAGTGCAACCTCCTTTTTACTTCTATTATACCACTTAAAACGAATCGTTTAGAAAACTTTGTTGTTTAAAAAATACAATTGTGTACGCATATGTTATAATGAGTCTACGAGAACAATTTTCTAATAAGCTCTTTTATACTTAAAACACCATTATTAATGACACTTTAAGTTGTTATAGTTTATAAAGTTCTGAACTCATAAAACTCTCGATGATAACTCTTTACTAAAAGATTCAAGTAAAAGAAACTAATCATACAAATTGGCAATCCGAATTAAAATAAATATCATATAAGTTCGTTATATAATACTTTGTATTTTTTAAGATGTTTTTTTGTCATGCAAAACTTGTATTCTATTTATATGACAAATAAAAACTATTTACAACAATATATTTCCCAAAAAGTGAAATATTTTCGAACACAGAAAAAAATGAGCCAGGAAGAACTTTCGGAACAAGCGGGACTTGGGCTTAAGTATATCAACCAACTAGAAAACCAAAATGTGAATCTGACCATTCACAGTCTTGAAAAAGTGATTGACGCCCTAGAGATGACCCCAGAGGAATTTTTCAATTTTGATAGCCTTGAATCAACCTCTGATAAGACTGACAATCTTTCACTCAAAAGAATCAACATGAAGATTAAACAGCTCCCTATTGATAAACGAGAAAAGATCTTGGTCATTTTTGAAAGTATCTTAGATAACCTTTGATATCCCTGACTCACTTACATTTTAACCGGTGAATACTCGTATAGTCAAATTGTAGAATACGGATAAAATTTATTTATCTGGTGATTTCCATTTATTTTCCTTCTCCAACTAATGAAAGTGAGCCCATATGAATTTAAAAGATCTACAATATTTTTATGACCTCTGCCAGCTTCAATCCTATACAGAAGTAGCAAAACAACATAAAGTCAGCCAACCATCTATTTCTTATGCTATCAAGCGCTTAGAGGAATCCTTTAACTGCAAATTGATTCACCACGATCCCTCGCATCGTTCCTTCAAACTAACTCCTCAAGGACAAATCCTTCTGAAGCATACTGAACTGATTTTACCCGAGGTTATTTCTACTCGCAAAGAAATTAATCGCTCCTTGGCGCATTACTCTACTGTAGGATTCCCTCCTATTATCATTCAGTATCTCTTTGCTACCTTAAACGAAAAAGATAAATTCTATTTTTTAAAAAAGGTACGCCCTATCCGCGGTGGCTCCGTAGAGTTATTAAACCTTCTCCTCAAGGGGGATCTTGATGCAAGTCTACTCGGCTTGATTGAACCACTCAATCATCCTTCAATAGAGACACATGAACTCTTTCATAAAGAACTGTATGTCGTTTTATCTAAGAACCATCCTCTTGCCACTGCTCCTTCCCTCGCTTTTGAAGAATTAGTAGATCAATCCTTTATACTCTTAGACGAACACTTTGTTCATCTAAAAGCTTTTGAACTACTTAATCAAAAGCATCAAAACAAGGCAGAAATATTCTTTAAGACTGATGACATTGTCATTCTTAAAGAACTTTTAAAGAAAGGGATTGGCGTTAGTTTACTGGCTGATATCGCACTTTCTGATGAAGATGATGATTTAATAAAAATCCCTCTAATACCGGAGGACCAGATAACATTTACAGTTTATTACGCTCACCTTAAATCAGCTACACTGTCATCAGAAGTAGAGGATTTATTTAATTTTATTAAACTATACAAACCAAAAGAACTTGGCTCTTTGTCAACTGTAGTAGATTGAAGAAAAGCTAAGCTCGAGAAAGGACGAAATTCGTCCTTTCTTTTTTGATGTTTAGAGCGATAAAATCGCTTATCACTCAATTTACGGCTATCCTGTTGAATGAGCTTCCGGTAATGTTTGATGGCTTTATATTCATGAGATTTTCGCTCAAACTGATTCATGATTTGGACACGCACACGACTCATAGCACGGTTTAAGTGTTGGAGTAAAACAGTCCAGTGGACTGTTTTAGCCTGAGTTCAGAAATATAATAACGAAGGGTGAAAACGATCGAGAACGATTTTAGCACATGGAAAAAGCTGTTTAGCCAAGTCATAGTAGGGAGTAAACATATCCATAGTAATGATTTTCACCTGACAACGAACAGCTCGATTGTAGCGAAGAAAGTGATTTCGGATGACAGCTTGTGTTCTTCCTTCAAGAACAGTGATGATATCGAGCTTTTCAAAATCTTGCGCAATGAAACTCATCTTCATCTCCCGATTGAAACAGTCACTTCCCTAACTGTTTCAACATCCCATGATATAATCTCAGGAAGATGCGAAAAATCATGCTTAAAGTGGAAGTCATTGAGCTTTCAAATGACAGTTGAAGTTGAAATGGCCATCTGCTGAGCAATATCGGTCATAGAAGTCTTTTCAATTAGCTTCTGAGCGATCTTTTGGTTGATGATACGAGGGATTTGGTGATTCTTCTTGACGATAGAAGTCTCAGCGACCATCATTTTCGAACAATGATAGCACTTAAAACGACGCTTTCTAAGAAGAATTCTAGTAGGCGTACCAGTCGTTTCAAGGTAAGGGATTTTAGAAGGTTTTTGAAAGTCATATTTCTTCATTTGGCTTCCGCAATCAGGACAAAGTGGAGCATCATAATCCAATTTAGCGATGATTTCCTTGTGGGTATCCTTATTGATGATGTCTATAATTTGGATATTAGGGTCTTTGATATCGAGTAGTTTTGTGATAAAATGTAATTGTTCCATATGATTCTTTCTAATGAGTTGTTTAGTCTCTTTTCATTATAGGTCTTATGAGACTTTTTTTCTACAATAAAATAGGCTCTATAATATCCATAGGGGATTTACCCACTACAAATATTATAGAGCCTAAAAAGTAAGCCATCGGCTTACTCTTAATCAAATAGTCGGTGCCTTATTTCCTCTAGAGCCATAATGATAAATGGACAGACGAGCAAATAGAGCCAATCATCAAAACCAATCGGAGCTGTATTAAAGAGAGTGTGGAAAAGAGGTACATAGGACAGGATAATAAAGAGAATGATTTCTAAGATAATCCCCAGACTAATAATCTTATTTGCAAATGGTTTGATTTTGAAAATAGATCCTCTACCTTTGCGACTATTCATAGCCATACCAATCTGCGTGAAGATGATAGCTCCCAAAGTCATGGTTGTTGCCTCTCGATAAAGAGGTCCTGAACTAGCTAGATGATTCAGATGTCCTTGATTAACCCAATAATTAAGGAAGAAGGCACCCATAGCCAAAACAGACTCAATCATACCATACCAAGCAAAGGCTTTTAATAATAATTGCCGATTTAACAAACGATCTGATAGGCGTCTTGGTGGCCTGTCCATAATGCCTTCTTCTGGTGGCTCAACCCCCAATCCCAAAGCGGGCATCATATCTGTTCCTAAGTCGATCGCTAGGATTTGCATAACTGTTAAGGGAAGAGGAATGCGCCCCAAAGAGAACAAGAAGAAAGTAGAGGGTACAGCTTCAGGAGTATTGGAATTAAAAATATAGGTAAGGAATCTTTGAATATTTCGATAAACGGCACGTCCTTCTTCAACAGCATGGACAATAGAAGCAAAGTGGTCATCCGTTAAAATCATATCAGCAGATTCCTTGGCTACGTCGGTTCCAGATACCCCCATAGCTACACCGATATCAGCCTTTTTAAGAGCAGGGGCATCATTAACACCATCACCAGTAACAGCGACAACTTCACCAAGTTCCTGAAGTGCATTGACTACACGATATTTTTGTTCAGGAGCCACACGAGCAAAAACAATCTCGCCTTTAAGAGCTACTTTGAGCTCTTCGTCGGTCATATCTGCCAGTTCAAGCCCTGATATCACTCGTGCATTGTTACCTTTTACAATTCCAATTTTCTTGGCAATACTAAGAGCTGTCAAACCATAGTCACCTGTGAGCATGATAATGCGAATACTGGCACGGTGACATTGCTCAATTGCTTCACGTACACCTTGACGTGGAGGGTCACTCATGGCAACAAGTCCCACAAAGACCATATCTTCTTCGAGGGTCCGCATATCCCACTTGTCTTCTCTAATATCTTCGCTTTCCAAAGGACGATAAGCAACAGCTAAAATACGTAAGCCGTCACGAGCAAATTGATCGTTAGCAGCAAGAATTGCTTGACGTTCTGTAGCAGTCATAGATTTGATTGCTCCTTGACCATCATAATAGTCTGAGCAAAGTTCCATCACTTCTTTAGGCGCACCCTTAGTGATGGAAATATGGTGACTGCCATCCAGACTTTTTTCGAGACTATGTACCGTTGTCATTCGTTTACGATCCGAATCAAAGGGAATTTCTTTGATACGAGGAGCCCAGTTGTGGTTGTCATTTAAATCAATACCTGCTTTTTCTGCAAGAACATTAAGACAAGCTTCAGTCGGGTCTCCCAAGACCGTATAATCGGGATTGTCAGCACTTGGCGCAACCACTTGAGCATTACTAGCCAAGTGAGAAAAGCGAACCAAACGATTCAGGAGATCATTTCCCTTCAGAGAAACAGGGTCACCATCCTTCTCAATATGCCCTTCTGGTGCATAACCTAGCCCAGTCACCTCATAATTACCCGACAAGGTCCATAAATGATTAACTGTCATGGCATTTTGAGTTAGGGTCCCTGTTTTATCTGAGCAAATAACAGAGGTTGCTCCAAGAGTCTCAACAGAAGATAATTTCTTCACTAAAGCATGTTCTTTAGCCATGCGTTGTACAGCCATAGCTAGAGAGAGGGTAACTGTAGGAAGTAACCCCTCAGGGATAAAGGCAACAATCATTCCCAAGGCAAAGATGAAAGCTTGAGAAAGAGGCTGATGGACAAATAGTGTTGCTGCAATCATAAAGAAGAGACCTACAGATACTGCGATAACCGAAATCTGTTTTGTCAAATGGTCTAGTTCCTTTTGCAGTGGGCTCTTTTCCTGAGCTAGGTTTTGCGTCAAGTCTGCAATTTGTCCAAACTCAGTTTCCATACCGATGGCAGATACTATAAAATGTCCTGACCCAGAGGAAACTGTGGTCCCTGCAAACACCATATTGTCATATTCCAATTTAGTCTTATCAGGAGTCAAATCTGCTTGGTCTGATTTATAAATGGGATTAGACTCACCAGTGAGGGCAGACTGATTTACTTGCAAGTCTGTCACAGCAACCAAACGTCCATCTGCAGAAATACGGTCACCTTCTTCAATGAAAACCAAATCACCTGGCACCAAGTCCTGTGCAAGGATTTTATCTTCCTTTCCATCACGAAGAACTCGGGTATAGGATGGAAGAAGCTTATTCAGTGCTGCCGTGGCTTGACTAGCCTTATATTCTTGAATAAAACTAAAGAGACCATTAATGATATTGACCAGCCAAATCGCAATTCCCAACTCCAAGCTATGGGAAATCACAGCAATAAAGCCACCAACCCACAATAAGAGGGCCATGAGACTGGTAAAATGTTTGACAAAGGTCAACCAAATAGGTTCTTTCTTACTTTCTTTCAACTGGTTAGGACCATAAGTTGCTTGCCTCTTTTTTACTTCTTGTGAGTTTAACCCTTGAGGACTTGTTTGCAACACTTGATAAACCTGATCAGGGGCACAGGTTCCTAATGTAGTCCCCTTCTGTCTAGAATCACTCATAATCCTTTCCTCGATTCTAAATCATTAAAGCGATTTCATATTTACACCCTCATTATACTCCTTTTTCAGAAAATGTTGAAAGAAAAGGCTCTATAATTCCTATGGTGGCTTTACCCACTACAGAAATTATAGAGCCGAGAACTTTAGCTTGCATACCCAATAGCTAAAGTTCTTTTGGTAGTGTAAAATAAGTCGTGTAAACACAAACAGGAAGAAATCCGTTATAGTAGAGTTACGAAACATTACTGGAACGAGGTTTATTCCTATGACACAGTTTACTACAAAACTACTTAACTTCTTAGCCCAAAAGCAAGATATTGATGAATTTTTTCGTTCATTCCTTGAAACAGTTATGAACGATCTGCTTCAAGCAGAGTTATCAGCCTTTTTAGGGTATGAGCCTTACGATAAAGCTAATTATTTTAAAGCCAACAGTCGTAACGGAACGTATTAACGGAAATTCAAGGTTCAAATATTTGGGGTGAACAGAAAAAGCATCCCGTATTTTTGATACGAAATGCTTTCAATAAGTGTAAATAAGTTTTAACGTTTACTAAATTGTGATGCTTTACGAGCTTTCTTAAGACCTGGTTTCTTACGTTCAACTTTACGTGAGTCACGTGTAAGAAGTCCTGCGCGTTTCAATGAATCGCGGAAGTCTGGGTCTACTTGAAGAAGGGCACGAGCGATACCGTGACGGATAGCTCCTGCTTGACCAGCGTATCCACCACCTACAACGTTAACGAAAACGTCGTATGAACCTACAGTTGAAGTAACTGCGAATGGTTGGTTGATTACAAGACGAAGGTCAGCGTGTGGGATGTACTCTTCAACATCTTTTTTGTTAACAGTGATTTTACCAGTTCCTGGAACAAGGCGAACGCGTGCAACAGCGTTTTTACGACGTCCAGTACCTGCATATTGTGCTTGTGACATACTTTATTGTTCCTTTCCTTAGATAAGTCCTGAAATATCAAGAACTTCTGGTTGTTGTGCAGCGTGAGTGTGCTCAGCTCCAACGAATACTTTCAATTTCATACCTTGAGCGCGGCCAAGAGTATTGTGTGGAAGCATACCTTTAACTGATTTTTCGATCAAACGTACTGCATTTTTAGAACGAAGTTCACCAGCAGAGATTGATTTTAATCCACCTGGGTGGTTTGAGTGAGTGTAGTAGATCTTATCAGTTGCTTTTTTACCAGTCAATTTAACTTTTTCAGCATTGATAACGATTACGAAGTCACCTGTATCAGTGTGTGGTGTAAATGTTGGTTTGTTTTTTCCGCGAAGCACGCTAGCAACAACTGCTGAAAGGCGTCCAAGAGGTACATCAGTTGCGTCAACAACGTACCATTTGCGTTCTACTTGGCCTGGTTTAGCCATGAATGTAGTTTTGTTCATGATTTCTCCTATATGAATATCGTTTTTGTTTACAGGGCGGATGTTCCGGTCCGCGGGGTATTTGAAAGGTTCCGGGGCCTTACAAATGGGGTAAACAATACCGTCTACTATCATACCAAATTTTACTACTAAAAGTCAATAGATATGAAAAATATTTTTGCCGATTTCAGTGTTTAACATCTAGAAAAACCTCGCTTTTGCGAGGCTCTCCTATTTATAAGCTAAGGCGCGTTTAAAGGTCTTCCAGATTCCCAAATCATCCGTTTGAAGGACTAGACTAGCATACATGCGTCCGATAAAGGCTGTCGCAGTTACTGCAAAAACAACCGTTATGGCAAGCGAAATCCAAGCTTCTAGACCACTTGCATACCCATTTATAGCTCTAAATGGCATAAAGAAGGTCGAAATGAAGGGAATGTAGGAGCCAATTTTCAAAACCAAATTGTCCCCCGTAGCACCTAGAGCAGTCACTCCGACAAATCCTGCGATAATTAAGATCATCAATGGCGACAAGGCCTTTCCTGAATCCTCAGGGCGAGAAACCATAGAACCTAGGAAGGCTGCCAAAACTACGTACATAAAGAGGCTAACCAAGACAAACAATAAGGTATTAAGCGAGAAGGCATCTCCTAGATGATTTAAAATACCAGATTGAGCCAAGATTGGTAGGTCTTTAAAGAGCAGAATCGCAGCCAGACCACCCACGACGTAAATCCCAATATGGGTCAAAATCACAAGGAGCAGAGCCAGCATGCGAGCGTAGAAATAATGGCTAGCTTGAATACTAGAGAAGACCACCTCCATGATTTTGGTTCCTTTTTCACTAGCCACTTCCTGAGCAGTGACGCTAGCATAGGTAATCAAGATCATATAAAGGAAGAAACCAAGCCCCGCAGCCGCAATGGTTTGAACCATTTTTTTATTTTCTTTGGATTCGTCAATCTTCTCAGTAAAGTCAACAGTTTGAGCCAGGCGTTTTTCCTGCTCTTGGGACAAATTAGCCGCCGAGCGATTGAGTTGGTATTGCAGTTCGTTGAGCTTATTGGTTACTGCTAGCTTGATGCCTGTTTCAAGAGAAGTTTCACCATGATAGACAGCCTTGAGGACGCTGTCCTCTTGGTCAATGGTTAGGTAACCCTTGATTTTCTCATCTTTGATAGCAGCTTGGGCACTGGCTTCATCCTTATAATCAAAGTTGATACCATTGGTACCCTTGAGCCCATCTTCCACAGATGGCACAGTTGTTACTACTGCTACCTTGCTATTTTTAGCCATCGAAGAATTTTGGAGATAGCCGATTCCTGCAGATAAAGCCAAAAAGAGGAACGGCGAAATCACCATAAAGAAGAAACTCCACGACTTGACATGTCGAAGATAGGTTTCCTTCATTACAACCCACATATTTCTCATACTTCCACCCCTGATTCTAGTTTAAAGATTTCATCGATTGTTGGAGCTTGTTGGTCAAAGGTAGCGATGTATTGACCTTGAGTGAGGATTGGGAAGAGTTCCCTTCCAGCGCTCTCATCATCGAGGATCAATTTCCAACTGCCTTGCTTGGTCAAGCTCACCTGTTTGACATGAGGAAGACTTTCCAGTTCTTCCTTGCTTCGTTCACTTGAAACAAAGAGACGTGTTTTCCCATATTGATTCCGAACATCCTGAACTGGTCCATGCAAGACCACACGCCCATCTCGAATCATCAAAATATCATCACAAAGTTCCTCGACATTGGTCATGACATGATCAGAAAAGATAATGGTCGCACCGCGCTCTTTCTCTTTCAAGATGACCTGTTTGAGCAACTCGGTATTGACTGGATCTAAACCACTAAAAGGCTCATCCAGGATAATCAAGTCTGGCTCATGGATTAGGGTGATAATCAGCTGAATTTTCTGTTGATTCCCTTTGGAAAGGCTCTTGATTTTGTCGGTCAATTTGCCCTTCACTTCGAGTTTTTCCATCCATTGAGGGAGTTTCTCCTTGACCTCCTTGGCATCCATGCCCTTTAGAGTCGCCAAGTAGCGAACTTGTTCAAGGACTGTCAGCTTGGGCATAAGACTGCGTTCCTCAGGCAGATAGCCAATCCGAGCGTAGGTTTCCTGACGAATCTCCTGCCCATCCAGACTGATTTCTCCTTGATACTCTAAAAATTTTAACATACTGTGAAAAATCGTTGTTTTCCCAGCACCATTTTTCCCGACCAAGCCCAGAATCCTTCCTGGACTTGCCTGAAAATCGACACCAAACAAGACTTGCTTGGAACCGAAACTTTTCTCTAGATTTCTTACTTCTAACATTTTCCACCTCCGAGATATGTTGCACTTATTATACTCCTTTTTGATAGCCTTTACAACGTTTTGTGTCTATTTTTGTCGAGATTATTTATAGTAAAAATCTACCAAATCTAAGTTTTTTAAGCGGTTCAGTGATAACTTAAGTATAGCTCATTAAAGGCTTTCTGAGATGATTCCTCTCTCAACTGTTGCTTTTCTCTTCTGAACTGTCCTTTTGAAACTAAAAATCCACCCCGAAGGATGGATTGATGAGTTAACGTACTTCTGCATTCACTTTTTCTTCGAGTGATGCTTGGATTTTTTCCATGTAGCGTGCGACTTCCTCGTCCGTCAAGCTGTCTTCTGGATTTTGGAAGGTCAAGCTATAGGCCATTGACTTCATACCAAGTCCTAATTTTTCACCTGAGAAGACGTCAAAGAGTTTGATATCTGTCAAACGTTTCACGCCTGCAGCTTGGATAGCGTCTACAACTTCTTGGTGAGTGACTTCTGCCTTGAGAAGTAGAGCAATATCACGACTAACAGCTGGGAATTTGGTAATTTCCACAAATGGAGCAGCAGGTTGAAGCGCAGCTTCGATGGCTGAAAGGTTGAGCTCAGCTACATACGTTTCTGGAATATCGTAAGCCTTCGCAGTAACTGGATGCACTTGCCCAAGGAAACCAAGAACTTGGTCACCGAGTGAAATCACGGCTGTCCGTCCTGGATGGAGGCTTGCCATCTCAGCTGTTGCTGTATAAGTCACTTTGAGTCCCAGGCGAGTAAATAATGCTTCAAGGATTCCCTTAGCATAGAAGAAATCAACTGGAACTGCCGCCGTTTGGAAATCTTTTTCTGCAACCAAGCCGGTTAAGGCAAAGGCAAAGCTGTTGATCTCGTTTGGTAGATCTTCTTTTGGATTGCCTGTTTGTTCAAAGACTTTTCCAATCTCGTAAAGAGCCAAGTTTTTGTTCTTACGAGCCACGTTGTAGGCCACCGTATCAAGGATACCTGAGATCATATTTTGACGGAGGACTGAACGGTCCACAGTCATTGGCCACATGAGTTCTGTAAGGTTACTTGGTTGAGCTGTAAACTCAACTGCTTTTTCTGGAGTTGTCAGAGCGTAGGTAATGATTTCTGTCAAACCTGCTCCTTCAGAGATAGTACGGACTTGGCGACGCAATTTTTGTGTTGCAGTCAATTCACCTGCTGTACCATCATCTTTTGGAAGACTGGTTGGCAAACGGTCATAACCATAGATACGAGCGATTTCTTCAAAGAGGTCCGCTTCGATGGCGATATCCCAACGACGACGTGGAACGCTAACGGTAAAGCCGTCTTCATTTCCAGAAAGACCAAAGCCAAGACGACGGAAGACATCTTCGACATCAGCGTATGAAAGTTCTGTTCCAAGGACACGGTTGACATCGGCAAGAGTTGAAGATACTTCTACATCTGAAGTGTCAAGCTCACCCGCTGAAACGATGCCCTTACGCACCGTCGCACCTGCAAGTTCTGCAATCATGCTAGCTGCAGCATCCAAGGCCTCATTGACTGTTGCCACATTGATCCCTTTTTCAAAACGAGAAGATGATTCCGAACGAAGGTTAAGGCGTCCGCTAGTCTTACGAATGGATGTGCCATTGAAAACAGCAGCTTCTAACACAACACGACTAGATTTTTCAGAGATTTCTGTAGCCTCTCCACCCATGACACCTGCAAGGGCGACTGGTTTGTCAGCGACAGTAATCACTAAATCATTTGTTTCCAACTCACGTTCTTCACCGTCCAAGGTCACCAACTTTTCACCAGCACGCGCTTCACGCACACGGATGTCATTGCCTTCAAAGGTATCCAAGTCAAAGGCATGCATAGGCTGACCAAAGTAGAGTAGAATATAGTTGGTCACGTCGACCACATTGTTAATCGGACGGATGCCTTCGTTCATAAGAAGGTTTTGCAACCATTGTGGACTTGGTGCGATGGTCACATTGTCCAAGATACGGGCCGCATAATATGGCGCCTTATCTGTTTCAATCCCTACAGAAAGAGCATCTGCTGCACTTTCATTTGTTTCTGTTAAACTGAATTCCTTAAAGCTAACTGCCTTGTCATAGATAGCTGCCACTTCGTGCGCTACTCCACGCATAGATAGAGCATCTGCACGGTTTGGAGTGATTGAAAGTTCGATAATTTCATCATCCAAGTCTAGGTAAGAAAAGACTTCGTCCCCAGGAATAGCATCTTGAGGCAAGATTTGGATACCATCTGCGAATTCCTTTGGCACAACTGAGTCCGAAATACCTAATTCACCAAGTGAACAAATCATTCCGAGAGACTCTAAACCACGGATTTTCCCTTTTTTGATCTTGTAATTGTCCGCGATACGAGCTCCCGGAAGTGCCACCATGACCTTGATACCAGCACGCACATTTGGAGCACCACAAACGATTTGACGGGCTTCTTCTTCGCCAACGTTAACCTGACAAACATGAAGGTGAGTTTCTGGCACATCTTCGCAAGACAAGACCTCACCGACGACAATTTTTGAGAGACCGGCAGCCGGTGATTCGACACCTTCGACCTCAATCCCTATAGTTGACATTTTTTCAGCCAACTCTTGTGATGGCACATCAATGTCCACCAATTCTTTTAACCATTTATAAGATACAAGCATAATTTAGTTTTCCAGAATGACAGTTGTCACTCTAGTTTTTTCCTTTCCTATCATTTCAATAGAAGAATCCTCTTCTTACCTTAATTTCTTTTTCAGTAACCAATCCGTATCTACTTTTTGACCAACCATAAAATGATGTTGGCTAAATTTTTCAAAACCATATCGATTATAAAATGCTTGAGCTTTTGTATTATGTTCCCAAACACCTAGCCAAGCCCAGGAAAAACCATTTTTTTCGGCAAGTTCCAGAGCGAATTCAAACAGTTGCTTACCAAGTCCAAATCCTTGGAATTTTTGTAGCACATAGAGGCGTTGAATTTCAAAAGCGTTCTCTAATTCTCTATCAGTTTGAGCATTTCCCCAGTTGACTTTGAGAAAACCAGCTATCTCCTCTTCATGCATAATGAAATAGGTTTCGGAGTCAGGATTTTCCAACTCAGTTGACAAAACTCTCAGACTATAAGCCTCTTCAAAGTATTCCTGTAACTGCTCTTCCGTATTATCATGAGCAAATGTTTCACGAAAGGTTTGTTTGGCAATTTTGGACAACACCCCAATATCTGCCTTTTCTACTTTTCTAATCATTATTTAAACTGTTCTGAGAAGCGGACATCTCCTTGGTAGAATCCACGGATATCGTTGATTCCGTAGCGAAGCATGG
>CAKQDJ010000010.1:0-58044 GCA_934229205.1 uncultured Streptococcus sp.
ACCATCATCCATGCAGAAACAAGATTATATGAAATAAAAGGAGTAACCAATGACCGGAAACTATTCAACACGTGAATACCGTGAGAAATTATATGATGATCTTCATGTTCGATTAAGAGATACAGTGATTTTGATGTGTGCGATTTTTATTGCCTCTATCGGCCTAAATATGAATTCAACAGCTGTCATTATTGGAGCCATGCTGATTTCCCCTCTTATGACATCGATTGTTGGACTTGGATTTGGTTTAGCCATTTTTGATACGCGTTTAATCAAGCAATCTCTAGAGGTTTTATTTACTCAAGTATTGGTTAGCTTGCTTGTCTCGGCTCTGTATTTCTGGATTTCTCCCTTATCTTATGAAAGTAGTGAATTGATTGCACGAACCTCTCCAACCATTTGGGATGTTCTCATTGCTATTGCTGGTGGGATAGCAGGCGTAATTGGTTCAAGGAAAAAAGAAGCAAACAATATCGTGCCAGGAGTAGCCATTGCAACAGCTCTGATGCCACCTATCTGTACTGCAGGCTATGGTTTAGCTAATGGAAATGTACGATTTTTATTTGGAGCTCTCTATCTTTTCTTGATCAACTGTGTCTTTATCATGCTAACCAACATTGTTGGAACAAGAATTTTGATGAGAAAATCTCCCTTAAGTTCATTTAAAGAGCTAAACATTAAAATGAGAATTGGGTTGATATCCTTGATTGTATTATTGGTTCTTCCAGCCAGCTATTCAGCAGTCACTCTGACGATAGATCAAGCGCGAAAAGAAGGAATCAAACAGTTTGTAGGAAAAGAGTTCGCCAATCATACGGTCATTAATCAAGTCTACAAGTCAAGGAACAATGAATTGGTCTTGACGGTTGTTGGAGATCCGATTTCAGAAGAAGAATTAGAAACGCTCCATCAAAAACAAGCCTCTTACGGTATTCAATCTGTTCAATTAAAAGTCAATCAAGTTCATAATTCGACAAAATTAGACAGTGATACGACCAAGGAATTTTATGAAACCATTAACAAGTATATCGATCAAAAACTCTCTGAAAAGGATTCACAAAAAGATCTCGTAAAAGAAAATGAAGCAGATAAGGATTGAGGATATTGACCTTATCTAACTCATGAAAGCAAATCTTGTGTGGTGGTTTGACCAATCACTACTAGCTCAGATTAAATAAAATATAAAAAGCAACAGCTGAAATAGTTGTTGCTTTTTCTGGCTCTGAAAAATGTTTCTCAGACTGTGATTGTTTTATTTCTCAACGCGTGATTTGTTGGCGATATCAGCCAGGATAGATTCAACAAAGTCATCAACTGAGACAGTGTGTGTTTCTTTTTGGCCGTAGCGGCGAACGTTGACTGTTCCGTCTTCCATTTCCTTGTCCCCAACGATCAATTGGTAAGGAATTTTGCTGGTTTGTGAAGCACGAATCTTGAACTGCATTTTTTCGTTGCGTTCATCCACATCAGCACGAACTCCACGGTCACGGAGTTTCTTAGCCACTTCCCATGCGTAGTCCACATGTTTTTCGTTGGATACTGGGATGAGGGTTACTTGGTGTGGTGCAAGCCATGTTGGGAAGGCGCCCTTGTAGTTCTCAATCAAGATAGCTGTGAAGCGTTCCATAGTTGAGATAACCCCACGGTGGATCATAACTGGACGGTGTTCTTCGCCATCAGCTCCGATATATTTAAGGTCGAAGCGTTCAGGAAGCAAGAAGTCGAGCTGGATAGTAGAAAGGGTTTCTTCTTTACCGAGGGCAGTTTTAACCTGGATATCCAATTTTGGTCCGTAGAAGGCTGCTTCACCTTCAGCTTCAAAGTAGTCCAGTTCCATATCATCCATAGCTGCTTTCAACATGCGTTGTGCATTTTCCCACATCTCATCGTTGTCAAAGTATTTGTGTTTATCTTCTGGGTCACGATAAGACAAGCGGAAACGGTAATCTGTCAAATTAAAGTCTTCATACACGTCGATAATCAATTGAAGAATTTTCTTGAATTCTTCCTCAATTTGTTCCGGAGCTACAAAAGTATGGCCATCATTTAGGGACATTTCGCGTACACGTTGAAGGCCTGTAAGGGCGCCAGATTTTTCATATCGGTGCATCATGCCAATCTCAGCGATACGGATTGGCAATTCACGGTATGAGTGAACATGGTGTTTGTAGACCTGGATGTGGTGTGGGCAGTTCATTGGACGAAGAACAAATTCTTCACCGTCCCCCATGTCCATGGTTGGGAACATATCTTCTTGGTAATGATCCCAGTGCCCAGAAGTCTTGTAAAGCTCTACAGAAGCAAGTGGTGGAGTGTAAACGTGTTGGTAGCCAGAAGCCAACTCTTTGTCGACGATGTAGCGTTCCAATTCACGACGGATAGTCGCACCGTTTGGCAACCAGAATGGAAGTCCTTGTCCGACTTCTTGTGAAATCATGAAGAGGTCAAGCTCTTTACCAAGTTTACGGTGGTCACGTTCTTTGGCCTCTTCACGCATTTGAAGGTAGTTTTTCAAGTCTTTCTTGTCAAACCAAGCTGTCCCGTAAATACGTTGCATCATCGCGTTGTCGCTATTTCCGCGCCAGTAAGCACCAGCTACATGGAGAAGGTGGAAGATTTGGATGCGGCCTGTTGAAGGAACGTGCGGGCCACGGCAGAGGTCCATGTATTCACCCTGACGGTAGATAGTCAAACCACCCTCGTCTTCAGAGTGTTCTTCAATCAATTCCAACTTGTAAGGGTCGTTTTTGAAGATTTCACGCGCCTCGTCCTTGGTAACTTCCTCACGAATAGATGGGAAGTTTTCTTTGACGATTTTTTTCATTTCTTCTTCGATACGAGGCAGGTCTTCGTTAGAGATTTGACCAGCCGTATTGTCGGTATCGTAGTAGAAGCCATCTTCGATAGCTGGACCAACTCCCAAGTGAATATCAGGGAAGAGGCGACGAGCTGCTTGGGCAAACAAGTGAGCCGCTGAGTGGCGCAAGATTGGAAGGGCATCTTCGTGATCAGGTGTCACGATTTCGATGCTACCATCTTCAGTGATAGCACGAGTCGTGTCGATGAGTTTACCGTTGAATTTACCAGCAAGAGCTTTTTTAGCTAGGGAATTGCTGATAGATTGGGCAATTTCAAAAGTAGTAACGCCAGATTCGAATTCACGAACAGCGCCATCTGGGAAAGTAATCTTAATCATGGTTTTCTCCTTAAATATTTATTCTATTTTTGTTGGACAATTTTAAGAGCCGAGCAACTTTTTCTGCAGTCTGATTTTCTGGTTGACTACCATCTGTTACGAGACTAGAATAGCCTAATCTCACCGCTTCCTTACGAACCATTTGAGCAAAAAGAATGTCTCGTTGCATCCAGTTTTCAAAAGCTTGTTCAGGGTTGGTTGTACCCTCTAAGACATAAGGAACCCATTCTCTCTGTATATAATGCTTTTTTTGAAAATCAGCTGTTGGAGTCAAGCATAGATAGGAAGACGCTGGACATTCAAGATCCTTTACCAAGTGAGGCAAAAGTCCAGATCCCTCCACCAAGAGAGGTCTGTTTTGATGTTTTATCAAGTAAGATTTTACATAAGGAAAAATCTCTTCATAAAAGCGCCATTCTTCATCTGCCATCTCTTCTGGATTTCTATCCTGCCTAAGAAGGCAAATCGGCTGTGAGTCTGCACTTGCTTGACTCATCATCTCTTTTATCAAATCATCCAGTTTGATATGAAGTAGTTGATATTGTCTAGCAAGAAGTGAAGCAATTGTTGACTTTCCACTGCAAGGTGATCCGCCAATCATATAAAGCATCGTTCTTCCTCCTTTTGACAAAACAAAAAGCGACATCCTCGAAAGGACGTCGCAACGTGGTTCCACCTTCATTTATGTTCCTCAAAAAAGAGGGACACCTCAGATTGGCTTTAACGTAGCCACCGTTTTATGTTTGCATAAAAGTCAGTAGAGTAGTATCAGTTTAGGCTTTCTATGCGTTTCCAGCAACCACGCACTCTCTAGTAGAAAGGGACTAAGTGACTTGTCTCTATGCATTATTA
The DNA here is from genome assembly GCA_934229205.1 of uncultured Streptococcus sp. Taxonomy (GTDB): domain Bacteria; phylum Bacillota; class Bacilli; order Lactobacillales; family Streptococcaceae; genus Streptococcus. The sequence continues at coordinate 4,049 of CAKQDJ010000010.1, forward strand.
TAGCATGATTGCGAGATTTTTCAAGGATTTTGTGAAAGTTTTTTATTTTTTCCTCGCTGTAGCATGTATTTAATACCCGAACCTGAAGCCATACCAAGTAGGGCAAAGAGTTCATAAGCTAGGAAATAAACGAGAATGAATTCATTAAAAGTGATGATGGTAAAGCAATAGAGCAATCCGACACCAAGCAGCCACCACAGTGAGAATTGGAAACGGTAGCTATAAAGAAGGGACACGATGAAGGTTGCCAAAGGTGAAAAGAGGAGAATGTTGTAAATGTACAGTCCCTTCAGTGTATATGGGTCAGTGATGAGTAGTGAGAATAGCTCATAGAGGGGCCAGTAAAAGAAGAAAATGACAAGGTAGTATGGGAGATACTTAAGATAGTTACGCATGGCAATAGTCCTCCAATCTACAAAAATTGAGAGAGGTTGAAGACCACATAATCCTAAATGAAGGGGAGCTCTCTACCTATATTATAGCACGTCTTGGAAGCCTTTACAAGTTAATCCAGTGAGTAGTGATAGTGCTCTTTTTGAGTGTTTTCTGCTATAATACTAACAAAAGAAGTAAGAGGAAATGAGGAGAAAGGATGACGAAAATAGCAGTTCTTTCAGACATACATGGGAATACGACAGCCTTGGAAGCTGTACTGGCTGATGCTAAAAAGGCAAATGTAGATGAGTACTGGCTTTTGGGGGATATTCTTATGCCGGGAACGGGACGTAGAAGGATATTGAATCTTTTAGCGGCTTTGCCTATTACTGCTAGAGTTCTGGGGAATTGGGAAGATAGTCTTTGGCGAGGTTTGCATCGTAAGCTAGATTTAACAAAAGCTAGCCATCGCTATCTCCTGCGCCAATGCCAGTATATCTTAGAGGAGATTGCTCCAGAAGAAATAGAAGACTTCCATAATCAACCCATGCAAGTTCATCGTCAGTTTGGTGATTTGACGGTAGGAATCACTCACCATCTCCCTAATAAAAACTGGGGTAGAGAGTTGATTCATACGGGAAAACAAGAAGATTTTAATAGATTAGTTATGGATCCACATGCTTCTATCGCAGTGTATGGCCATATCCACCAGCAGTTACTTCGCTATGGAAGTGACGGACAGTTGATTCTTAATCCAGGATCCATTGGGCAACCCTTCTTTTTAGATGCGAAGTTGCGTAAGGACCTGCGTGCCCAGTATATGATTTTAGAGTTTGATGAAGCAGGTTTGTCTGATGTTGATTTTCGTCGAGTGGATTATGATGTAGAAGCCGAATTGCAGTTGGCTAAGGATTTAAAGCTCCCCTATTTCCAAATCTACTATGAAAGTTTGGTAAATGGGATTCACCATACTCATAATCAAGAACTTCTGTATGAAATTGCCCAAGAACAAGGGCATGATGCTGAGTTGGATGCGTGGCTAGATGGTGGTAATAATTGACATTACAACACAAAAGGGTATAATGGGTATCAGATAGGATGTGAAAGGAGAAGAAGATGCAAATTTCAAGTCGATTTACGATTGCGACTCATATGTTAATCATCATTGCCATCAAGAGTCAAGAGAGCAAAGTGACCAGTGATTTTCTCGCAGCCAGTGTTGGGGTCAATCCGGTCATTATTCGCAAAATCTTGTCCCAACTCAAAAAAGCTGAACTGATATCAGTTGCGCGTGGGACGGGCGGTACTGAAATTATAAAGGACCTCCGAGATATCAACCTTTTTGATGTTTATCAGGCTGTTGAATGTTTAGGAAAATCTGGTAAACTCTTTAGTTTCCATGATAATCCCAACCCTAACTGTCCAGTAGGGGCCAATATCCATAAAGTCTTGGATCAAAAATTGCTGGATATCCAACTAGCTATGGAAAACCAACTTCGTCAGACGAGCCTGGCTCAGGTTGTGGCTGATACACAGGATAAAATGATAAAGTAAGAGGGCTAGAGTCCTCTTTTTCTATTGCCATAATTATGGTACAATGTAGTCATCAAAGGAGAAGATTATGTACTTTATTACAGGATTTTTTGTCCTACTTTTTCTGATTTCATTTTTTAGGGACAATCGCAGTCTCTGGAATCCGGCTCTTTTGCTTTTGTCTCTGCTCTTTTCTTACCTGTCTATTGCCAATTTTTTTTACGAGGCTGGGCAAGAAGAATTGCACATGATTTTCTTTGCAGTGATTTTTCTCTTGCTTCCATTTTTAGTTTTTCTAAGTGGCTTTTTCCTTATTTATAACGGATTTGTTTTGTTGAAGAAAGAAGGAAGATCCAAGGCAAATTATTTGTCTCTGGGACTAGGGTGCGTGATTCTATTCTTTTTTGTAATCATGGCGATTCGAGTGAGCGATACCAAGGGTTTGTTCTACACCAATCATCTAGTGAATATTATTTTTTTCTTTTTGATTTATTCGTATTTTATCTTTGGATTTGCCTTTGCAGGATTTCTACTATATTCTATCTTGTATCTCTTCATTCCTAAGAAAAAACATTATGATTTTATCATCATTCATGGGGCTGGTTTGTTGGATGGAGAAAGGGTGAGTCCTTTGCTCAAGCGTAGGATTGACAAGGCTGTTGAGGCTTACCACAATTCGAATAATCCAGATGTCAAATTGATCGCTAGTGGTGGCCAAGGTGGGGATGAGAAGATTTCCGAAGCTCAGGCAATTTGTAATTATTTGCTGGAAGAGACGGATGTTCCGAGAGAAGCAATTCTCCTAGAGGAAGACTCAACGACGACTTATGAGAATCTTCTCTTCTCAAAAGAAATGGGAGAGAAACTGGTGACCAGTCCCCGTTTTCTCTTTGTGACCAATGATTACCATGTTTTTCGTACCAGTACCTATGCTCGCCGTATTGGGATGAAGGGAGATGGCCTTGGTTGTCGTACAGCCGCCTACTATATTCCGTCGGCCTTTATCAGAGAGTATATTGCTCTATGTGTGAAGATGAAATGGCTTTTTATCGCCTTCTATATTTTATTAATTTTAGCTCTGATTTTCTCCTATAGAGGTGTTCTATGGTAATATGTAAAATTCATATTGTAATTCTTGTTAGAATCTCTAAAAAATCTTGTAGTAACCCTAAGGGAAAAATTGTCACTAGTAATGAAAGAGCGGGGTAAGTGATTGTGAGTGCGGTTTTTGGAACGGCTTCATGATTGCTCGTCAATCAATTGAACAATTTCTAACCTAGTTACAGATTTTCAGAGAGAGAGCCAAAAATAGGCAACTGAATATGAGTAGACTAGAATTTTACAGTCAACGACAAATAAAAATGTGAACAACAACAGAGGTTCACATTTTCTTTTTGGTCTATGGCAAAATGGCTTTTAGTTCCTTCAGGATAGTTTGCAAGGTTACGATCGCTTGTTCTCCTTGTTGTGGTTGATAGAGTAGTTGGAAATACTTGCGAATAGTTTCTCCAAATTGTTTAGGGAGGAGGGTACAATTGGTCTTTGCGTACTCCAACATTCGTTTTTCACCAGGATGGGTTTGCTCATTGAGCGCAAATAACAAGTCAAAGTAGGAAGCAAAAAATTCACTTGTACGATGATTCATACTGAGAAAATCTTGGCGTTTGATAGCTTTTTCTATTTGGTGAGAGAAGGCAGGCATGGCTTGTTCTAGCAAAAGGAGTTGCCTTTCAATGATATGCTTTTTGAGTTCCTGTGGATAGGGAATCTGGTAGGCTCTTTGGAGCGAAGCATAGTTTCCATTCGGATCGTATAGAATCTTGCTGTGGAGTAGATTATGCCACATGCAAGTTGTATAAGCATTTTGAGCTTTGTGTTGAAAAACGGTTGAGTTCAATTCTTGTTCAAACGACTCCAGCGAACGATAAATCAACTCGATTTGGATACCGTTGTTTAGTACACAGTCGTCCTCTAATTCCCAAAACTGGTTTCCAATTTCCATATAGGAGCAATAGTTGCTAAGAATGATTTGACGAGTTTTCTCGTCAATAGGTGAGTTAAGATAGACATAGACATCATAGTCAGAATTTTGATCGTAGTCTTGTCCTGCACGTGAACCACCAAGAGCGATAGCTTCTACTTGTTCCAGTTGAGAGAATTCTTTGTAAAGGTCTTGAATCATTGTTTTTCTCCTTGCTTTATGGTTTTAAAGTCATTTTACCAAAAAGTAAAACGTTTGCATAGCATTGAGTTGCCCTTTTTCATTTATAGCAAAAAATGTGAACCCCTGTTGTTGGTTCACATTTCTTTTTTATTCTGCTGCTTGTTGCCAACGTTTGGCTAGCATGCGAGACAGGCTAGAGATTGATAGGTTAAAGCTGAAGTAGATGAGGGCAATCAGGATGTAAAGGCTAAAGACCTGCTCTGGTTCGAAATAACGACCCATGAGAATTTGGCTGGCTCCAAAGAGTTCTTGTAGGGCGATAACAGAGTAGAGGAGACTGGTATCCTTAATCACGGTTACAAACTGAGAAATAATAGCGGGCAGCATTTTACGGATCGCTTGTGGGAGAATGATGTGGTAGAGGATTTGAGCTGAAGTGAATCCTTGCGACATTCCTGCTTCGTACTGGCCCTTGTCCACGGCATTGAGACCACCACGGATAATCTCAGCTAGGGCTGCTGAGGTAAAAAGGGTAAAGGCAGTGATTCCTGCTGGTGTGGACTTCATCTTGAATACCAAAAAGATAGTGAAAATCCAGAGAAGGTTGGGAACATTACGCACAAATTCGATATAAATGCTGGAGATGATTCGCAAGACAGGATTTTTCCCATTTCGCATAACCGCAAGTACCGTCCCGATAAAGGTAGAAAGGACGATGGCGATCAGAGAAATGTAGAGGGTCAAGCCGAATCCTTTAAAGATAAAGACTAGGTTATCTGGGGTCAAAACTTCTAAAATAGATTCCATAGTAACCTCCTAAAGTGAATAGGCTTTTTTGTTGGCTTGCTCCATCTTGCGACCAAATTGGGCGACAGGGAAGCAAAGGGCAAAGTAGAGTAGAGCAGCGCCTAGAAAGGCTGGGATGTAGTTTCCGTTGAGAGCTGACCAAGACTTGGTCACAAACATCAAGTCCACTCCAGAGATGATAGCAACGGTTGAAGTATTCTTGATAAGGTTAACGATTTGGTTGGTCAAAGGAGGGAGGATGATACGGACGGCTTGAGGCAAGATAATCAAGCGCATGGCACTGATATAGGTGAAACCTTGTGATAAGGCGGCCTCCATCTGACCGCTAGGAATAGACTGAATCCCTGAACGAATAACCTCAGCGATATAGGCGCCGTGATAGAGTCCCACGCAGAGAACAGCTGTCCAATAAATCGGAATCATGATGGTGTGTTCACTGATAAGAGGCAAACCATAAAAGACGATGACAAACTGCACCAAGAGGGGAGTATTTTGGTAAAATTCGACAAAGATACGAGCCAAAACACGTAAGAATGGGCGTTTACTAGTTGACATGGCCCCGAAGAAGATGCCCAAAACCATGGCGAGGATAAAGGATCCAATAGCTAAGGCAAGGGTGAAGAGGAAACCATTGAAAAATTGTCCAAAATCCTGAAAATAGGATGTCCAAGATGATAAATCTGTCATAGGGTGTCCTCCTTAATCTGCTGTGTGGCTAGATGGTTTGAGCTTGTATCGGTCATAGAGTTTCTGCAAACTACCATCCTTGCTCCATTTGGTGACCAAGTTATCAAGATAATCGTTGAACTCGGTGTTTGATTTTTTCGTAACAATACCGTAGTCAGATGGCTTGAAACTATTATCTAGTAGTTCTGTCCGTTTACTAATGTAGCCAGACAGGATAGAGCGGTCCACGGAAAAAGCATCAATACGGTGAGCGTGAAGGGAAGTAATCAATTCTGGGTAGGAACCAAGTTCGACGAATTTAAAGGTTAGACCTTTCTTTTTGCCCAGTTCAGTAATCAGGCGTTGGGTGATGGAGCCTTGGGCAACTCCGATGGTTTTGCCGTTTAGGTCCTCAATGCTTTTGATGTTGGCGGATTTATTGACCAAAAATCCAGAAGCGTCCGTATAGTAGGGACTGGTGAAGTTGTATAGTTTTTTACGCTCGTCTGTGATGGTGAAGGTCGCGATATCCATGTCGACCTGCTCATTGTCTAGTAGTGGTCCACGGGTCTGAGCGGTAACAGGAACGTAGCGAACCTTGACCTTGAGTTCGTCCGCAATCATCTTGGCCAGGTCCGTTTCGATACCAGAATAAGTACCCGTCTTGGGGTCCTTGTAGCCAAAATTAGGAACGTCTTGTTTGACACCGACAACTAGTTCGCCTCTTTTTTGAATGTCTGCGACACTGGTATCTGCTTGAACTGGCTTAGCTAGGGTAAGGCTGAAAAGGCTCATAAATAGAGCTGATAAAAAGAATTTCTTTTTCATAGGCGCCTCCTTATTTGACTTTGTCACTTTCGTGGTTGATAATTTTGCTGAGGAACTGTTGGGCGCGAGGTTCGCTTGGATTGTCGAAAAAGTCGTCGACATCTGTCGTATCTACTAAAACTTCCCCATCAGCCATAAAGATAATACGGTCAGCAACTTCACGGGCAAAGCCCATTTCGTGGGTAACGATGATCATGTTCATCCCGTCATGTGCCAGTTTTTGCATAACTGCTAGAACATCTCCGATGGTCTCAGGATCAAGAGCAGATGTTGGCTCATCAAAGAGGAGGAGTTCGGGATGCATAGCGAGTCCGCGTGCGATGGCAATCCGTTGTTTTTGTCCACCAGATAGCATGGCTGGATAGGAATCTTTCTTGTCCCACATATTTACAAATTCCAGATATTTTTGGGCTGTTTTTTCAGCTTCTTTTTTATCAATTCCTAGAACTTTTATGGGTGCAAGTGTCACGTTTTCTAACACTGTTTTATGCGGATAGAGGTTGAAATGTTGGAAAACCATGCCGACTTCCTTACGAAGAGGAACTAAATCTTTCTGACTGGCACCTGCTACTTGGTGTCCATTGACTAGGAGACTTCCTTTGTCAATAGCCTCTAAACCATTAATCGTACGGATAAGAGTGGACTTACCAGAACCAGAAGGTCCAAGCAGGACAACAACTTGTCCTTTTTCAAAACGGAGATTGATATCGCGGAGTGCGTGGTAGTCTCCGTAATATTTTTCGACGTGTTTAAATTCTACTAAAGCCATGAGAGATCTCCTTTGTGTTAGATTTTATAACATGATTTTACACCAAAAAAATTGCCTTGTCAAATCATATCTGAAAAAATTACCTAAAATTTTATAAAAAAACAATCTGGATAGTGAAAAAGCCTAAATCATGTTATAATGAAACGATAGAATTCTTAGAAAGAGTGGATGTTTTTTTGATAACTCCTACTTATGAATGGCAGTTTGCCCCGCAGGTAGAAGATGCGGATTTTACAAAGATAGCCAAGAAGGCTGGACTGGGTCCTGAGGTGGCTCGGTTATTATTTGAAAGAGGGATTCAGGATGAAGAAAGTCTAAAGAAGTTTTTAGAACCTTCTTTGGAGGACTTGCATGACCCCTATCTGCTCCATGATATGGATAAGGCAGTGGAACGGATTCGTCAGGCCATTGAAGAAGGGGAAAACATTCTCATCTATGGAGACTACGATGCGGATGGTATGACTTCAGCTTCTATTGTTAAGGAAAGTTTGGAACAGCTTGGTGCCGAGTGCCGTGTTTACCTGCCCAATCGTTTTACAGACGGTTATGGCCCCAATGCCAGTGTTTATAAATATTTTATCGAGCAAGAGGGAATTTCCTTGATTGTGACAGTGGACAATGGAGTTGCTGGTCACGAAGCCATTGAACTGGCCCAATCTATGGGAGTAGATGTCATTGTGACTGACCACCATTCCATGCCTGAAACTTTGCCAGATGCTTATGCGATTGTCCATCCTGAGCATCCAGATGCGGACTATCCCTTCAAACAGTTGGCTGGTTGTGGAGTGGCTTTCAAGCTGGCTTGTGCCCTTTTAGAAGAAGTACAAGTGGAACTGCTTGATTTGGTCGCTATCGGAACTATTGCCGATATGGTGAGTTTGACGGATGAAAACCGTATCTTGGTTCAATATGGTCTGGAAATGTTGGGGCATACTCAGCGCATCGGTCTACAAGAAATGCTGGACATAGCTGGGATTGCTGCCAACGAAGTGACGGAAGAAACAGTTGGTTTTCAGATTGCCCCTCGTTTGAATGCCTTGGGCCGCTTGGATGATCCCAATCCTGCCATTGATTTGTTGACTGGATTTGACGACGAGGAAGCTCACGAGATTGCCCTTATGATTCACCAGAAAAACGAAGAGCGCAAGGAAATCGTTCAGTCTATCCATGAAGAAGCTAAGACTATGGTGGATCCTGAGAAGAAGGTCCAGGTTTTGGCCAAGGAAGGCTGGAATCCTGGCGTTCTGGGTATCGTTGCTGGGCGCTTGCTGGAAGAACTGGGTCAGACAGTCATCGTTCTGAATATAGAAGACGGTCGTGCCAAGGGTAGCGCTCGCAGTGTGGAAGCGGTCGATATTTTTGAAGCTCTGGATCCCCATCGAGATCTCTTCATAGCCTTTGGAGGCCATGCTGGTGCAGCAGGAATGACGCTGGAAGTGGAGAAACTCACAGATTTATCTCAGGTCTTGGAAGACTATATCCGTGAAAAAGGAGCAGATACTAGTGGTAAGAACAAGTTAAATTTAGATGAAGAGTTAGATTTAGAGACACTTAGCATAGAAACGGTTAAAAGTTTTGAACGCTTGGCACCCTTTGGTATGGACAATCAGAAACCTGTTTTTTACATCAGAGATTTCACTGTCGAGAGTGCTCGTAGTATGGGGGCGGGAAATACTCACCTCAAACTAAAAATTTCTAAGGGAGAAGCTAGTTTTGAAGTGGTGGCCTTCGGACAAGGTAGATGGGCGACGGAGTTTGCTCAAACCAAGAATCTAGAATTGGCAGTCACCTTGTCTGTCAATCAATGGAATGGCCAAACTGCCCTCCAGTTGATGATGGTAGATGCGCGTGTGGAAGGCGTTCAACTCTTTAACATTCGAGGGAAGAATGCTGTCTTGCCAGAAGGGGTTCCAGTCTTGGACTTCGCTGGAGAAGTGCCAAATTTGGCGAATAGTGAGGCGGTTGTCGTGAAGAATATTCCTGAGGATATTACCTTGCTGAAGACCATTTTTCAGGAGCGACATTTCTCTGCCGTCTATTTCAAAAATGACATTGACAAAGCCTATTATCTGACAGGTTATGGGACCAGAGAGCAGTTTGCCAAATTGTATAAGACCATTTACCAGTTCCCAGAGTTTGATATTCGCTACAAGTTGAAAGATTTGGCGGCTTATCTCAATATCCAACAAATCTTGCTGGTCAAGATGATCCAAGTATTTGAAGAGCTGGGCTTTGTGACGATCAAAGATGGTGTCATGACAGTCAATAAAGAAGCGCCGAAAAGGGAAATTGCTGAAAGTCAGATTTACCAAAATCTCAAACAAACTGTAAAAAATCAAGAAATCATGGCGCTGGGTACAGTGCAAGAAATGTATGACTTTTTGATGAGAAAAGAGTAGAAGTTAGGAAAGAGTTGGGCAACCAGCTCTTTTTTGAAAACAAATCTTCATTTTGAAAATCATCAAAAAAATGGTATAATGGTAGGAAAAGATTCGGCTGAGAGTTTGAGAACTTTTAGAATAAGAGGGTGAACCTACCCTATAATCAAGATAAACTAAGGTTTCGGAGGAAAAATGAGTAATATCAGTTTAACAACACTTGGTGGTGTACGAGAAAATGGGAAAAATATGTACATTGCTGAGATTGACAATTCAATTTTTGTTTTGGATGCGGGGCTTAAATACCCTGAAAATGAACAGCTTGGGGTCGACGTCGTCATTCCAAATATGGACTACCTTTTTGAAAATAGTGATCGTATCGCTGGAGTCTTCTTGACCCACGGACATGCAGATGCCATTGGAGCTCTGCCTTATCTTTTGGCAGAAGCGAAGGTGCCTGTGTTTGGCTCTGAGTTGACCATCGAGTTGGCGAAACTCTTTGTCAAAGGAAATGATACGGTTAAGAAATTCAATGACTTCCATGTGATTGATGAAAACACGGAGATTGACTTTGGGGGAACGGTGGTTTCCTTCTTCCGTACGACTCACTCTATCCCAGAAAGTCTGGGAGTTGTGTTAAAAACACCAAAAGGGAACATTGTTTACACAGGCGACTTCAAATTTGATCAGACGGCTAGTGAATCCTATGCGACGGATTTTGCACGTTTAGCCGAAATCGGCCGTGACGGTGTCTTGGCACTTCTCAGTGATTCTGCGAATGCAGACAGCAATATTCAGGTGGCGAGCGAGAGTGAAGTTGGGGATGAAATTACCCAAACCATCGCTGACTGGGACGGTCGTATCATCGTTGCAGCAGTTGCCAGCAACCTTTCTCGTATCCAGCAGGTTTTTGATGCGGCTGCGGAGACTGGTCGCCGAGTCGTTTTGACTGGATTTGATGTTGAAAATATCGTTCGTACAGCGATTCGTCTCAAAAAATTGTCTCTAGCTAATGAAAGCCTTTTGATTAAACCGAAAGAAATGTCTCGTTTTGAAGACCATGAGTTGATTATCCTAGAGACAGGTCGTATGGGTGAACCCATCAATGGACTTCGCAAGATGTCCGTTGGGCGCCACCGTTATGTAGAAATCAAGGATGGGGACTTGGTTTATATTGTAACAACTCCATCCACCGCCAAAGAAGCAGTTGTAGCTCGCGTTGAAAATATGATCTACCAAGCTGGTGGTGTGGTAAAACTCATTACCCAGAGTTTGCGAGTATCCGGACACGGAAATGCGCGTGATTTGCAGTTGATGATCAATCTTTTGCAACCGAAATATCTTTTCCCTGTCCAAGGGGAGTACCGTGAGTTGGATGCGCATGCCAAGGCTGCCATGGCAGTTGGGATGTTGCCAGAGCGCATTTTCATCCCTAAAAAGGGAACGACCATGTCCTATGAACATGGAGACTTCGTCCCAGCTGGAGCAGTTTCTGCAGGAGATGTCATGATTGATGGAAATGCCATTGGTGATGTTGGGAATGTCGTTCTTCGCGACCGTAAGGTCTTGTCAGAGGATGGAATCTTTATCGTGGCTATCACTGTTAACCGTCGTGAGAAGAAGATTGTGGCTAAGGCTCGTGTTCATACGCGTGGATTTATCTACCTTAAGAAGAGTCGCGACATTCTCCGTGAAAGTTCCGAATTGATTAACCAAACGGTAGAAGAGTATCTTCAAGGTGATGACTTTGATTGGGCAGATCTCAAAGGCAAGGTTCGTGAGAATCTGACCAAGTACCTCTTTGATCAAACCAAGCGTCGCCCAGCAATCTTGCCAGTCGTGATGGAAGCAAAATAATAAGCAGAATACCTACGGAAAAAGTCGAAATTCGGCTTTTTCTTATAGAATAGTAAAAGGAGAGATTCATGGCGGTTATGAATATTGAGTATTACTCAGAAGTTTTGGATATGGAGTGGGGCGTTACTGTACTTTATCCAGATGCCAGTCGGGTGACTGAACCAGATTGCACAGATATTCCTGTCCTTTATCTTTTGCACGGAATGTCAGGAAATCAAAATAGCTGGCTCAAGCGAACTAATGTCGAGCGCTTGTTACGAGGCACCAATCTCATTGTTGTCATGCCCAATACAAATAATGGCTGGTACACAGATACTCAGTATGGCTATAACTACTATACAGCTCTAGCAGAAGAACTCCCCCAAGTCATGAAACGTTTCTTCCCCAATATGACCAGCAAGCGAGAAAAGACCTTCATTGCAGGTCTCTCCATGGGAGGCTATGGTTCCTTCAAACTCGCTCTAACTACAAATCGTTTTTCTCATGCGGCTAGTTTTTCTGGTGCGCTCAGTTTTCAAGAATTTTCTCCTGAAAGCCAAGATCTGGGCTCTCTTGCCTACTGGCGAGGAGTTTTTGGAGAAATCAAAGACTGGACAGCTAGCCCTCATTCGCTTGAAAGTCTAGCTGCGAAATCGGATAAAAAGACCAAACTATGGGCTTGGTGTGGAGAGCAAGACTATCTCTACTCTGCCAATAATCTCGCAGTGAAAAACCTCAAAAAGCTTGGTTTTGAGGTAACCTATAGTCACAGTCCAGGTAAGCACGAGTGGTACTACTGGGAAAAACAATTGGAACGTTTTTTAGCTACTCTACCAATTGACTTTGTCTTGGAAGAACGTTTATCTTAGTTTTAGGTTTCTTTCAGCTTTATTCAGTAAAATAGAGAATCTATCTTGATCAGGGAAAATGCGATTTCAAGATAGGTTCTTATTTTTATGAAAGGTGGAGCGTCATGTTCTGGATTATTCGATTATTGTTCCGTTTTCTTTTGGGCATTTGGCGTTTCTTCTGGCGTCTGGTTTGGACTGTGGTTATTCTACTGCTCATTGCTTTTGGAGTGGTTTGGTATCTGTCTGGTGATTTTCATTCTGCGGTCAATCAGGTTGAAAAAATGAGCAAGATTGGTCAAGGTGGCTGGAAACAATGGTAGGAAACGGGAACGCTGGAAGTCTTGTCTCAGACAGACAGTCACCAACATGCAGAAGGCAAGTGGGCTCAGGCCTCAGCTCGCATCTATATTGAGCCTCAAATGGATGAAACCTTCCAAGGTGCCTATGCAGAAGCTATAAAAAACTGGAATCAAACGGGAGCCTTTACCTTTGAGGTGGTTGCGGATCCTAGCCAGGCAGATATTGTGGCAAGTGAGATGAATGATGGATCGACCGCTGTAGCTGGTCAAGCCGAGAGTCAAACCAATTTGTTAACCAAACAATTTATATCTGTAACGGTTCGCCTGAATCACTATTATCTATCCAATCCAAACTATGGTTATTCTTATGAACGGATTGTGCACACGGCGGAGCACGAGCTGGGGCATGCCATCGGATTGGATCATACCAACGAGACTTCTGTCATGCAGCCGGCAGGTTCCTACTATGGAATTCAGACTCGGGATGTGACAGCTGTTCAAGAACTCTATACCAGTAGCGACTAGATGAAGTCGATACAATCTGAAATGAAATCAAAGCTCCTCCATCAAGTGATAGGTGGGGCTTTTTGTTCGTCCTGTTACAGCCTTTTTGCTATAATGGAACTATGAATAACTTGATTAAATCAAAACTAGAGCTCTTGCCGACTAGTCCTGGATGCTACATTCACAAGGATAAAAATGGCACTATTATCTATGTAGGAAAGGCTAAAAATCTGCGCAATCGCGTGCGGTCCTATTTTCGTGGGAGTCACGATACCAAGACGGAAGCTCTGGTATCTGAGATTGTAGATTTTGAATTTATCGTTACCGAGTCTAATATCGAGGCCCTTCTGCTGGAAATCAACCTCATCAAGGAAAACAAGCCCAAGTACAATATCATGCTCAAGGATGATAAGTCCTATCCTTTTATCAAAATCACCAATGAGCGCTATCCTCGTTTGATTATTACCCGTCAGGTCAAAAAGGACGGTGGTCTTTATTTTGGCCCTTATCCAGATGTGGGGGCAGCTAATGAAATCAAGCGACTACTGGATCGGATTTTCCCTTTTCGTAAGTGTACCAATCCACCGTCTAAGGTTTGTTTTTACTATCATATTGGCCAATGTATGGCCCATACCATCTGTAAAAAAGATGAGGCCTATTTCAAGTCCATGGCTCAGGAGGTTTCTGATTTTCTAAAAGGACAGGATGACAAAATCATCGATGACCTCAAGGGGAAGATGGCAAAGGCAGCCAAAAGTATGGAGTTCGAACGTGCGGCGGAATACCGTGACCTGATTCAGGCGATTGGAACGCTTCGGACCAAGCAACGGGTTATGGCCAAAGATCTTCAAAATCGCGATGTCTTTGGCTACTATGCAGATAAGGGCTGGATGTGTGTTCAGGTTTTCTTTGTCCGTCAAGGCAAGCTCATTGAGCGGGATGTCAATCTCTTCCCTTACTACAACGATCCGGACGAGGACTTTTTGACCTATGTAGGACAATTCTATCAAGAAAAATCCCACCTAGTTCCCAACGAGGTATTGATTCCACAGGATATCGATGAAGAAGCTGTCAAGGCCTTGGTGGATACCAAGATTCTCAAGCCCCAGCGTGGTGAGAAAAAACAGCTGGTCAATCTAGCCATAAAAAATGCCCGTGTTAGTCTGGAGCAGAAGTTCAATCTGCTAGAAAAATCTGTCGAGAAGACCCAAGGAGCTATTGAAAATCTGGGACGCTTGCTCCAAATACCGACTCCAGTTCGCATCGAGTCCTTCGATAACTCTAATATCATGGGAACCAGTCCTGTTTCAGCCATGGTGGTCTTTGTTAACGGAAAACCGAGTAAAAAAGATTACCGTAAATACAAAATCAAGACGGTTGTTGGACCAGACGACTATGCTAGTATGAGAGAAGTCATTCGCAGACGTTATGGCCGAGTTCAACGTGATGGTTTAACCCCGCCAGATTTGATTGTCATCGATGGGGGACAAGGTCAGGTCAATATCGCTAAGCAAGTCATTCAAGAGGAGCTGGGCTTGGACATTCCGATTGCTGGGCTGCAAAAAAATGACAAGCACCAAACCCATGAGCTGCTCTTTGGAGATCCGCTTGAGGTGGTGGAGTTGTCTCGTAATTCTCAGGAATTTTTCCTCCTCCAACGCATCCAGGATGAGGTGCACCGCTTTGCTATCACTTTCCACCGCCAACTGCGCTCCAAAAACTCCTTTTCATCACAATTGGATGGGATTGAAGGTTTGGGACCTAAACGCAAGCAGAATCTTATGAAGCATTTTAAATCTCTCACTAAAATCAAGGAAGCCAGTGTGGATGAGATTGTCGGAGTTGGGGTGCCAAGGGCAGTCGCAGAAGCTGTTCAGAGAAAGTTGAACCCTCAGGAAGAAGTGGAATGGGCTCAAGTAGCGGAACCATTAAAAGAATTAGAATAAGTATCTAGATAGAAAGTAGAAGAAATGAATAGGATTGAGATTGACAGAGATATACTCCTTTTTTTACGATTTGCTTACTTTGGGAATTCAAAAGATTTATTTTTAGCTGCAACTACTCGAGCCTATCTTGATTTTAATCGAACCTTGCGATTTCATGGCATGCCAGATGAACAGCGCTTGGAGATGAGAAATCGAGCTTCTAAGTGTATCAAAGAAGCGATTTTAAATCTCTTGAATCGGGACAAGCTGTGTCAAACTGATTTTGATAGTTGGCATCATAGGACTTGTGATGTTCTGATAGATTGCTATCGCTCAAATGGGATTCGATTCACTTATGGTCATGGTCAAAAGTGGATTAATATGACTTTCAAGTATCTGTATATGCTTGAAGCTGTACCCCTAGACTTCGTTTTTCCTTTTTTACACGTACCGATAGATAACATCGTGTTAGAGAGGGCTAACAAACAGTTGTGTATCCCAAGACCTTCTCAAGTGTGGAGTAGTTGGGGAAATTACGCTTTCTATCTTCAATATCAAGATTATTTGAGACAAAGAATAGGCAAGGAAGATCCTCTTCGTTGGGAGTTTCACAATTGGCTAGATGAAATAGAAAAAGGAAATCATCATGAACCATAAAATCGCAATTTTATCAGATATTCATGGCAATGCAACGGCATTAGAAGCAGTGATTGCAGATGCTAAAACTCAAGGAGCCAGTGAATATTGGCTTATGGGAGATATTTTTCTTCCTGGTCCAGGTGCAAATGATCTGGTTGCTCTGCTAAAGAATCTTCCTATCACGGCAAGTGTTCGAGGCAATTGGGATGATTGTGTCCTTGAGGCTTTAGATGGGCAATATGGCTTAGAAGACCCACAGGAAGTCCAGCTCATGCGATTAACCCAGTTTTTGATGGAGCGAATGGATCCTGCAACGATTGTCTGGCTACGAAGCTTGCCTTTGCTGGAAAAGAAAGAAGTTGACGGACTGCGCTTTTCTCTTTCTCATAATTTACCTGAAAAAAACTATGGTGGGGACCTGTCTGTTGGGAATGATACAGATAAATTTGACCAACTCCTAGATGAGGAAACGGACGTGGCAGTCTATGGTCATGTTCACAAGCAGTTGCTTCGTTACGGCAGTCAAGGGCAACAAATCATCAATCCAGGTACGATTGGCATGCCCTATTTTGATTGGGAGGCGTTAAAAAATCACCGTGCCCAGTATGCCGTGATAGAGGTTGAAAATGGGGAGTTGGTCAATATCCTATTTCGAAAAGTTTCTTATGATTATGAAGCGGAGTTAGAATTGGCTAAGTCCAAGGGCCTTCCCTTTATCGAAATGTATGAAGAGCTACGACGAGAAGACAACTATCAGGGGCACAATTTGGAACTTTTGGCTAGTTTAATCGAAAAGCATGGGTATGTAGAGGAGGTAAAGAATTATTTTGATTTCTTGCAAAGTGAGAAATAAAATGGACGCCCTTAATTTGAAGTGAGGTTTGTAGTCGAATCGCTTAGAAAAGAGTCAGAAGATGATAAGGAAAAAGAGATAGCTCAGCTAAAGTTTGACATTGAAATTATTTTGTTATACAATGAACTCAATTCTTAATAAAAAGGAGAACATTATGAAGAAAATTATTACAGCCAGTATGGCTCTTTTATCTGTTGTTGTTTTAGCAGCATGTTCAGGGAAAACAACGTCTGATTCTTCGACTAAGGCTTCAAGCTCTGTAGAACAAACTTCTTCTTCAGAGACTTCATCAACAACGTCTAGTTCAAAGACAGAAAATAATGAGGTTGTTTTGATCACCGATGAAGAAATTGACAATGCTAAAACTGTTGGAGATGTGAAGAAAGTCTTTGGTAAACTAGTCGACAATTATAAAAAGCATGCAGTTGAAATTGGGGAAAAAATTCCAGAGAGTGGAAAAGAAGCATATAACGCCCAAGTTGAACCAGCGCTTAAGTCTATGGAGACTGTAAGAGAGTCATTTAACGAAAGCCTTTCAAGTATTGGTTCTGATGATACAGTAGTGCCAGAACAAACGCGTACTCTATTTGTTCAACAGTTGAAAACTGGACGTGACACAATGAAGAAAGCGCTGGAAGCGGCTTATAAAGCAGTTGCTCCATACACATCTGGTCAATAATATGAGAAAGTAGGTGAGTTATCACCTGCTTTTTGATTTGTTTAAATCCAAAACGATACCTACTTAAAGAGCTACAAGTGAATAGTAGAGAGTTTGAAAGAAGTACTAACTCTATGAAAAATCTCTGCAAGCTCTTTCAAAATATGGTAAAATGGAAGCAGTAGAATTAGAAAAGGAAATCGATTATGAAATTTCTTGAATTAAATAAAAAACGTCATGCGACTAAGCATTTTACTGATAAACCAGTGGATCCCAAAGATGTGCGTACGGCTATCGAAATCGCAACCTTGGTACCAAGCGCCCACAATAGCCAGCCGTGGAAGTTTGTGGTCGTTCGTGAGAAAAATGCTGAATTGGCAAAGTTGGCTTATGGTTCGAACTTTGAGCAGGTATCATCAGCACCTGTAACCATTGCCTTGTTTACTGATACAGACCTTGCCAAACGTGCCCGCAAGATTGCCCGCGTCGGTGGTGCAAAGAATTTCTCAGAAGAGCAACTTCAATACTTTATGAAAAATTTGCCTGCCGAGTTTGCGCGTTACAATGAACAACAAGTCAGCGACTACTTGGCTCTTAATGCAGGACTAGTAGCTATGAACTTGGTTCTTGCACTGACTGACCAGGGAATTGGTTCAAACATTATCCTTGGATTTGACAAATCAAAAGTCAACGAAGTTTTGGAAATTGAAGACCGCTTCCGCCCAGAACTCTTGATTACGGTAGGTTATACGGACGAGAAATTAGAACCAAGCTACCGCTTGCCAGTAGATGAAATCATCGAAAAAAGATAGAAAGAAGAAAAAATGACAGCAATTGATTTTACAGCAGAAGTAGAAAAACGCAAAGAAGACCTCTTGGCTGACTTGTTTAGCCTTTTGGAAATCAACTCTGAACGAGATGACAGCAAGGCGGACGCTGATCATCCATTTGGACCTGGTCCAGTAAAAGCCTTGGAGAAATTCCTTGAAATCGCAGATCGTGATGGCTATCTAACTAAAAATGTTGATAACTACGCAGGACATTTTGAGTTTGGTGATGGAGAAGAAGTTCTCGGAATCTTTGCCCATATGGATGTGGTGCCAGCAGGTAGCGGTTGGGACACAGACCCTTATACACCAACTATCAAAGATGGCCGCCTCTATGCGCGTGGAGCTTCGGACGACAAGGGACCTACAACAGCTTGTTACTATGGCTTGAAAATCATCAAAGAATTGGGCCTTCCAACGTCTAAGAAAGTCCGCTTCATCGTCGGAACAGACGAAGAATCAGGCTGGGCAGACATGGACTACTACTTTGAACATGTAGGACTTGCGAAACCAGACTTCGGTTTCTCTCCAGATGCTGAATTCCCTATCATCAACGGTGAAAAAGGAAATATCACAGAATACCTCCACTTTGCAGGAGAAAATGCAGGTGCAGCTCGTCTTCACAGCTTTACAGGAGGCTTGCGTGAAAACATGGTGCCTGAATCAGCAACAGCAGTTGTTTCAGGTGATTTGACTGACTTGCAAGGGAAACTAGATGCCTTTGTTGAAGAGTACAAACTCAGAGGAGAAATCAAAGAAGAAAACGGTCAGTACAAGGTGACTGTGATTGGTAAATCAGCTCATGGTGCTATGCCTGCTTCAGGTGTCAATGGTGCGACATATCTTGCCCTCTTCCTCAGCCAATTTGACTTTGCTGGACCAGCCAAAGACTACCTCGACATCGCTGGTAAGATTCTCTTGAATGACCATGAGGGTGAAAATCTCAAGGTTGCTCATGTTGATGAAAAGATGGGTGCCCTTTCTATGAATGCGGGTGTTTTCCGCTTTGACGAAGCAAGTGCTGATAATACCATTGCCCTCAACTTCCGTTATCCAAAAGGAACAAGTCCAGAGCAAATCAAATCAGTTCTTGAAAACTTGCCAGTTGCTTCTGTTAGCCTTTCTGAACACGGTCACACCCCTCACTATGTGCCAATGGAAGATCCACTCGTTCAAACCTTGTTGAATGTCTATGAAAAACAAACTGGTCTTAAAGGTCACGAGCAAGTCATTGGTGGTGGAACCTTCGGCCGTTTGCTAGAACGTGGTGTTGCCTACGGTGCTATGTTCCCAGATTCTATTGATACCATGCACCAAGCCAATGAATTCATCGCCTTAGATGATCTCTTCCGAGCAGCAGCAATCTATGCAGAAGCTATCTATGAATTAATCAAATAAAACGATAGAAGTCTGAGATTTTATGCTTAGACTTCTTTTTGGAGGGAAAACAGATGTCTCAAATCGAAAGAATCAAGCAAGCCATTATGGCGGATCCACAGAATACCAGCTATACAGAACGCGGAATCGAACCTCTCTTTGCAGCGCCAACAACTGCTCGTATCAATATTGTCGGTCAAGCTCCGGGCTTTAAAACGCAAGAAGCTGGAATTTATTGGAAGGATAAGAGTGGTGATCGTCTGCGTGAGTGGCTAGGTGTTGATGAAGATACCTTTTACAATTCAGGTTATTTTGCAGTGTTGCCCATGGATTTTTACTTTCCAGGACATGGCAAGTCTGGTGACTTACCGCCTAGACCTGGTTTCGCAGAAAAATGGCATCCGCAACTCTTGCAAGAATTACCCGATATCCAATTAACTCTTTTAATCGGGCAGTATGCCCAAGCCTATTATTTACATGAGAAAGTTAGTGGCAAGGTAACAGAGAGAGTTCGACACTATCAGGATTATTTGCCAGAATTTTTCCCTCTGGTTCACCCTTCTCCCCGTAATCAAATCTGGATGGCTAAGAATCCTTGGTTTGAGTCTGAAGTGGTGCCAGAGTTGAAAAAAAGAATTAAAACGATTTTAGGAGAAAAAGAATGAAAGAAATCTCCTTCGATGAATTTTATCAGCTTTACCAAAATGGTCAGCTTTCTCTAGTGGACGTGAGAGAAATAGAAGAGTTCAAGATGCTTCATTTAGAAGGTGCACACAACTTACCGTTAAGTCAACTGACTGATACTTATGAGCAGTTGGACAAGGAGCAGTTACATTATGTTATTTGTAAATCTGGGATGAGATCAGCTCGTGCTTGCCAGTTTTTAGAGGAGCATGGATATAAGGTCATCAATGTTCAAGGTGGCATGACGGCCTTTGAAAATCTTTAAAATTTTGCATTTCTCCTACTTGGTGTGTACTAGGTAGGAGAAAGTTGTTTTTAGATAATTCTTATTTTTAAAAATATTGAAAACATTCAATATTTACTTCGTGATGCTTTTTTCATACTCTTATTCGTGATATACTAGGTCAGTATTTTAGAAATATGAAGGAGATTCTTTATGGCTAAAAAAGGTGCCCTAACAGGTTTGCTCCTGTTTGGAATATTTTTTGGTGCGGGGAACTTGATTTTTCCGCCTTCTCTAGGTGCCCTATCTGGAGAACATTTTCTTTCTGCCATTGCAGGTTTTGTCTTTTCAGGCGTCGGTATCGCCGTTTTGACTCTCATTATTGGAACTCTCAATCCTAAGGGATACATTTATGAGATTTCTAAGAAAATCTCACCTTGGTTTGCGACGCTTTATCTCGCAGTCCTCTATTTATCAATTGGTCCCTTCTTTGCCATTCCACGTACAGCCACAACAGCTTACGAAGTCGGAATTAGCCCCCTTTTATCAGATGCGAATAAAGGACTTGGATTGATTGTCTTTACCGTACTATATTTTGCAGCAGCTTATTTGATTTCACTCAATCCATCAAAGATTTTGGATCGGATCGGACGTATCTTGACACCAGTCTTTGCTTTGTTGATCGTTATCTTGGTTGTACTAGGTGCCTTTAAGTATGGTGGAACAAGTCCTCAAGCGGCCTCAGAAGCCTATCAATCCTCTGCTTTTGGGACAGGTTTCCTAGAAGGGTATAATACCTTGGATGCTCTTGCTTCAGTCGCCTTTAGTGTGATTGCTGTTCAAACCTTGAAACAACTTGGATTCTCAAGTAAGAAAGAGTACATTTCAACTATTTGGGTGGTTGGTATCGTTGTAGCTCTTGCCTTTAGCGCTCTTTACATCGGTTTAGGATTCCTTGGAAATCACTTCCCGGTACCAGCAGAAGCAATGAAGGGTGGAACACCAGGTGTTTATATCTTGTCGCAAGCAACTCAGGAAATCTTTGGTTCAACAGCTCAACTCTTCCTTGCTGTTATGGTAACTGTAACCTGCTTCACAACGACAGTTGGCTTGATTGTGTCTACAGCTGAGTTCTTTAATGAACGTTTCCCACAAATCAGCTACAAGGTCTATGCAACTGCCTTTACCTTGATTGGATTTGCTATTGCAAACCTTGGTCTTGATGCAATCATTAAGTATTCAGTTCCAGTACTGGTAATCTTGTACCCAATCACCATCGCCATTGTGATGATTGTGATTGTTAATAAGTTTGTCGCCCTATCAAAACCAGGTATGCAGTTAACTATTGGGCTTGTTACAGCGATTGCTCTTGCAAGCGTCCTTGGAAGTTCTTTTAAGATTGAGTTTCTAGCAAATCTCGTCAATGCTCTTCCGTTTGCAGCTGCCTCTCTACCATGGCTAGTGCCAGCTATTATCGGAATCTTGCTTTCACTGGTTCTACCAAACAAACAAGAGAGTGACGTTTTTGAGATGGAATAAAAAAATTCTTGGTCATCGACCAAGAATTTTTTGTATAAGCACGACTCATTAGTTGGTTTGTTCAGTATAACCAGCTTCTTTAAGCATTTTTTTCGAGGCAGCAAAGCTTATACGGTTTCCAATACCAGAATATTCGTTCGGCATTGCTTTTTTCAATTCGTCAAGACTCGCGACAGTCATGTCAACCTCGATGTTTTGGATAACTTTTCCGTCTTGAATTTCAACTTTTTTGTGTAACCCCTTTGACCCCTTCATAACCTTTATAAGTATCGTCAACAATTTCCTTAATACCTTCCGCGGTATTATTAAGTTTTTCAGGGTCAAGTACATTATGAACAGTTTGTTTTACAACGTCATCTCCCTTCACAGTATAAGTCAAGGTAGAATGAATCCCAGGTTTGCTATTGTGGACAAATGTGTGAGTTTCTGTCTCATCTTTCTTTTCAGATGATTGTTGACTGCTTTGTTTGGTCTCGCTTGACTGAGTTGTTGTGTCTTCTTTGCTACTGCTGCTAGCAGGTGTTGATGCTTGTTTGGAACATCCGAGTAGGAGGACAAGTGAAGCCACAAGGGCTAGTGATACTTTAAAGTAGGATTTCATATTTTTACTTTCCTTTCATAATCAAAGTATTTGTATTATAACATGGATCTATAGTGAAAGCAACTAAACACAGTTTTTCTCCTTTTGAGAAGGAGTCTGACTAGAAAAATGTTATAATGGTAGGAAAGAGGTGAAGAAATGAATCAAACTGTAAACTATATCAAAGAATTAACCGCCATTGCATCTCCAACGGGTTTCACTTGGGAGATTTCAGACTACCTAGTCCATACTTTAGAAGAGCTTGGTTACCAGCCGGTTCGTACAGCCAAGGGCGGTGTCAATGTGACCATTAAAGGTCAAAATGATGAACAACATCGTTATGTGACTGCTCATGTGGATACGCTGGGTGCTATTGTACGTGCTGTCAAACCTGATGGCCGTCTCAAATTAGACCGTATCGGTGGTTTCCCTTGGAATATGATTGAAGGTGAGAACTGTACGGTTCATGTGGCTAGCACAGGTAAAAAGGTATCTGGAACCATCCTCATCCACCAGACTTCTTGCCATGTCTACAAGGATGCAGGAACTGCAGAACGCACACAGGACAATATGGAAGTGCGCTTGGATGCAAAAGTAACCAATGAAAAAGAAACTCGTGCTCTTGGGATTGAGGTCGGTGATTTTATCAGCTTTGACCCGCGGACAGTCGTGACAGAGACTGGTTTTATCAAGTCCCGTCACTTGGATGATAAAGTTAGCGCAGCGATTTTGCTCAATCTTCTTCGTGTTTATAAGGAAGAGGGGATTGCATTGCCAGTAACAACTCATTTTGCTTTTTCAGTCTTTGAAGAGGTGGGCCACGGTGCCAACTCCAATATTCCAGCTCAGGTAGTAGAATATCTGGCTGTCGATATGGGAGCTATGGGCGATGACCAGCAGACGGATGAGTATACAGTGTCTATCTGTGTCAAGGATGCTTCGGGTCCCTATCACTACGACTTCCGTCAACATTTAGTGGCTTTGGCAAAGGAGCAAGATATTCCATTTAAGCTCGACATTTATCCATTTTACGGTTCGGATGCTTCGGCAGCTATGTCAGCAGGAGCCGAGGTCAAACATGCCCTCCTTGGAGCTGGTATTGAGTCAAGTCACTCTTACGAACGAACACACATTGATTCAGTAGTGGCGACTGAGCGTATGGTCGATGCTTACCTTAAGAGTGCATTGGTAGACTAATATGTGCTTGATTTGTCAAAGAATTGAATGGATCAAGGCAGGGAAGAATCCCTACTTTGTAAAAGAACTAGAAACAGGCTATGTTGTTATTGGAGACTACCAATACTTTAAGGGCTATACCTTATTTCTAGCAAAGGAGCATGTCACAGAACTCCACCATATGGAGACTTCTGTAAAACTTCGTTTTCTAGAGGAAATGAGTCTGGTCCAAGAAGCTGTTGCCAAAGCGTTTAAAGCTGAAAAGATGAACATCGAACTTCTAGGAAATGGAGATGCCCACGCTCACTGGCACCTCTTTCCAAGACGATCAGGTGATATGAATGGTCATGGTCTTAATGGTCGTGGTCCAGTCTGGTGGGTGCCCTGGGAAGAAATGGCGGCAGAAGATTGCCAAGTGCAATCCCGTGAGTTGGAACAAATGATTAAAGCCTTATCCGATGAATTAGAAAAGCATGTGATTTAAGAGAGGAAGAAAAAAATGAAAAAAAGATACATCGTTTTATCCGGTTTGCTAGCAGTAACCCTAGCAGCATGTTCTCAAGAAACACCTAAAAATGAAGAAAATACTCAAAAAACAGAACAAACTAGTCAACCTGAGGGTACTGTAGGGAGCAAATCTCAATCTTCTAGTCAGAAAAAGGCAGAAGTTGTCAATAAGGGAGATCACTATAGTATACAAGGGAAATACGATGAAATCGTCGTAGCTAATAAGCACTATCCTTTGTCAAAAGACTACAATCCAGGAGAAAATCCAACAGCCAAGGCGGAGTTGCTGAAACTCATTGCAGCAATGCAAGCAGCTGGCTACCCAATCAGTGATCATTACAGTGGTTTTAGAAGTTATGAAACTCAAACCAAACTTTATCAAGACTATGTGAATCAAGATGGTAAGGAAGAGGCAGATCGCTACTCAGCCCGCCCTGGATACAGTGAACACCAAACAGGTCTTGCTTTTGATTTGATTGGGACTAATGGAGAATTAGTGACAGAGGAGAAGGCAGCCCAGTGGCTATTGGATCATGCAGCTGACTATGGCTTTGTTGTTCGCTATCTCAAAGGCAAGGAAAAAGAGACTGGCTACATGGCGGAAGAATGGCATCTTCGCTACGTTGGAAAAGAAGCCAAAGAAATTGCTGCTAGCGGTCTCAGTTTGGAAGAGTACTATGGCTTTGAAGGTGGCGATTACGTCGATTAAAAAAGTAATTTTTCTCTTGCATTTTTAGATAAATAGTGTATAATAGATGGGTATGTGTAAAGCATACTTGTGGGAGGTAAAAATCTTTAATTACCGCCAAAACCACAAAGGAGGATTTAAAAATGGCTAAAAAAGTCGAAAAACTTGTAAAATTGCAAATCCCTGCTGGTAAAGCTACACCAGCTCCACCGGTTGGACCTGCTCTTGGTCAAGCTGGTATCAACATCATGGGATTCACAAAAGAGTTCAACGCTCGTACAGCTGACCAAGCTGGTATGATCATTCCAGTTGTTATCTCAGTATACGAAGACAAATCATTTACTTTCGTTACAAAAACACCACCAGCTGCTGTTCTTTTGAAAAAAGCTGCAGGTGTTGAAAAAGGATCAGGTACACCTAACAAAACTAAAGTTGCTACAGTTACTCGTGCACAAGTACAAGAAATTGCAGAAACTAAGATGCCAGATTTGAACGCAGCAAACATTGAGTCTGCAATGCGTATGATCGAAGGTACTGCTCGTTCTATGGGATTCACTGTTGTTGACTAATCAATAACACAGTAGAAAATCTCACAGCAGTCTATTAGTTGCTTTTCATACTGGGCCAGTGGCTGATGCTTGTACTTGGGTACAGCAAAGGAACTGAACGAAGTAGAAAAAGGAAAATAATAGACTGAAAACCCGCAAGACTTCATCATTTCGAGAAGTGACGTGGGAGATGAAAATCGATTGAACCACTTACAAGGAGAATAGAAAATGGCTAAAAAAAGCAAACAACTTCGTGCTGCTCTTGAGAAAATCGACAGCACAAAAGCATACAGTGTAGAAGAAGCTGTAGCACTTGCAAAAGAAACTAACTTTGCAAAATTTGACGCAACTGTAGAAGTTGCTTACAACTTGAACATCGACGTTAAAAAAGCTGACCAACAAATCCGTGGAGCAATGGTATTGCCAAACGGTACTGGTAAAACTTCACGCGTTCTTGTTTTCGCACGTGGTGCAAAAGCTGAAGAAGCAAAAGCTGCTGGTGCAGACTTTGTTGGTGAAGATGACCTTGTTGCTAAAATCAACGACGGTTGGTTGGACTTCGACGTAGTTATCGCTACACCTGACATGATGGCTCTTGTTGGACGTCTTGGACGTGTCCTTGGACCACGTAACTTGATGCCAAACCCTAAAACTGGTACTGTAACAATGGATGTTGCTAAAGCAGTTGAAGAGTCTAAAGGTGGTAAAATCACTTATCGTGCTGACCGTGCAGGTAACGTTCAAGCAATCATCGGTAAAGTATCATTTGAAGCTGAAAAATTGGTTGAAAACTTCAAAGCTTTCAACGAAACAATCCAAAAATCAAAACCAGCTACAGCTAAAGGAACTTACGTAACAAACTTGACAATCACAACTACTCAAGGTGTTGGTATCAAAGTTGACGTAAACTCACTTTAATCAGTAGTTTATAAAAGAGAAGACGAGTACGAAAGTGCTCGTTTTTTTGATGAGTATTACCTTTTAGAAAAATCAGTTCATTGATCAGCTTTGTAGCAATAGTGCGTTTCCTCTTCTTCTTTCACAGAAAATATGGTATAATAGAGAGTAAAAAACTTTGAAAGAAAGAAAAAGATGAATTTAAAAGATTATATCGCAACGATTGAAAATTATCCTAAGGAAGGCATTACCTTCCGTGATATCAGCCCTTTGATGGCAGATGGAAATGCTTATAGCTACGCTGTTCGTGAAATTGTTCAGTATGCAACAGACAAAAAAATTGACATGATCGTGGGCCCAGAGGCTCGTGGATTTATTGTCGGATGCCCCGTTGCCTTTGAGTTGGGAATTGGCTTTGCACCTGTTCGTAAACCAGGGAAATTACCACGTGAAGTGATTTCTGCTGACTATGAAAAAGAGTACGGTATTGATACTTTGACCATGCATGCTGATGCCATCAAACCAGGTCAACGCGTTCTCATCATAGATGATCTCTTGGCAACAGGTGGAACTGTCAAGGCAACAATTGAGATGATTGAAAGACTTGGTGGAATTGTAGCAGGCTGTGCTTTCTTGATTGAACTGGATGAGCTTAAAGGCCGTGAAAAAATCGGAGATTACGATTACAAGGTACTTATGCACTATTAATGAAAAACAGTCCTTGGGGCTGTTTTCTCTTCATCCGCTATATAAATTAACTATAGCTAGTTAGAGAAAAACTATAATTGAAAACTATATCTTCATACAGTATAATATAGGGAAGAAGTATTTGGAGGTTTTTACTTTCAAATAGAACAACATCATTCCCGAAATAGAGAACTGTTAGGAGGGTATTATGCCGATTCGACTTGATAAAAAATTACCAGCTGTTGAGATTTTAAGGACAGAAAATATCTTTGTGATGGACGACCAACGGGCCGCTCATCAGGATATTCGCCCCTTGAGGATTTTGATTTTAAATCTCATGCCCCAAAAGATGGTAACAGAAACGCAACTCTTGCGGCATTTGGCTAATACACCGTTGCAATTAGATATTGATTTCTTATATATGGAAACACATCATTCAAAGACAACCCGTGCCGAACATATGGAAACCTTCTATAAGACCTTTTCAGAGGTCAAGAATGACTTCTTTGATGGAATGATTATCACGGGAGCGCCAGTGGAGCATTTGCCTTTTGAGGAGGTGGATTACTGGAAGGAATTCAAGCAGGTCATCGAATGGTCCAAGACGCATGTTTTTTCAACTCTGCATATCTGTTGGGGAGCACAAGCAGGTCTTTATGTTCGCTATGGTGTTGAAAAGCACCAGATGGATCGGAAGCTATCAGGTATTTACCCACAGGATACCTTAAAAGAGGGGCACCTTCTTTTTAGAGGTTTTGATGATCGCTATGTAGCTCCTCATTCTCGCCATACTGAGATTTTGAAAGAAGAAATCTTAAATAAGACCAATCTGGAGATTCTGTCGGAAGGTCCTGAGGTGGGGGTTTCCATCCTAGCTAGTCGGGATTTGCGTGAGATTTATAGTTTTGGTCATTTGGAGTACGATCGTGACACTTTAGCAAGAGAGTATTTTCGTGATTATGAGGCGGGGCTCGACCCTCATATCCCAGAGAACTACTTTAAAAATGATGATGTGAATGAGACACCATGTCTCTGTTGGTCTTCATCAGCTGCCCTCTTTTTCAGCAATTGGGTAAACTATGCAGTTTATCAGGAAACCCCTTTTGACTGGAAAAAGGTAGAGGATGATGCGGCTGCATTTGGATATTTATAAGAGGAATTATGACATATTTTGACGCTTTCAAATCAGGGAACTTGGTTTTGCCAAGTGCCCTGCTCTTGCATTTTAAGGAACTCTTTCCTTCCAGCGAAGATTTTCTCGTCTGGCAATTTTTCTATTTACAAAATACCACAGCCTTAGGAGATGTTTCGCCTAGCCAAATAGCTGAAATCATTGGGAAAGAAGTGGCAGATGTCAACCAATCCATTTCGAATTTGACTGAAAATGGTTTGCTACAATATCGGACCATTGAACTAAATGGGGAAATTGAGCTGATTTTTGATGCTAGTCTGGCTTTTGAACGCTTGGATAGCTTGCTAGATACCCAAGCTCCAGCTACAACTGCCCCAAACTCCAAAAATCAATTGAAGGATCTGGTTGAAACCTTTCAGCAGGAATTGGGGCGCTTGTTAACACCATTTGAAATCGAAGATCTTTCCAAGACTGTCAAAGAAGATGGAATCAAGGCGGATTTGATCAAGGAAGCTCTCCGAGAGGCGGTTTTTAATGGCAAACCAAACTGGAAGTACATTCAGGCAATCCTTCGTAACTGGCGCCATGAAGGTATTCAGTCTGTGGCTCAGGTGGAGGCCAAACGAGCAGAGCGAGAAGCGAACAATCCTAAACAAGTTCAGGCTTCAGCTGATTTCCTCGATGCTATGAATTTGTGGCAAGATTAGTCGCTTGAAAAATCTTGAAAATTAGAGTAAGGTTTGCAAGCTCCTTATAAATATGATAGAATAATAGTGAATAAAATGAAAAAAGAGGTATGTGAAATGTCACGTAAACCATTTATCGCTGGTAACTGGAAAATGAACAAAAATCCAGAAGAAGCAAAAGCATTCGTTGAAGCCGTTGCATCAAAACTTCCTTCATCAGACCTTGTTGAAGCAGGTATCGCAGCTCCTGCAGTTGATTTGACAGCTGTTCTTGCTGCTGCTAAAGGTTCAAACCTTAAAGTTGCTGCTCAAAACTGCTACTTTGAAAATGCAGGTGCATTCACTGGTGAAACTAGCCCACAAGTTTTGAAAGAAATCGGTACAGACTACGTTGTGATCGGTCACTCAGAACGTCGTGACTACTTCCATGAAACTGACGAAGATATCAACAAAAAAGCAAAAGCAATCTTTGCAAACGGTATGCTTCCAATCATCTGTTGTGGTGAGTCACTTGAAACTTACGAAGCTGGTAAAGCAGCTGAATTCGTAGGTGCTCAAGTATCTGCTGCATTGGCTGGCTTGACAGCTGAACAAGTTGCTTCATCAGTTATCGCTTATGAGCCAATCTGGGCTATCGGTACTGGTAAATCAGCTTCACAAGACGATGCACAAAAAATGTGTAAAGTTGTTCGTGACGTTGTAGCTGCCGACTTTGGTCAAGAAGTTGCAGACAAAGTTCGTGTTCAATACGGTGGTTCTGTTAAACCTGAAAACGTTGCTTCATACATGGCTTGCCCAGACGTTGACGGTGCCCTTGTTGGTGGTGCGTCACTTGAAGCTGAAAGCTTCTTGGCATTGCTTGATTTTGTAAAATAATCTAGCTTATTCCAGACAGACAGTTAAAAGTACTGAGTGACTTTGACTGCCTGTCTTATTTTTACTTGGAGCATTCTTGTGAAAGAGGGATTTTTCTAGACTAGGAAAGTTCCTTAGGGAAAGAAAGGCGTGCAGATGCGCGCTCTTTTCTATATCAAAAAGTTATGAAAGGGGGAGTTATGCTCTATATTTGGTATTATTTGAAAAAATATCCCAAGTGGTTATTCTTGGATTTCTTTGGAGCGGTTTTCTTTGTTATTGTCAATCTTGGACTGCCAACTGTTCTGGCTCGGATGATTGATGAAGGTGTGAATAAAGGGAATGAACAGCAATTGTATGTTTGGGCTGCAATTATGCTGGTGATTATCCTATGTGGAACCTTGGGGCGTATAGTCTTAGCATACGCTGCTAGTAAGCTGACGACCAATATGGTCAAGGATATGAGGGATGATCTCTATGCCAAATTACAAGAGTATTCTCATCATGAATATGAAAAGATTGGAGTGTCTTCACTGGTTACTCGCATTACCAGTGATGCCTTTGTTCTCATGCAATTTGCAGAACAGACCTTAAAATTGGGTGTCATCACCCCCATGATGATGCTGTCTAGTATCTTAATGATCTTCCTGACAAGTCCGTCATTAGCCTGGATAGTGGCCTTTGCAGTACCTTTCTTAGCCGTGGTGGTCATTTATGTAGCGGTCAAGACTCGACCATTATCAGAGAAACAGCAGGCTACCTTAGATAAGATAAACCAATATGCCAGGGAAAATCTAATGGGACTCCGTGTCATTCGTGCCTTTGCCCGTGAGGAGTTTCAAGAGGAACGTTTTGCAGGACAAAATGCAGTCTATGCAGCCAATTCCAATCGTCTGTTTAAACTAACCGGTTTGACGGAACCCTTGTTTGTTCAGATTATCATTGCCATGATTGTAGCCATTGTCTGGTTTGCTCTGGACCCTATCAAACAAGGAAACTTACAAATTGGGGACCTAGTAGCCTTTATCGAATATAGTTTTCACGCTCTCTTGTCCTTCCTTTTCCTATCTAATCTCTTCACCATGTATCCTCGTACAGCCGTTTCGAGTGAACGCTTGAAAGAAGTCATGGAGATGCCGATTTCTATTGATCCCAATGAAGGAGGCGTCAGAGAGACAGCAACCCACGGATATTTGGAATTTGAAAATGTCACCTTTGCCTATCCTGGCGAGACGGAAAATCCTGTTTTGCATAACATTTCTTTCAGCGCTAAACCGGGTGAAACCATTGCCTTTATCGGATCGACCGGATCGGGCAAGTCCTCTCTTGTGCAATTGATTCCTCGTTTTTACGATGTCACGCTTGGGAAAATCAAGGTTGATGGTGTCGATGTGAGGGATTACCGCCTCAAGTCTCTCCGTCAAAAGATTGGTTTTATCCCGCAGAAGGCCTTGCTGTTTACAGGAACTATCGCTGAAAATATCCGCTATGGGAAGAAAGATGCTAGTCACAAAGACCTACATCAGGCAGCGGATGTGGCGCAAGCCAAAGATTTTATCGAAAGCCGAGAAGAAGGCTTTGCGACCCATCTAGCTGAAGGTGGAAGTAACCTTTCTGGAGGACAGAAACAACGTCTCTCAATTGCCAGAGCGGTTATAAAGAATCCTGATATCTATATTTTTGACGATTCTTTCTCAGCCTTGGATTATCGTACGGATGCCATTTTACGCCGTCGTCTCAAGGAAGTAACACAGAATGCAACGGTTTTAATTGTTGCTCAACGTGTCGGAACCATCATGGATGCGGACCAGATCATCGTTCTGGATAAGGGTGAAATCGTGGGTCGTGGTCGACATGAGGAATTGATGGAGACCAATGCCATCTATCGTGAGATTGCTGAGTCGCAGTTGAAAAATGCATCTCTAGCAGAAGAATAGGAGGAAATATGAAAACACAATCTAGTTTAGCTCGTTTGTGGAGCTATTTAAAAGCCTACCGTTTTTCTGTCTTCTTTGCAGTTTTTCTAAAAATTTTGAGTGTGGTCATGAGTGTCTTGGAGCCTTTTGTCTTGGGACTAGCCATTACGGAGTTGACAAAAAATCTCTTAGATATGGCTAATGGTCTTGCAGGGGCTCGTATCAATACTGGCTACATCGGAACGGTTTTAACCATTTACCTCTTTAGAGGGCTCTTGTATGAACTTGGGTCTTATTATTCCAATTATTTCATGACCAATGCGGTTCAGTCCATGACTCAGGATCTGCGAAATGAAATGACTGAAAAGATCAATCGTATCCCAGTATCTTTCTTTGACAAACACCAATTTGGTGATTTGTTGGGGCGCTTTACCAGTGACGTTGAGACAGTGTCTAATGCTCTTCAACAGTCTTTTCTCCAAATTGTAAATGCCGTTTTGACGATTGTTCTCGTCATGGGAATGGTTTTATACTTGAACTTTCAACTGGCTATAGTGGTGATTCTATCCATTCCAGTGACCTATTTCGGTGCCAGAAGCATCCTGAAACGTTCTCAGCCTTATTTTAAAGAACAGGCGGCTATTTTAGGACGGATGAATGGCTATGTGCAGGAAAATCTTACAGGTTTTAATGTCTTGAAACTCTACGGTCGTGAGGAATCCTCTCATAAAGAATTTTCTAAGATTACAGACGACCTCCAACGTGTTGGCTTTAAAGCCAGCTTTATCTCTGGGCTCATGATGCCAGCCCTTCATGCTGTATCGGACTTGACCTATCTGATCGTTGCAGTTCTTGGTGGTTTGCAAGTGATTGCGGGTCGCTTGACAGTGGGGAATATGCAGGCCTTTGTTCAGTACGTTTGGCAGGTCAGCCAGCCTATCCAAAACATCACACAACTTGCGGGTCAAATGCAAAGTGCTAAGTCTTCGCTAGACCGCATCTTCGATATCTTGGATGAGACAGAGGAAGTCAAGGGAGAAGAACTCGAAATCCTTGAACCCTTAACAGGTCAGGTGACCTTCCAACATGTTGACTTCCAGTATGTTGAAAACAAACCATTGATTCGAGACTTTAATCTAGAAGTTCAATCGGGAGAGATGGTGGCGATTGTTGGTCCTACTGGAGCTGGTAAGACGACCTTGATCAATCTGCTTATGCGCTTTTACGATGTCACAGCAGGCGCAATCTTGGTTGACGGGCAGGATATTCGCCAGTTGTCACGTCAAGACTATCGCCGTCAGTTTGGGATGGTCTTGCAGGATGCTTGGCTATATGAAGGTACGATCAAAGAAAACCTACGTTTTGGAAATCTTGACGCCAGTGACGAGGAAATAATAGAAGCTGCCAAAGCAGCAAATGTAGACCACTTTATCCGAACTCTTCCTAGTGGTTACAACATGGAGATGAACCAAGAGTCAAGCAATATTTCCCTAGGGCAAAAACAACTTTTGACCATCGCGCGTGCCCTCCTAGCCAATCCTAAAATTCTCATTCTGGATGAAGCAACTTCCTCTGTTGACACCCGTTTGGAACTCTTGATTCAAAAAGCCATGAAACGCTTGATGAAGGGAAGAACCAGCTTTGTCATCGCCCACCGTCTCTCTACTATTCAAGAAGCGGATAAGATTCTCGTTCTTAAGGATGGACAGATTATTGAACAGGGAAATCATGAAAGCTTGCTCCAAGAAAAAGGCTTTTATTATGATTTGTACCAAAGCCAATTTTCAAGCAAATCCAATCAAGTCAGCTAATAAACTAAAGCTAGATTTTTCTTAAATTATCAGTCTATTACAACTTTTCTCAGATAGTACACTTTCCTTGCTATCGTTTTCTGGTAGTAGTATACTTATATTGTAACCACTAAGAAGATGGTTACAAAAAAATGAAAGAGGTAAGAAATATGGTTGAATTGAAAAAAGAAGCAGTAAAAGATGTAACAACATTATCTAAAACAGCGCCAGTAGCATTGGCAAAAACAAAGGAAGTATTGAACCAAGCAGTAGCGGACTTGTATGTGGCTCACATTGCTCTTCACCAAGTTCACTGGTATATGCGTGGCCGTGGTTTCCTCGTATGGCATCCAAAAATGGATGAATACATGGACAGCCTTGATGGCTATCTTGACGAAATCAGTGAACGTTTGATCACCCTTGGTGGCAAACCTTATTCAACTTTGACAGAATTCCTTCAACACAGTGAAATCGAAGAAGAAGAAGGAGAATTCCGTAACGTTGAAGAAAGCTTGGAACGTGTTTTAGCTATTTATCGCTACCTCATCGCTCTTTTCCAAAAAGCTTTGGATGTAACTGACGAAGAAGGCGATGATGTTACAAACGATATCTTTGTTGGTGCTAAGGCTGAACTTGAGAAAACAGTTTGGATGATTGCTGCAGAACTCGGACAAGCTCCTGGTTTGTAAGATATAGTTGCTACCCCTTTTATCATGAGGCGCTTGATAAGTTCCCATGATCAATCATCTTTTAAAAGTCATGTAACTGTGAAAAGTTGCATGACTTTTTTGTCTGCTAGACTTAGGACACATTGTCAAAAGTAGGATTTTACGGTATAATAGTTGCTGTTCGAGAAATTTTGATTTTCAAAGAATAGTGAAATGTTATAAGGAGAACCTATGAACAATTTACCAAATTGCCCAAAATGTAATTCAGAATATGTCTACGAAGATGGAAATCTCTTGGTATGCCCAGAGTGTGCCTATGAATGGAACCCTGCTGAAGTTGCAGAAGTAGAAGAAGGCGTTGTCGCTATCGATGCTAACGGAAATAAATTGGCCGACGGTGATACTGTAATCTTAATCAAGGACTTGAAAGTAAAAGGTGTGCCAAAGGATTTGAAACAAGGAACTCGTGTTAAAAATATCCGTATCGTAGAAGGTGACCACAACATCGACTGTAAGATTGATGGTTTTGGAGCTATGAAATTGAAGTCAGAGTTTGTTAAGAAAATCTAGCTATGAAAACGAACTACAAATTTATCTTTTATAGTCGTGTGCTCTTGTTCTTAGCGGCATTTACAGGAGTTTATTTGGAGATTACCAAGCACGGTGGCTTTGGTATGCTCTTTTACTACACAGTGTTGTCCAATCTTTTGGTAACGATTTTCACGGGTTATCTGCTTCGTGTGATGAGCCGCTCAGGTGAAAATTGGCAAAGTCCGACCCTGCTTCGTCTCAAGGGTGGTGTCACCATGAGTATCATGATTACCTGTGTGATTTACCATTTTATGCTTGCTCCGATTGCGACAGACTTTTACCGTGTGGAAAATTTCCTTTGCCACTATATCGTTCCACTCTGGTTTTTAGCCGACACCCTCTTCTTTGATAAACAGGGTCAATACAAGATCTGGGATCCAGTCTTGTGGACCATCTTGCCCTTAGTTTATATGATTTTTGCCTTGTTTAACGGCTTGGTCTTAAAACTCAATATTCCAAATTCCAAGGACAATCCCTTCCCATATTTCTTTTTGAATGTGAACAAGGGTTGGGATGTAGTCATCAAATGGTGTTTGATCATTTTTGCGGCGTATATGGTTGCAGGCTTTATCTTCTATCTGATCAAGCAAATCAAGCGAAAATAGTCTTCCTATGAGGAAAGTTAGGACGGAGTCTCTAGTTCAATTGGGCTCCTTCTTTTCTTGCCATCTTCCTTTTAAAAGGATCAACAGTGAGAAATATAGAAATATATAGAAAGAAAATCCATGAAACAATATCTAGAACGGGCTAGTATTTTGGCCCTCTCCCTCGTTTTGATTACCTCCTTTTCCATCTCAAGTGCTCTGCCAGCCATGTTTGACTATTATCAGGGCTACCCCAAAGAACAAATCGAGCTCCTGGTCAGTCTCCCTTCTTTTGGAATCATGATTATGCTGGTTTTAAATGGGTTTTTGGAGCGTTTGCTTCCTGAGCGACTTCAGATTAGTCTGGGACTTCTCATCCTCTCTATCGGTGGAACAGCTCCCTTCTGGTATCAGGAGTACAACTTTGTCTTTGCGATGCGGATTTTATTTGGTTTGGGTGTGGGGATGATCAATGCCAAGGCTATTTCCATCATCAGCGAACGCTATCATGGAAAGACACGGATTCAGATGCTGGGTCTCCGCGGATCAGCAGAAGTTGTCGGGGCGTCGATTTTGACTCTAGTGGTAGGTCAACTCTTATCCTTGGGATGGACAGTGACCTTCTTGGCCTACAGTGCGGGATTTTTAGTATTGATCCTTTATCTGCTCTTTGTCCCTTATGGGAAAGAAAAGAAAGAAACAAAGAAAAAAGAGGCCGAAACAATTCGTTTGACAGGACAGATGAAAGGCTTAATTTTTCTATTGGCTGTCGAAGCAGCAGTTGTTGTCTGTACCAACACAGCTATCACCATTCGTATTCCTAGTCTGATGGTGGAAAGAGGTCTAGGGGATGCCCAGTTATCTAGTTTGGTTTTAAGTATCATGCAGTTGATTGGTATCTTGGCAGGTGTGAGTTTTTCTTTCTTTATCTCTCTGTTTAAAGAAAGGTTGCTCCTTTGGTCAGGTATCACCTTTGGATTGGGGCAGATTGTGATTGCCTTGTCTCCGTCATTGGGTGTGATGGTAGTTGGAAGTATTGTGGCAGGTTTTTCTTACAGTGTGGCCTTGACTACTGTCTTTCAGCTTCTTTCTGAAAGAATCCCAGCCAAGCTTCTTAATCAGGCCACGTCTTTTGCAGTGCTAGGATGTAGCTTTGGAGCCTTTACGACACCTTTCATTCTTGGGGCAATCGGTCTGGTCACTCAAAACGGTATGTTGGTCTTCACCATTCTAGGATGCTGGTTGATTGTCACTTCTATCTTTGTTATGTACGCACTTCAAAAGAGAGCTTAGGATTGGTTTCCTAAGTTTTTCTTTTTGGGAATTTTGTACCCAGACAATTATCGGTTTTTAAACTTGTTTACACTTTTATTTCCTGATAAAATAGAAGTTATGACAAGATATAAAGCAACTATTTCCTATGATGGTTATGCCTTTGCTGGTTTTCAGCGCCAGCCTCATGCGCGGAGCGTTCAAGAGGAAATCGAAAAAACCTTAACGAGACTCAATAAGGGGCATGCCATCACTGTTCACGGTGCTGGTCGGACGGATAGTGGGGTTCATGCTTTGGGACAGGTGATTCATTTTGACTTGCCCTATCAGATGGATGAGGAAAAACTCCGTTTTGCTCTAGATACCCAGTCTCCTGAAGATATCGATGTGATTTCGATTGAGATTGTGGCGGATGATTTTCATTGCCGTTATGCCAAGCACAGCAAGACCTATGAGTTTATCGTGGATAGGGGGCGCCCCAAAAATCCGATGCGCCGTCACTATGCTACTCACTTTCCCTATCCGCTTGATGTGGAGCGGATGCAGATGGCAATCAAAAAGCTAGAGGGAACCCATGATTTCACCGGTTTTACAGCATCTGGAACCAGTGTAGAGGACAAGGTTCGGACCATTACAGAAGCGAGTTTAACAGTCGATGAGACAGGACAATTTTTGACCTTTACCTTTTCAGGAAATGGTTTCTTGTATAAGCAGATTCGCAATATGGTGGGGACACTGCT
Organism: uncultured Streptococcus sp.; assembly: GCA_934229205.1. Classification (GTDB taxonomy): domain Bacteria; phylum Bacillota; class Bacilli; order Lactobacillales; family Streptococcaceae; genus Streptococcus. The sequence goes on from CAKQDJ010000010.1 coordinate 41,101, forward strand.
TAAAATCGGAAATAATCGAATGCCAGTTGAGCAGATTGACTTGATTTTGGAGAAGAAGGACAGGCAGCTAGCAGGTCCAACAGTTGCACCTAATGGCTTGTATTTAAAGGAGATTCGTTATGAAGAATAATCGTATTTTAGCACTTTCTGGGAATGATATTTTTAGTGGTGGTGGTTTGTCAGCCGATCTTGCTACCTATACCTTGAATGGCTTGCATGGCTTTGTAGCAGTGACTTGCTTGACAGCCTTGACAGAAAAGGGCTTTGAAGTCTTTCCTACGGACGATACTATTTTTCAACATGAGTTGGATAGTTTGCGTGACGTGGACTTTGCAGGGATCAAGATTGGTCTTCTCCCTACTGTCAGTGTGGCTGAGAAGGCATTGGACTTTATCAAGCAACGTTCGGGAGTGCCTGTGGTATTGGACCCAGTTTTGGTCTGCAAGGAAACGCATGATGTAGCTGTAAGTGAACTCTGTCAAGAGCTGGTTCGCTTTTTCCCTCATGTGAGTGTGATCACTCCTAATCTCCCAGAAGCAGAATTGCTAGCAGATCAAGAGATTAAAAACTTGGAAGACATGAAAAGAGCAGCGCAGAAATTGCACGATTTAGGAGCGCCAGCAGTCATTATCAAGGGAGGCAATCGTCTCAGACAAGACAAGGCTGTGGATGTCTTTTATGACGGACAAACTTTCACTGTCCTAGAAAATCCCGTCATCCAAGGGCAAAATGCTGGTGCAGGTTGTACCTTTGCATCAAGCATTGCCAGTCACTTGGTAAAAGGGGATGAACTTTTAACAGCAGTAGAGAGCTCTAAAGCTTTCGTTTACCGTGCTATTGCACAAGCAGATCAATATGGAGTAAGACAATATGAAGCAAACCAAAACAAATAGAATTGCCCTAGTATCTATCTTAACAGCCCTTTCTGTGGTTCTAGGTTATTTCTTAAAGATTCCAACACCAACAGGTATTCTAACTCTCTTAGATGCGGGTATCTTCTTTGCAGCCTTCTACTTTGGCAGTAAAGAGGGGGCTGTCGTTGGAGGACTAGCAGGTTTCTTGATTGACCTCTTATCAGGCTATCCACAGTGGATGTTCTTTAGCCTGATCAACCATGGCTTGCAGGGATTTTTCGCAGGATTTAAAGGAAAATGGCAATGGCTAGGCCTTATCTTAGCTACTATTGCGATGGTAGGAGGCTACGCCTTGGGTTCAACTTTGATGAATGGATGGTCAGCAGCCCTACCAGAAATCCTACCAAACTTCCTGCAAAATATCGTGGGAATGGTTGTAGGGTTTGTGCTTAGTCAAAGTATTAAGAAAATTAAGTAAAGCGGCTGGAGAAAAGTTCTAAAAATCAGAAAAACGCATAATATCAAGTGTTGAAAGCTTGATACTATGCGTTTTATTGTGGGAAAATTTTATACTCTTCGAAAATCAAATTCAAACCGCGTCAACGTCGCCTTGCCGTACTCAAGTACAGCCTGCGGCTAGTTTCCTAGTTTGCTCTTTGATTTTCATTGAGTATTAGATGAATATTAATCAAAATAAAGCAAGTCTTTGCTAGTGCTTGTAAAGAGGTCAAAGCCATCCTTGGTAACAACACCGCAGTCTTCGATACGAACGCCGACTTTACCAGGGATATAGATACCTGGTTCAACAGAGAAGCACATGCCTTCTTCGATGACCATGTCGTTTCCTTCCATGATAGATGGGAATTCGTGGACATCCATACCGATACCGTGACCGAGACGGTGGTTGAAGTACTCACCGTAACCAGCTTTTTCGATGACTTCACGGGCAGTGCGGTCTACTTCATGAGCAGTCACACCAGGTTTGATAAAGTCAAGAGCAGCTTGTTGGGCTTCAAGGGTCAAGTTGTAAATATCTTTCTTGAATTGGTCTGGTTTGCCAACAGCGACTGTACGAGTCATATCTGATGCGTAGCCATTGACCATAACACCCAGGTCAAAGAGGAGAAGGGCGTCTTTTTCGACCTTGTTTGCACCAGGAATTCCGTGTGGATTTGCAGCATTGTCACCAGTCAAGACCATGGTATCAAAACTCATTTCATAGCCTTCACGTTTTAAGGCGAAGTCGATTTGGGCGATGATATCTGTCTCTGTTTTATCAAGAGAGATATTGTCAAAACCAACTTTTACAGCTTTATCAGCATAGAGACCTGCAACCATCATTTTTTGCACTTCATCAGCTGATTTGATGAGGCGCATGCGTTGGATGCGAGGAGTGAGGTTTTCAAACTCAGCAGTTTCAAAGACTGCTTTCAAACCATGGTATTTGGTTAAGATGAGATTGTCAAACTCAACAGCAACACGTTTGAAGTCGTGCTGAGGCAAAGCGTTTTTGATTTTTTGCCATGGATTTTCAGAATCCACATAGCCCACTACTGGGAAGGAAACAGTGCTGGTTGCACGCTCCACTTCAAGGGCTGGGACAAAAAGGAGAGGTTCCTGGTCCGCTAGGACAAAAAGGAACATTTGGCGTTCATGAGGGTCACTGTAAAAACCAGTGAGATAATTAATAGTGACGGGGTCAGATACGACAGCGACGTCTAGTTTTTCTGATTCAAGATATGTTACGATTTGTTGTAATTTAGACATATGCTACCTTCTTTCTACCCCTCTATTTTGGCAAAAAAAGAGAGAAAATGCAAGAGAGAAGGGTAAAAGAACAGGCAAAAAGAACTCCGACAAGATAGTGGAGTTCTTTGATCTAATTTTCCTTAGTTTAAGAAAAGTCAGCCTTGCTTTTCACGTCGCTGTATTCTTCAGCGATTTCTTGACTGAGAATGTCCTCATAGGCAGGGAGTTTGATGTCCTGACCGTATTTTTTTCGGAGGGCAGTAGTGACTAGACGATAAGCTAGATTGGCATTACGAGAGAGGATAGGTCCGTGGAAGTAGGAACCAAAGACATTCTTATAATGAACCCCTTCGCCGATCTTTTCTTCGTTATTTCCATTTCCATAGACAACCTGACCCAGTGGTTTTTGGTCATCAGAAAGGAAGGTACGTCCCTGGTGATTTTCAAAGCCATAGTAGGTTTCATCGAATTCGTCATTATGAATCTTGATGTCACCGATAAAGCGGTTATTGGTCTGGTTGAGCGTATAGTGGCCCATGACACCGAGCCCTTCGATGCGTTTACCTGAAGCTTCAACATAATATTGCCCCAATAGTTGAAAACCACCGCAGATGGCTAGAACAACACCGTCGTTTTGAATGTAGTTGTCAATGCTCTCTTTTTTAGCAGATAGGTCTCCTGCGATGATACTTTGTTCAAAGTCTTGACCGCCACCAAAAAAGGCAAAGTCGTAATGATTTTCGTCAAAGTCATCATGGAGAGAAACGATGTCAACCGTCACATGAGCCCCCAGTTTTTCAGCCACATACTTGAGCATGAGGATATTGCCGTTGTCCCCGTAGGTATTCATGAGATTTCCGTAAAGGTGGGCGATGTTGAGCTGATAAGGGTAGTTGCCAGCTTTTGAGGAAAGTGAAGTATAAACCATTAGTTCATCTCCTTTCTGACAATTTGACGACTAGCCAGCAGTTCGCGGAATTCCAGCATGGCAGTATAGGTTGCAAGGATATAGGCATGTTTGCAGTCTTGGTTCTCAATGGTCTTGAGAACTTGCTCCAGATTGCTTGTTTCAGTGATTTTATCAGCTGGGTAGCCTGTCACCCGTAGACGACGCGCGATTTCAGAATGACGAACACCGCCAGCATTGATTTCAGGGATATCCATGTCAGTGATTTGTTCAAAGTCTGCATCCCAGATCCAGCTGGTATCAATCCCATCAGCATAGTTGGCATTAAGAAGAACAGATAGGCTGAATGGATAAGGAGCCAGTTTAATCATCTCGATGGCTTGAGTCGCACCAACAGGATTCTTGATGAGGACAAGGGTACATTCCTTATCACCGATATGGAAGGTTTCCTGACGACCAAAGACAGCACGGCTCTTGTCAAATCCTTGCTTGATGAGTTGTGAATCCGCACCGAGGAATCTAGCAATGGCAACCGCAGCAAGGGCATTGTAGATGTTGTAAAGTCCACCGATTTGGATTCCGTATTCTTGTCCGTCAATGACAAAGCGGGAGCGATTGTTGGTCAACTCAACCAATTCTGTCAGACGGTAGTCCAAGTCAGGTCGTTTGCAACCACAATTTTCACAAATATAGGCACCCAAGTTGGCATAGGTATTGTGTTCATATTTGAGGATGCCTTGACAGTCGGGGCAGAGAATCCCTTCGGTATTGTAGTGAGCAAGCTTTGCTGGACCTTTTTCCAAGTCAAAACCAAAATACTCTACAGGATTTGGAATAGCTGGCTTGTAGAAAAGTGGACTGTCACCATTGAGGAGAACAGTAGCCGTAGGCACCTTACGGATGGCATCTAAAATCATCTTATAAGTTGTGTAAATCTCACCATAGCGGTCCATTTGGTCACGGAAAATGTTAGTGATGACAAAAAGGGTAGGATGGATGTAGTCACAGATGCGAGATAGGCTGGCCTCATCAATTTCGAGGACGGCAATGTTTTTTCCAGTTTTAGAGGATTTGGCAGTCAAGAAGGTTGTTGTAATCCCTGTGATCATGTTGGCACCACTAGGATTGGTTAGAACCTGACCGTAGACCTCTTTTAGAATGCCGACAGTGAGAGCAGTTGTGAGGGTTTTCCCGTTGGTTCCAGTGACCACGACAATCTCGTAGTTCTTAGCTAGATTTTGTAAAATATCTTTATCAAATTGAAGGGCGAGTTTTCCTGGGAGCGTACTTCCGCGGCCAAGACGGCTCAAGATGAAGTGAGAAGAACGCCCAGCTAGGAGGGCCAAAGTAGTTTTTAATTTCATGTTTCTATTATATCATAAAAGAAAGAAAAGATAGATTTGATACTCAATGAAAATCAAAGAGCAAACTAGGAAGCTAGCCGCAGGCTGTACTTGAGTACGGCAAGGTGAAGCTGACGTAGTTTGAATTTGATTTTCGAAGAGTATGAGATTTCGCAGAAGCAAAAACAGCCCAAATAGGGCTGTTAGCTAACAAATCAGTCTCAACTTAAATCGCAAACAAGTCATTCAAATTCTCAGCCAAGGTTGGGTGAGTGAAGATTTGTTTTGTGAAGTAAGTGTAAGGAATCTTGTTGTCCATTGCAACAGTGATGATGTTGATGATTTCTTGTGAACCTTCTGAGAAGATAGTTGCACCGAGAATTTCTTTGGTTTCAGTGTTGACAACTGCTTTGAAGGCACCACGAAGGTCACCATTTACATGACCACGAGGCATAGCAGCAACAGGGATTTCCTTCACAGCGTATGGAAGTTTCAAATCAGCTGCTTGGCTTTCAGTTAAACCAACTTGAGAAAGAGCTGGTGTAATGAACATGGTGTTTGGCACATTGAGACGGTCTTCAAGTGTGTAGCTGCCATCACCAGCAAGGTAGCTGAAAACAACACGGAAGTCATCTAGTGAAATGTAGGTAAATTGAAGTCCACCGTTGACGTCTCCAACTGCAAAGACACCAGGAACGTTTGTTTGACAATGTTTGTCCACCTTGATAGCACCACGTTCAGTTAGTTCAATATCCGTATTTTCAAGTTGAAGTGGTTCAACATTTGGTTTACGTCCAGTTGCGTAGAGAAGGGCGTCAAAACGGTAGGTTTCATTCTCTGTCACGACAAGAACTTGGTCACCATCGTTTTTGATTTCAGTAGTATGGATATTTTGAAGGAGTTCAATGCCGTCTTCTTCCATGTATTGTTTAGCAAGAGCAGCAATGGAAGGTTCTGCGCGAGGTAGGAAAGTATCTAGAGCATCCAAGACTGTTACCTTGCTTCCAAGTTTATTGTAGAGCCCAGCAAACTCAAGACCGATATTTCCACCACCAAGAATTCCAAGTTTCTCTGGTAATTGTTCCAAGTTTTGGATACCAGTCGAGTCAAAGACATTCTTACTTGTAGCAAGTCCTGGAATTGGCAAGACGTTTGAAACGGCACCGGTATTGATAACGATAGTTTCAGCAGTCAGTTCTTGTTTTTCATCACCAGCTTGGATTTCGATCACCTTATTTGACACGAAATGTGCCTCTGCATCAATGACATCAACGCCATTATCGGCCAACATTTTATAATTTTTAGCGTTAAGACGACCAGTCACCGCACCACGCTCTTTCATGGTATCGTCAAATGACCAGCCCTTTTCAGCCGCTACAATCATAGTCTTGGTTGGGATACAAGCAATATTAATGCAAGTACCACCATACATCGCTTTACTGCGCTCGATGACAGCAACTTTTTTTCCAGCCGCATTCATCTTAGCAGCCAAAGTCTTACCGGCTTTACCAAATCCAATGACAATTAAATCGTATGTTAACATTTTTAAATCCTCCTATTTGATTTAATTCTAGCACAAGAAAAAAACTTTTGCACAAATCTGCTACGGGAAAAAATATTGGACTAAAATAGTCTAACGAAAGCTTTCGGGAATCAAGTTCAAAAAATAGAAAAATCGTTTACATGATTTTCCTTAAAGATTCTACTATCTTTTGCCCCGCTCTTGTGTTATACTAGATAAGTTGCAAAGAAACCAGTACTTTTCTTTCGTGGAAAAGAAGCAACACGGTATCTCGTTTTTGTTGAAGATACGTCATGAAAAGAAAAGTATAAACTAAAGCCCTATAGGGTGGCTTCGCACCACCTTTAGAAAGAAGAAAAACGTGAAATTTAATGAATTTAACTTGTCTGCTGAATTGCTAGCAGAGATTGAAAAAGCTGGATTTGTAGAAGCAAGTCCCATCCAAGAACAGACCATTCCATTGGCTCTTGAGGGGAAAGACGTTATCGGTCAAGCCCAGACTGGTACAGGGAAAACCGCGGCCTTTGGCTTACCAACCCTTGAAAAAATCCGTACAGAAGAAGCAACTATTCAAGCCTTGGTCATCGCTCCAACTCGTGAACTCGCTGTTCAAAGTCAAGAAGAACTCTTCCGCTTTGGTCGTAGCAAGGGAGTGAAAGTTCGCTCAGTTTACGGTGGTTCCAGCATTGAAAAACAAATCAAAGCCCTTAAGTCGGGTGCTCATATCGTTGTAGGAACACCAGGTCGTCTCTTGGACTTGATCAAACGCAAGGCTTTGAAATTGCACGATATTGAAACCCTCATCCTTGATGAAGCGGACGAAATGCTCAACATGGGCTTTCTTGAAGACATCGAAGCTATTATCTCTCGTGTCCCTGAAAGTCGTCAAACCTTACTCTTTTCAGCAACTATGCCAGATGCTATCAAACGTATCGGTGTTCAGTTTATGAAAGAGCCTGAACATGTCAAGATTGCTGCTAAGGAATTGACAACAGAATTGGTTGATCAATACTATATCCGAGTTAAGGAACAAGAAAAATTTGATACTATGACACGTCTTATGGATGTGGAACAACCTGAGCTTGCTATTGTATTTGGTCGTACCAAACGCCGTGTAGATGAATTGACTCGTGGACTGAAGATCCGTGGCTTCCGTGCTGAAGGAATTCATGGTGACTTAGACCAAAATAAACGTCTTCGTGTCCTTCGTGATTTTAAAAATGGGAATCTTGATGTTCTAGTTGCGACTGACGTGGCAGCACGTGGTTTGGATATCTCAGGTGTGACCCATGTCTACAACTACGATATTCCACAAGATCCTGAAAGCTATGTTCACCGTATCGGTCGTACAGGTCGTGCTGGTAAGTCAGGTCAGTCCATTACTTTCGTAGCTCCAAACGAAATGGGCTATCTCCAAATCATTGAAAACTTGACCAAGAAACGCATGAAAGGTCTCAAACCTGCCAGTGCGGACGAAGCCTTCCAAGCTAAAAAGCAAGTCGCCCTCAAGAAAATCGAACGTGATTTCGCAGACGAAGCCATTCGTGGCAACTTTGAAAAATTTGGCAAGGATGCTCGTAAATTGGTAGCTGAATTTAGTCCAGAAGAATTGGCTATGTATATCTTGAGTCTGACTGTCCAAGATCCAGACAGCCTTCCAGAAGTGGAGATTGCGCGTGAAAAACCACTGCCATTTAAACCATCAGGTAATGGCTTTGGTGGCAAAGGTAAGGGAGGTCGTGGAGGCCGTCGTGGAGACGACCGTCGAGATCGTGATCGCCGTGGCAATGGTCGCCGTGATGACTTCAAGAAAGGCAACCGCGGAAACGATCGTTTTGATAAAGACAGACGCTATCGTAATAAAGACAATAAAAAACCTCGCAACACTTCAAGCGAAAAGAAGACCGGCTTTGTTATTCGTAACAAAGGAGACAAATAGAAAAAAGCGATTCACACTGTGAATCGCTTTTATATATAAGGAGACCGATAGTAAAAGAAGATGGTGATAGTAAAGGATAGGTGAAACGGAAAGGGATTTATCATGTCATCTTCTTATAATATTATAATATCAAAAATAAAATAGGATGTCAATAAAAAATCGCTTTTTTTTTTCTAAAATATTTTTGCTGTTCAAAATTGCAATTAAATAAGCAATTTTCAGATAATTATTGAAATAAAGACTTTTCTATGTTATAATGGAAGCGATTATATGCGAGGTAAAAAATGGCACACTTATTAGAAAAAACAAGAAAAATCACGTCTATTCTAAAGCGCTCAGAGGAGCAACTTCAAGATGAACTTCCTTACAATGCGATTACACGCCAGTTAGCAGATATTATTGATTGTAACGCTTGTATTGTGAATAGCAAGGGGCGTCTCTTGGGCTACTTTATGCGTTATAAAACCAATAATGATCGTGTAGAACAGTTCTTCCAAACCAAGACGTTCCCAGATGACTATGTACAAGGGGCAAACATGATCTACGATACGGAAGACAATCTTCCTATTGAACATGATTTGACCATTTTTCCTGTAGAGAGCCGTGCGGATTTTCCAGATGGTTTGACAACCATTGCTCCCATTCATGTATCAGGGATTCGCCTAGGTTCCTTGATTATTTGGCGTAATAATAAGAAATTTGAAGATGAGGATTTGATTCTCGTTGAGATTGCGAGCACGGTTGTTGGGATTCAACTCTTGAACTTCCAACGTGAAGAAGATGAGAAAAATATTCGCCGTCGTACGGCTGTTACCATGGCGGTCAATACCCTCTCCTATTCAGAACTTCGTGCCGTATCAGCTATTTTAGCTGAGTTGGATGGAAATGAAGGACAATTGACTGCATCTGTCATTGCTGACCGTATCGGAATCACGCGCTCAGTAATCGTCAATGCTCTCCGTAAGCTAGAGTCAGCGGGAATTATTGAGAGCCGCTCGCTCGGAATGAAGGGGACTTATCTTAAAGTTCTAATTGGTGATATTTTTGAGGAAGTGAAAAAGAGGGACTACTAATGACAAAGGCTTTAATCTCGATTGACTATACAGAGGATTTCGTAGCAGACCATGGAAAGCTAACTGCTGGAGCACCCGCTCAAGCAATATCAAAAGCCATTGATCAGGTAACTAGATTAGCTTTTGATCGTGGAGACTATATCTTTTTTACCATTGATGCTCATGAAGAGAAGGATGCATTCCACCCAGAAAGCAAACTCTTTCCACCACACAACATCATCGGAACTAGTGGGCGTAACCTTTATGGCCCCCTAGCTGACTTTTATGCTGAGCATGAGGCGGATAGTCGCGTCTTTTGGATGGACAAGCGTCACTATTCAGCATTTTCAGGAACGGATCTTGATATTCGTTTGCGGGAACGTCGGGTTGATACTGTTATCTTAACAGGTGTTTTGACGGATATTTGTGTTCTTCATACGGCTATTGATGCTTATAATCTAGGTTATCAAATCGAGGTTGTCAAGCCTGCGGTTGCCTCTATCTGGCCAGAAAATCATCAGTTTGCTCTTGGGCATTTTAAGAACACATTGGGAGCAAAATTACTGGATGAAAACCTTGCTGAAATTGAACTATAAGCCTGTTGGAAAAATGAAAAAAATCTGAAAAAAGTGTTGACAAAGATTTTGAAAGTTGATATACTAGTAAAGTAATCGACGCGGGGATGGCGGAATTGGCAGACGCGCAGGACTAAGGATCCTGTGACCGCTTTAGGTCGTGAGGGTTCAAGTCCCTCTCTCCGCATAGGATAAGAGTTAGCTTTGGCTAGCTCTTTTTGTTTTCCAAAGAAGGCTAGAGGTACAGTTCGACTATCGGAAGAGCTTGACATCAAGAACTATCATTTATGGCATGGAGTCGATTTTTGATTGGTAAAACGTGTTCTAAAATGAAGAAAGTTAGCAGTTGCTAGCTTTCTTCATTTTTTCAAAAAATAAATCAAAAAATTTTTTCGATTTCATAAACATTTCATATTTGGATTTTATAATAGTCTTACAAATATGGAGGTGACAAATGAATCCAATCCAAAGAGCTTGGGCTTATGTCAGCAGAAAACGACTGAGAAGTTTTATTTTATTTCTGATTTTATTTGTCCTTTTAGCAGGAATTTCAGCTTGTTTGACTCTGATGAAGTCCAACAAAACAGTAGAAACGAATCTTTACAAATCACTCAATACCTCTTTTTCTATTAAGAAGATAGAAAATGGTCAGACTTTTAAGTTGTCGGACTTATCATCCGTGAGCAAGATTAAGGGACTGGAAAATGTCTCTCCTGAACTCGAGACGGTCGCAAAACTAAAAGACAAGGAAGCAGTGAGTGGTGAGCAGAGCGTTGAACGTGATGATTTGTCAGCTGCAGATAAGAACTTGGTTAGCTTAACGTCTCTGGAGGATTCATCCAAGGATGTCACCTTCACCAGTTCGGCTTTCAATCTAAAAGAAGGGCGACACCTTCAAAAAGGAGATTCTAAGAAAATCCTTATCCACGAAGAGTTGGCTAAGAAGAACGGTCTTTCGCTTCATGACAAGATTCGCTTGGATACTGGACAGTCAGAATCTGGCAAGGGACAGACAGTTGAGTTTGAGATTGTTGGCATCTTTTCTGGTAAAAAACAGGAGAAATTCACGGGCTTATCTTCTGACTTCAGTGAAAACCAGGTCTTTACAGACTATGAAAGTAGCCAAAGCCTTTTGGGTAATGGTGAACCTCAAGTCACTGCAGCTCGCTTTTATGTAGAAAATCCTAAGGAAATGGACGGACTCTTGAAGCAGGTGGAAAAATTGGCCCTGGAAAATCAAGGCTACCAAGTTGAGAAGGAAAACAAGGCTTTTGAACAGATTAAAGACTCAGTTGCAACCTTCCAAACCTTCCTCACTATTTTCCTTTATGGGATTATGATAGCAGGAGCAGGAGCCTTAATTTTGGTTTTGTCTCTCTGGTTGAGAGAACGAGTCTACGAAGTGGGAATTTTACTTGCACTTGGAAAAGGCAAGAGCTCGATCTTCCTACAATTTTGTTTAGAGGTTGTTTTGGTGTCTCTCGGTGCTTTGCTTCCAGCATTTGTTGCAGGAAAGACAATCACATCTTACCTACTCCAAACCCTACTAGCAAGTGGAGATCAGGTATCCTTACAAGATACGCTAGCTAAAGCAAGTGGTTTATCAGCCAGCATCCTATCGTTTGCAGAATCCTATGTTTTTCTGTTGTTGATTAGTTGCTTATCTGTAGCCCTTTGTTTCCTATTCTTATTTAGAAAATCGCCGAAAGAAATTTTATCATCTATTAGTTAAGAAGGAGAAATCATGACTTTATTACAATTACAAGATGTTACCTACCGTTATAAGAACACTGCTGAAGCAGTCCTATATCAGATCAATTATAATTTTGAACCCGGGAAATTTTACAGTATTATTGGGGAATCAGGAGCAGGAAAATCCACTCTCTTGTCCCTGCTTGCTGGTCTAGATAGTCCTGTTGAAGGTTCTATCCTTTTCCAAGGAGAGGACATTCGTAAGAAGGGCTATTCTTACCATCGCATGCACCATATTTCCTTGGTCTTTCAAAATTATAATTTGATAGATTATCTTTCTCCACTGGAAAATATCCGCTTGGTCAATAAAAAGGCAAGCAAGGATACACTGCTTGAGCTTGGTTTAGATGAAAGTCAGATCAAGCGGAATGTTCTCCAGTTATCAGGTGGTCAACAACAACGTGTTGCCATTGCTCGCAGTTTGGTCTCAGAAGCTCCAGTTATTCTAGCCGATGAGCCAACAGGAAATCTGGACCCTAAGACTGCTGGAGATATTGTCGAACTGCTCAAATCACTTGCCCAGAAAACAGGTAAATGTGTGATCGTCGTAACCCACAGCAAAGAAGTGGCGCAAGCATCAGATATTACACTTGAGTTGAAGGATAAGAAACTAACTGAAACTCGCAATACGACGAAATAATATGAGCTTTTTCTGTTAGAACTATAAAATAGAACAACATCTAGAAAGGGAACCTATGTTACACAACGCATTTGCCTATGTTACAAGGAAGTTTTTCAAATCGATTGTCATCTTCCTGATTATTCTCCTCATGGCGAGCTTGAGTTTGGTCGGCTTGTCAATCAAGGGAGCTACTGCCAAGGCTTCTCAGGAGACATTTAAAAATATCACCAACAGCTTCTCCATGCAAATCAATCGTCGCGTCAATCAAGGAACGCCACGTGGTGCTGGGAATATTAAGGGTGAGGACATCAAAAAAATCACCGAAAACAAGGCCATCGAGTCTTATGTTAAACGCATCAATGCTATCGGAGATTTGACTGGATATGACCTCATTGAAACGCCAGAAACCAAGAAAAATCTCACTACTGACCGAGCAAAACGGTTTGGCAGCAGTTTGATGATTACAGGTGTCAATGACTCCTCTAAAGAAGATAAGTTTGTCTCTGGCTCATATAAGCTGGTTGAAGGTGAGCACCTAACCAACGACGACAAAGACAAGATTCTTATGCACAAGGACTTGGCAGCTAAACACGGCTGGAAAGTCGGTGATAAGGTCAAATTGGACTCCAATATCTACGATGCAGACAATGAAAAAGGAGCCAAGGAAACAGTTGAAGTGACAATCAAGGGACTCTTTGATGGGCACAATAAGTCAGCAGTAACCTACTCACAAGAACTCTATGAAAACACAGCTATCACAGACATTCACACTGCTGCAAAACTTTATGGATACACAGAAGACACAGCTATTTATGGGGACGCAACCTTCTTTGTAACAGCAGACAAGAACTTGGATGACGTCATGAAAGAGTTGAATGGCATCAGTGGTATCAACTGGAAGAGCTACACACTTGTGAAGAGCTCCTCTAACTACCCAGCTCTAGAGCAATCCATCTCTGGTATGTACAAGATGGCCAATCTCCTCTTCTGGGGTAGCTTGAGCTTCTCAGTCCTTCTCCTTGCACTCTTACTTAGCCTTTGGATCAACGCCCGTCGCAAGGAAGTGGGAATTCTCCTCTCTATCGGTCTCAAGCAGGCAAGTATCTTGGGGCAATTCATCACCGAATCGATTTTGATTGCCATCCCTGCTCTCGTTTCTGCTTACTTCCTAGCCAACTATACAGCTCGTGCAATCGGAAACACCGTCCTAGCCAATGTTACTTCAGGTGTTGCCAAGCAAGCCAGCAAGGCTGCTCAAGCCTCTAACCTTGGTGGTGGTGCTGAAGTAGATGGCTTTAGCAAGACCTTGTCGAGTTTAGACATTTCTATTCAGACATCAGACTTTATAATCGTCTTTGTCCTTGCCTTGGTTCTAGTGGTTCTCGTTATGGCACTTGCCTCAAGCAATCTCCTCAGAAAACAACCAAAAGAGCTCTTGCTCGATAGCGAATAACAAACTTGCTACCTATTCTCCCCTAAATGGGGTATAATATAGGTAGCATTTTTATCTATTTTGCCTTGATAGGAAGAGGTCTTATTAAGGCAAAATAGAAAGATTAACAAGAAATTTAAAGGAATGTGAAACGTTTTTTCTATGAAAATTTTGATTGTAGAGGATGAAGAGATGATCCGTGAGGGGATCAGTGACTATTTGACGGATTGTGGTTATGAAACCATTGAGGCAGCAGACGGTCAGGAAGCTCTGGAAAAATTTTCCAGCTATGAAGTTGCTCTGGTACTGCTGGATATCCAGATGCCCAAGCTTAATGGCCTCGAAGTCCTAGCTGAGATTCGTAAAACCAGTCAGGTTCCTGTCTTGATGCTGACCGCCTTTCAGGATGAGGAATACAAGATGAGTGCCTTTGCCTCTCTGGCAGATGGTTATCTGGAAAAGCCCTTCTCTCTCTCCCTTCTAAAAGTGAGGGTAGATGCAATTTTCAAGCGCTACTACGATACGGGACGAACCTTTTCCTATAAGGATACCAAGGTGGACTTTGAGAGTTATAGTGCAAGCCTAGCAGGAGAAGAAGTGGCTATCAATGCCAAAGAGTTGGAAATTCTGGACTATCTGGTAAAAAATGAAGGACGGGCCTTGACCCGGTCTCAGATTATCGATGCGGTCTGGAAGGCGACAGATGAGGTTCCCTTTGACCGTGTCATTGATGTCTATATCAAGGAACTGCGGAAAAAGCTAGATTTGGATTGTATCCTCACTGTGCGCAATGTTGGTTATAAATTGGAGCGAAAATGAAACGAACAGGTCTATTTACTAAAATATTTATCTATACCTTCTCGATTTTTAGTGTTCTGGTTATTTGTCTTCATTTAGCCATTTATTTTCTCTTTCCATCAACTTATCTAAGTCATCGTCAGGAAACCATTGGCCAGAAAGCGACAGCCATTGCCCAGTCCCTTGACGGAAAGGATAGGCAGAGTATCGAGCAAGTGTTAGACTTGTATTCCCAGACCAGTGATATCAAAGGGTCTGTTAAGGGTGAGATGACTGAGGACAAGTTAGAGGTTAAGGATAATTTTCCACTAGATACAGCTCGTCAGACAACTTCACTCTTCATTGAAGAACGCGAGGTAAAAACGCAAGATGGTGGAACTATGACTCTCCAGTTTCTAGCGTCCATGGATTTGCAAAAGGAAGCAGAGCAGATTAGTCTTCAGTTTCTCCCCTATACCTTATTGGCATCCTTTCTGATTTCCCTCTTGGTTGCTTACATCTATGCTCGGACCATTGTTGCACCGATTTTGGAAATCAAGCGGGTGACCCGTCGGATGATGGATCTGGATGATCAAGTACGTTTGCGCGTGGATTCTAAGGATGAGATAGGTGATCTCAAGGAACAAATCAATAGCCTTTACCAGCATCTCTTGACAGTCATTGCGGACTTGCATGACAAGAATGAAGCTATTCTCCAGCTGGAGAAGATGAAGGTCGAATTTCTACGAGGGGCTTCTCATGAATTGAAAACACCTCTGGCTAGTCTCAAAATCCTAATCGAAAATATGAAGGAAAATATTGGTCGTTACAAGGATAGAGACCATTATCTGGGAGTCGCCTTGGGAATTGTGGACGACCTCAGTCACCACGTTCTCCAGATACTTTCTCTTTCTTCTGTGCAGGAATTGCGAGAGGAGAAAGAAGAGGTCGACCTTCTTCAGATGACGCAAAGTCTGGTCACAGATTATGCTTTGCTCGCCAAGGAGAGAGAACTTCATGTAGACATTAGCCTAACCCATCAGCAGGCTTACATAAACCCATCTGTCATGAAATTAATCCTATCGAATCTCATCAGCAATGCTATTAAGCACTCTACTCCAGGTGGCCTGGTTCGCATAGGAGAAAGAGAAGGAGAACTCTTTATCGAGAATAGCTGTAGTCCTGAAGAACAAGAAAAACTGGCCCAGTCTTTTTCTGAAAATGCCAGTCGCAAGGCCAAGGGTTCGGGGATGGGACTCTTTGTAGTCAAAAGTTTATTAGAACACGAGAAATTACCTTATCATTTTGAGATGCAAGATGAGCGTTTGACCTTCTTCATGCGTTATCCTAAAGTCGTGCAAGACTAGGGGAAAGAAAGGGTTTACATTGATTGGATTGGAAGAAATTCAATCTAAAGTATGGGAAAAACTAGCTTTTTTTATCAAAAAGTGATAAAATGAACAATGTAAATGGGATGTCCCAAAAAATATATAGGAGGCCTGACAAATGGCAATCGTTTCAGCAGAAAAATTTGTCCAAGCAGCTCGTGACAACGGTTATGCAGTTGGTGGATTTAACACAAACAACCTTGAGTGGACTCAAGCTATCTTGCGTGCAGCAGAAGCTAAAAAAGCTCCAGTTTTGATCCAAACTTCAATGGGTGCTGCTAAATACATGGGTGGTTACAAAGTATGTAAACTTCTCATCGAAAACCTTGTAGAATCAATGGGAATTACTGTACCAGTTGCTATTCACCTTGACCATGGTCATTATGAAGATGCACTTGAATGTATCCGAGTTGGTTATACTTCAGTTATGTTTGACGGTTCACACCTTCCAGTTGAAGAAAACCTTGAAAAAGCTCGTAAAGTTGTAGAATTTGCTCATGCAAATGGCGTATCAGTAGAAGCTGAAGTTGGTACTATCGGTGGTGAAGAAGACGGAATCATTGGTGATGGCGAATTGGCTCCAATTGAAGATGCTAAAGCAATGGTTGCAACTGGTATTGACTTCTTGGCAGCTGGTATCGGTAACATCCACGGTCCTTACCCAGCAAACTGGAAAGGTCTTCACCTTGATCACTTGCAAAAATTGACAGAAGCAGTTCCAGGCTTCCCAATCGTATTGCATGGTGGTTCAGGTATTCCTGATGACCAAATCCAAGCAGCTATCAAACTTGGTGTTGCGAAAGTTAACGTTAATACTGAATGCCAAATCGCATTTGCTAACGCAACTCGTAAATTTGTTGCTGAATACGAAGCAAACGAAGCAGAATACGATAAGAAGAAACTCTTTGACCCACGTAAATTCTTGAAACCAGGTTTCGAAGCAATTACAGAAGCTGTTGAAGAACGTATCGACGTATTCGGTTCAGAAGGTAAAGCTTAATCTAGCTGAACAATACATACAGAACCTGCCCA
>CAKQDJ010000011.1:0-50495 GCA_934229205.1 uncultured Streptococcus sp.
CTAGCTAGTGTAAACCAAAAATGAGTCTGAAAACAAAGTTCCAGACTCATTTATCAGTAAAGCTTCAGAAACTCCTGTTTAAGGATGTCTTCTTGCTTTTGGTTTTTTGCCATGCAGATTTCTCTTGGCTTGTTTCAAGACTGTAATGGCATCTTTGACATCTTCTTGGCTCGCTCCTGGATCATTAAGGAGTTCCTGAGCTTCTTTAAAGGCTAAAAGATAAGCTGCTTTTTCTTTCTTGTCTGCATAGATAAATCTCGCATTCTTTTCTTGGAAAAGGCGTTCATCCTTGACCAGTTTCTTCAGACTAGAGAAGTCTGTAGCCTTGCCATTCAGTTTACTTTTAGCTGTTGCAAGGGCAATGAGAGATTGGTCAATTTGATCCTGTTTGACTTTAGGATCCACAGCAAGTAAGGCGATTTCTTGGAAG
The DNA here is from genome assembly GCA_934229205.1 of uncultured Streptococcus sp. Taxonomy (GTDB): domain Bacteria; phylum Bacillota; class Bacilli; order Lactobacillales; family Streptococcaceae; genus Streptococcus. The sequence continues at coordinate 431 of CAKQDJ010000011.1, forward strand.
GCACGATCATAAGCTCGACGTACTTTTTCCTTGGAATTAGCATATCGTCCAGTTTTAGTCGTTGCATAGTAAGCTTTCATGGCTTCTTTCAAGGCTGCCACGTTCGAATCTTTTCCATCCAAAGCCTTACCAGCAGCTTCAAGACTAGCGAGAACTCCATCAATCAATTCTTGCTTCAACTTACTTGACAAGGCTGACCGCGCCACTTGGAAAGCTTGGTCATAAGCTTTTCTCTTATCTGCACTACTATTAAAGTAACGAGACGTTTCTACCAGTTCTTTTTGTTGATTTACCGCAGCAATCAAGGCCAACTTAGACACAACAGATAGGCGCAAAGCATTATTTCGACCTGGATGAACGAGCAAGGAAACGAGATTTTCAAGGAGTTCATATCCAGTCGGTAAGCCAATCTCTACAGTATAACGACCTATAGCAACTTTCTTACCGAAGGCGTATTGACCGTATTTTTCAGCAGGAAGAGTGATACTTGTCCCATCTTCTCCTTTCAGAACTACTGTAGTTGTCTTTGGAACTGCTTGATTGAAGGAAACAGATACTGGTGCATACTCTAGGAGTTTTGCTAGGAAGGTAATGGTTTGGAAACTATTTTCTTCCGTCAGGTCAAACTCTTGGGACAAGGCACTGATAAATTTCAATTCTGTTCGGTCATAACTGAAAATTTCTGCCGTATAATGACCAAACTGTAAGAAATGAATCGCTTTTGACTTGTCGACATCAACATATTGCCCCTCGCTATTTTTAATTCGATAGACGTAGAGGGTATCAATATCTTGGTTTGTTTTCGCATCCTTCAAGGCGATTTTCACTCGACCACTATTTTGATCGCGCACAAGTTCTGCAAGCGAAATATAGTCTACATTTCCTGCATAGTCCTCTACAAGATAGTAAATATTAGCCTTGTCAACATCCTTAGGAAGTGTATAACTACCGTCAGCATTGGCCTTAATCAGATGGGTGTTCTCAAGCGCACGAGTTCCAGACTCGTCCTTTCCAGTTAGAACCATGGTCCCTTTCTGATCAAATGGTGTGATATAGAAGACTTTTTCTGAAAGGATACCGCCTTGACCCACATCTTTTGGTTTGCGAGCTACGAATTCTTGGTTTCCATCTTTAAAGCGAATATAACCACTCGTGATGACAGGTTTTTGAGTATCAATTTGAATTTTAAAGGTCGTGTATTGTTCTTTTGCTCCTGGAACATCTGGTGTATAACTGATAACATAGTCATATAAACCATCCGCTACGGTATTACCATCAAAATCCTGACCTCTCCAAGCAGTATTATCTAGAATATAACTCTTCAGATTTCTACTGTCACCATCAAAATAATTCTTACGAAGATCCTTTGCATCGCCCTCCCAAATAGGATGTTCATGCTTGGTATCTGTAGCCGCATAAACTGTTGCCCGAAGATTTACAAGATTTCTCAAAGCAACCGTTTTGTATTCAACCAGATCTTTGTTTCCATCATCGTTTGGAGAAATAGCAATACGGACATTCCCTTTTTCGTCCAACTGAAGAACATGCTTACCTTCAGCATTTTGTTCAATCCCAAGAACGGTAATTCTGCGTCCTTGGCGTTGACCTTGAGAAACAAGAAGATCATTTTGCAAGCTTGCTAGATAGGTCGCATCATTAGAGTAGTTAACTGCAAGATTTTCCTTGTCTACTTCCGTGTAAAATCCATTTTTTCCTTCTCGGACAAGATTGTAAATTGGTTTTTCGACAGCAGGAAGATTTTGGAATTCACCTCGGAAGCCCATAAATGCAAGACTCACAATATCTCCATCATCTGCTGGATCTACAAAGCGAACAAAACCTTCAAGGAAATAGCCATTTGGCATTCGTTTGCTGAGTTCAGCAGCAAATTTTCGAGCATCCACTTTAACAGTGACTGTTTGACTGCTGTGGGCTTTGACCGTCACTTCAGGCCAGACTGTCTCCGTTAGTTTTCGAGGTCGAAGGGTGAATTTCCCATCTTGGACTTCGTCTGTATTGGTATTCACTACCATCTTGAGAGTACGATCAGTATCTGAAATATTGTGTACAGTGACCTTGAAAGTAAATTGATCTCCAACATTTCCTAATGTCACACTTGGATAACCATTTTCACCCGTTACATAGAGATCTGTTGACACTGCAGCAGCTGTATCCACAATACCAGAACCTTGCTGACGAGGAGAGGTATAAGTGCCTGTATCCTTATTAACGTGTGGTTTTGCAGTTGACATGATCAAGGCCTTGACAGTCTCTGATACTTGCTCAGGAGTCAATTCTGGATGGTGTTTTTGAAGGTATTCCTTAACCAGAACTGCAACACCCGTAACGTGAGGAGCTGCCATACTGGTACCACTGATACTTCCATAGGTATTATCATTAAAGGATGAGTAAATATTGCCACCAGGAGCTGTCACGTCTGGTTTCAATTGTCCATCGGTAGTCACACCCCAACTTGAAAAATCAGATAACTGATTGGCCACATCAGAAGGACGATTATCCATCTTGTCATTAAAAACGATCTTGTAGTTTCCTGATTTTAAGGCTTCACCATACTGTTTAGAAATAAATACAGAAGGAATTTTCTTTGCTTCATCATCAATAGCCATATTGATGTTTGCTCCTTCTACATTATTGTAGATCAAAGCACCAACTGCACCGTGTTTTCGTGCATTTTTGATTTTCTCTGAAAAGTTCATGGCTCCACGCTGAATGAGGGCAAGTTTCCCAGTTAAATCCAACTTCGCAAAGTCTTCTTCACGACCTAACCCTGCTTCGACGTATTCGTACTCTTTTCCTTTTTCAAAGTCCTTATCTGCTTCAGGTTGACTATAATCAAATTTTCCGTTATGAAGACTGGCATTTCCCTCTAGACCTTTGACTTCAAAAACTGCTGTCGTCAATGTTTTATTGTTGACAGAAGCAACTGAAATCGAATCCTCAACAGTGGATGGATTTCCAACCAAGCCATAGTCTGGGTTTTCAGCTAGTGGTTTTGAATAACCATTTCCGAATGTATTGCTATTTCCTGCTGAGATAAGAACAGAAACTCCCTTGGCACGGGCACGTTTGATAGCATCCACGATATCAGAACCAGCATCCACCATAGAACCAGTGCTAGATCCCAAACTCATATTAATAGCATCTGCTCCCAAGGCGACTGCATCATCAATCGCCTTTACATAAAGGGCAGAACTGGTCGTTTTTTGACGATCTGAAAAGACACGCATAAACATGACTTGGGCTTCTGGTGCTACACCATAGACCTTTTCACCATTCGGTGCTTCTTTATCAGGGTTTCCAGCAGCAATCCCTGTTACGTGCATCCCATGAGAGGTTCTTTCTGCTTCTTTGATCTTATCCGTTCCGTCAAAGTAGTCATAGGCATAGACAACCTTATCGCTATACCATTTACCGTAATCGATTCCAGCAGCCTTTTTAGCTGCTTCGATGGCTTCCTTGTTTTTAAATTTTGCTTTTGACGGATCCGAAATTCGAAGAACCTCGTGATTCAAATCAAGCCCAGAGTCAATAATGGCAACAACGGTCCCTTTCCCCTTGTAACCAGCCTCCCAAGTTTTTGGTACTGTTATGATATCATTGCTTGAAAGACTATTGGGTTTTGCAGACTCAGCTTTTTCTTGTTCTTTTTCAGTAGTTGCTGTTTCTCCAGTAGTTTTAAGAGCTGTCGTTGCTGGAGCCTCTTTTTGCTCTATGGTAGAAGCCTTCTCAGTAGTAGGCCCATCACTGACATCTACTTTTGTTTCTTTTTGAACGACACCTTGATTCTCTTCTTTTGCAACTGTGCTATCTTTTCCTGATTCTTGTGCTTCAGCAGTTTTATCAACTGGAGCTTCTACCTTAGCAGCTTGTTTACTAGCATCCTCTTTAGAAGTTTCAACTTCTTGTTTCTCTCCAACTACTGGTGCTATCCCATTAGTATTGGTTTGGTCAGTTGAAGAGTTTGAGTGTTTATCATTTTTTAGCTCTGTCTTAATTTCCTGAGTTTGAGCTTGATTTTCACCTGTACTCTGCTCATTGGCACTGACTTGACTTGCTCCAAAAACCAAAGCAGTTCCCAATAAAACTGAAGCAAGACCAAATTTGTATTTCCGCAATGAAAAACGTTGTCGTCTATTCATAAATAATCTCCTTTTTCTTTAAAGTATACCTATTATAACGCAAATAATCATAAATTTTCATAAAAATCTGAATTGTCACAAAAATGTAATATTTGCGTATGTAATGTTCTTATTTAGTTTTATTGTTCGTGTTATTTGCTCTATCAAAGCAACATCTTTTAGATTTATTCATTTATTTCAATTTATAAAACTATTTTATTATACAAACAATCTAGACTTTTATACACAAAAAGACTAGGATTAAAAATTCCTAGTCTTCATCATTTCGATATAAATAGATTTCACAAACTAAAAATCCATCTCATCCACACGTGGTGCACCAGAAGTCACTGAAATTGTCTTTAAGACTTCTCGCTCGTCTTTGCTGAGTTCAATTCCAAAACAATCAAGATTGCTCTGGATACGAGAGGCTGTCACTGACTTAGGTAGAGGTAAAAAACCTTCTGCCAAACTCCAAGCCAAGGCAATTTGAGCCACTGATTTCCCATACTTAGCAGCCATTTCTTGGACTTCTTTCTGTTCAAACAACTCCCCTTGCCCAAAAGGCCCCCAAGCCTCTAGGAGAATTCCTTTCTCTCTACAGTAGTCAACCACTTCCTCTTGATAAACTCCTGGTGCCAAGCGTACCTGATTGACCGCCGGAATGACTCTTACTGTCTCAAGCAAAGCATCCAAATGATGGGGAAGGAAATTACTAACGCCGATAGCACGGATTTTGCCTTCTTTGTAAAGATCCTCCATCGCTCGCCAGACTTCAGCATTGCGAGTTTTCCATTCGTCATTTTCTCTTAGTGGTTTTGGATTTGGCCAATGAATAAGGTACAAATCTAGATAATCCAATCCCAGTTTTTCCATTGATTCTTCAAATGCATGGCGAGTTTCATCATAGCTGTGAATGGTATTCCAAAGTTTAGTCGTTACAAAGATTTCTTGTCGTGGAATACCGCTATCTCGTATAGCACGACCAACACTTTCCTCATTTTTATAGATAGCTGCAGTATCGATATGACGATAACCAGCCTTTAAAGCTTCTAAAACAGCTTGGTAGGCTACTTCTCCATTTTCAGCCTTCCATGTTCCAAATCCTAGAACAGGAATTGAAACTCCATTATTAAGGGTGTAAGATTTCATCGTTTTTCCTTTCTATGTGAAGAAAATCTAAAGAAACAAAATCCTGATTACCAGTACGCTTGCTCCTTTAGATTTTAACAATTATTGATCACGATCATAATAAATTTCGTGAGCTTTCAAGCGAGAATTGAGCAATTCGGGAACGGTCACAAATGTATACCCTTCACCCTTTAGATACTCAATGACACTTGGTAGAGAATTGACAGAAGGACCATGGATATCATGCATGAGAATGATAGAACCATTACGAACTTGGTGTTGAATTTCTGTCAAAATAGCAGCTTCATTCTTACTCTTCCAGTCTAAACTATCCACATCCCACATGATAAAACTCAAGTCAAGACTATTTCGAATATCATCAGTGATGGCACCATAAGGTGGGCGCATCAGTTTAGAGCTTGATCCTAAAACTTGAGTTAACAAATCTTCTGTATCAGTGATTTGCTTTTTAGCATCTTCGAGAGATAATTTAGAAAGGACAGGATGATCCCAGCTATGATTTCCCACAACATGACCTTCCGATTTCATTCGTTTCAGAAGATCTTCATTTCCTGCTATGTTTTTTCCAAGTACAAAGAAGGTTGCCTTTACACCGTACTTAGCCAAGGTATCCAAAGCTTGTGGAGTTGTAGTCGGATTTGGACCATCATCAAAGGTCAAGGCTACAACCTTTTTATTTTTCTTAGCAAAGTAAGATTGGTAGAGTTCCGCATCCTTTTCTAACAGATAAGAGGACTCAATGACATCAAAGAAACTGGATATTGGTAAAGCAATTTCCTCAACAGCCTCTCCAGAATTAGCAGGATAAAGGATGATTTGACTATCTTTATAATCAAAACTCCAAGATGCCAAATCCTGATCTGTGAAGCTCTTTATAACTTGATCAATTTTTGCCTGGTCAAGTTTCTTATCTTCTAGAGTTGATTTGATTTGACTCAGTAAGAGTTCCTTAGCCTTGCTTGCATCTTTGAAGAGTTTACTGAGGTCAAAAGCTTTCCCATCTTCAGTCAAGAAAATTTTCCCTAAGGAAGTCTTTTCTTTTTCTTCAACCTTTGCTGCAGACAAATCATAGACTTGCCTACTGATATTACGAGCAACAACTCCCTTAAGGACAGGATCCAGCTGCTCTGTATAATAAAAGACCAGATCCTCTTTATCTTCTAGATTTTCTTTGATATCTTGGTTGATTTTTTCTCTAATAGACGCAATGACCTCCTCTCCTTGCAGAGGGTAGTAGGCAATCACCTCAGCTTGCCCTTTTCGGAAATGGTCCTTCTGACTACCTGAGTTGAATTGCTGGTCCTTTTCGCTTTTTAACGCTTCAATTTTTTGTTCATAAGATTGCTTTTGTAGAACCTTGTAGCCAATGGCACTTCCCAAAAGAATCATAGCGATTCCTAAGATTCCAACAAAGGAAAGCAATATACTTCTCTTTTTATCGTGAGAAACACGGTTCATATTTTTCTTCATATTTCCATCATATCAAATCAAAGCTATTATTTCAATGATAAACAGATAATCTAGCTCCATTTCAAAAAATAAAGAAAAAGCTTAGAATTCTCTAAGCTTCTATTTTAAAAGCGAATTGCTTCACGTGTTTTTTCATATGAAGTCACAAAACGATTTGTAACTCCTGGTTCTGCAACTTCCAAGGCTTGAGAAATCTTCTCAAATGATGCCCGATAGTCAAACTCTTTCTCAAAAATTTCAAGTGCTTCGTTGAAAGCCTCTTGGATACGTTCATCAAATGAACGGTAGCGATTTGAGTATTGGAGAAGTTGCTCTGTCAAAGTTGCATACTGAACAATGTCATATGTTTCTGTCTCAAGTACTGCCATATCATTCGTTGCAATTTCAAGAATTCGCTTAACAGATTCAATATTAACCTGCGGTTGTTCTAGCTCCGCCATCAAATCTTCAGTGTTATGACTTGCAGTAAAGAAGAGTTTCAAGAAACTTTGAGGGATTCCTGGTAAGTTTCGCTTCTCCATGTAACGTTTGATAGTGTGCAAACGATTCACATAGACATTTGCTTTTTGGCGAGCATTGAGGTCATCTTTTTCAATTTGCGCAAGTCGTTCGCTCACAGAAATTTGCTCATCTTCAATATCTTTGAGATTGCTTTGAAGCATTTCCAACTGTTCTTCAAGAACAGAATAGGCTTGAGCAGATTCTCTTTGGTCCTCTGTTACTTCTAAAATAGCGGTATCAAGTGCAGCTAATTCTTTTTGAAGACGGCGGACATGATTCCCATCACTTTCTGGAAGAAGATAAGTTTTATTTAGGCGTTCAAGATCCTGAACAAGCACCTGGTTATTTTCCTTCAAGTGGTTGAGATAGGTTGGAAGTGTTGAGAGGAGATTCTCAACGACTTTTTGAGCCTCAATTTCATGAGTGAAAATATCATAAAGTGCATTGATTTCTTCTTGAATGCGATTATTTTCATACTCTGCATTGTCCAACTCCAACTGACGAATGTTTTCTTGATTATTCTTCAAAGATTCATGCAAAAGTTGGAAACGTGACTCAATATCTGTTTCAATAAAGTGGTATTTGGCATCCAACAGCTTACGATAGCCTTCTTCCAAATCTGCTAATTGGTCTGGTAATTCCTTTGTCAAGGTTTCAACAAGAGCTGGAATACGATCAACAATATGCGTTAGAGCAAGAATATGATTTTCAGTATCATCTAGGATTGCTGCAGCTTCAACTGGGTCACCTGATGAGTTAAGGGTAACGAATTGAGAGAATTCCGATTGGATATTTTCCAATTGTTTCTCAATCTCAGGAAGAGCTTTCCCATATTTCTCTGAGTCCTCTGCAACCGTATGTTGAAGGGTTTCAAACAAGTCCAAAGCATGTAGGACGCGACCACTGTTCTTAGACTCTTGCTTTTCGAGTTCAGAAAGGGCATTGCGAATAGCTGCAATATCCTCCTCAATCAAACTAATCTGGCTTTCAATTTGATCAATCTTGTGAGCTGCTTTAAAGAAACGGAAAGAATTATTGTAGTTTTCAGCTTCAAAGAGGTGATTTTCGATGTCTGCAAATGAGTTCAGAGATAAATCAACCCATTTTTGATTCCATTCACGAAAGGTTACCTGACTTTGACCAATCAAGTGCATATTTTTAACGGCTTCAACCTCATCATTTACAGGAAGATTGTAGAGTTCTTCTTTTCTTTCTTCAAGCGCCGTTAATCTGCTTACATTACGCTTACGTAGAAAAATGGCTGTTACATAAGCTAAAATCAAAATGATCGCAATCGCAACCATTAGATAAATTAGTTGTCCATTAGACATATCAAACTCCTTTTATACTAGAAACAATCGTAATGATTATATCATATTTTTTAAACCAAGGGAACTATTTCCCACATTTTTTAGACGTCAAGTGTACTGTAAACAGCGTTTTCTTCGATAAATTCGCGACGAGGCTCTACCCGATCGCCCATTAACATATCAAAGATTCTATCTGCTTCAGCAGCATCATCTACTGAAACACGCGCCATCAAGCGATGTTCTGGATCCATGGTTGTTTCCCACAATTGGTGGTCATCCATTTCTCCTAATCCCTTATAACGTTGGATGGTTGGCTTTGAGCGCCCTTCACTATGACGTGCTAAGGCTTCTTGGAGTTTAATTTCTTGATCTGTACCTGGCTGGATGTATTCTTTGATCTCACTTCCAACTTTGACCCCATAAATCGGTGGTTGGGCAATATAAACATAACCAGCTTCTAGGATTGGTTTCATGTAGCGGTAAATCAAGGTTAGCAAGAGAGTTCGAATGTGGGCACCATCGACATCGGCATCGGTCATCAAAACGAGTTTTTGGTAACGAGCCTTAGTAACATCAAATTCTGCGCCAAATCCTGTCCCCATGGCTGTGAAGAGACTCCGAATTTCTTCGTTAGCAAGAATTTTATCCATGCTAGCCTTTTCAACGTTCAAGATTTTACCACGAATTGGTAAGATGGCTTGGAACTCACGGTTACGACCAGATTTAGCTGATCCACCAGCCGAGTCTCCTTCGACGATGAAGAGTTCTGTTTCAGCTGGGTTGTTTGAAGAACAGTCTGCTAGTTTTCCAGGAAGATTGGAAATTTCCAAACCAGATTTCTTGCGAGTAACTTCACGCGCACGCTTGGCAGCTACACGAGCCTTGGCAGCCAAAATTCCTTTTTCCACGATACGCTTGGCAATCTGTGGATTTTCCATGAGGAAATCAGAGAAGGCATCGCTAAAGAGACGGTTGGTGATCTTAACTACTTCGCTATTTCCCAGTTTGGTCTTGGTTTGTCCTTCAAACTGCGGATTTGGATGCTTGACAGAGATAACAGCAGTCAAACCTTCACGAACATCTTCCCCTGTCAGGTTGTCTTCATTGTCTTTTAGCAGTTTATTCTTACGGGCATAATCGTTGATAACACGCGTCAGTGCTGTACGGAAACCTTGCTCATGTGTTCCACCTTCATGGGTATGAATATTATTGGCGAAACTCATGACGTTTTCGTGGTAACCAGTTGTGTACTGCATGGCTACTTCAACTGTGATATCATCCATCTCACCGTCTGTGTAGATTGGTGTGTCAAAGATCACATCCTTGTTCTCGTTGATATATTCAACATAGCTAGCAATCCCGCCCTCATAGTGGTAATGTTTAGTCTGTTCGAGACCTTCACGCTTATCTGTGATGGAGATTCGAAGACCTCGGTTCAAAAAGGCTAGTTCTTGAATACGCTTATTTAATTTGTCAAAGTCAAAGGTCGTTGTTTCTGTAAAAATCTCTGGATCCGGCGTGAAGTGAACTGTTGTTCCGGTTCTATCCGTATCTCCAACCACTTCAAGATCAGCAACGACATTCCCACGGTGGTATTCTTGATAATAAATTTTTCCGTTTTTATGAACCCGAACATCTAGTTGAGTTGAAAGGGCATTTACTACTGATGAACCCACACCGTGCAATCCACCTGATACCTTGTACCCGCCACCGCCGAATTTTCCTCCAGCGTGAAGAACAGTAAAGACGGTCTCAACAGCAGGACGTCCTGTCTTTTCTTGAATGTCAACAGGAATACCACGTCCATCATCCACAACGGTGATGGAATTATCTGGCTCAATAAGGACTTGGATATGGCTGGCAAATCCTGCTAGGGCTTCATCAATTGAATTATCAACGATTTCCCAGACTAGATGGTGAAGGCCTTCTTTTGAAGTCGATCCAATATACATACCTGGACGCATACGAACGGCTTCCAACCCCTCCAAAACTTGAATTTGGCTGGCATCATAATCCTGTGCCTGTTGATTTTTGATTTTTTCTGTCATTTTTTCCCTTTTCTTACATGTCTATTGCTTGTCTCAGTGTCACAACGTTTTTAAAAAGATAGGCATCTAAGCCGGCAGCTTTCCCTGCTTCTACATCAATATTCCTGTCTCCAATGACCAAACCGGATGAGATATGATATTTATCACGTAAATAAATCATAGACTCAGGATCTGGTTTTCGTTTGAAACCGGAACTAGCAGTCACGACTTCTGTGAAATAGTCAGCTATCTGAGTCTTTGCAAGAAGTTCTAGAACTTGGTCATTTCGATGAGAAACTAAGAAATGACGGCCACCCTTGTCAGAAATATCTTTGAGTAGTTCTGGAATTCCCTCAAACAAAACTGGGTATTCTAGCTCACGCGCTTCATTTTCTTTGTAGTTTTCTAAAAAATTCTCGATGGCTGGGGCAAACTTCTCGATAGCAAAAGCTGTCGAAACCTTCAAGGCTTCGTAAACACGGTCGTGTTCTTGCTCTATTCCGTATTGGGCTAAGGTCTCTACAAAGGCTGCTGTAGAAGTCTCATAATTATCCAATAGGGTACCACCTAAATCCCATATATAGTCGTGATATTTCATACCCTTCATTATACCATTTTTTTATGAAAAAAGCGATGATTTCCTAGATTTTTCCAAGCAAAAACGAGAGCCGAACTCTCGTCTTACTGTTGATTTCCAAAGACATCTCGATAGAGCATGCCGTCTCGTAAACTTTCAGCATCTCCTCCCAATTGCTCTACCAACTCATAGGCAAAGGCAAGTGCGGTTGACGGTCCTCGGCTAGTTGTTAGATTGCCATCCACAACCACTGTTTGCTTTCGGTAAATTCCATCACTGATGTTCTCCTGAACACCGTCATAACAGGTGAAGTGCTTGTCTTTCAGGACACCTGCTTGATGAAGAGCGATTGGAGCTGCACAGATGGCTGCAATTTTCTTTCCTGCTTGGTCAAAGCCTTTAATCTGTGAAATAAGGGCTTGATTATCCCGTAGGTGAGCTGAGCCTGGCATACCACCTGGAAGAACGACCAAGTCATAGTCGGACAAATCGCCATCAAAGATATGGTCGGCTTTTACCTGAATGTCATGTGACCCTGTCACCTGCTCTTCAAATCCTACCATATCACAAGAAATGTTTGCTCGACGCAAGACATCGACTACTGTCAAGGCTTCGATTTCTTCAAAACCCTGGGCTAAAATAACTGCTACTTTTGCCATAGTGGCCTCCTTATTTGATTTGTTTTAGGACGACTTTCTTTCGTTTGAATGGAACTTTTCCACTTTTCTCCTCCGCTAGGTTTGTCTGGTAACTCATAGACAAGAGGAGACCGACACCGATGAGGTTGCTAATAATTGCGGAGCCCCCTTGAGAAATGAAAGGCAGAGGAATCCCTGTCAAAGGAAGTAAGCCTGTCACGGCACCGATATTTTCAAAGATATGGAAGAGCAACATCATGATAAACCCAGTCGAAATGTAGGTGTAGAACTGGTTATTTGACCTGATCGTAATCTTCAACATCCGATAAATAAGAAGCAAGTACAGGGCAACGACAAAGACCGAACCAATGAAGCCAAAGTCTTCAGCAATTACGGTGAAAATCATATCACTTTCACGTACTGGAATGAGGAGATTAGACACATTGAAACCCTGTCCAAACAAGCCACCACTTCCAATCGCAATTTGTCCCTGCGCCTGTTGGTAAGTCGTTGTTTGCGCAAAGTCAAAGGGATTGAGCCAGGCCAAAATACGGTTAATCTGGTAGGTTGGCATTCCAATCTGATGCAAGAAGGCACGTCCATCCTTGCTTATAAAGATGGCCATGAAGCCTGCAACTGCAGTCACTCCTGTCGCAAAAACAGGAATGATAATCTTCCACGAAACACCTGAAAGGAGAACCATACCTGCAAAAATAGCTACAAAGACCAAGGCAGTTCCTAAGTCACTTTGTAGGGCTAAGAGGATCAAGACTGGGATGGTAAAGGCAATCATCCAACCAATCAATAGGAAATCCAAGGGAATAGTCCGTTGCCATTCCTTGTGTTTTTGAGTGAATTGTACGATGACTCGAGCCAACATCAAGATATAGGAAATCTTCATGAACTCCGATGGCTGAAAGAGTGTCGTTCCACCAATCGATACCCAGTTCTTGGCACCTGTTGATGCTACAAGATTTGGATTGTAGAAAACAAGAGGGAGGACCATCAAGGCTAGGCCTAAACCATAGAGATAAGGAGTCACCTTCCATAAAAACTCAGTATTGAAGAACATGACCACAAAACCAATGACAAGGCCCAAGGAAATCCAAGCAATTTGCTGGCCTAGTATTGGTAACACATTATTTGGATAGTCATGACTAACTGCTATATAAATGGCCACTACTCCAATCACCAGTAAACAAAACACTGGTAGAAGGAGGCTATAATCGACTCGAGAGTCGAAGGAACGTTTCATATTTTTTACCTTTTCTCTTTCTTGGATTTTTCTTTCATTCTATTGCGACGAGATTGGAGAAAATCAGCTACAGCAGGCTCTAGCTGTTCTCTAGAAAGAACTTGAACAGCCCTTTCTTTTGACAAGGTCTGGGCGATTTGTTTACCATAACGCTTGCTGACGACACGACTGTCTAGGATTACAGCAACCGAACCTTGATCAGGCCGTCTAACAGTACGACCTAATGCTTGTTTTAGCCGAATAATAGCCATCGGCAATTGATAATCATAGAAGGGATTTTTTCCTTCTCGACGTAGTTCTTGGTTTAATTTTTTTGTTAACGGTTCTTGTGGATTTTGGAAAGGCAATCTCGGAATCACTTGGAGTACAAATGGATGGGTTGAAAAATCAACTCCTTCCCAGAAACTACCTGTTCCAAGCAAGATCTGGCGTTCACCTTTTTCAAAACGTTTTTTCAGTTGGCTTGGTTCCCCATTTTTATACTGAGCTAGATGTGGTTGGTCGAGCAGGTCTGAAACTGCCAGCAACATTTCTTTTGAGGTAAACAAGACCAATATGGGTTCTTGAAAGGCTTGTAACCTTCGAATAACAGAAGCCACTTCACTAGCATAGTCAGCAGGCGAAACTTCTGTCACAAGAGGAAAGTCATCGACTAGAAAGACTTCTTGTTGCTCCTGCTTTACTACATCAAGCCTAACAAGTGGAGCATCCGGAAATCCCAGTAAATCTGCTAAGGAAACCCGATTGCTGATTTCAAGAGTGGCCGATACTCCTAGGAGCCTGCAATCCTCTGGCAATAAATCTGCTAGTATAAAGCGGCCTTTTTTGCTTGAACAAATCAAGACATCCTTGCTCGATTTCTCTGCTGTAGCAAGCCAAAATTCACGGTCCGACGTGAAAAAGTTTGCAAGCTCTCGATACTCTGGGATAACTAACTCCGAAAAATGCTGGCGCAAGTGTTCGAGAGAATCCAACCACTTTCCATTCTTAAGATCTGACTGATACTGGTCCATCAAGTAACGACATTCAAAACCTATACTCTCAAGCAAACGTTTCTGAATCAAATCTTCCTCTGTCTCCAAGGACTTTTCAATTTGAGTAATAAGATCCTCAAGGCGATAAGCCTGCTGGGCTAGATTTTCAAGAGCTAGGAGCATTTTTTGAGCTTCATCCAAGATCACCAAACGGTTGTCGATAAACTCTGGATTGTCCTCCAAACGAGTGACCAGATAAGCATGATTGGTCAGAAGAACACGACTGGTCTTGGCCTTTTCCTGCCCTCGTTTCCAAAAATCCTCTGTAACAAATAAACTTTTCTTTGAAAGCTTACCATCGTGGACTAGTTCCGGCAGAAAGTGCTGGTAGCGATAAAGTTGCCCTATTTCGTCCAAGTCACCTGTCTCTGTCTCTGTTAGCCAGATGAGCAGTTGCATTTTAAAGCGTGTGAAGAGGCGATTGGACTCCGATCGATAGAGAATTTGGTGAAAAGCATCCAATTTCAAGTAATTTTGAGGCCCCTTGAGACTATGAATTTCCAGATGGAAGACCTCTTTTAGGCGTTGACCTTCTTCTTGCATGATTTGATTTTGAAGAATTTTGGTCGGAACGCTCACTAGGATACCTGCTTGACTCTCCAAGTTCAAAGCTGGGAGGAGATAACCATAAGTCTTGCCCAGTCCCGTTTGGGCTTGGATAAAGGAAGTCTGGTCTTCTTCCAATAAGTGCTCAACCTTCTCCGCAAATTCCAACTGTTGCGGACGCTCCTCCAGTCCCAATAAAGAAATATTTTTAGCAAAATCTTTGGATAACTTTCGTGGGACTAAGCCTTTGCTTTCCTTTTTGAGGAAAAGCCCATGAAGCTCCATCAAATCTGGCGAAGATAAGAGAGATTGTTGCTGATAGACCTCCTCAATCACCAGATAACTTTCATAGAGAAGGTTGTCTGCAAGGTTTAACAAGCTTTCTAAAAGCCCTTTAGGTATCTCAAAAAGTTTTTGACGCATGTAAAGCAAGAGTTCAGCTGTTGCCTGAGCATCTGACAGGGCAGTATGGGCATGTTCCAGCTCAATGCCCAACTCTTGACAAAGGATACCTAGATTGTATTTTTCAAACTGAGGATACAAAACTTGGGCAAGCTCAACAGTATCCACCCGCGGTGTGCGCAATTCATATCCTTCAAAAAAGAGGAATTCTGCAAGAAGGTTAGCATCAAACTGTACATTGTGCGCAACAAAAATACCGTCCTTAACCAATTCAAAAATTTTTCCAGCCACCTGAGAAAACTCTGGCGCTGCAGCCAAACGCTGATCGGTCAGACCTGTTAATTCTTTGATATGAGAATCCAAGGGTTCGTGGGGATTGACATCAGTCGCATACTGATCGATGATTTCACCATTCTCAATCACCACAATGCCTACTTGAATAATTTTTGCCTTGCTTCCGGTGCTGGTCGCCTCTAAATCAACGACCACATACCGATCATTTCTCGCATTCATCATTAAAAATTATATCAAAAAAAGCATGATTTGACACCCCTCAACTTTGATAACAATCTCGCTTTTCTTTTGAGTTTGAGTAAAAATCAAGACCTTAAAAGTGAGAATTCCTCGTAAGTTCAGCAGTTGATTGCTGGTTCTGAGGTATTTGAAAACCTTATCAACAAACCTACATCAACATAAAAAGACAACCAAGGTATTAGCTGCCTTTTTGAGATATTTTTTTCATTGTTTTCGGAAGAGTTTTACTAATTTCGGTAGGCAAGACAAGGTAATGTTCTTGAGCCAGTTCTTGGGCAATGGCTGAATGAAGGTGGGTCGCTACCACCACTCTCTCATAGAGACTGACTTGGTGAAACTGACCTGCAAAACCAGCAATCATCCCAGCTAGAGTATCTCCCATCCCACCAGTTGCTTGATAGGGGCCTCCGACTTCTAATTGATAATATTCAGACTGACCGACTTGCCAGATACGAGTCGCTGGACCTTTCTCGATAAGAATCGTTTCTTGAGGAAAAGCTGAAAGAGCCCTAGCAGTCGTCTCTGTATTTTGATGGTCAAGAACTATACCAGACAGTCTTTCCCATTCCTTTTGGTGGGGAGTTAGGATGAGCTGACTGAAAGGGAATGGTAACTGGCCTTTTGCTAAGATGCCCAAAGCACCGCCATCTGCAATCAAAATCTGGTCATTTCTGAGCTCATCAAAAACCCGTTTTACGAGTTTTTCTCCAAATGCATCCTCTCGCAAGCCCGGACCTAACAAGACAACTTCAGCCTTTTCCAACTGTTCTTTTAACAATTGCTGGTCTTGAAGAGAAAAAGCCATGGCCTCAGGTAAATGACTGTGCAGAGCCGAAAGGTTCTCCTTATCCGTGCCAACAGTCACCAACCCTGCCCCACTTTTGACAGCTGCAATGGCTGACATGATGATAGCTCCCCCATAAGGATAGGTCCCTCCCAGCAAGAGCAGACGTCCGTAATCTCCCTTATGGCTGTGACGAGAACGTTCAATAATGACTTTTTCTAATAAAGCTTGATCAATCACTTTCATCGTTTTTTCCTCTCACTCTATTATACTACAAAAGGAGGCTCGGACCTCCTTCTACACTATTTTCCCTTAAATTCCGCAAAGGTCTGGAAGATTTTAGCTGCTACTGCTGGAGAGGGTTCTCCTTTTAGCTCTAACGTTTCATCTGCATATGGAATAAGACCAGCAAAATCTCCTATCTGGACAGAGTAGAGAGAGGTTTTAAACAGTTCAATATCGTTTTGGTCATTTCCAAAGGCGATGAAGTTCTCCCCACATAATTTTTCAACAGTTGTTGCCTTATGAGTATCCAAGGGATTAACATAAAGGCACTTTTCATGCGCATGATAGGAGAGATGAGTCTGCCCCAGTCTTTCTAACTGACTAAGCAGATCATCAAGCAACTCCTCATGGTCGCCCATATAAACGACTACCTTAATCGGAGTCCCTAAGTCCTCGAGTTTCTGATAACGAGCCACCTTTAGGGGATCCACACTGGAAATAAATGGAATCTTCTCCACAATCTGACCACTATAGTCAAAGCAATCATCTACAAAGAAAGGGAGATTATAGGTCTGGCAATAATCCACTAGCGCCTGATAAACTCTAGCATCGAGATTCCTTTCGAAAACAGCCTTCCCTAGATGATGGGCTACGCCACCATTCAACCCTATGACCAAGCGTTGACTGAGTTCAGGGCCTAATAAACCCAAGCAATCCCGATAAGAGCGAGCTGAGGCAAATACAAGCTCATGCCCATAATCTTCAGCCTTTAAAAGAACCTGCTTAATCTCCTCATCTATGGTCATGTAGTCAAAAGATAGTGTCCCATCCAGGTCAAATACGAATTTCATCTTCCTAGTCCTTGTTTAGTGTTCGAAGCGCTGCCTGATAGGTTTGCTCCATCAGCATGGTAATGGTCATAGGACCAACTCCACCCGGTACAGGTGTGATGTGACTAGCAAGTGGTACAACGGCATCAAAATCAACATCTCCACAAAGCTTGCCATTTTCATCTCGGTTCATCCCAACGTCAATGACAACCGCTCCTGGTTTGACAAAGTCAACAGTCACAAACTTAGCACGACCGATTGCAACCACAAGAATATCTGCTTTAGCAGCTACCTTGGCAAGGTTATGGGTGCGTGAGTGAGTCAAGGTCACAGTCGCATTTTTAGCCAAAAGAAGCTGAGCCATTGGCTTTCCGACAATATTGGAACGACCGATAACAACCGCATTTTTACCTTCTAGATCAATCCCATACTCATGAAACATTTCCATAATTCCTGCAGGTGTCGAAGGAATCATAACTGGATGCCCAGACCATAAGCGTCCCATGTTTAGCGGATGGAAACCATCCACGTCTTTTTCGGGGTCAATGGCTAATAAAACTGCCTCTTCATCAATATGTTTTGGTAAAGGTAATTGAACCAAAATCCCATGCCAAGCTGGATCTTGATTGTATTTGGTAATCAAGTCTAACAATTCCGCTTGGGTAATGGTCTCTGGAACTCGCACTACTTCACTACGGAAGCCAGCAGCGAGAGCTGACCGTTCCTTATTGCGAACGTAGACTTGGCTGGCTGGATTATCTCCCACCAAAATCACTACCAATCCTGGAACTAGACCTGTTTCTTCTTTTAGTTTGGCCGTCTTTTCAGTCAACTGCCCTTGTAACTTAGCCGCAAGAGCCTTCCCATCAATAATCTGTGCCATATCTCTTCCCTTTTCTATCAGATATCTTCTATTATAACAAAAAATACCTTGTCATTCTAACATTTCTTGACTAATGTACCTTATAGTCAAAAACTATAAGAAAAAGCCCTTATCGAGCTTTTATGCCTATTTATACTAGGTAAATCTGTCATGCTTTCTTTTTAACTTTTGGAGCCGGTAAGACTTCATACATATCCTTAATTAATCTCGTTAGAAATGACTTATCTTCTATGTCTTCTATCAAAATCATCTCCTTAGCTCCTTCATAAGGACGTTCAAACCTAGTCTTTCCCAGTTGATCCATGACCAGCTTCACAGGCTTTAGTAACAGACGATTATCATAGATTCCCCCAATAACCTTCCCACGATAATAAAGGATATACTCTCCCATCATAGGACGATAACTCATCTCCTCTAGCTCCGATAACTGATCGAGAATAAAGTCTAAATATTCCTTACTGGAAGCCATGATTTCTACTCCACTTCTTCTAAAAATGAGGTTTTACAAAACCTTACTCAAAAATTCCTTGGTCCGTTGTTCTTTCGTTTGATCGAAAATCTCTTCTGGTGTTCCATCTTCGACAACAACCCCATCCGCCATAAAGATAACACGGTCTGCTACCTCACGCGCAAAGCCCATTTCATGCGTCACAATCACCATAGTCATCCCTGATTTAGCGAGGTCTTGCATAACAGCTAGGACTTCTCCAACCATCTCAGGGTCCAGGGCTGAAGTCGGTTCATCAAAGAGCAAAACATCTGGTTCCATAGCCAGTCCACGTGCAATAGCAATCCGTTGTTGCTGGCCACCTGACAAACTCTGTGGATAGGCTGTCGCCTTATCTGGCAAGCCAACTTTTTCTAATAGTTCCTGCGCTCTCTTCTCCGCAACTCCCTTGCTTTCACCTTTAGTTTTGATTGGGGACAAAGTGATATTTTCCATGACCGTCATATTGGGAAAAAGGTTGAATTGTTGGAACACCATGCCCATCTTTTCACGCATGGCAAAAAGGTCATTCTTCTTGTCCGTAATATCGACACCTTCAAAGATAACCTTGCCTTTACTTGCTTCTTCGAGAAGATTCATCGAACGAAGGAGGGTTGATTTCCCGCTCCCTGACGGACCGATAATGACCACAACTTCTCCTCGTTTAATCTCAAGGTTAATGCCTTTTAAAACTTCATTTTTCCCAAAAGACTTATGTAGTTCTTCAATTTTAATCAAGGTTTCTGTCATTATTTCTTGTCTCCTTGTCCAATATGTTTTTCAAATGCTTTCAACGCCACTGTCAAAACAGAGGTCATAATCAAATAGTAAAAGGCTGCAAATAAAAGGGGAGTCAACGGTAAATAAGTTGTTGTCGCTACTGTCGTTGCACCATTCCACAACTCCATCACCCCAATCGCAGACAAGAGGGAACTATCCTTGATAATGGTGATAAATTCATTTCCTAGAGCTGGAAGAATATTTTTGATAGCTTGTGGCAAAATGACATAACGCATGGCATTTTTCGGACGAATACCAAGAGAGTAAGCGGCCTCTAACTGCCCTTTAGGAACCGCATTGATCCCCGCACGAACAGTTTCTGAAACGTAAGCTCCACTGTTCATAGAAATAATCAGAATACCAGGAATCAAACGAGAAAGATCAACTCCTAAAATTCCCACTTGAATAGTCGGAGCATTGATATGCATAAGAGCAAAGGCAATCATAATCTGAACCATCATTGGAGTACCACGGAAAATCCAAACATACACATTTGCAAACCAAACGAGCGGTTTAAAGCGTGAACGTTGGGCAAAGGCCAGTAACACACCTATAATGGTCCCTAAGCAGACAACAAGGATGGAAATCAATACGGTAATCAGAGCACCATAGTTAAAATATGGTAAATACTTTGGTAAAAAAGAAAAATTCATATTTAATCAACTTTCTATGTATTAGATTGTATGATTATAACACAAATTGAATTAAAATGCAATTCTTTTTCTCTGATTTTGACAATTAACTTGATAGAATAGAGAAATAGAGAGAAATCACAGTTTTTTTCTAGTCAACTACCTCTTGTTTATGGTAAAATAGAAACGATAAGAAATGGAGGAGAATCAAAATGGAATCACATTTGGTTAGAATCATTAACCGCCTAGAAGCAATGACAAAAGATGGTGGAAATCTAAAACGTAATTTTGAACGTGAAGGTGTTGTTGTCGCAGAAGTTGCATACAGCCACGACGAAGAAAACGGATCACTCTTCACCCTTCGCGATGTAGAGGCTCGTGAAACTTATACTTTTGATAGCATTGATTTGATTGCAATGGAAATCTACGAACTCCTTTACTAATATAAAAACAACGGGCAGTAAGGCCCGATGAATGAGAATCCTTTTTGTCACCACAAATGGGATTTTTTCTTACCTTCAATGTCGCTGGATTCTCCATAAATCCTTCTTTTAAAAACGACCACTTCCCAATCTTTTTACTTGCTTTACACCTTAATCATGCTATAATGAGAGTATAAAACTTTGACTATTCTTGACCTTTTTCTTAGGCCAAGAATAAGAATGAAATGAGGTAGATGTTATGCTCTGTCAAAACTGTAAAATTAACGACTCAACAATTCATCTGTATACCAATATCAATGGGCAGCAAAAGCAAATTGATCTCTGTCAAAATTGCTATAAAATTATCAAAACAGATCCAAATAATACCCTCTTTAAAGGAATGACTGACTTAAACAATCGTGACTTTGATCCTTTCGGAGACTTTTTCAATGATTTGAACAATTTCAGGGCTTCTTCAAATAACGTCCCTCCAACTCAATCCGGTGGGGGATACGGAGGCAATGGGGGATACGGACCTCAAAACCGCGGACCTGTTCAAACACCTCCTCCTAGCCAAGAAAGAGGGCTCCTAGAGGAATATGGTATCAACGTGACTGAAATAGCTCGTCGAGGAGATATTGACCCTGTTATCGGCCGAGACGAGGAGATTATCCGCGTTATCGAAATCCTCAACCGTCGAACCAAAAACAATCCTGTCCTTATCGGAGAACCAGGTGTTGGTAAAACAGCCGTCGTTGAAGGTCTAGCTCAGAAGATTGTTGATGGTGATGTTCCCCATAAACTCCAAGGCAAGCAGGTCATCCGTCTGGATGTGGTTAGTCTAGTTCAAGGAACAGGGATTCGAGGTCAATTTGAAGAGCGTATGCAAAAGCTCATGGAAGAGATACGCAAACGCGAGGACATCATTCTCTTTATCGACGAAATCCATGAAATTGTTGGTGCAGGATCTGCTGGCGATGGCAATATGGATGCAGGAAATATCCTCAAACCAGCCCTTGCCCGTGGTGAATTGCAACTGGTCGGCGCTACTACTCTCAATGAATACCGTATCATTGAAAAAGATGCTGCTTTGGAACGCCGTATGCAGCCTGTCAAAGTTGATGAACCAACTGTCGAAGAAACCATTATCATCCTCAAAGGGGTTCAAAAGAAATACGAAGACTACCATCACGTCAAGTACACAGACGCTGCTATCGAAGCTGCTGCAAATCTTTCCAATCGCTATATCCAAGACCGCTTCTTGCCAGACAAGGCTATTGACCTGTTAGATGAAGCTGGTTCTAAGATGAATCTGACGCTGAACTTTGTTGATCCTAAAGTGATTGATCAGCGTTTAATTGAAGCTGAGAATCTCAAGGCTCAAGCTACTCGAGAGGAAGACTTTGAAAAGGCTGCCTATTTCCGCGATCAGATTGCAAAGTACAAGGAAATGCAGAAAAACAAGGTGACTGACCAGGATACTCCTATCATTAGCGAGAAAACCATTGAGCATATCATTGAGCAGAAAACCAATATTCCTGTCGGAGAACTCAAAGAAAAAGAACAGTCTCAGCTTATCCATCTAGCAGACGACCTCAAAGCTCATGTCATTGGTCAAGATGAAGCTGTCGATAAGATTGCCAAAGCCATCCGTCGTAATCGTGTTGGTCTTGGAACTCCTAACCGCCCAATCGGAAGTTTCCTCTTTGTCGGACCAACTGGTGTCGGTAAGACAGAACTGTCCAAACAACTAGCCATTGAACTCTTTGGCTCTGCTGACAGCATGATTCGCTTTGATATGAGTGAATACATGGAAAAACACAGTGTGGCTAAATTAGTCGGTGCCCCTCCAGGTTATGTTGGCTACGATGAAGCGGGGCAGTTAACGGAAAAAGTTCGTCGTAATCCATACTCACTCATCCTTCTCGATGAGGTCGAGAAAGCCCATCCAGATGTCATGCACATGTTCCTTCAAGTCTTAGATGATGGCCGTTTGACAGACGGGCAAGGACATACAGTTAGCTTTAAGGATGCCATCATCATCATGACCTCAAATGCCGGTACTGGTAAGGCCGAAGCCAGCGTTGGTTTTGGAGCTGCTCGTGAAGGTCGAACCAACTCTGTTCTCGGTGAACTCGGCAACTTCTTTAGTCCTGAGTTTATGAACCGTTTTGACGGCATTATCGAATTTAAACCTCTCAGCAAGGACAACCTTCTCCAAATCGTCGATCTCATGCTAGCGGATGTCAACAAACGCCTTTCTAGCAACAACATCCATCTCGATGTGACAGACAAGGTCAAGGAAAAGTTGGTTGACTTGGGATATGATCCAAAAATGGGGGCACGGCCACTCCGTCGTACCATTCAAGACCATATTGAGGATGCTATCACAGACTACTACCTTGAAAACCCAAGTGAAAAAGACCTCAAGGCAGTCATGACAAGCAATGGTAAGATTCAAATCAAATCTGCCAAAAAAACTGAAAAAACAGAAGAGGTTACTTCTGAAAAAGAAGAATAAAACGACCTAACAGGTGCAGGAAGTCTAGCAATTTCTGCACCTTTTTTTACTAAAATAACTGTAAATTCTTGACAGCTAGTCCCTCGTCCATTATGATAATAATAAAGATACTAGAGAATGAGGAAAATGCAATGGCAAACCCAACTTTTGGTGAAAAAAAAGAGAATGTGACCTACCAGCCCCGCTATGGAGTTTACGCAGTTATTCCGGATGCGGAGAAAAAACAAATTGTCCTAGTTCAAGCTCCCAATGGGGCTTGGTTCTTGCCAGGTGGAGAGATTGAAGCAGGCGAAGATCATCAAGATGCACTGAAAAGAGAACTAATCGAAGAACTTGGCTTTACAGCTGAGATTGGAACCTAT
Source organism: uncultured Streptococcus sp. (assembly GCA_934229205.1). GTDB lineage: Bacteria > Bacillota > Bacilli > Lactobacillales > Streptococcaceae > Streptococcus. Next base: position 23,942 of record CAKQDJ010000011.1, read on the forward strand.
TATGGGCAAGCTGATGAGTATTTCTACTCTCGCCACCGTGATACCTACTACTACAACCCAGCTTATCTCTATGAAGCTACTTCTTTCCAAGAAGTACAAAAACCATTGGAAGATTTTAATCATATTACTTGGTTTCCTATTGATGAAGCAATTGAAAAACTCAAACGTGGTAGCCATAAATGGGGAATTGAAGCTTGGAAAATCCAGCATGGAATTGACTAAATTGCACGATTTTATCCAAAAAGTGCTATAATAGAGTTAGAAAATCGGAGGAACTGTTATGAAGCTTATCAACACGACTAATTCACACTCGCAACTTGTTAAAAGCCAATTAGAAAGTACTGACGCAACTCTTGTTGAGGTCTATTCGGCCGGAAATACAGATGTGGTTTTCACACAAGCCCCGCTTCACTATGAAATCCTCATTTCGAACAAACACCGTGCTATTCGTGAACCCGAAATTGAAACCATCCAAGACTTCTTCTTGAAACGTAAAATCGACAAAGAAAGTATCGATGAAGCAAATATCAAAACCCTCTATTCGGATAAATTGATTGAGATCTCAATCCCTATAAAATAATAAGACCAGCTTTTAAGCTGGTTTTCACTTGCAAAAAAGATTGGTAGTTGTGTACTACCAATCTTTTTTATTTTATTTCACAGCTTCTTTCAAAGCCTCTACCTTGTCCAAACGTTCCCATGGAAGGTCAATATCTGTACGTCCCATGTGTCCATAAGCCGCTGTTTGACGGTAAATTGGACGTTTAAGATCCAGCATTTGGATAATTCCTGCAGGGCGAAGATCAAAGGTTTGACGCGCTGCTTTTTCAAGTTTGCTTTCAGCTACTGTTCCTGTACCGAAAGTATCGATACGAACAGAAACAGGCTGTGCCACACCGATGGCATAGGCCAATTGCACTTCTACTTTCTTAGCAAGACCTGCTGCCACGATATTCTTGGCAATGTAGCGAGCTGCATATGACGCAGAACGATCCACCTTAGTCGCATCCTTACCAGAGAAGGCACCGCCACCATGACGAGAATAGCCACCATAGGTATCCACGATGATCTTACGACCAGTCAAACCTGAGTCTCCTTGAGGTCCACCGATTACAAAGCGGCCAGTCGGATTGATGAAGAATTTTGTTTGCTCATCCAAGTAAGAAGCTGGAATAACTTCTTTGATAACCTTGTTAATCACATCTTGATGGATTTGTTCATTAGTAGCTTCTGGATCGTGCTGAGTTGAAATAACGACTGTGTCCACACGTACTGGACGATCATTTTCATCGTACTCAACTGTAACTTGTGATTTGGCATCTGGACGAAGATAACTGATTTCACCAGACTTACGAAGTTCTGCCAAACGACGAACCAACTTGTGGCTGAGTGAGATTGGCAATGGCATGAGTTCTTCTGTCTCATCCACTGCAAATCCAAACATGAGACCTTGGTCACCAGCACCAATCAAGTCAAGCGGATCTTGATCTGCACTTCCACGGACTTCCAAGGCTTCGTTAACACCTTGGGCGATATCCGGCGACTGCTCAACAAGCGATGGATGAACTCCAACTGTTTCCGCAGAAAAACCATATTCTGCATTCGTATAACCAATCTCTGCAATGGTATCACGAACCACACGGTTGATATCCACATAAGCATTTGTAGAAATTTCACCAAAAACATGGACAGAACCAGTGTATACAGCTGTCTCAGCAGCAACGTGCGCCTCTGGATCCTTTGCTAAAATAGCATCCAAAATCGCATCTGAAATTTGGTCTGCAATCTTATCTGGATGCCCCTCAGATACAGATTCAGACGTGAATAATTTACGTTCTGACATAAAAATGTCCCCCCTTAAAAAATATTGTTATAGAGTTACAAAGTACTGATAGAAATTTTCTATTGTCTAAGAGTTACGACGCGAAAGAAATAAAAACGATACTTTTTTATTTCTGAAGCTAGTAAGGCGCATAGGGTGACCGCATGATAGCGGCAACCGTAGAATGACGAGCGACTTTGGAGCCATCATTCTTTGCGAGTTACAAAGTACTGATAGATATTTCTACCATCTTATCGGGACTATATAACCTTATCATTATACCACTTTTTACTTTTTTTTGCAGTGTTTTTGAAAATTCATTAAAAGAAGTTAAAAAAAGGAGCTATGCAGCTCCAATTTTGTCCTTAAAATGTTTGGCGTTTGGCTTTACGCTCGGCACGGCCACGAGCACGATTTTCAGCACGCTTGGTTTTGCGACGTTTTTCATCCACCGCCCATTGAATCTTCTTCTTGTAGCCTGGTTTGACTTTTTTCTTTTTCTTCTTGACCAAGCCAATCATTTCGATATCAAGCTTATCCTGCTTCTTTTCACGATTGGCACGACGATCACGGTCATAGGTATCTTGAAACTCTCCGTCTTTGACCATCTTAGGAGTAAACTTGATACCTAATTTTTCCAACTCACGGATATCCGAGTCATCACTAGGCTGGTAAAGGGTAATAGCCGTACCAGACAGTCCGTTGCGCCCAGTTCGTCCAACACGGTGAACAAAGAAGGACAAGTCTTGCGGAATGGCGTCATTGATAACATGGCTGACACCTTCAATGTCAATTCCACGCGCTGCCAAGTCCGTTGCGACAATGTACTCAAAATCGAGATTTTTCACCTGATTCATAATCCGCTTTCGCTCGCGAGGAGCAATATCCCCATGAATCTTAGCTACCTTCAAGCCTTGAGCAGTCAAGTAGGCATGCAATTCATCAGCACGCGTTTTTGTGTTAACAAAGATCATTGCCAAATAAGGCTGCATCAACTGAGTCAACTGATAAATTTGAGCGTTCTTGTCACGGCCCTTGGTAGAAATCAACCAATTATCGATCGTATCTGAGATAACTGTCTTAGTCTTGATTTTTTCCATAACAGGATTTGACAAGTATTTTTTCAAGAACGGTTGCAATTTTTGAGGAATAGTTGCTGAAAAGACCATGAATTGCAAGTCTTTTGGAAGGCTCCCTGCAATCTTATCGACTGTCTCTAAGAATCCCATATCCAAGGTCATATCGGCTTCATCAACTACAAATGTCTTAGCCTTGTGAATAGCTAAATCACCAGATTTGACCAAGTCATAGATACGACCTGGAGTCCCGATGACAATATGGGGCTGGTTACTTGCCAATTTATCAATCTGGCGTGCCTTATCCGTACCACCCACATAATTAACCACACGAACTTCGACATCTGAGTGAGCTGCAATCTGACGAGCTGCTTGGTAAATTTGAGTAGCCAACTCACGACTTGGTGCAGTAATGACCGCCTGCACACTATCGCTAGTTTCATCTAATTGCTGAAAAATGGGTAGTAAGAAAGTGTGGGTCTTTCCTGAACCTGTTTTTGACTCGCCCACCAAGTCACGACCTGCCAAAACAATAGGAATCAACTTTTCCTGAACTTCGGTAGGAGTCGTAAACTTCAACTCCTCCAAGGCTTCTGCTATATAATTTTTAAATTGAAATTTCTTAAATGACATACTATCCTCGATTCTATCCTTTCAATTATACCATATTTTGTCCTATTTCAGTAGCTTCATTTGAATCTCAGTCCTGTATTAAAGATTCAAGTAGCTTAAAAGGTTGGAACCTCTGATTCCAACCTCTTTCATTATTTCCAGGTCAATACAGCATTCAAACCATAGTGGTCACTGACTTGTGGACCATTTTGGCCATCAAAAACTACATACAAACTTTCCACTTCTAAGTCTTTTGTCGTAAAGACATAGTCGATTCGTAGTGATTCGGTATTGCCTTTCCAGCCATCAATTTCTGGTGGAACGGTATAGCTACCACTTCTTTCTTTCGCAACTTCAAACGCGTCTTGTAATCCTAATGGGCTAGCTAAAATCGCTTGATAGCCTTCCTGACCAGCTGGGTTGTTGAAATCTCCAGCTAAAATCAGAGGTTTGTTCAACTCTTTTAATACAGCCTCAAATCGTGCCCATTCTTCTTGGAAACCTTTATCCCACCAAGAGAGATGGACACTTGCAAGAGCAAGTTCCTTGCCTTCAACCTCTGTCTCAGTTAAGGCAACACGGCGAGTATGGTAGTCCGTTGGATCATCTACATCTGATACTAAAATCTCACGCGCCTTAATAGGTGTTTTGGATAAGATAGCTACACCTTCATTGTAGCGGTCATAGCCAATATGATTATAAGCCCAAGTCCAGTAGTAGTTTTTCCCTTTCTCAGCCAATTTTTCAACCAGAAGTCGTACATAGTGATCCTGATGAATAGGTTCTGCTGATGGCAAAGCTTGATAGTGATTGTTAACCTCTACCTCCGGCGAAGTCATTTCTTGATTAATTTCTTGAAAACAGATCAAATCATAATCTTTGTCAAGAATATCTTGGAGCAAGAGCTGGAATTTTTCCTCTGCTTCTTTTTCCATCCAACTATGAGTATTGAGTGTTAAAAATTTCATGCTTTTCTCCTAAAACAAGAGGTTGGAAAACAGCTTCCAACCTCGAGTATATTACAATTCTACTTTAGCAACTGCTGTTTTAGCTGCAAGAGAACCTGTTTGTTCTAATTTAACTGATTTGATAGCATCACCATTTGTAAAGACAACCACTGTTGATGTTTCACGACCTGCTGCACGGATAGCATCCAAGTCAGCTGTAACAAGAAGATCACCTGCTGCAACCTTTTGTCCTTCAGAAACGTGAACAGTAAATGGTTTTCCTTCAAGGCTTACAGTATCCAAACCAATATGAACAAGTACTTCAAGACCTGATTCAGTAACAAGTCCAAGTGCATGTTTTGTTGGGAAGATACTTGATACAGTACCTGTAACTGGTGATACAATGTTTCCATTTGCTGGTTCTACTGCAAAACCATCACCCATCATTTTTTGAGCAAAGACTGGATCTTTCACTTGTTCCAAGGCAATAACTTGACCGTCAGCTACTGAGTAAACTTCCTCAGTTACACCTTTAAAATGTACAGTATTTTTTTGAGCTTCTGTCATTTGGCTTGGAAGAGTTTCAGGAATTACTTCACCTGAGTCAAGGATATCTTGGATATCAGATTTCAATACGTCAGCTTTTGGTCCGTAGATAGCTTGGACACCTTGTCCTTTCATGACAAGACCCATAGCGCCTTCTGCTTTCCATTGTTCCTCAGTACCAACACGATCTGCATCCTTAACAGTTACACGAAGACGAGTCATACATGCATCTACATCTACGATGTTTGCACGACCACCAAGAAGGTTAATGATATTTACAGCTTGAGAAGCCGCTGCAACTTTTGTTTCTCCTGGAGCTGCATCTTCTGATGCTCCTTCAGCAGTTTCATAGTTTCCGTTACGTCCTGGAGTTGCATAGTTGAATTTCTTAATCATGAAGTTGGCAATGAAGTACATGATGACTGCAAAGAGGACAGTTACCCAGATAAAGTTAATGATATCCATACCAAGACCAGCGTTGATAGCTAGCGGAGTACGAGTCAAGAATTCAATTGAACCGAATGAGTGCACACGAAGGTGAACAATATCAGCCATAGCGAAGGCAGCACCTTGAACAACAGAATATACAAGATAAAGAGGTGTTGCAACAAACATGAACATGTATTCGATTGGTTCAGTAACCCCTGTCAAGAAAGTTGCAAGAGCTGTTGCAATCATCATTCCTTTGTATTGGTGTTTCTTGTCTGCTTCAACATTACGGTAAATAGCAACAGCCACACCCATCAAGATACCAAATGAACCAATCATTTGTCCAACTTTGAAACGAGCTGGGTGAACAGTATCTAACAAGTGTTGGTATTGACTAGCATCAGTACCTTTAAGGTTTACAAGGTCTGTTACCCATGCAAGCCATAGTGGGTCTTGACCGAATACTTGAGTACCTTTAGCTGCACCAGTTAAAATGTCATAAGTACCACCAAGAGCTGTATAGTTCATTGGGATTGTCAACATGTGGTGAAGACCAAATGGCAAGAGCAAACGTTCCAAAGTACCATACAAGAATGGTGCGAGAACTGGAGCAGTTTCTTGAGAGTTGGCAATCCAAATACCAAAGTTATTGATACCTGTTTGAACTACTGGCCAGAAAGCTGCAAGTACAATTGCTGCAATAGCTGAACGAAGGATGACAACGAATGGTACGAAGCGTTTTCCGTTAAAGAATGAAAGTGCATCTGGAAGTTTACGGAAGTTGTAGTATTTGTTAAAGGCAGTTGCCCCTACAAAACCTGAGATAATCCCTACAAATACCCCCATGTTAAGGGCTGGTGCCTCAAGTACGCTAATGAAGTAATCAGCAACCTTGATAGAGTTACCAAAGAGTGTTGATACCATTGCGTTAGGATCTTTCAACATATCACTGCTTACACTAAAGATTGTACCAGTGATACGGTTGATTAAGATAAAGGCAAGTCCTGCTGCAAAAGCACCGCCTGCACGTTCTTTAGCCCAGCTACCACCGATAGCAAGAGCAAACAAAATATGAAGGTTACCGATAACCCCCCAACCGATTTGCTCAAGAATTCCACCTGTAATAACAAGTGGGGCAAGATTTGGGTCAATCAATGCAAGCGACTTACCGATTGAAATCATCAATCCAGCCGCTGGCATAACAGCGATAACCACCATCAATGCCTTACCGAATTTTTGCCAAAATTCGAAAGACAAGACATTTTTGAATGTAGCTTTCATCATTCAAATCTCCTTTATATTTTTTAGGCAAACGTTTTACGAAAACGTTTGCACTTATTTATGACTCTATTATACCACTTTTTTTTTTTTTGTAAAGGCTTTTATAAAAAAATTGTCTACTTTTTTTTAATTTTTAGAAGAAAAAAGAGAAGTTTGCGAAAACTTCTCTTTTAAAAATGTATTATTTTTCTGATTTGTTCTGCAATTTGCATTTATATCCAATTAGATTTTCAAGAATCGACGCATCGAAATTCCTGAACCAATTGAACCAATGAAAATTCCGATTACAAATAGTAGAACTGTCATCAAAGGGACAAACACATCTGGCGTAATCATTGATAAGTTTTGACCTACCAAGGATTTATTGACCGATTGATAAACGATATTGTAAACAAAGAATACAAGAACTGAGGGAATCGCTGCGCCAAGCAAGCCAATAAAAGCACCTTCTAGCAAGAATGGGCCACGGATATAACCATTTCTCGCTCCAACAAGACGCATGATCTGAATCTCACGACTACGTGAAATAATGGTAATACGGATGGTATTGGAAATGAGGAAGACTGCGATAAAAATCAAGAGTCCTGCAATAACCAATCCCCAAACACGGATAAAGGAAGCCAGTTCGAAAAGTCGTTGAGTGTTGGCTCCACCATCTTGAACTTCTGATACTCCCTCAATTTTCTTCGCTTCTTCAGCTACTGTTTTAACATCACTTGGAGAATTTGTATCGACGATATAGGCATCATAGAGAGGATTTGCATCCCCTTCAAAGACCTTCCAATCGTCACCCATGGTTTCAGTCAGTTTCTCGTATTGTTCTTCTTTACTTGAGAAGGTAACACTTTTTACAGCAGGCATCGCCTTCAAAGCATCATAGACCTTGTGGTAGTCATTATTGGTAACTGTCTGACCTTCTTTTTCAATCGTTTCACTGTTATCTGCTACATCCTTACGAATGTAGACCATAACACGAACGTTGTTTTCAATATCGGTAGCCAGTTTTGCTGTATTAAAAATTACAGATGCGAACAAGGCAACGAGTGTTAAGGTAATCATAACCGAACTCACTGCTGCTACTGTCATCCAGCCATTTCGTTTTAAACTTTTTAATGATTCAAATAAATGGCGAAAAAATCTACTAATCATCGTATCCATATTCTCCTTTAGCTTCGTCACGAACGACACGGCCATTTTCAATGGCAATGACACGGTGGCGCAAGGTATTTACGATTTGGCTGTTGTGGGTCGCCATCAAAACAGTTGTACCTTGAAGATTGATGCGTTCCAACAGATTCATAATTTCCCACGAATTATCTGGGTCCAAGTTTCCTGTTGGTTCATCAGCAATCAATACTTTAGGATTGTTGACAATCGCACGGGCAATCGCAATCCGTTGCTGTTCTCCACCTGAGAGTTCATTCGGGAAAGAACGAACCTTGTGTTTTAAACCTACTAGGTCCAATACTTCCATAACACGTTTTTTGATGTTACGGCGATTCTCTCCGATAACTTCCATTGCGTAGGCAATATTCTCATAAACCGTTTTCTTAGGCAAGAGTTTGTAATCTTGAAAGACAACCCCGACACTACGACGTAGAAGCGGGATATCTTTCTTCTTGATTTTAACTAGATTAAAGCCTGCAACTGATAGGCTTCCTTTTTCGATCTTTACTTCTCGGTATAAAGCTCGAATAAAGGTTGACTTACCTGCCCCAGAAGGTCCTACGATATAGGCAAACTCTCCTGGTTCAATGGTAACAGAGACACCACGCAGGGCAGTCGTTCCATTGTCATACTTTTTGACAACATCTCTCATTTCAATGATTGACATATGAGTTCCTTTCTTTCTTAGCTAATTCGCCACTTGAGATAGGCATCAATGAAACCATCAAGGTCTCCATCCATAACCTTATCTACTTGGGAAACTTCAAAGCTTGTACGGTGATCTTTTACCATAGTATAAGGTGTGAAGACATAAGAACGAATCTGACTTCCCCATGTAATTTCTTTTTTCTCACCTTTGAGGGAATCAATTTCCGCAGCTTTCTTTTCTTGCTCCATCTGATAGAGTTTAGCCTGCAACATCTTCATGGCACGATCTCTATTTCCATACTGGGTACGATCGACCGTTGATTGGACGACAGTTCCTGTAGGAATGTGTGTCAAACGCACACCTGTTGAAACTTTATTGACGTTTTGTCCACCAGCACCACCTGAACGGAAGGTATCCATTTTGATATCATCTTCACGAATCTCCACTTCGATAGTATCATCCAGTTCAGGCATAACCTCTACGGATGTAAATGAAGTATGGCGACGTTTGGCAGAGTCAAATGGTGAAATACGGACCAAACGGTGAACACCCATTTCTGATTTAAGTAGGCCATAAGCATTCGATCCTTCAAAAGACAAGGTCACAGACTTGATACCTGCTTCATCACCTGCCTGGTAATCCAAAACTTCTACTTTAAAGCCTTTGGCATTTCCATAACGAGTGTACATACGGAGCAACATATCACCCCAGTCCTGAGCCTCAGTACCACCAGATCCTGGATGAATTTCCAAGATAGCATTATTATGGTCATAAGGTTCTGACAAGAGAAGAGTCATCTCGTAGCTGGTCATCATCTTATCCAACTCGGTTAGCTGCTCTACCAGTTCATCATGGACTGACTCGTCTTCTGCTAAAAAGTCCAATAAAATCTCAACTTCATCCTGCAACTCTTCCATTTTACGGAAGGTGTTGTAGGTGTTTTTTAATTCATTTAATTCTTGCGACGTTTTTTGGGCCGCGATATTATCGTTCCAAAAATCAGGTTCTGTCATCTTGTTTTCCAAGATGGCAATTTCTTCCTCTAAGCCTTCAAGGTCAAAGAGACCCCCTGAAAGAAGCTAATTTTTCACGATTTGCGTCAATTTTTTGACGAATTTCTGAAATGTCCATAGATACTCCTTTTCATATCGTTTTATTATACCATAATCTCTCATTTCTTTCCATATTTTGCTTTTCACCGCTTTTTGTGGCAGAAAAAAGAGGCCCTAAAGCCTCTGGTTTAAAGGACTTTGGCAGAGGTATGAATGATCTCCTCCACTTGAATTCCTTCTTTTTCAAACTTATCCTTTAATGAAGTCAAATCGATTTTTCCATCAATTTGAACTTCAATGACGACCTTCCCATCCTTACGCGGAATATTAACTGTGTGCGAGATATTTAGATTTTCTTCTACGATTAGAGCTACAATTTTTCCCAGTACTCCGACTTCATTTTCTGTAATGAAACGAACACGAATACCCTCTTCTCCGTATCCGGCGATTTCCAAGAAAGCCTGAAAAACATCGCGGTCTGTAATGACACCGTAGACCTGATGATTGTCTACGACTGGTAATATCCCAATTTTATTTTTCAGCATCAGGTAGGTCGCATCTTCTAGACTTGCATAGCCAGAAACAGTCACGACATCTCGAATCATTACATCTTTTACTTTGGTTTTATTCAGAAGATAATTCATCTCATAGATAGAGAGACTGGTTGCTTTAGATGGGCTGGCTTCCGCAATGGTTCCTTCTGTTACCAATCCGACTAATTGATCGTTTTCGATAACAGGTAAACGGTGCAAACCTTGCTCGCGCATCAAATCTGCTGCGTGTGCTACAGTCGTATCTGGACTGATATAAACTACCTTACGGGTCATGAAATCTTTAACTGCCATGGGACTTCTCCTTCTATATTGCTACTTTTATTATACACTTTCTTAGAAAATCTATCAAACGCTTTCATCTCTTTTTCAAGATTTTGAACAATCTGATAAGTTTGCATAAAATGCCAGTATAAAATAGTATAAAATAAGAGGGAACCTTAGTCCCCTCTCTTCTTAAATCGTAATTGTATCTCGATCTTTCATCATATAATGTCTCAATGGGGTAAGACTAGCTAGCCAGTATAATAGGCCACCGAATAGCGCAGTAAAACCACTACCCGTTGTGATTAAAAAGATTGGACTTTGAATTTGTGCAGTTACAGGGTTGTAAACAAATAGTACCGCTACCAATAAGGAGATAAATACGCAAGACAAGCCAACTAAGTTAAACCCTTTAGTAAACTCGTAGGCGTCATGCCCTTCAAGGAAATAGGCTGAACGCAAGTCGAGTTTTCGTTTTCTTAGGATAAAATAGTCGACAACAATCATACCAATAATTGGCCCCTGAATATAGGCAGCTAGGGAGATAAAGGAGCCGAAATACTCTTCTACTCCTCCCCAGATAGTGAGTAGACTCACGTAAACCATGGCAATCCAAACCATTAGTTTATAGCTTACTTTGGGCATCCCACTTTTGACAATCATACAGTTCACGTATGATCCTGTCCCCTGGGTTCCAATATTGGCAAAGGCTACTAGTAGTAGACTTAAGAGAGCAAAGGCCGGGGTGCTTAGAGTTGATAGCATGGTTGTTGGATCACTTTCATAAACACCTGTTTTGACAAACATGGCTAGAGCCATGACTCCACCTGTCGCAACGAAGAATGGAGCCACAACTCCGTACGATAAGACTGTAGCCCAATAACCACTGCGTTCTGATTTTGCTAAACGTGGTAAAACCAATGCCTGTGTAGACCAAGAAAAAGCGAAGGCAACATTTCCTTCTCCGGAGAGCATGAAGCGTTCTAATGGCGTCAAATCTCCTTGAGTGGCTGGTTGGATATTCATAATATCAGTTATAGGAACGGCGACAAAGCAGATTCCAACGATAATGAGACCGACAATCAACAAGGCGATAACCAAGAAGCGATTGGTCCATTTAATCACTTCTGGGCCTCCAAGAGCAATGAGAGTTCCAAGCAGAACACAGAGGGTACCAAGAATAGGCGCCCATACCCCCTTGTCCAAACCAAGACCAAAATTATTTGCCAAATGGATCATGGAACTGGCAAAAAGATTGGCCGCAACAGCATACCAGCCAAAGTTAGCCAAGCTAATAATGGTTGATAACAGGGCTACACCTCTTTTTCCTAGAACAGCTCTCAACCAAATCCACAAATCAATTCCATACTTAACCGCAAACAAAATAGGAAGACATTCAATAAAGACCCAGATAATGTTAAAGCTAAAAATATTTATCAACATTTGATTAAAGGTCAAATATTGAGCTACATAAGCCCCTTGGGTATAACACCAAGTAGCAATGGCAAAACCACTTGTCGATAGAAAAAGATCCCAAAAAGAATACTGACGATCCTTATTGGTCATGGGAACAATTCCTGTTATGGTTTCTTGTTGGATATAGTCATTCATTTTAGACATATTATTGAATTCCTCCCGTCATTGCTAAGATAATCAAAATAAGGTTGATTAGGACTATGGAGATGATTAAAATGAAATCACTTTTTAAAAAGGGTTGAACAAACTCGTAGTTTGGTGACTCCATTTCTTCCAATCTTCTCTTTGTTTCAGCTGCTACTAATTCTTCAATTTCGGATGTCGTTTTCATCTCAATTTTCCTCCAAATACAAATCAAGGGCCAGTTGTCCATATTGTTTGGTATAGCGATACCAGATGTAAAGAAATTCACCAACTGGTTTTCCGACACTCTCCTGGAACAAAGCCCATAAGAACCAATAATATGAGGTCACTGCGACATAAGCTAAGTAGTGACGTTTGGTTTTCTTATCTGGTACTTCTTGTAGATACAATTCCAGTACTTTTTCAGCATCCTCTACGGAATAATTGGAACAAGCGATAAAGGTTCCTAAATCTCCTGCTGGCTCTCCCATTCCAGAATATTCCCAATCAATCAAACTCATTTCGCCTGCTTCATTTAACAAAAAATTAGGACTATAGGAATCTCCATGACAAAGAACAATCTGTTTGGGATCCTTCTGTAAATAATTTTTGAGAATTGAAACAGTTTGATCCAATTCCTCGAGACCATCAAACTCGAATCGATTTCTAGCCTTTAATTTTTCTCTAAAATCATCAATTCCTTCAAATTGGTCAAAGGAATGTCCCGTTTTTTCTCCAGATTGGTGTAACCGTCTCAAGAGATCCATTGCTTGTGCCACATCATCCCAATTTTCATAATCAAGTTGCTTAGCATTAGGGATAAATTCTGAAATTTTCCAGCCCTCATCCTTGTTCATGGAAACAAAGGTACGGTCAATCTTCAATTTTGCAGCAATTTCCATGGAAGCTGCCTCGCTAGCACGATCGATATAATTCTCCGTTCCTCTACCTGGATGACGGTAAACATATTTCCTCCCTAGGCAGTCAAATGAAAACGAAGTGTTGGTCAAACCGTCTTTTAGGGGTTTAATATTGACAATATCTGAAGCCACACACTTTAATGTCTTACAGATATTATCAATAATGGCCGAATCTGCATTTACCAAATAACGTTCATCAAATTGACGGAGTTCATCTAGTGAATCAAATTCTTTAACACTATCCGCTGAATAGTGGCGAGCTTCTAAAAGGAATTCTTTGACATGGCGACTATAGTAATCCTCCCAAAGCTGTTCCCGATAAGGTTCGTGCTTAAACTCGGTTTCTAAAACTTCCTTGAATTTCTCGCTAAATGTACGGTCAAAATAAACGTGCCCCACCATGGCCCAAGTATTTTCTCCACCAATCTGGATATCAATGATCGTGTGATTCGAATCCTCTATAGCACAATATTCGTCCGTTTGACCTTCTGCAAATATGGTCGAGTAATAACCTCTATAAATATATTGCTCAAACGGATTTTCCACAAAATAATTATCCGATGAACAAATATAAGTGTTGGAAAGTTGATTTTTAACCAACATGAGAGATGAACAGTTATTGTATTTGTAGTAGTCATTATTCACTACAATTTTTACACCAAATTTCTCAGCAAGATAGAACATTTTTTCTTGAAGATAGCCTACGATAACGGTTATATCTTCTATTCCTGCTTCTTGCAGTTGTCTGATTTCCCTCTCTATCAAGCGTTCCCCCTTAACTTGAAGCAATCCTTTAGGAATCTCATAAGACAAAGGAGCAAAACGACTACTCATTCCAGCAGCCATTATAATAGCATTTTCTACTCGATAGGGCTCTAAAACTTTCTGGCCTAGTTCTGTTAAGTGAAGCTCCTCATCAACCCTCTTCTCTTCTTTCAGTTTTTTCAACAATGTGTTAACTGTCCCTAAAGATAAATCTAGCTCTTCAGCTAACTGTCTCTGAGTAAATGTATTTTCTTTATGTGTCAACATAAAACGCAAAAGTTTAAATTGTTTTTCTGTTACCATTTCTCAGTCCTCCTGTTCAATTTCCACTTACCCATATTATAATATGAACAAAAAGGACTGTCAATTCAAATAGGGAAACAATGAGTAAAAATTAAGACCTTCTTCCCTTTCCTGAAAAACATATACATAAAAGAGCTCCTTATTCTGGAGCCCTGAAATATTTTATATTTTTGATAAGTAGTCGTATTAGGTTTCGCTTGGTTGCAATCCTTATCTGCCGACTAAAACAATCCACTGGATTGTTTTAGCCACCTAGATATGCTTTTCTGACTTCTTCTGATGAGGCGAGTTCTTTTCCTGTTCCGGATAGGACAATCTTTCCTGTTTCAAGGACATAACCACGGTCAGAGATAGCGAGGGCCTTGTTAGCGTTCTGTTCAATTAGAAGAACTGTTGTTCCTTGCTTCTGAATATCTTGAATGATATCAAAAATTTCTTGTATAAAGATAGGGGCAAGTCCCATTGACGGCTCATCCAAGAGGAGGAGCTTAGGTGTGGACATGAGAGCGCGTCCCATAGCCAGCATCTGCTGTTCACCGCCTGAAAGAGTAGCTGCGTCTTGGTTCTTGCGTTCTTCCAGACGAGGGAAACGTGAAAAGACTTTTTTCAAGTTGGCTTGATTTTCTTCACGATTTTTCTTTAAAAAAGCTCCCATTTCTAAGTTTTCCATAACAGTCAATCCTGGGAAAACATGGCGTCCCTCAGGAACTTGTGAAAGCCCACCTGCCACGATTTTTTGCGCAGGTAACTTTTGAATTTCTTTTCCTAAAAACTGAATTTTACCAGCGCTTGGACGAACCAAACCTGAAAGGGTACGAAGAATGGTTGTTTTACCAGCACCATTGGCACCAATCAAGGAAACAACTTCACCTTCATTAACCTCGAAACTTACATCACGAACTGCTTGGATCATACCGTAATGCACAGAGAGGTTTTCAACTTTTAACATAGACATTAGGCTTCACCTCCTAGATAAGCTTCGATAACACGTTTATTCGTCTTAATTTCGTCAGGGGTTCCCTGAGCAATCAAACGACCATATTCAAGAACATAGATACATTCAGTGACTTCCATAACCAAATTCATGTCGTGTTCGATGAGCATGATGGTAATTTTAAATTCATCTTTGATACGGCGAATCAATTCTGTCAATTCAGCTGTTTCTTGAGGATTCATCCCAGCTGCAGGTTCATCCAAAAAGAGGATTTTAGGTTCAGTTGCCAGAGCACGAACGATTTCTAATCGGCGTTGTTGGCCATAGGCCAGATTCTTAGCAAGAGTATCTGCATCACCATCCAAATCAAAGATCTTCAGCAAGTCCAACGCTTTGCTTTTTAATTCTTCCTCATTCTTATAGAAAGCGGGCAGGCGTAGAAAACTCGCAAGGACATGTTGTTTATGATGATTACTAAATGCAATCAAAACATTTTCCAAAACTGTCAGATCCTTGAACAAACGAATATTTTGGAAAGTACGACTGAGTCCAAGCGAAGCAATCTTATAGGGAGTTTTCCCATTTAGGAGGTGACCATCTAGTGTGACAGTACCTTCGCTTGGTTCATAAACGCCGGTCAAGAGATTGAAAAGGGTTGTTTTACCAGCCCCGTTCGGTCCAATCAGACCAACCAACTCTCCCTCGTTCAATTCAAGAGTGACATCTCCAACAGCTGTTAGACCGCCAAAATGTTTGGTTAACTGTTTAACTTCAAGTAATGCCATTAGTTTTGTCCCTCCTTCTTAGATTTTTTAAAGAAACGTGATAGACTTAATTCCCATGTCCCAAGAAGTCCACCTGGTCTGAAAATCATCACCAATACAAGAGCTAAAGCATAGATAATCATACGTACGCTAGCTACATCTTGAAGGAGCATATTTAAAATTCCTAAAACAATCGCCGAAACGATGGTACCAGTAATCGATCCAAGTCCACCAAAAACAACGATAATCAACACATTGATGGAATTAATAAAGGTGTAATCTTTTGGGACAACAGATCCGATAAAACCAGCCTGAAGTGAACCAGCAATACTAGCTGTAATGGCACCAAAGGCAAAAGCGATAATCTTAATCTTTGTAGTGTTTACCCCAACGGACTCCGCAGCAATCTCATCCTCACGAACAGATAGAGTAGAGCGTCCGATTGGACTACGTAGGAAGTTGAGAGTTGCAATAGTTGTGATCACCACAAATAGGTAAACCATTTGCCAAGTTGTGAAGTTAGGGATACCCAAGATACCAGCAGCACCGTTGGTCAAACTTCCACCATTAATGATAAAGATACGAATGATTTCTGAAACACCTAGTGTCGCGACGGCCAGATAGTCCCCCTTCAAACGGAGTGTTGGAATTCCAACGAGCAAAGCTACTGCACCAGAAATCAAGGCGCCCAAGACCATTGCTCCAAAGAAGGCACCATAGGTTGGTGATTTTGAGCCAATAATCGCTGCTGCATAAGCCCCAATCGCCATAAAACCTGCATGCCCAAGTGAGAATTGTCCTGAAAAGCCAACAATTAAGTTCAAACCTACTGCAAGGATGATATTAATCCCAATTTGTTCTAAAATTTGGACATGGAATAGATTGAGAACACCAGCAGAAACTAGTACACTAATCAATCCATAACCCGCTAATAGAAGGAATAACCAGAGAATATTTACTTTAAGATTTGTCTTCATCGTTTACACCTTCTCTTTCACATTTTTACCAAGGATACCAGCTGGGCGGACAATCAAAATTAACAACAAGATTCCATAAACAATGGCATCACGGAAGTCTGACATCCCAAAGGCTGTCGCAAAGGTTTCCAATAGACCAATTACAAAGCCACCAAGAGCCGCACCAGGAATAATCCCGATACCACCGAGTACAGCTGCAACGAATGATTTTAGACCTGGAGTCACACCCATCAAAGGGTCAAGGGAGTTGTAGTAAAGGGCAATGAGGACACCTGCTGCACCAGCAAGAGCTGAACCCAAAGCAAAGGTAAAGCTGATTGTTCGATTTACATTAATTCCCATCAATTGAGCTGCATCACTATCAACTGATACCGCACGCATGGCTTTCCCCATTTTTGTTTTTTGGACGATCAATTGCAATAAAACCATCAAGAGTACAGAAACTGCTAAAATCATTAACTGGACGTTTGTCAAGCTGATTGGTCCTAAATCATAGCGAACTGTTTGAATGACTTGAGGAAAGGCGCGAGTATTGGCACCTACTAGATAAACCATTCCGTATTCCAGTAGGAAAGACACTCCGATGGCAGTAATCAATACGGCAATACGTGTAGAGTGTCGCAAAGGACGGTAGGCAAGAAATTCAATTACAACACCAAGTAGTGCGGTTCCTGCCATTGAAATAATCAAAGCTAAAAAGAAATCCATTTGGAAGGAATTAATCAAAAAGTAACCAATAAAGGCACCTATCATATAAATATCACCGTGGGCGAAGTTGATGAGTTTGATAATTCCATAAACCATGGTATAACCCAAGGCCAAAAGTGCATAAACACTACCCAGAATTAAACCATTCACAAGCTGTTGGAGCATAGCATTCACTCTTTTCTATTGTTATTTTTTAGAAAATTTTCATCATTTTCACAAGTTCATAAACACCGAAACAGGGAGTGAGTCAACGGCTCATTCCCCATTCCAACTACTATTCTAATGTTATGGTTTTACAACTTCTGCTGCTTCTACTTTACCATTGTTCATGGTCATCATGTAAGCAGTTTTCACTGTATTGTGGTCAGCATCAAAGCTCGTTTGACCAGTTACACCATCAAAATCTTTTGTTTTAGCAAGGTTATCCTTGATTTCACCTGAGTTTTTAGCACCTTTTGCAGCATTGGCTACTAGGTAAACTGAGTCATAAGCCAAGGCTGAGAAGGTTGAAGGTTCTTCATTATATTTAGCACGGTATGCTTCAAGGAAGGCTTTAGCTTTTTCAGAAACATCAACTGTAGTTGAGAATCCTGAGATGAAGTAAATGTTTGATGCTTTTTCAGCTGTTGCTTGTTGAACAAATTCTTCACCGTTAAATCCATCACCACCAACGATTGGTTTATCAATTCCCATACCACGGGCTTGGTTTACGATTTTACCAGCTTCTGTGTAGTAACCTGGAACTACGATAGCGTCAAACTCTTTGTCTTTCATTTTAGTAAGGGCTGCTTGGAAGTCAGTATCACCTGCTACAAACGTTTCATCTGCTACAATCTCACCCTTGTAGGCTTCGCGGAATGATTTAGCAATACCTTTTGCATAGTCACTAGCGTTGTCAGTATAAAGAACAACCTTCTTAGCATTCAATTTGTTTGTCACATAGTTTGAAATAATCTTCCCTTGGAAGCTATCTTGGAATGTTCCGATAAATAGGTAATCTTGACCTTTAGTCAAACCGTCTTGAGTAGCACTTGGTGAAATCAATGGCACTCCAGCTTTGGTAGCGTTAGCCACAGCTGCAGCAGTTGCACCAGATGTCGCAGGTCCTACAATAGCTGCTACTTTTGATTGGGTAACAAGGTTCGTTGTAACAGAAGCTGCTTCGGCAGTTTCTGACTTGTTGTCTTTGTCTACAACTTCGATTTGTTTTCCATCGATACCACCTGCTGCATTGATTTCATCAACGGCAAGTTGAGCTCCTTTTTGTTCAGATGTTCCGTAGGCTGCTACGGCACCTGTTTCTTCAAAGTTAAATCCGATTTTAATTGTCTTTTCATCGACTGAGTTACCAGCAGCGTTTGAGGCTCCTGATTTGACCTCTCCACAAGCGGCGAGAAGGGCTACGCTAGCAAGGGCCACAAAAGATAGGGCAAATTTTTTCTTCATTTTTTATCTCCTTATAATATTGTTCCAAAATAGTATGTTAAGAATATACCGAATTATCAGAAAATTGTCAACCTTTTTATTCACTTTTTTAAATGATAACGTTTTCTTCGTTACGATAGAGATTGCCTACAAAGGGTGTCTCTAACTCTTG
Organism: uncultured Streptococcus sp.; assembly: GCA_934229205.1. GTDB lineage: Bacteria > Bacillota > Bacilli > Lactobacillales > Streptococcaceae > Streptococcus. The sequence continues at coordinate 42,905 of CAKQDJ010000011.1, forward strand.
AATATGGCAACGTCTAATTTTCTTGATAAATCTTTCCTTACCTAATCTCTCAACTAAGTCATCTAACTCCTCAGTTGGAACATAGAGTTGCAAGTAACGGTGTTTTTTTGAATGGTAGTAGATATCACCGTATTCCTGAATTTTTTTTGCATCCCGATTATAATAAAGATAGATGATTAGCCCTGAGCGATTGACCTTTTCAAACATGATAAATCCTCTTTCTAAGAAATCTTATCCTATTATATCAAAAAAAGCAAACTCCGTCGAGTTTGCTTTTTGGGTTGGTTAGCTTAACGAATTGTTGGTCATGATTTCATCAATGAAGCCATACTCAAGTGTTTCTTGGGCGCTCATCCAGTAATCACGTTCTGCATCTGCATGAATCTGCTCAACTGATTTACCAGAGTTATCTGCAAGGATTTTCTCCAATGTCTTACGAGTTTTGAGCAAGTGTTCTGCAGCGATTGCCATATCTGTCTGTTGGGTACCACCACCTGTACCACCCATTGGTTGGTGAATCATGTACTCTGCATTTGGAAGCATGAAGCGTTTGCCTTTTGCTCCACTTGATGCGATGACTGTTCCCATGGATGCAGCCATCCCCATCACGATGGTTTGGACATCAGCCTTGATAAAGTTCATGGTATCAACGATTGCCAAACCAGCTGATACAGAACCTCCAGGTGTGTTGACATAAAGATAAATATCTTTTGTGCTATCTTGGGCATCCAAGAACAGCAATTGGGCGATAACGGAGTTGGCCATATTGTCTTCGACTGGACCTGTTAGCATGATGATGCGGTCTTTCAGAAGACGAGAGTAAATATCATAAGAACGTTCTCCACGGCTTGTTTGTTCAATAACTACAGGAATCATTCATTTCTCCTTTTAATGTTGAATTTTCTTAGTCATACGACTCAATACAGAACTATTATATCTTTTTGGTCAAAAAAGGTCAAATTTTTGCTCTATTCTCTAAACAGAAACAAAAACCCAACCTCCTTTCAAGTCAAAAATGAACTTCTAGTTCCAGTATTTACTTTGGAATCTTATTTGGTACCAAACAAACGGTCGCCAGCATCTCCAAGACCTGGTACGATATAACCGTGTTCATTCAAGCGTTCATCCAAGGCCGCAGTAAAAATTTCTACATCTGGGTGAGCTTCTTGAAGAGCTTTCACTCCTTCTGGAGCAGATACCAGACAGACAAACTTGATATTTGATGCCCCACGTTTTTTGAGGGAATCTACAGCCAAGATTGCTGACCCACCTGTTGCAAGCATTGGATCGACGACAAAGATTTGACGTTGGTCAATGTCCTCAGGCAATTTCACCAAGTATTCAACTGGTTGAAGGGTTTCTTCATCACGGTACATACCAATATGTCCAACTTTTGCTGCTGGAACCAAGCTCAATAGTCCATCGACCATTCCGATACCTGCACGCAAAATTGGGACAATCGCCAATTTTTTACCAGCCAATTGTTTTTGAACTGTTTTTGTGATTGGTGTTTCGATTTCCACATCTTCAAGTGGAAGATCACGAAGTACTTCATATCCCATCAACATTGCAATCTCATCTACTAGCTCACGAAAAGCTTTTGTAGAAGTGTCTGTACGACGCAAGATTGACAATTTGTGTTGAATGAGTGGATGATTAATGACTTCAATTTTTCCCATTTTCTGAATTCCTTCTTTCAATTTATTCTTCTTATTATATCAAAAAACGGTTTAAAAAGCTTTCTAAACCATTTATTTTTATTATTTTTTAAATCAAATCTGCCTCTTGAAGAGCTGTCTGAACAGTCTCAAGTGGTAAATGGGTCAACTCGGTCCCTTTTTCTTGATAAAGGTATTTGGCATAGTCGTCCATACGATACTGATTAATATACACTACACGCTTGCAGCCGACTTGTAAGAGTTGTTTTGTACAGTTCAGACAAGGGAAATGGGTCACATAGGCTGTAAATCCTCTGGGAACCCCACGTTCGGCTCCTTGTAAGATGGCATTGACCTCGGCGTGAAGGGTTCGGACACAGTGTCCTTCAATGACAAGACATTCGTGGTCAATACAGTGCTCCGTTCCTGATACGGAACCATTGTAACCTGTTGAAATGACTTTATTATCCTTAACGAGGACAGCTCCTACTTTGGCGCGTTTACAGGTCGAACGATTGGCAATCAGTAAGGCCTGGGCTGCAAAGTACTCATCCCAAGCCAGTCTTTTTTCTGTCATAAGTCTTCTCCTTTTCCTTTATTTTTTGAAAAATGGCAAGCGTAAATCTGCAATCTTTTCAGCTGGAACCTTCATGCCATCTTTGATCCATTTGAGCAGAACCGATACGATTGCAGAACTCCAAAAGGAATGAAGGTAGCTGCTAACTCCTTTTGACTTTCCGTGGTATTTTTCTAGAAATTCCTGCATGGCTTGGACAAAAATCTTTTCCAAATGATAGTCCAGAGCAAGTTGGATAACCCTGGCTTCTTTCTTGGCTGCGCGGAAAAGGTGTACCCAGACTAGATAAAGGTCCGTTTTGACATCGTAGTGGCTCAACTGTTCCATAATGTTATGGACACTGCGTTTAAAGACGCTTTCCAAAATCTCTTCTTTGGAATCATAGTTACGATAGAAGGCGGCACGAGAGACGCCCGCCCGCTTGACTAATTCTGAAATACTGATCTTTGCCAAGTCCTTTTTCTCTAGAAGTTGCAAAAGAGCCGTCTCGATTGCTTCTCTGGTTAAAAAATTGGATTCTTGATTTGATTTTCTGAGATTTTCAAGAGATTTTTCAGATATTCTACGTTCAGACATAACAATTTCTTTCTACTTGTAACAACAGAGAGGTGGTACTTTTGTTTCAAGGGCTTTCATGATATAATTGTAAAAAAAGACAGAACCTTTGTCAATGTATAAGTGACAAAGATGGAGAATTTCTATGACTTGGAAGATTGTAGCTGACTCTGGTTGTGATTATCGTCAATTGGCAACTCCTGCTATTGATACGGAATTTGTTAGTGTTCCTTTAACCATTCAAGTAGCTGATCAGGTCTTTATCGATGATGCCAATCTTGACATTGACCACATGATGGAAACCATGTATGCGACTTCTGAGGCTTCAAAATCAGCTTGTCCTAGCCCTGATGATTACTTGCGAGCATTTGAAGGTGCTAAGCATATCTTTGTCGTTACCATTACTGGTACTCTTTCAGGTAGCCATAATAGTGCTCAGCTCGCTAGAAATATTTACCTTGAAGAACACCCTGACACTCAGATTCATGTGATTGATAGTTTATCTGCAGGTGGTGAAGTTGACTTGATTGTCGAGAAAATCAATGACTTGATTGATCAAGGACTTTCTTATGAGGAGATTGTTGAAGCTATCACAGCCTACCAAGAAAAAACAAAGTTGCTCTTTGTCCTTGCTAAGGTCGATAACTTGGTTAAAAATGGCCGTTTGAGCAAACTTATCGGTACAGTTGTTGGTCTTCTCAACATCCGTATGGTCGGGGAAGCAAGTGAAACTGGAACCTTAGAACTACTCCAAAAAGCGCGTGGACCAAAAAAATCTCTTCAAGCAGCCTATGAAGAACTCATCAAGGCTGGCTACGCTGGTAGCCGTATCGTCATGGCTCATCGCAGCAATGATAAATTCTGTCAGCAATTGTCGGAACGCTTGCTGGAAACCTTCCCTCAAGCCAATATCAAAATCATTCCGACGTCTGGTCTCTGCAGTTTCTATGCAGAAGATGGCGGTTTGTTGATGGGATATGAAATCAACTAAGATTATGAGCAACAAGAGATGCCAAGCATCTCTTGTTTTTTGTGGTACAATAGAGCTATGAAACATTTTGATACTATTGTCATTGGTGGGGGACCTGCTGGCATGATGGCTACGATTTCCAGTAGCTTTTATGGTCAGAAACCCCTTCTCATCGAGAAAAATCGCAAACTTGGGAAAAAATTAGCTGGAACGGGCGGTGGTCGCTGCAATGTGACCAATAACGGAAGTTTAGATGACCTACTAGCTGGTATCCCTGGAAATGGACGCTTTCTATACAGTGTCTTTTCCCAGTTTGATAACCATAATATCATCAACTTTTTCACGGAAAACGGTGTTAAACTTAAGGTTGAAGACCACGGTCGTGTCTTTCCTGCTAGCGATAAATCTCGGACTATTATCGAGGCCTTGGAAAAGAAAATCGCTGAACTAGGCGGACAAGTTCTCACTCAAACAGAAATTGTTTCGGTTAAAAAGATAGACGACCAGTTTGTCCTCAAGTCCGCAGACCAAATCTTCACTTGCGATAAACTCATAGTCACAACAGGTGGTAAATCTTATCCTTCGACTGGTTCGACTGGTTTTGGTCACGAGATTGCCCGCCATTTTAAGCACACCACTACCGATCTTGAAGCCGCTGAGAGTCCTTTGTTGACTGATTTTCCGCATAAGGCCTTGCAGGGAATTTCACTAGACGATGTGACCTTAAGCTACGGCAAGCATGTCATCACTCATGATTTGCTCTTTACCCACTTTGGTTTATCTGGTCCAGCTGCTCTGCGTATGTCTAGTTTTGTCAAGGGTGGGGAAGTTCTCTCTCTCGATGTCTTGCCTCAACTTTCTGAGAAAGACTTGGCTGCATTTCTAGAAAAAAATCGGAAAAAATCCTTGAAAAATGCTTTAAAAACCTTGTTGCCAGAACGCTTGGTAGAATTTTTTGTTCAAGAATATCCTGACAAAGTTAAACAGCTAACTGAAAAAGAACGCGAGCAACTTTTCCAGTCCATCAAGTCCCTCAAAATCCCTGTTACTGGCAAAATGTCTCTTGCCAAGTCCTTTGTCACCAAAGGAGGCGTCAGTCTTAAGGAAATCAATCCTAAAACCCTTGAAAGTAAGCTGGTACCTGGTCTCCACTTTGCAGGCGAGGTACTGGATATCAATGCCCACACGGGTGGCTTTAACATCACTTCTGCCCTCTGCACCGGCTGGGTGGCAGGAAGTCTGCATTATGATTAAAGATCAAAGGTTGTGAAAAATGAACAGAAGAGAAACAGTCGAATTTGTCAACATGTGTATGATTCAAAACGGAGACAAGGTTCTGGTTCAAGATCGAGTTAGTCCCGACTGGCCTGGTATTACTTTTCCTGGCGGGCATGTTGAACGTGGCGAATCCTTTGTCGATGCTGTCATTCGTGAAGTGAAAGAAGAAACTGGTCTGACCATTTCCAAACCCCAACTCTGTGGTATTAAAGACTGGTATGACGACGAGGATTACCGTTACGTCGTTCTATTTTACAAGACCGAACACTTTACTGGTGAGCTCCAATCTTCAGACGAAGGAAAGGTATGGTGGGAAGATTTTGAAAATCTATCTCGTCTAAAACTGGCAACCGATGATATGTCCGATATGCTTCGTGTATTTGTAGAGGAAGATCTCAGTGAATTCTTTTACTACAAAGACGGCGAAGACTGGCTTTATGATTTGAAGTAAAAAATAGGCTGGGAAATTCCTAGCCTATTTATTCTGCATTTGTCTGAACGTAAGCTGCAATGGCATCTGATGTGTACTGGGCTGTTCCAGGTCCAAATTTATCAATGTTTTCCTTGAACTCAGGGTTATAGACGTATCCTTTACCGATATGTCCGAAGACTTCAATAGAGCAGTCAGATCCATAAGTACGAATGGCTTGCAAGAGATTGGCTGCTTGCTCTTGGTTTTCAGTTGCTGTTGCAGGTAAACCAGCTTGAAGATTTTGCGCCAAAGTTTGAAAGACTTGGTTAAAGGCGGCCGTAGACTCATCTTCGCGACCCTTTTGGCGTTCGAGGGCTTGATCCATGACTTCTTGTCCATACTCCTCTACCGCTTCTTGGTGGTATTTTTGATTGTCTTGATAGCTAAATCCAGTGAATTTTTCCTCAATAGTCATTTTTCTTTCTCCTTTTTGTTCTTGAATGGTTTTTTGCAAGGTGGAAATCAAGGTATCCAGATGTTGCCTTTCTCGAGTTAGATACTCCAACTGCCTAGTCAAATGGGGCAATAAATCTGTCCTTTCTTCCTTTAATAGCTCCGCTATCTTTTCTAAAGAAAAGCCTAGATATTTGTAGTAAAGAATGACCTGAAGGCGTTCCAAATCCTCTTGACTGTAGGTTCGATAGCCGTTTTCCGACTTTAAGGGGGCCAAGAGTCCTATCTTGTCATAGTGGTGCAGGGTCTTGACAGAGACACCTGAAAGCTGCGCAGCTTCTTTGATATGGTACATGATTTCCTCCTTACAAGGACAGTATAACCCCTCCCCTTAGGTCAGAGTCAAGCGTTTTTGAGAAAATTTTTTAACTTTTTTAAGAAAGGTGTGAAAACTTGAAAATGGTTTTATTGACAGGCCTTAGAAAACATGATAGGATAGTCAAGTCTATCAATCAAACAGTAGGCTCATAGAGAGCAATTGAGAGAAGGCTATTTGACAACTCAAGTAGCCTTTTCTTATTTAAAAAACGAGATTGGAGTTTCAACTATGTCAGAAAAATCACAATGGGGTTCAAAACTAGGCTTTATTCTAGCATCTGCTGGTTCAGCCATCGGGCTTGGTACCGTTTGGAAGTTTCCCTACATGACTGCTGCTAATGGCGGTGGAGGCTTTTTACTGGTCTTTCTCATTTCTACCATTTTAATCGGTTTCCCGCTCTTGCTTGCTGAGTTTGCCCTTGGCCGTAGTGCTGGCGTTTCTGCTATCAAAACCTTTAGAAAACTGGGCAACAATAACAAGTACAATTTTATCGGTTGGATTGGTGCCTTTGCCCTTTTTATCCTTCTCTCTTTTTACAGTGTTATCGGAGGATGGATTTTAGTCTATCTAGGCATTGAGTTTGGGAAATTGTTCCAACTTGGTGGAACGGGTGATTATGCTCAGTTATTTACTTCAATCATTTCAAACCCAGCCATTGCTCTAGGGGCTCAAGCTTCCTTTATCTTGTTGAATATCTTTATTGTATCACGTGGGGTTCAAAAAGGGATTGAAAGAGCTTCGAAAGTCATGATGCCCTTGCTCTTTATCATCTTTGTTGTTATCATCGGTCGCTCTCTCAGCTTGCCAAATGCTATGGAAGGGGTTCTTTACTTCCTAAAACCAGACTTTTCAAAACTAACCAGTGCTGGGCTCCTCTATGCTCTGGGTCAATCTTTCTTTGCTCTCTCACTAGGGTTACAGCCATGCTGACCTATGCGTCCTACTTGGACAAGAATACCAATTTAGTCCAGTCAGGGATTTCCATTGTAGCCATGAACATCTCGGTATCCATCATGGCAGGTCTAGCCATTTTCCCTGCTATGTCAGCCTTCAACATCCAGTCTGAAGGTGGTCCGAGTCTCCTCTTTATCGTCCTGCCACAACTCTTTGACAAGATGCCTTTTGGAACCATTTTCTACATCCTCTTCCTCTTGCTCTTCCTCTTTGCGACAGTCACTTCTTCAGTCGTCATGCTGGAAATCAATGTGAGCAATATCACCAACCAGGACAACAGCAAGCGTGCTAAATGGAGTACCATTTTAGGGATTCTGACCTTTGTTTTTGGAATTCCTTCAGCCCTATCTTACGG